>CAWBCI010000075.1:0-55852 GCA_963787195.1 uncultured Bacteroidales bacterium
ATCCTCCTGCTATTATTGGGGACGGGCATCCGTATAGACATTCTCTCGCTGCCGGCGCAAATGCTGCATTCAATGCTTTTTCATCTTTTCGGTCGATGAAACCCCTGTTGATCGCCGCCGCGATATGGGAGAGGTAAAATGAGCTCGATTTCGCTGCAGCAGGAACGCGTATTGTCCGGCATGCGCCCCACCGGCCGCCTGCACCTGGGGCACTACCACGGCGTGCTGAAGAACTGGCTGGCGTTGCAGCACCGCTATGAGTGCTTTTTCTTCGTCGCCGACTGGCATGCCTTGACCACCGATTACGAAAACCCCGGCATCATCTCCGAGAGCGTATGGGAAATGGTGATCGACTGGCTGGCCGTGGGCGTCAATCCCAAGGGAGGCCAAGCTGTTCATCCAGTCGCGGGTCATGGAGCACGCCGAACTGCACCTGCTGCTGTCCATGCTTACGCCACTGGGCTGGCTGGAGCGGGTACCGACGTACAAGGATATGAAGGAGAAGCTGCGGGAAAAAGACCTGGATACCTACGGCTTTCTCGGCTATCCCATACTGCAGAGCGCCGACATCCTCATTTACAAGGCAAGCCTGGTGCCTGTCGGTGAAGACCAGGTCGCCCATGTGGAGCTGACCCGCGAGATCGCACGGCGCTTTAACTATCTGTACGGTAAGGAGGTGGATTTCGCGGACAAGGCCGAGGAGCAATACGTAGTCGTCGAAGCCGGCCGGCAACACGACCCATGTATTGCTGGTAGCCCCGCTGCTCACAGTAGAAAGATACTCCACACCAGCTCCCATCGTGATCCATTTAGCCATGCCATAATTCAGGTTAGCCCTTCCAAAGCGGCCGTTTAGCTTGTCTTCCACGAGCCCTCCACTGAGTGTATATTCGGCCTGGCCCGGAGGCAGAAAATTAAAGGGGACACTGATATTCTGTTCCTTGCTCTTTTCTTCTCCCCAGGGTCCGTAAAAGCGTAGTTTAACATTGGAATTCCCATATACCAGAGGAACTTTGAAAGTAAAGAAGCCCCTGGCATCGGCTTTCACAAAATCCACCAGAACATTATTCACATATAATTCCACAGTCCAGCCAGGTTCGGTATAATCGCTCAGATTATAGGTTCCGAAAGAACGGCGGTAAACAGAAGGCGTATTTGTCAGCTGGACTCCAAGCACCGGTGCATATATAGAAGAAGTTGAATGGGTATAGATTTTTCCGGCCATAGCCTGCCTCAGCGGGGAAAAATCGTTATTAACATATTTCCAGAGATAATACTGCTGCCTTTCTGTAAAAGCTTCGCCTGCATTATAGTTCAAAGCGACATCAGCCTCTCCGCCTGCGATGACAGATCCAAGAGCAAGGTAAAGACGGTTATCAGACCTGCCATTATATTGCTGGGTAGATATTACCGACCAGTCAGCCATCCCGAAATGAAAGAATGGATTGGTCCTGTGATAGGTGGTATCTGCCTCAAGTTCACCTTTCAGTTGCTGTTTATTTTCCCGCATCTTCTCCAGTCGCATCTGCCTTATCGCAGGCAATTCCATCGTGGGTTTAAGAACCACGCTCAGACTGCGGAAATTAAATGTGCATACCAGACCGAATACCGATCCAAAATAATTGGATTTAAGATATAAGGCTGCTGGCGTTTTGATGATATCCCCCGGATCCAGGCTGATCGACTTTCCTTTGAATTTAATTTTATTATTTACAGCATCGATGAGGTATTTGGCATCCTGATTCAGGAAGAATCCACTGATTGTATCCAGGCTGTAAGAAGATTTATTATAAATCCCGAGAAAATCAAACAAATCGCTAACAGGAAGAAATAATTCCATACCACGGATGGCAGCGGGTATATCGCCTCCACCTATCTTATCCACACTCAGAAGGACCAGAGTTTCATCATAATCCTGCTCCTGTTGGGCATAATTCAGCAAAGGAAAAAATAAAAACAGAAATAGTATGCTAATACTGAGGCAGCAAACATTAGCATGAAGCATAATATTGCTCTTATTTGCATCCGAATATTTCTTTTTGCATTTCACAAATGTTGTCCCTTTTTACTGACAGTAAAATGACTATTCCTGATTAAAGGTGATGGTAAAAGTGCAATTATAAATTCCAGCCGGATTTGCCAGCGGAGACCCCACGATCAATGTTCCACCGACCCTGACCTGGGTCCTGCCCGGAGGAGCAGAAGTCACTATAAAAGGAGAATGGGGATCAGATTCTCCCAGATGAAGGATCATGCTACCTCCATTACTTCCTGTAAGGACAGCATCCGGACCATTTACAATCGAGAACAGCACACCCGGCTCGGAGTCCAGTTCAAAAATGGCTGGATTATAGGGTATTCCCAGGTTAGCCCCGATGATATCTCCGTTGACCAGACGGGAGCCATCGGGATATATAATTACTGTACCTCCGCTGATTCCCTGGAAAAACGCACCGAAATTCAGGTTTTGCAAAGTACTGACAGAATTTGGATGGGGAGGCTTTTCCTGAGCATAAATCTCCGTGCTGCAAATCAGCAACAATGTAAGTCCGGAAATTATCATTACAGGTTCCAGTAATTTGGACAATATTTTATTCGCTTTTTTCATTTGCTTTTTATAAAGATTTTTTGGGTTTGGATACCCTGGGCCGAAGTCAGACTAAGCAAATAAATCCCAGTATTCAACTGCGGATTAAATTTATATAGTTCATTACCTCTAAGTTGATGTTGCCACAAAACTTGTCCCAGCATGTTAGTCAGGCTTAATTCAGCTTTTTCCCCAGGGGCAAGCCGGGGATATGTATAGACCCATGCGCCATGGCTATAAATGAAAAAATTTCCCTTACTGAGAGGAAGATCCCCTTGTTCCCTGGTGGTAAATACGAGGAAAAGCCTGTCACCATTAAAACCGCTTTTCACAAAAACCCGGAATTCAGACTTTGGACTAACTTGCTGATAAGTTCCCTTCAGGGCATCGAAAAGATAAATTTTCATGTCGCTTTCGGTCACAGGAAAATCAGTCACATTTACAATGACTTCAGCTGCTCTTTCGGCATTGAAACCCAGCGGAATCATACAGATGCTATCTGAATTTACAGCAATTGCATTGATCGATAGTTTCTTGTTGTCAGATGATAAGGAATAAAAATTCGGGACTTCAGCATCTGTATTCATAAGCTTAAGGGCATCTTTATCTCTTTCAAATGCGGATGAAGCAGTTTCATCAAGATATATCACCAGAGGATCCACATGATTTCCATTAGCAGTATAGGATGCGTTAATTCTCAGATAAGGATAGCCTTGGGCATCAGAATTTTTATGATAATAGGGATTTTGCTCATTGATCCTGGCCTTGTTATTTATAGTGAAAGAACCCATAACCGGATAAGTCCCATCACTTACATGAATAAAAAATCCCTGCATTGCCGGAATGATATTCCCGGCCACTCCATCGCTTGAAATTCCATTCACATAGCTGCTATATGTACCATCGTATTGATCCGCCGTACCGGCATTAAAATAATATACGGCATCATCTATATTTGATCTTGTCCATCCCTCTGCCGCATCCCAGTCGATAGGTGAAGGATATGGATTGCCTGTAAGATTGAATCCCTGAGTAAAAGGGTGATTAAAATTAAACAGGTCGCCGGAATATATCGGGCCATTGTTGAGGGTCCCCTTCATATCTATCGTCCTGGGACCCAAAGTGTCACCAAAATTGACAGCATATCCCTGCAATTCAAAGAGCGGATAGCCCGGGTTTGACCAGTTAGACCAGCCCGAATATGTTTGGTTTTCATCATAGGTATAAAATGAAGGAAATGTCGAATACAGATTCATATCATCGGAAAGTTCCCCGACCGTTGCATCGCTGAATGGTGAACAAATGTAATGATATCCATATCCGGATGCGAGGTAGCGCTGGATGTTCACGCTTCCGTATATCTCCCCGTTGCCAGCTCCATCCACCAAAGCAGTCACCAGAGGGCCCGAAAGTAAAGTCAGATTGGAATTGGTATTCAATATCCCGTCGCATCTGAGAATGGCCTCAACAGTCTGGCCCGGGGTATTGAAAATGGTATGGCTGGTAGGTGAAATCAGGAGATTGTGAAAATTGCAGGGTTCATTTCCTTCAATATACTGTTGTATTTCTCCTTCTTCTGTATATCCTTTAATATTCCAGTTAAAATTGAGCCCAAAACTAGTGTACATGGAAGACCAGGAACCATTAATATAGATCATATCTCCATAATAAGGATAGGCAGGGCCCATATCGCATCCTGCCGGAAAGCCGGTATTAGTATTGCATCTGTATCCAAGCCAAAGTTCCTGGCTTGCATTGATCTGTACCGGATTGTCAAGTGTGATTTCATTCCATTCACCAATAACAGGATTGCTCACATACTGGTCAACTATCCTGCTGGCAGCATTGGAGCCTAGCCATACCCTCACAGAATAGCTGCAGGATATTTCGTTTGGAAAGAAGGATAACTTCTTCAGGTATTTACCATTATATTGTGCCAGCTGAGTAATGTCGAAACGGATGGCCACATCAAAATCAACTGATCCGCCGGTTCCAATACTTGTTGAATTAGTACCCTTATCCCATTCAATGTATTCACCCGGGGCAATATTGGCATCTAAGACAAGGGTTCCCCCGTTTGGGTCGAACTTACCCTCATTGGTTAGATTGCTTGTAATTATCAAGTTTCCGGATGAAGGGGCTGTGAGGGTTTTACCATTTTCAATCAGGAGATTATGAAAAGAAGTAAGGGAATCACCTTTTATTTGCAAATCTCCATCAATGACCACTTTACCCTTCTTATCGTTGAATGAACCATTATTCACCCAATTCCCGCGAATGATTAAATTGTTCTTATTACTCACATGAGCGGTATTCCCAATGACCACAAGGCCTGTATCAGGAAGGAGAGCAGATGCGGAGAATATTTCGGGCTGAAGGCCAAGGTATTGCGAACCGGAAACTTCCACGGATAATACCAGGCTCAGCAAGAACAAATTTAATAACAGGTATTTCCTGGTAATTCTGGTTTTCATATCAGGAGTGCTCAATCAGCATCTTTGGCTTGGTTATTCCGGTAAATTATTACATCATTTCAATTTTAATACAGTTCCGGCGAGCAATTCAGAATTATTGTTTTCTGACTGGGATGTGTAGTTTATCCTGAGTTCACCTTCACGATAATTGACATCCGGATCATTTAACAGATCAAAATGGAAATAGCGGACCAGATTTGGGGTGTAGACAGCCAGCCCCTTCACAATTCCGACCTGTTTAGATTGTCCATCCGGGGAGATATAATCCACAGTAATATTGCCATAAACTGACATATTACCACTTCGGTTAAATTTAATAGTAAGTCTGGGGATTGTATCATTGATCATTTCAAGGTCAGTATTTGAAAGACTAACTTTCGCGGTCGATTTGCCTACGCGGATGATTACCGGAATAGTTATCCCGAAGATAGGCGTAAGTTTAACGGCTATGGTATTCTCGTCATTGCCAGCTTCCTCTTCTCCAAGAGGTTTAATATTCGGAACGGCCCGGAAATAAATGTGAGAACGGTATTCTCCCTGGGCAAGATCTTTGGTACGCATAAGTTGCATTCTCACTATCTGAGCTTCATTGGGAGCCAAAGTAACACTTCTTGGGAAAAATCGGATGAATTTATCGGCAAAGTTCTGTCCTGGATCCGGTTCAGTTATCTGTTCAAAAGAACCATCATCTTTCATTCTGTATTCTATAACAGATATATTGTAACGCGCCGTATCCGAGCCGGTATTGGCCAGGTTCAATTCCTCTGTTCTTTTGGATCCCTCAAAGACGACTCTCCTTGGGCTTATCAATAAATTTCCCTGTGCACTAAGCTTCCCTGACATGAAAAAAGAAAAAATAACCAATGCAGTGAGAAAGTTTCTGAAAATTATAAGCTCTTCAGCATGCATTAATTTCCGAACATTTCCAGTGCTATACATTCTATTTGCTTTAATTATAAATATCCTGATAATATTTTTAAATTGTATTAAATATTCGTATTTACTCAAATGTAAAAATACATATTAGAATTGAATGACAATGCTTAAGCTTATAAATTAGTTATAGTTCACAGTTACAATAAAGCCAGTTGTATTCGTATAAGTACCTTCGGCCTGAGCAGCATTTACATTCAGAGTTGCCCCGACTTTGAGAGTGGAAGATCCACCATTCAGAATTCCAGTGGTTGTCGGGTCACTGGTCCAGCTGTCAATGGTCATATTCTCTGAACCATTGGTAATTATAAGAGAGCTTGCAGGTAAAGTGATACCATATGTATAACCTTCTGTTCCGCTTACAGTAAATTGAGCAGCAGCTACAGTTCCTGTTGTGACCGGAAGTGTGACACCACCTGTTTTTGAACGAAGGCCTGCGGGAGTCATGACTACAGTACCACCCTGGTCGGTCTGTACTGCAAGGTTACCAAAATTCATATCTACATTTTTGTCAATGGTAATCGGTGCAATGATGCTTGCAGAAGAGGAGGCAATTGCTGTTACCTGAGCAAAGCCCGGAATTGATAAGCCAAAGAAGATAATTAAAATAATTGAAATTTTACTAGTGCTTTTCATTTTTTTCTTGATTTTAGGCTTAATGTTTTATTATAATAAATCTTTCGAAAGATTCCCGGAAAAGCATGGTGTGGCAAGAAAACATTAAAGCATCTGATTAAAAGGAAGCGATCTGAAAAATCACAGCGGTAAAAGTAAGACTATAATTTAAATCTGCAAATTTTTTCAAAAGTCCGTGTTATTAGTTTCACAACACATAGTTTAACATGTTCATTTATAATAACATATCGATAGATAAAAAATATTACGAGTTAAGATAAGGGTGCTCAGGATTATAAGTCACTATATAAATGTAAGTTCTGCTTATCTTTGTTAAGTTCCAATCCTTCACTAAAATTCCGCTTGATGAAGTATACTAATGAAATCCAGATTAATCTAGCCATAAAAGAAGTTATAGATCTGTTTGATAATCCGGAAAATTTGAAATTCTGGCAACCCGGTCTCATCAGTTTTGAACATTTAAGCGGCACACCCGGCCAGAAAGGAGCGCGCACAAGGCTGAAATATAAAATGGGAAAGAGGGAAATAGAAATGATAGAGACTATAACTATACGTGATCTTCCCAAAGAATTTACCTGCACATATGAGACTAAAGGTGTCTTCAATATAGTCAGGAACTACTTTATTCAGGTAGAAAGTGAACACACTTTATACAGAGTGGAGAATGAATTCCATTTTAGCGGAATTTACAAGTTATACGGCTTTTTAATGCCGGGTGCTTTCAGGAGAGAAACCCGTAAAAGCCTGGAGCGTTTCAGGGATTTCGCAGAAAAAGCCCAAAAACATTGAACAATTACATAATTTTATCCATATATATGATTCAATGAATCCCCTGATAAGGAATTTTTTCTTTGGAAAACGGATTTTAATACCTGAAGAAGATGATTTCTAACATTATATTCATACTTCCTATTGACATAAGTAGATTTAATTAATATATTTGCTTTTCTTTTTTCAGAATTTATGCTGATTTTTATAAGGAAGTTCTTTCTGAAATTATTTGACCAAACCACCGCCCCAAAGTCTCTTATGATAAATCATAGTTAAAACGCTCATAGTGTTCTTTTGGTTAATTTTTATTAATTTTTTCAATACCGGAATAGTTCCGGGCAATTAATCGCTCCGGACTGATTTCCGAATATTATTGAAAACCTGGCTGTTTAATGTAGGATTTAGCCTTTCGACAAGCTGCTTGTACAAAGACACGTTTTATAGCGTGTCTTTTTTATACCCTGGAATTATTGAGGAGCTTCGCCAAATTAATCAAATCATTTCGTAACTTCCCCTTAAATATTGCATTTAAATTTTTAATATTATGAAAACTATTTTCCCGGAAATAATCACCTCCCTGCCAGTTGCAGATATCCCGTTTAAAGGTATTAAAGGCTGGTTGCTGCAGGGAGTGGAGCAACAACTTGTATTTATGGATATAGAGCCGATTGGCAAAGTGGCTGAACACAGTCACGCAGCGCAATGGGGCATTGTAGTAGATGGCGAGATGAAACTGACGATCGACGGTAATACCAGGGTATTCAAGAAAGGTGATTCTTATTTTATCCCGGAAGGAATTATACATTCCGCGGAATTCCTTAAAAGGACCCTTATATTGGATTTTTTTAATGAAAAGTCTAGATACCTGATAAAAGATCTTTAATTTTCAATGATATAGTGTATTTGAAGTTTTATTAATTCAAAATTTTAAAATATGGCTATCCCGAGCTCCAGGACAAAAGAAGTTGCCATAGTCAACATAGATCATGAAAAATGCAATGGTTGCGGCCTCTGCGTTGATGTCTGCAAGGATTTCAGCCTGGTGATGTCGGATGGTAAAGCCGTCACATCAGCAAAGCCAATTTTTGGTTGCATTGCTTGCGGGCATTGCATGGCAATTTGTCCAAAAGAGGCGATCCGGGTCGAAGGAAGATTTCTTTCTCACAAAGATCTGTTTCCTCAGCCTCCCAAAGAAAACAACCCTTCATATGAAAGCATTCTGAACCTCTTGAAACGTCGCAGGAGTATGCGCGAGTTCAAAAATAAAACAGTTTCTCCTTTAATCATACACAAGATTCTTGATGCTGCAAAAACAGCCCCCATGGGTCTTCCTCCCTCGGATGTAAACGTGCTGATTTTGGATGGAAAAGAAAAGGTCAGAAAATTTTCTGATGAATACTGCGATTTCCTGCAAGGCATGAGGTGGTTGGTCTCAGGCTGGTTCCTGGGAATTATGCGTCCTTTCTGGGGGAAAGCCAACGACGAACTTTTCAGGGGTTTTATCAGACCTATGGTTGATGTCTATACTTCGGAGAAGAAGAAAGGGAATAATTTAGTCACCTATGATGCACCCATTGCCCTGTATTTTTATGGTTCGAAATATTGCGACCCGGCCGATCCTATTATTGCAGCGACTTATGCTATGATAGCGGCTGAATCCCTCGGACTTGGAACCTGTATGCTGGGCGGCATACACCCAATGATACAATCAGGCAGGGCAGCCAGGAAATTCAGGGAGAAATGGAATATCCGCTATAAGAGCCGTGAAGGATTATTTCTCATTATCGGATACCCGCGGGTTAAATATCCGAAGGGCATCAGCCGGACCTTCGCGAATATTGATGTGTTGGTTTGAAAAAAATCCGCAAATCGTTCCGGGTCAGGTATTAATTTCGTATGCTTGCAGATTGCATAAAAAATAATATGACTATTCTGAAATCAAGCTCCACCCGGGAAAATGGAATTTTCCTGTTCCTTTCAATTCTTGTATGGATCTATATCTGGATCAGGACATTCACTGTGCCTGCAACGATAGATGAGACAGCCACTTTCTTTATGTATATTCAGTCGGGCAGGATCTTCCCACCGTCAGCCGCCTGGGATGCGAACAACCACCTGCTTAACTCACTTTTATCAAGATGGATATATCTTCTGAGCGGCCCTTCCGTAGTAGGATTGAGGCTGGCCAATGTATTATTTTTCCCTGTCTATGCCTTTTTCATTCTGAAAATAAGCCGTCAACTGAACTATACAATCAGCCGCTGGGCTTTTATCCTGGCCATGTTGGCTACGCATTTCATCATAGAGTTTTTCGGGTACGGTAGAGGATACGGGATGTCGATGGCTTTATTGATTGGAGCTATATATTTTCTTTTGAGGAATACATCCAATATTACTGCCCTTGACTTCTTTTTGACAATTTTATTCACGGTTCTTGCGACTTCAGCCAACCTCACTTTGCTGCCTTCTTCAGTTATGATCTTTTTCCTTCTCGCCTTAATTCTTTTTCATAAAGAAATTAAGATGCAGATCTCCCGGAAATTAGTCCTGCTCATCTCATTAATTATCATCGCAAGTATATCCACTGCGTTTTTTACCTGGTATTCATTCAAACTAAAGGAACACGGCTGCTTTTATTACGGCAGCGGAGATGGTTTCTGGAAAGTAAGCGTTGAAAGCCTCGCCCATATGACCGCTTATCAATACTGGATCATAGCCGAAATATTCTTTGGAGCCGCCTTTGCCTTCATTCTGATACGTTCTTTCTTATTCATCCTGAAAAAACCTGATTATAAATCCCTGACTGGCATGACTCTGATATTCCCTGCTTTATTGACAGGCAATATCCTGGCAAGCCTCCTGATGAACCGTATCTGGAGCATTAATTTTCTTGAAGATCGTGCCGGCATGTTTTTTCTGCCCCTGTTTTTCGGAAGCATCTGTTTTATTTCCGACATCCAAACTAAAAATAAAACTTACAAACAATTATTGCCTGTTTTTCCTTTATTCTTCCTGCCTCTTATTTTCCTGTTTCATTCAAGCTTTTACAAAAGCGTTTATGGTGATTATCAGGTGGTCACCAGGGAATTTGTGACTAAAGTTGAGAATGATCTACCACAAAATGATTTCACTTCTATCATTTCGGCTTACCAGGCCCGCCGTCAGCCCTGGGCTTTCTACAATTATCTCAAAGGCGGTAAACTCAATTCCTTGAGTTCCGATAAGTTTCCAGACCTGAGTGCCTCTTATCTCATCGGTAACCGGGAAGAATTTCCCGTTCCACCTGAAAATTATCTTCAACTTGATTATTTTGCCCCCACGGATCTTTTTTTATACAAAAGGATGAAGGTGGCTAAGAGCAAAGTCATTTATCAAAAAGATTCGTTAAAAACAGAGGGAAAAATCAATCCCGAGTATTTCGGCTTGCTGGAAATGAAGACCGATACGCTCAAAGGCAGAGACCTTAGAATTGATATTCGCTTTACCGTGGAAAGCCCTGATATACCCTTCGGCGGGGCTTTTGTTGCTGAAGTGATCGACAGTGCGCATACAAATTTGAGATACGAAGCCATTGACCTTCCGCTTTTTAAACCTGCCTGGAATGGACAAAAGGATAACTGCCTTCATTCAATGGTCATTTATTCTGTGCCTGATGGCAGGAATAAACTTATTATTTATTTCTGGAATAAAAATTCCGTTCCTTATGAATTGAAGAATGGGACTGTCCGGGTTTCCGTTTTGAATTAAGAATTTCCCTTTAATATTTTTTTTGAAAGAAGCCCAGTACCTGCCCGTCCTGGTAAGCTATGGCACGAAGGGTTCCCGATTTATCCAGCACGAAAGGACCGATATATTTTTCAGATGAAGGGCCGGGAGCACTTCCATCTGTTGTATAATATATCTCCGAGCCGGGGTAAACCGATTTGATTTCCACCTGCATTGCTTTATTCCCCTGAATTGGATAGGCTCTTACTTCTAGGTCGGGCATCACCTGCAGAAGGTCGAACCATGCGGTGCCCTTGCTTAGTAATTGCAGGCCGGGACTCACTTTCCCGTCCAGGCTCTTTTCGCCTGAGACATCTGCTGCCCTCAAAGTGTAGAGCTCCCATTTATCCGAAAGTTCGAAATCCTGCTTATTATTTTGACCGAGTGATAATTCAAAGATGAGCGGTTTATCTTTGCTTCTGCCAAATAATTTTCCGAACAAGCCCTTCTGAGCAGGGACATTCGGTGTAGAGCCACTTTTTGCCATGACGGAACAGGAATAGCTAATCTCAGGTGAAAGGCCCAGGCTATAAAAAGACAATTGAGCTCCCATTCCCTCATCAGGGGTATTCAGCCTGAGGGAATAGTCCCCTTCGAAAGAAATACGAGGATCCGTAAAAAAAGTTGATCCTTTGTCCTGACCGGGCTTGACAGAACAGGAAGCCGGTATGCCGGCACTTGAATCGTCTTCAAAACCAGGATCTATACTGAGATTGTTTTTACTGATGAACAAGGATTGATCCGTTTTGTGTCGCATGTCTATCTTATAGGCACGCGTACCATATCCATCAATAATATCAAACACATTTCCCTGGAATATCTTAGTCTGGCGATTCTCAAACAATACTTTAATTTCCCCGCTAAGGTCATAGCCATTAATTTTCAGTGAGAAAGGAATCGGGTCAGGACTTGTATTGGCCGCCAGAATTATCAGGACCCCATCATGATACCAGGCTGCGGCCTGTACTTTCTGATCTGAAGGGATAATTTCCGGGGCCTGCTGACCTGAAAAAAGTTCAGGGACCATGTCCGCCACTTCCAGGGAAATTGCCCCGCATTCACTCCAGGTGGCCGTGGACTTAGGTGAACCATTCAGGGCCTCCCGGATAAAGTATTGAACTCCGCTTGCATGTTGGATGAGGCCAAGGTAGGTCATCACACGGATTTCACGGGCAGTCGGTTCCCTTTTCCAGATTTCATTTCCGCCGAAAGCCTGGGGTACTATCCAAACCGGTTTTTCATAACGGAACTGCCTGTAAAGAGTTGAAATATAATCCGCTGCAAGAGTCACCGGCTTATTGGGTATGGGATAAGGATTGGTCATGGCAATATCCATCACATTCCGGTAAGTACCGGCCTTCTCCGGGTCCATAAATACTATGCTGACCGGATGATAAGGGTCGAGTTCTTTAATAAGACCGTAAGCTTCTTTCAATTGTTCCGCACTTATTCCCTGACCTTCCGGTTCATCGCTGATATACCAGGAAAGCAGTGCAGGATGGTTTCGGAATTTTTCAATTTCATTCTGCAGTATCTTCATTTTCTGCTCATGTGCTTTCATATCACCCGCTATTTCCTCATTCCCAATCAGGCTGCTGATATTATAATTTACTTTCATGCCAAGTGAAGCGCAACGGTCCATATAGGCTGTACGTTCTTTCAGGTTTTTCCTTTCAATTTTCTGATAGGCTGAAATCAAATTAAATCCCCTGACCACTTCTTCTTCCGGAAGGTATTTCCATACGGGCGATTCGGTATAAAAACCAAAAGGGAAAAAAGGCAGGCCGTTCACGATCAATCCGCCGGAAGCCCTGTCTATCTTGACTTCATTGGCCTGATCCGGTCTTTTAACCACATTTACCTTACGGGAATCCACCCATTTTTCATTCTCATAAAAAGAACAGGTAATCTCATTATTACCTTCATGGAGACGCTCCATCTCAAAAGGAATGAGACTAATTCCCGTTCCTTTTAATTCATAGGCCCGATTCAGGAATTCATACTCGAAAGCAAGGTCGATTTTAATATCAATACCTGTTTTACTTTCAGGAATGAAGACTGCGATTTCCCCGTCTTTTTCATTGGTATAATAATCAAGACCTGAAAATGCCTGGTAGGACGTCGTGTCGAATTGAGCAAATATATTCCCGGTGAGGAGCAGAAATGTGACCAGGATAAATAATAATTTCTTTTTCATTTTTATTTTATAAGGATGATTAGAGATGATCATATATTGAAAACTTTATCATTAATTTCTTTTTGCCACAAAGACACAAATACACAAAGGATAACACGAAGGATTACGCGAAGTTAATTCCTGTGCAAGGGTATTCCAAGCCATTCCTCCATGGTGTCCAGAACTTTCTCTTTTTGGTCCTGCGGCAGGTTATTGATACGTGTCCGGTGACTCCCGCCCGGTTTCACAATTTTAAGTATTTTCGGACTTCCCGACCACTGCACGCCTGTAGAACCCCAGGGGTCGGCACCACCGTAAATGAATATCATCTTTTTGGCCCGGTGACGGACAAAACAATCCACTTCCTGCATTGGTATCGGATCATAGGTACAAGTATATCCTTCGGGGCAGGTAAATTCAAAAGTACCGCTCTTAAGATGTATCCAGGGTTTGAAACGGGAGATATCATAGCCGTACATACCAATCTCGGTCATGGCCTGGTAGAAAAAAGGCTGATTGGCCGCAATGCCTTCGTTTGATATCCAGTCAAGTCCAGCCACTTTATCCAGGTGATGCACAAGATATTCCGCACTGGCAGTAGAATCCGGAATGCGGTCGCATGAATAATAGCCCCATTGCCAGAAAGCGAAGGAGTATTCCATCACCGTCAGTTCATAACCCCACTGATACCCGTATTTATATTCCTGTTTTTCCTTCTTTGCCAGTTTCTGAAATTCAGGCAGGCATTCGTTTTCCCTTTTTAACATCATGACCTGATAATCATAGATTTTCTTCCGACAGCTTGAATCCCCGACATTTTCCAGAAAATCATAAACCCTGAGATCTTCTGTGGAAAAATTCAGAGGACATACATATCCAACTGTAAGGTCCACATCATCCGGGAAAAAATAACGGTAATACAAAGCCGTCTGCCCGCCTTTGCTGATGCCTGTACTGATCCATTTACCCTTGTAAAAGGGCTTCATGAGTTCCATGATATGATGATGGTCATCCGCGGCATTTTCCACCGTCAGGTACTGCCAGTCAAGCGGTTTCGGAACAGATTTGGCAAAATAACGATGCTCCACGATTATTTCATTTGCCCCCAGATAAGGTGTCAGTTCGTTGATATAGCGGGGGCGGGTAGCATAATCGGCATTATAACCTTCCGTTGTATATACGACCGGTGCATCCACATCCCTGTTGCAAACTATGAAGCGCTGCCGGAAAGTGCCGATTGATGAGTCTTTATGATCGACCAGCTGGTCAATCATAACTTCATATTTCACGGTAAAAAATGTATCACACTTAAGAGGCGTAACCGTGGCGCCTTTTAATGAAGTCAGGTATTCCAGCAGTTCTGAAGTTTTTTGTGCAAAAATCAGCGACTGAAGCGAAATGAAAGTCAGCAGGAGGATGATCCTGAAGCTCAGCTTAAAGCCTTTTTTAGAGTAAAAATCTATCTTCATAATTATTATTTAAAAAAATATTACTGAATGATGACCTCATCTGCAAAAATCCAGGAAGGGTCTCCTGCACCGGGGTGCCATGCCGGACAGACTTTCATGTTCTCTCCTTTAACTTTCACATATCTTGCATGTAATAATTCATCCGGCAAAGATTCAAAATCTTTGATCAGGGCCTCTTCATTTTCCGGAGAAATTTCATTTTTAACACTGTCTACCAGATTAAAATTCTGTCCATCATCCGAAATATAAAATGAAACCTCCAATGGAAGGAATATCCAGCGTTTCTGGTCCTGTAAAAATCCTGCTGAAAGTTTTTTAATGTCCTGAACTTTTCCAAGGTCTATAACGACTTCCAGGTCATTTCCCCGGAAGCCCTGCCATCTCCCGTCGGTATGGGAAAGTGATCCTCTGATGCCATCCAGCAAGGGGAATTCGCCCGTCCCCGGATATTTGGTATTCACCGCTTGCAGATAAGCTATTTTAGCTCCTATTGCTTTATGGAAATCGATTTGAGTCAGGGAAGGTTTTTCCATCATTTTTCCATCCTTAAAAGCAACAGCATGAATTACTGACAGATGAATCTATCTTTAAAGGACTTGTGAATAGGTTTTATAATCTAGAACGGAATCATTATCCAGGGTCGAATATTTGATTTCAGAAGCAAAGGCCTCGCTTTCAAGCCTAATGCTGTAATCTCCGCTAACTGAATCTATCAGAGGGATAGCCTCCACCTTGTAGGAGCCCGGGCAATAATTCACTTTCATTGCATCAAATCTTTTGAATTGCTCCTGTAAACGGTCCCTGAAATCATACCAGTTGAGTTGCTTTTCCGGGGTCCAGAGCACTTCCGCCAGGGCAGTCATTCTCGGAAGGGCCATATATTCGGCATGTTTAGTTGTAGGAATGTTTTCCGTCCACACATTTCCCTGGCCTCCGAGTACATGTTTTGCTTCTTCCGGGCTCATCCCATCGGCAATGGGCCGGAAAGAATAGACTTTGCGGGTGGTCACGAAGCCTCCGAATGCTTTGGGCTGGAATTCCGGATCGGCCTGGTAATAATCGAAATAGCAATAAGATGTAGGGCACATGATCACATCATGTCCCATGGCGGCAGCTTCCATCCCGCCTTCAAATCCACGCCAGGACATCACGGTAGCTTCGGGAGCCAGGCCGCCTTCCAAAATCTCGTCCCAGCCTATCATCTTCTTGCCCTTACTGTTCAGGAATTTTTCAATCCGGCGGATAAAATAGCTTTGCAATTCATCTTCATCTTTCAAACCTTCCTTCTTAATCCTGGCCTGGCAATATTTACACTCCTTCCAGCGGGTCTTATCCGCTTCATCCCCGCCAATATGGATATAGGGCGAAGGAAAAAGCTCCGCGACTTCGCTCAGGACATCCTCCAGGAAAGTGAAAGTCTCCTCCTTGCCGGCACAAAAAATGTCGACGTTAGGCCAGTAGGAACCCGGAAGAACCGTGAGTTTTTTACCTGTACAGGAATATTGGGGATAGGCGGCAAAGACCTCATAGCTGTGGCCCGGCATTTCTATTTCAGGGATAATCGTCACGAAGCGGTCCTGCGCATATTTCACGATCTCCTTAACATCTTCCTGGGTATAAAAGCCTCCATAAGTAGCCTTTTCGCCCGGCTGCTGAAGTTCCCTGTCCTCCCATGGTTGTTCTTCACGGTCAACACGCCAGGCGGCTATACTTGTAAGTTCCGGGTATTTTTTGATCTCCAGTCTCCAGCCATTATCATCCGTGAGATGCCAGTGGAAAATATTCATCTTGTGCATCGCTATCAGATCGATGTATTTTTTTATGAATTCCTTCGGGAAGAAATGCCTCGAAACATCCAGGTGCATCCCGCGCCAGGAATATGACGGTTTATCCTCTATTTCACAACATGGAATTTCCCATTCAGAGCCTGCTGCCCCTGCTTTATCCGAATAAACTTCCGGGGGCATGAGTTGCCAAAGGGTCTGGACACCGTAAAAAATTCCTGCCGGTTTTGCTGCAGTAATCTCAATACGATGACGTTTAATAGTAAGATGATATCCTTCCTTACCAAAACGTTCAGCATGGTTAGTATCCAAAGTAAAAAGTACAGAATTCTTCGGGGGCTTACCCGAATAATCCTTGCGTTTCATAATAATACCTGTCGCATAGCCGAATCTTTCCGCGAATAAAGCAGCAGTTCTTTCCATTTCCGGATTCATTCCCTGCAGGACCAAAATCATATTTCTTTCCGGGCTGAAAGTGCCATCCCGATAGCTAAATTCAGCAGGTTTAGGGATGATGTTGACAGGAATTTCCCTGGTCTGCATATTCGAACATCCGGCGGTAATGAGTATGAGTAGTATTGCAGTAAGTAAGTTCTTCATTATTTTTTCTTGTTGATATTTTGTTTGGAAAGGTCGAAAATCATTTTTGAGCTTTGGAAAGGATCGGTGTTATGGTCTATAGGACGTATACGGAATGTAAAACTATACTTGCCCGGCATCATGCGGTACTGGTCCAGGGGCAAGGCGCCCCAGCTGTCATTTCCGCCCACACCTCTCTGGTGCAAATCTACATTCATATCAATATAATCCTCCTTCTGCAAATCACAGCTATGTTTGTGATGAGTTTCCGTATAGTCCAGATCATCCATTGAATAAGGCAGTGCAGAGATTGATAACAGCGGCATTCCAACAATCAACAATCCTTTCCCATCCTCGTTCGTGAGGCTCATCCAGCGGACATCAGTGCGGGTGCCGTTCTCCTGGGGGCGGATGTATGGGAAGTACATGCTGTCAACTGTATTCTCATAAAGCCCTACAAAAGAAGCCGTATTCCGGTCCCAATAATTTTCAAAAGGGCCCCTTCCATACCACTTCACATTTGAATACTCTTCAGGCAGACGGAAGTTGAAGCCAAACCTCGGCATTTCGGGGAGATCTGAATTTTCAGTATCCAAAGTACCGCTAACGATCATATCACCTGAGCCAAAAACCGTATAATTCACTTTCTCAATAGCCCCGACACCTCCAAGCTCATAGCTCACCTCCACCCGGATCTCATTCATACCGGGCTGATATACTTTAAATCTTTTGAGTGTCCTTTCCTTGCCGGCTTGTTTCCAAACTGCCGATTTAATCTGCATACGGTTCCCGAAGTCATTGTCAATGGGGGCCCTCCAGAAATTCGGCCTAAAACTCTTCTTAAAATAATTCTCGCCTTTAAAGTTGAAATACATGATCTGCCCGGTCACGGTATCGAAAGCAATGTCCAGGTCAAGGCCCGTAATCCTGAATTTCTTCCGGTCCTTACTCCAGATCATTTCGATATTTCCATTGGGTTTGATAGGTTTTATTTCTTTTTTAAAAGGAAGAAGAAATTGTTCCGATGCCAGTTCAAAATCCTCCGGGATCAGGGCTGAAGCTTTCCTCGTCCGGGCGCTGAAATTCAGGAAATATTCCGTTCCGGGAACAGGTTCAATATCGGGAAAATCCAGTGTAAATTCCTTTTCCTGCCCCGGAAGCACATCCGGTCTTTCAATAATTCCGGAAGCCAGGATTTGTCCCTCTGCCATGATTTTCCAGTAAATATCAAGATTTTCAAGGCTTATAAAATCATGCATATTTTTCAGGATGACTTTGCCATTTGCCAGGTCTTCAGGGAGGAAGTGGACATATTGGTAAACTTTCTTCACCTCCGCCAGTCCGGGATGCGGGGTCCTGTCGGGGGATACCAGGCCATTGATACAGAAGTTGCTGTCGCTTGGGCTGCCTTTGGGGCCGAAGTCCCCTCCGTAAGCATAGTAAGTGCAGCCATCCTCATTGGTTTGCAGTATACCCTGGTCGACCCAGTCCCAGATAGAACCGCCCTGCAACTGGGGGCTGGCTTCTATCACGTTCCAGTATTGCTGCAGGTTGCCTGTGCTGTTGCCCATAGCATGGGCATATTCGCACATGATCAAAGGTTTCTTCGCGCTTTTCGGAAGCATATTTCTCCAGGTAGGGAATGCCCGGGTACATGGGGCAGTAGACATCCGTGTTCCTGCCACCCAAAGCTCTTTCGTAATGAACAGGGTGAGAAGGATCTCTGCCGTGCACCCAGTCGTAGCAGGTATCGAAATTCACCCCGTCGCCGGCCTCATTGCCCAGCGACCAGAAGATCACGCAGGGATGGTTCTTGTCCCGCTCCACCAAAGCCTGCACCCTTGCCAGGTGGGCTTTCATGAAAATGGGATTGTTTCCCAGGGTCCGCTCGGGATCGTAACCCATTCCATGGGATTCAATATTGGCTTCATCAATCACATAAATTCCGTACTGATCGCAAAGCTCATACCAGTAAGGATCATCGGGGTAATGACAGGTCCTCACGGTATTGATATTATTTTGCTTCATGAGTTGAATATCCTTCAGCATGGATTCATGCGAAACCACATGGGCCGTTACCGGGTCATGCTCGTGGCGGTTCACCCCTTTGATCAGCACCGGCACCCCGTTAACCAGGAATTGGCCGTTTTTAATTTCAGTCGTTTTGAAACCGGTTTTGCAGCTCATGGCCTCTGTCACATTTCCATCTTTATCATACAAAACCAAAGTAACAGTGTACAAATTGGGAGTCTCCGCAGTCCACTTCAAAGGTTTAGTAATAAGTGTATCGAATAAAAGATGAAGGCATTCGTTTTTCGGGGCTTCAAATTCCCGGGAGAATTCAGCAATGGCTTTTTCATTTCCCGGAGCATACAATTTCGTTTCAAGTTTCATAGGACCGTTCTTCTTTCCGGAATAATTCCTAATTTCCGCATCCAGACTAAATTTCCCATCCTTATAATCATCCATTAGTCCCGATTTCACCCAAAAATCCCTGACATGAACTTCCGGAGTCGAATACAGGTAAACATCTCTTTCTATCCCGCTTAAGCGCCAAAAATCCTGACATTCCAGGTATGATCCGTCCGACCAGCGGAAGACTTCCAGGGCCAGCAGGTTGTTGCCTGGCTTTACATAATCCGTAATATCAAATTCCGCCGGGGTTTTACTGTCCTGACTATAGCCCACTTTCTTCCCATTCACCCAAATATAAAAAGCAGACTTCACCGCCCCGAAATGTATAAAGATCTCATTATCTTTCCAGTAATCGGGAACATTGAATTCCAGGCGGTAACAGCCAGTTGGGTTATAGTCATGAGGGATTTCGGGAGGTTTGGGATCATAAGTCCATTCATAATCCGAATTCACATAGATGGGGGTTCCATAACCCTGGAACTCCCAATTGGAAGGCACCTTTATCTTTCCCCAAAAATTATCATCATAATCTTTTTTAAAATAATCCTCCGGAACATCCGCAGGCTTTGCCACCCATTTAAACTTCCAATCACCGTTCAGATCAATATAAAAAGGAGAGGCATCGCGGTCATTTTCAAGGGCTTCTTTTTCATTTCTGTAAGGAATGAAGGTTACATGAGGTTTTTCCTTATTGATGCCCACCACATCGGGGTTTTCCCAGTCGGCCGGCAATGCCTTCTTATCCTGGGCATAATCTTCATTCAAACAAAAAACAAAAAGAAAAGATAAAATGAAAATGTACTTTGATATTGATTTCATTCAGGGGATATATTTTGAAGAATTTCTACAAGTTTACTGACTCTTTCCGGATCGGTCATCTTAATTTCATGATCATTCACCAAATCACTACCCATTTTCACATCAGTATTTATAAATTTCATCTTAGCTGGAAAAGATGAACGAAGTGAACCATGAAATTCCGAAGCCCCTGTTTTCCGGGCAATCTCTTCTATATTATTTTCATTGATGCCGCTGCCGGGCATGATAATAATACGTCCTTTTGCCTGATTTATAAGATCATGAATTAGCTCAGCTCCCCGGATAGCATTTTGTTTTTGGCCGGAAGTTAAAATCCGATCCGCACCCAGGCTGATAATATCTTCCAGGGCTGAATAAGGATCGGAACTAAGGTCGAAGGCGCGGTGGAAAGTAACTTCCATGGGACGGGCCAGCGCAATGAGAGCTTCCATACGCGGCATATCAATTTTACCATCGGGATGAAGTATACCGATAACCACTCCGGCAGCCCCGCAGGATTTGGCAAAGCGGATATCTTCCTCCATGGACCTGAACTCATTATCGGAATAAATAAAATCCCCACCCCGGGGCCGAACCAGGACCATGACCGGGATAGAGAGCATCCGGCAGGCCAGTTTGAGGGTTCCTGCCCCCGGACTGGTGCCGCCTTCAGAAAGGTTATCGCATAACTCGATTCGCCTGCGCCCCTCCCCTTTCCGCATTCAGGGCCGATTCCAGGCTGTCGGTGCAGGCCTCAAAGATCATAATAATGGCTTCCTGTTTGGTTCATTGATATATCTCCGAATACAGAAGCAAATATCAGAAATTTGAGGGAAAGGAATGATAATGTTTATGTTTAATTATTTAATGAATTTGCTTAATGTTAAATGCTAAAGGCTGAATGTTATTGGATATTGGGTAGTAGGTATTGGGAAAAGTTAATGGTTAGTGGTTAGTGGTGTGACTTAAATGGTCATTGGTCATGCAATTTCTCCGTGGTCCTCCGTGAAAATCTCCGTGACTCTCCGTGTAACAAATAAAATGGCTGCCAGTGTGATACTTTTTTTAATTACACGGAGTTCCACGGAGGTAACGGAGATCCACGGAACAAATCATTGCGGATTTCTTACTAATTCTTTAAACCTATACCATTTTTTCCTTATTTTCGGCTATTATTAATCAGCCAGGTCATGATGATCTTCTTCTTTCATAAATTATTATTTAAAAATTTCTTTACAGGATTAATATTAATCTTCATTTCAATCTTCTGTTTTAATCCTTTATCCGCCCAAACCATCACCGTAAAACAAGACGGAAGCGGCGATTATACTGTTATCCAGGTCGCTGTGAATGTTGCCTTGGATGGAGATACGGTTATGGTATATCCCGGTATTTATTACGAGAATGTGGATGTCACCGGTAAAGGCATCGTTTTAGCCAGCACCTGGATACTGAACCAAAACGATTCTGTCATACACCAGACCATTCTTGATGGTAATCAAAACGGTAGTTGTATTAAAACTCTCTCCGGGACAATTTGGTCGGAAGTAATTGGTTTTACTATTCAAAATGGGAACGGAACAAATTTAATCGTTTCACATCCGGAATATTATGGTAATGGGGGAGGGATAATGATCGATGATGCGAAACTCAAGGTTAGCCACTGTTATATTACACAAAATTTTGGCTGGCACGGAGGGGGAATTTGTTGTTTTGACGGATCTATACACCTGATAGCAAACACGATTTTTAATAATTGGGCTGTCGGTGGTGGTGGTGGAATTCGTACAGCATCTTCAGAAGTGGAATTTGATACGGTGTTACTAAATAATTTCTACCAAAATTTCAGTGCATTCGGTTCCGATATTGCAATCCGTTATAATGATAATATTTCACAAATCCGTCTGGATACATGCACTGTACTCAATCCTGATCAATATTATATCGGTTGTTTCAATGAATGGGCGGTGCATGTCGAACGGCCCCCCATTTCAGTTTTACACGCTAAAATTAGCCAGATCAATCAGGATCTATATGTTAGCACCGATGGAAATGACAATAACAGTGGCCTCAGCCCGGAGGATCCCCTGAAAACAATCTCTTTCGCTCTTATAAAAATCGCATCTGATAGTCTGAATATAAAAACAGTTCATGTAGCTGATGGCATTTATTCAAATTCACTGACTGGTGAGCATACTCCCATACAATTTAAAGAGTTTGTTAAATTGTGCGGCCAAAGCCGGGACAATACCATCATCGACTGTGAGGATAAATACGAAGGCGGCCGCTTTGCTTTCGGACAAAACAGTACCTGGTTGAAGAATCTTACTTTTATAAATGGTAATGGGAAACTTAACCACCTTAGTGGTGCAATCTCTACCGGACACTCGAAAAAAATTGTTTTAGACAGCCTGGCTTTTATTAACAACCAGGGAGATATAGTCTCAGTATTGTATTCTGTCTCCAATGATTCTCTCTTTATCTCCAATACCATTGTTAAAGAATGTTATGGATACGAGTTGATAGATATATTAAATACTGTAGACGGAGGGCCTTGCTTTACCCGGATTACTTCCAGTATATTTTCGGATAACAAACCCGATATGTCAGATCTTCAGATGCTGATAGCCGTGAACTTTGGAAGTGTAAATACACCCGGAGATATAAACTATGGCCAGATCATTAACTGCCAGTTTAATGATAACAGTGACAGCACACAGGGAGCATACGCCCCCGGACCGGTTGCTCTCAGTGCATACAATTATAGCAATTTAGATGTGGTAAACTGTACATTCAGCGGCAATGCCACTACTAACCCCTTTGGAGGAGCTCTTAATGCAGCGTTTGGGTCTGTTATAAACTTATATAACTGCATCTTATATGGCAATGACCCTTATCAGGTCTGCCTGATCAATAATATACCTGAAGAATCGGATACCTTAAGGGTATTCCATTCCCTGATCCAGGACGGCCAACAGGGAATTGTAAACTTTGGTGTTTTCAACCAGGTCCTCTGGGGCGAGGGCAACCTGGACGATGACCCGCTTTTCATCGGATCGGGAGATTATCCCTATGCCATCGATGCCGGTTCTCCTTGTATAGATGCCGGCACAACCGAGCTTCCCCCGGGAATAACTTTGCCGGATCATGACCTGGCGGGGAATCCGAGGGTTTGGGGGACGAGTGTGGATATGGGAGCGTATGAGTTTGGACCTTGGGTGAAGGTTCCTTCAGTCGGCAGTCAGCATTCAGCAGTTAGCAGTCAGATTTCGGTTTCACCGAATCCTTTTTCGGCGGGTACATATATAAATTATGAGATGAAGAAGGATGGGGTGCTGGATATTAGTGTATTCAGCCTTTCGGGCAGCAAACTCAGGACCCTGGTCAGCTCCCGCAGGTCCGCAACTGAAAAAGGCCGCTTCTACTGGGACGGAAGCAACTTCGCCGGCAACAGGCTAAAGCCGGGAACGTATTTGGTGCGGATGGCAGTGGATGGGGTGGTGGTGGAGACGGAGAAGGTGGTGGTGAGCGAATGAAGCGCTAAAATAGTCGTTGGTCGTTAGTCGTTGGTCAGCTCATTGATCCTTTTACAATTTTCAATTTTCTATATAATATCTCATATTTCCCCCTCCGTGGATCTCCGTGTAAATCTCCGTGACTCTCCGTGTAACAAATTCAAAGACTGCAAGTGTGATACTTTTTTTTTGTTACACGGAGTTCCACGGAGGTAACGGAGATCCACGGAGAAAAAAATTAAGCGCTTAGCTTTATCCACCTTATCACCATATCACCTTATCACCATATCACCTTATCACCTTATCACCTTATCACCTTATCACCATTTTCACCTCACCAGAAACCCCTCCTTCAGCGGATCATCCGGATCAAAATAAAAAGTATTCTTTCCGGTGAAATAAGCTCTTCCGGATACCTCCGGAATGACGGCTGCGTGCGGGCCAAAGCTGGTGACTTTCTTCACCGAAACATCCATGGTCGTTCCCAAGATACTTTCAATTGTGATCCTTTCCCCGGCTTTTAATTCTCCTTTTGCATGGTGAAGCGCAGCCCGGGCGCTCACGCCTGATCCGGTTGCCGAGCGGTCCAGTTCCCCATCGGCGAAGATGCAGACATTGCGGCTGTGGTGGGCCGGTTCCACCGGCCTCCCGGTGAAAATAACCCCGTATAAAAAGCTGAGGTCCGGCTCGAAAGGATGCTCTATCCTGAAATTATCCATGACCGCTTTCTTAATCCTTCGTCCCAGGTCGACAAGCATTGCCGCTTCGGAAGGGATAAGACTGAGCCCCAAAGGCCCCGCTTCAACGAAAGCATAAAAAGCGCCTCCGTAAGCCACATCGAAGATCACCCGGCCCAGGCCGGGTACTTCCACCTCCTTATCCATCATCAAAACAAAAGAAGGCACGTTCAGGAAAACCGATTTGGTCACGATTCCATTGGACCTCACAGCCCGGGCATGTATTTTACCCGGAGGGGCATCTATTGTGATTTCGGGAAAACGCCCCGGCTTATCAACAAGACCGGTCTCCAGTGCAAGTTTGGTAAGGGCTATGATGGCATGGCCACACATGGTACTATAACCTTCGTTATGCATGAAAAAGACCCCGAAATCCGCATCCTCACTGACGGGTTCAGTGATCACTGCACCGTACATATCAGCGTGACCGCGGGGTTCCCACATGGTTCCGCTGCGGATATAATCGTAATTTTCTTTGAAATATCTTCTTTTTTCCAGGATAGTCTTGCCTTTGATGTCAGGCAAACCCGAGACAAAAACCCGCAGCGGTTCCCCTCCTGTGTGCATCTCTATCGTTTCAATCTTCATCCAGTCGGAAGGAGCTGTCCATCCCACTGTATTTCTCAATATTTCCATAGTAAAGAGTCTTAAAAGTGAATATTCAGAAAGAATTGTGGGTTTTGTTGCAAAGGTATTCCCATTCAGAAGGCTTCGTCAAGCTTTTTCTTTTTATTCAGGAAATAAGTCTGGACCTGGGCCAGGATCATGCCTGCAAACATGAGTGCGGCGCCCAGGAGTTTGCGGAAGGGTGTGGCCTCGTCGAGGATGAGCACACCACCGATAAATGCAAAGACCGCTTCCAGGCTTAGTATGATGGCCGCATGGGCCGGAGGGGCATTTTTCTGGGCCACTACCTGCAGGGTATAGCCGATTCCGACAGAAATAAGTCCGCCATACAATATGGGCATGGTAGCTTCGCGGATCGCGTCCAGGTTGATGACTTCAAAAGGGATGGCCACGGCAAAACTCAGGAATGAAGTCACGATAAATTGCACGGCGCTCAGATTCAGGGCGCTCATGCGGGGCGACATCCAGCCTATGAGTTGCACATGTACCGCCCAGACCAGGGCGCTGGCAAGTACCAGCAAGTCGCCTTTGGAGATGCTCAGGGAGCTGGTGACCGACAGGAAGTACATGCCCACGGCCGCCAGTATGGCGCCCGTCCAAACTCCCCAGCCGGGCTTTTGCCCGAAAGGTATACCGATGATAGGAACCAGGATCACATATAGCCCCGTAATAAAGCCGGCGTTGCCGGCTGAAGTATAAACTATCCCGACCTGCTGTAACGAAGCGCCAAGGAAAAGGACCAGTCCGAGCAGCACCCCGGCCCACACTTCCTTACGGAGGGCCATCAGGTCTAAGGTCTTACGTTCCGGAGCAGCATCGTTGCGGATCTGGATGAAGATGATCAGAACGGTAGCACCGAGGGCAAAGCGGATACCATTAAAAAGGAAAGGACCGATATGCTCCATTCCCATGCGCTGGGCAACGAATGCCAGTCCCCAGACCAGGGCGGTGAGGAGGAGGAGGAGATCAGCCTTCAGGGGATTGGTGCTGTTTTTCATCCTGTGAAAATAAAATAAATTCCAAATCCCAAAACACAAATTCCAAACAAAATTCAAATTCCAAATTCCAGGTCCCTGGGTCGGGAAATTCTCTGTGTAGCTCCGTGTAAATCTCCGTGTCACTCGGTGAAACAAATAAAAAGGCTGCTAAAGTGATGCTTTTTTTATTACACGGAGGTCCCTAGAGGTAACGGAGTTCCACGGAGAAAGTCTTGAACACCTGAACACCTGAACACTTGAACACCCTGTCCATTCATCATTTAACATCCCTAATTAATAATTCCTCATTACTATTCATTAAACATTAATTTTCCCTATATTCGAAATTTATTATCCGGCCAGGTTATGATCAACTTTTTAAATAAATACCACTTGATTTTTTCCGATTTCAATTTTTCATTCAAAAACTAACTATCACACACTAAAATTATGGAGCGGAATAAATTCATTTTCCTGGTTATTTTTTTCTTCATCCTTCAGGCATTTAAAGCAAATGGCCAGGGAAGGTGGGTTAAATCCTATTTTGAAAATGAGGATGCTCCTGTTAAATATCTAATTGAATCCTACGACCATGGTTATTTAATATCCGGTAAGCATGGTGCAAATTATTCGAAATACAACTGGCTCATCAAAACCGATATTAATGGAGAAATTCAATGGGAAAAGACTATCGGAGACGGGGTTAATTCAATAGTATTGCTTGATATGGCACAAGATAAGCTTGGGAACACTTATTTAGGAGGTGGAACCGGAGCATATGATCCTGAAAGCGACCCATTAATCATAAAGTTGGATCCGTGTGGAGAAAAGGAATGGTGCAGAGTTTTTTATACGTTTGATAATAATGATTATTCCAGTTGTTTAGCTACAACACCGGATGGAAATATTGCAGTAGTTTTGAATCGCACTAACCCGGATCCGGAATTAGATAGGATTTGCCTGGCCAAACTTTCTCCAGTTGGAGACCTGATCTGGAAACATTGTATATCCCCTGTTGATTCTAGCAAGCGTAATGAAATATCTTATAATTTGATCGTAACGCCTGATCAAGGGTTTTTAGTTACTGGTGATTGCTATTATGAAGACCCTGAAGTTCCTAACCATTGGATTTCTCATCCTTATTTAATTAAAGCAGATTCATCAGGAATTTTTGAATGGGAAACCGTAGTTTTTAAGGAAACAAATAAGGATGGAGGCGTTGCCGGTAGTTCCGTTGTAAGTCCGGATATGATGAATTATTATACTTCAATCGCTCATTACCATTTTGATTCTGTTATGACATCATCACCAGCTTTAGTTAAGTTGGATCTGAATGGAAATGTAATTAATGTATATGATATACTCCCTGGATATGAAACGGGTGGGAAATTGAGCTATGCCCAATTTTTAAATGATTCGATATTAGCTGCCAGCGCGGGTTGGGGAAATACTGAGGATAGCCTTTGGACTAGGGCTGTTATTATTGATACATTAGGAAACCTATTGAATTCAAATGTTTTAATGTATGACATTTACACTAGTATCCTCCAGGTTACAAATGATGGAAAACTTTTGTACGCTTCAAACACCCAACAAAACGGTCAGTTCGATTTTTATCTTACCAAACTCAACCAGGACCTGGAACAAGACTCTATTTACACCAGGCCTTTTACTTACGACAGCCTCTGCCCGTATCAAATCATTTCGGATACCATTGTACAGGACGATTGCGGGTTGATTGTGGGCATTTCTGAAGAAGGAAACCAAAGCAAAACCGGAACATCAAGCCGTTTGGAAGTATTTCCCAACCCTGCCAGGGATGAGATACAGGTGAAATGGGAACCAGGAAAAGCAGGGCCTGAGCATGAATGTTGGCTGGAGATATATGATATTTTTGGTCGACAGGCTCCTGTTCCAGCACCCATGAAAGGGAAAGGGGATTGGAAGGTGAATGTCTCAAACCTCTTACCTGGTATTTACCTGGTTATCTTGAGAGACGAGGGGAGGATCAAGGCAGAGGCAAAGTTTGTTGTTTGCAGGTGAAGAAGTGGGGACTTAGTATTAAAGTCTTTAGTCTTTAGTCTTTAGTATATAAAAAGAAAGTAAACTTTTACAATTTTCAATTTTCTATATACTATTTCATATTTCCCCCTCCGTGGTCCTCCGTGTAAATCTCCGTGTCACTCCGTGAAACAAAACAATGGCTGCTAAAGTGATGCTTTTTTTTATTACACGGAGGTCCACGGAGGTAACGGAGTTCCACGGAGAAAAACATGAACACTTAGAAACTTTCGTGTTCCGTCCTCCGAATAATCTCATCCTGCAGCTCTTCGGTCAGGTCATTGAAGTAGTCGCTGTAGCCGGCTACCCTTACGATCAGGTCCTGGTGCTTTTCGGGATGTTTTTTGGCGTCCTTCAAGGTTGCTGCGGTAACCACGTTGAACTGTATATGATGGCCATCCAGGCGGAAGTAGCTGCGGATCAGGGCAGCCAGACTGTCGATGCCTTTTTGATCGGCCAGCAGTTGTGGTGTGAATTTCTGGTTCAGCAAGGTTCCACCTGTTTTAAGGTGATCGATTTTGGATGCCGATTTCAGCACGGCTGTCGGGCCTTTGCGGTCGGAACCCTGGAAGGGTGAAATGCCTTCGGAGAGGGGTTGCCAGGCTTTACGGCCATCGGGTGTGGAGCCGGTCACGCTTCCGAAATATACATGGCTGGTTGTCGGGAGCATGTTGATACGGAATGTGCCTCCTCGTGGAGTAGGCCTTCCGTTCACGGCATCATAAAACATATCAAAAACCTTCACGGCCTGCACATCGGCATAATCATCGTCATTCCCGTATTTGGGAGTTTTATAAACCAGTTCGTAGCGCAGGTTTTCGTGGCCTTTAAAATCATCTTTCATGGCTTTCAACATTTCCACCATCGACAATTTCTTCTCATCGAAAACCTGGTATTTCATTGCTGTCAGCATATCGGTGATGCTTCCGAGTCCCACACCCTGTATGTATGAAGTGTTGTAGCGCGCCCCGCCGGCATTATAATCCTTTGCATTAGCTATGCAATCATCTATTAAAAGTGAAAGGAAAGGCGCCGGAAGATATTCAGCATAGAGTTTTTCTATAATGTTATTCCCCTTAATTTTTATATCGATAAAATATTGAAGCTGAATTTTAAAAGCTTCCATCAATTCGTCAAAATCAAGGAAATTCGCAGGATCACCTGTTTGCGGACCGAGTTGCTTTTTGTTGCGGGGATCATAGCCATTATTTAAGGTGAGTTCAAGGACTTTCGGAAGATTGAAATAACCGGTAAGAATATAGGCTTCGGTACCAAAAGCCCCGCTTTCCACGCATCCGCTGGCGCCCCCGTTTCGTGCATCCTCCAGCGTTTTGCCCTGCCTTACCAGTTCCTGCACTATGGCATCGGTATTGAAAATAGAAGGCTGCCCGAAGCCGGTCTTCACGATCTTTATCGCCCTCTTGATGAAATCATCGGGGTTTTTCTTGCTGAGCTGCACCATGGAGCTGGGCTGCAATATCCGCATTTCCTCCACCACATCCAGGATTAGATAACTGAGTTCATTCACCGCGTTGCTACCGTCAGCTTTCAATCCGCCAACATTGATCAGGGCAAAGTCGGTATAAGTATTGCTCTCCTTCGCAGTCACGCCAATCTTAGGCGGAGCGGGATGATTATTGAACTTCACCCAGAAAGCCTGCAATAATTCCCTGGCTTTTTCCTTAGTCAAAGTCCCATCTTCCAATTCATTAACATAGAAGGGATAAAGGTGCTGGTCGAGACGGCCGGGATTGAATGAGTCCCAGGGATTCAGCTCGGTAATCACCCCAATATGCACAAACCAGTAATATTGCAATGCTTCATGGAAAGTACGGGGGGCATGGGCCGGCACTTGCCGGCAAACCTGCGCCATGACTTCCAGTTCTTTTTTACGTTCCGCATCCTGTTCTTTTTCAGCCATTTTTTCCAGTTCCGCGGCATGTCTTTCTGCAAGGAGAATGATTGCCCCGGCGGCTATCTCCATAGCTTTCAGTTCTTCCCTCTTATCCAGGGCCCGGGGGTCATTCAGGAAATCAAGGCCTGCCATTGATTTATGGATATCTTCAATAATATCCAGCATACCTTTGGAATAGATCTTATTTCCAAGTGAAGTATGCCCCGGGGCGCGTTGTTCCTGGAATTCGGTGAAGATGCCGGCATTGTAGGCGTCTATCCATTCCTGATCCATATTGGCAAAAATGCGGTCGCGCTGGTTCATCGAACTCCAGAAAGGTATGATGGAGTCTTCGTAAATTTTTCGGGTTTCAGCATCCGATTTGAAGGAAACCTTGGGCCTCGTATCCAGGATTTCCAAATCCTGCAAAGAATGCAGGCAAACCTCCGGGTAGGTCGATACCGCTTTAGGAGCAGGCCCCCTCTCCCCTACGATCAGTTCACCTTCGTTAATACATATTGCTTTATTTTCGAGGATATATTTGAAAGCCAAAGCTCTTCTAAGCGGGATGGAAGCCTTCCGCGCCTCATCACTTTTATAAAATTCGCTAAGCAAAACAGCACGTTCGGGTGATAATCTTGCTACAGCCTTCAGGCTTTGATTGCGGAGCTTTTTGATTCTTTCTTTCATGGTTCCTTATGTTAGATATTGACACTTCTTTTTTCATTCTCGGGCTACGACTATAGTCGTAGCCCGAGAAATTTTAGCAGAGACCGATAAGCCCTTATTAGTCAGCATTACAACACTCAACCCCCAATCGCCGCGATGATTCCGACTTCCAGGAATAATTCAACCATCTCCACCATCCTCTCCCCGCCCGGCTCATCTATCTTTCCCAAAAAATACTCCTTATTCGCCCGCTTATATTTATTCCGGGCAATGTCGTGATAGGGAAGCAGATCTATTTTCTTCAATTCATAATCATTCATAAAATTCCTGATATCCTTAAGATTATCATCCGTATCCGTAATACCGGGGATGATGGGCAGCCTTATCTGAATTTCTTTTCCTTCCTTAATTATTGTTTTTAAATTTTGAAGGATGATTTCATTGGAAACTCCTGTATATTCCACATGTTTTATATCATTCATTAATTTCAGGTCGAAGAGGAAAAGCTCGCAAAGATCAATGATACGTTTTAAAGATTTAGCATCGGCATATCCGCTGGTATCGAGGGCTGTATGTATTCCATGATCTTTACATTCCTTCAAAATTTCTTCCAGAAATTCCGCCTGCATCAAAGGTTCCCCTCCTGAAAAAGTGACACCCCCACCCGATTCATCCATATAAATCTTATCCTTTAAAATCTCCTTTAAGACTTCTTCGGAATTCATTTTCTTCCCAACTCTTTCCTTTTCCCTGAAACATATCCCATCCAGCTTTCTTTCCTTAATCATTTCTTCCGGGAAATTCTCCTGGCTTTCGGGATTATGGCACCACTGACAACGCAGTGGACAGCCTTTCATAAAAACTGTGGTCCTGATCCCGGGTCCGTCGTGGATCGCATAATGCTTGATATCGAAAATTAATCCCTGCAAAATTCAAATCATTAAAAAGATTGGAAAGTCCTTCTGAAAAAATAAAAAAAAATGAAAATAAATGAGGAAAGGATGATTTGTTCAGGTCATCCAGCACTCGTAGAGGCCGCGACCGAAATTATGATAGAGTTCTATATGAAAATTCCGACAGTTCATAATATTTAAGTTCAGGAGCATACAAAGTTAAGTTGCAGGAGGATTAAATTCACAAGAGCCTCTAATTTATATCTTTTCTAAAGTTAAAAGATACTCAATTGTTTAAAGCAGGATAAAGCATTCTCAGATTGTCAATTCATCCTGTCATTTTGAAGCTCCTGTTTGGGTGCTGGAAAGATATTCCTTTCCAGTTCTCAGGATTCGGATTAAATTTGTTCAGAGTCAGAAGAAAATTTTATTTTTAATCTGAAAAATTGTTTTCAAGGGTGAACTTGCTTCGAAAATATTTCATATTATTAAGTTTGCTGATGCTATTGCCTTTGACTGGCCTTGCTCAAAGCTGGTCTATGCAGGCAAGTGCTGACAGTCTTGAAAATATTTTCCAGACAGCAACTAAGGATTCCACAAAGTTATCAGCACTGATAAACCTTAGTAATTTATTCGGTTCCCAGGACCCGAAAAAATCCATTGAATATGCACAGAAAGCAATAGATTTTAGTATTCATTCCAAACTAAATCAGCCTCCGGAATTATATTTTTATATGGGCAGGGCTTATGAAAGAGTTTCCGAGCAAAATCAGGCACTAGAAGCATTCAAAAAAGCTTTGAGCCTGGCTGAAAAGAGCGGGAATCTGGAATCCATCGCCTTCGCATACAATTACCTGGGCTTTCATTATTATAAGATCCGGGATATGATTGCGAGCATAGAAGCATACAATAAGGCCCTTGCCAGGGCCAAAGAAGGGGATGTAAAAACTGCTGAATCGGAAGCATATTTCGGACTTGCCATGGTTTATAGCCTGCTTATGGATCCTGAAAACCAACTGAATGCACTTCGACATTACCTGGCACTCGCGGATTTTAAAAAGGAACAAAGAAGGATCTCCGATGCTTACCGCCTGATGGGTGAATATTACCGGACTAAGAAGAATTATGGTAAAGCAGTGGAGTATTGCCAAAATGCCTATGACATGGCAAAGTCAATAAATGACTCCTCCCTGATGGGTGTGGCAATCAACCACCTGGCCTGGACTTACTACGAAAAAGGGGACCTGAAGAAGTCCCTCGAAACTTATAATAAGAACATCGAATTCACACATGAGCAGGGCCGTCCACAGACCCTTGCGAATATATTCGGGAATATAGGAAACATATACCGGGACTGGGAAAGATATCCCGAAGCCCTGGACTATTATCAAAAAAGCCTGACAATCTCAGAAAAGTCAGGGGATATTTTCAACCAGTCATGGCTTTATGAAGATATCAGCCGGCTTTATGAACATATGGGCAAATACCAGGATGCCCTGGCCAACTATAAACTCCATGCCATCTATTATGATTCACTTCAAACCATCACCTATGCCCGGAACCTGAGCGCTGCCACCAGGGATTATGAAGTCGAGAAGAAGGCCCGGGAACTGGAGCTGGTGACCCTGAAGCTGGAGAAGAACAATTACCTCATCTATGGCCTCATTGCCGGCATAGTTGCCTTATTGCTGATTTCCCTGCTGGTCATCATCCAAAGCCGGACCAAGGCTACCCAGCGACTGGAAGCTATGAAACACCGCATTTCGGAACTTACCCAGGTAAACCTCCGGCAGCAGATGAATCCGCATTTCATTTTTAATACCTTGAATTCCATTCAGTATTATGTCTTTCAAAACGATAAAATATCTTCCAATAATTATATGACAAAATTCGCTTCGCTGATGCGTAAGACACTGGAAAACTCAAGGCATACGGCTATTCCCATCAAGGAAGAACTGGATTCGCTGGAACTCTATCTGGAACTGGAAGCCCTTCGCTTTAAAGAGAAATTCGATTGGACCATCAATGTGGATGAAGATATAGATGTGCTGCTTTATAAAATCCCTACCATGCTGATCCAGCCATACGCTGAAAATTCTATTACGCACGGCCTGATGAATAAGGAAGGCAAGGGAAATATCATGATCGATCTGAAACTATTGAGTGATAGTATCCTGATTAGCATTGAAGATAATGGTATTGGCCGTCAGAAAGCCATGCAGATAAAAAATGAGAAGAACCGCAATCACCAGAGCCTGGGAACCACCATTACCGAGTCAAGACTGAAGTTGGTGAATGAACTTTATGGAAAAAGTATGAAAATCAAGTATACGGACCTGAAAGATGAAGAAGGAAGCCCCACGGGTACACGGGTTGAGATCCATATCCCCATCATAACTTAAATTTAAGAATTATGTTAAAAGCAGTAATAGTAGATGATGAGTCAGATGCCGTACAGTTCATTCAATCCCTTTTGAATGAGTATTGTAAGGAAGTAGAAGTAGCCGGAACGGCCAATTCGGCCAGGGAGGCCCTGGAAGTGATCCGGAAGACCCTGCCTGACCTGGTTTTCCTGGATGTTCAGATGCCTCATGGGAGCGGCTTTGACCTGCTCAGCAGTTTTCCCGAAAAGACCTTCGATGTGATCTTTATAACTGCTTTCAATCATTATGCCCTGCAAGCCATCAAGTTCAGTGCCATTGATTATATCCTGAAACCTATTAATATAAATGAGTTTATTGAGGCTGTCAAAAAGGTGGAAGAAAAGAGAAGCAGTCAGGAATACCGCAATATGAGCTATAAGGCCCTTTTGGAGAACCTGCAGACTGCAAGGCCGAGCAAGCTGGCTATACCAACCACTGACGGGATCGAATACCTGAATACTTCCGAGCTTGTCAGGCTGGAAGCCGACCGGAGCTATTCATGGTTTTTTCTCACTAAGGACAGAAAATACCTGGTATCGACGAAATCTTAAGGAATACCAGGAGCTATTGACGGATATGAATTTCTTCCGTCCTCATAATTCACATCTCATCAATCTTGAGCATGTGAAAAAATATGTAAGGCATGAAGGAGGATATATTGAGATGGACGATGGTTCGAATGTACCTATTTCCAGGGGTAAGAGGGATTTGTTCCTGATGCATATGTCGAGGATCTCGAAGTAGGGAGGTTTTTAGTCGTCAGTCGTCAGTCAGCAGTCGTTGGTCTGAGGAAAACATTAAGCACTGGGCATTTTCCACCTTATCACCTTATCACCTTATCACCTTATCACTTTCCCCAATACACAATACCTTACAGCTGTTGAAATTCAAACTGTGGAAAGCCTTTCAGTCCGTCATTATTATAAAATCCAATAAAGCGCAACTTATAATAGAGCCCTTCCTGGTCCCGAATCACATAATATACTTTTTGTCGGATTTTATAGGTAACACTTCCTGAAGCAGGGTCACCCACAATATCTTTCCAGTCATATCCAATAACATCAATATCTTTGGAAAAATCCATATTCATGGCTTGTTGAAGATCGATAGATTCAAAATTCATAATCGTGTCTTCTGCTACCTCTACGCCATAACGGTTTGATAAAGCGCCTGTAACCAGATATGGATAGGGTTCGCCGTCAGTCGTAAACAGAAGGGTGGTATACTGAGTAAACACCAGGTCCCAGTCATATTTGGGCGGTTGCAGGTCCACCTCTTTTCCCCCGTTATCAAATGAAAAGAAAACATAATTTACATCCGGATTTTTACTAATGCTGTATGTATGTTCATCCGAACCATCCAGGTTGGCATATTTAAAGGTATATTCACCCTGGTCAAGACTAAGGAAAACAATCTTTTTCAGTCCCAAAAGATTTCCAAGTGCATCATAGCCACGATTGATGATATAGACATCATCGGTATAGCTTTTAATCGAATCAGGGCCTGAAAACTGGATCCACTTACCTATCGCAGTAGAATCAGGATTCCCATCCGACTTATCGAAGGACCACTTCATGCCGGTTGTATCATAAGTTGCTGAAAAATCGGTTGATCCTGTGTTGGTTGCGTACATGAAATCAGCTGTATTTAATATAATATGCCAAGCTGAATCGGCGCATTCAAAACCGAGATCAGAATTCTTCTTTTCGTTTGTCGAGATAACAGCTGCACTATTCAATCTGAAATAAACCTGGTAAGTATAAAATATTTTATTAGGAGCATCCGTCATATCAATAGTAACCATCTTCAAATTTCCCGGGTCATGAGGACGCACCTTGCGATCTTCCTTAAAACATGAATTAAATAAAAGGATAACTCCTGTTAGGACAAGTATATTTAAATAATTTTTTTTGAACATAAACTAAAATTTATTCAAGTTTACCGATGCCTTTATGAAGAAGGTCCTGCCCCACCCGGCCATATAACCATTAGTTCCCCCGCTATGAGGCCCCGAACCACTTCCTGAAGCAAGAATATTTGTATTATTAAAAATATTTTTGAGCCCTGCTGAAAGGGTCAGTTTATTTCTAAATAAGGACTTAATTACAGTGAAATCCATTGTATTGAAGTGATTGATAAAACCTTCCACGTAATTCCCTTCATCATTCAAATAAATATAGGTTAATCGACCTGTGTATTTATAATTCAGATTAAAGTCGACATCCGCCTTAATCCAATGATACCCAATATCCGCAATAAATTCTGGCGAATAATAGAATTTCTCAATTACTGTAGAATCCAATGTACTTAACGATTCATACTTACCCGTATAACCATATCCGGCTTTAAGATGAAGCTGTGGGTAGAGATTATAAGTGGAAGAGAACATGAAGCCTTTAGTAATAGTTTTTTCAAGATTAATATAGGAATATAATCTACCGGAGACATTAACAAGGGTGATAATATTATTAATATCATTATAGAAGAAATTGAATTCTGCCCCCGTAAACTGCTTATTGGTTTCGCGGTTATAGGAGAAATCAAAACTCACATTATAGGAGTTTTCAGCTTTAAGATTTTCATTCCCCTGAATGTCATGATTAACATCTACAAAATAAAGGTATAACTCCTTCAGTGAAGGTGCCCTGAATCCACGTGAAAATGACCCTCGAACAGCGTAGTTATTAAGAAAACCATATTTCAGATTTAAAGAGTATACAAGAGGCGCTTTGTACCGTGTATTGTAAATTAAGCGGACTCCCGGCTGAGTAAAAAAGCCTTTCCATGGTTCATACTGTATACTGAGGAAAGCTGCATAATCTCCAATTGCTTGCCTGTTTCCGGATATCTTCTTACCATTTCCATCTTCATAATTCAGGTCCAGTCCCATCTGGTAATTCAATTTACTTGAATCACTACTCTTACTATAGGTTGCCCTGAGCATCACATTATCGAAGATAGTAGTGTCATGGTCCTCCGGATTTTCAGTAGGTGTCTCTTTCAAAGTAGTCAAATCCTTGAAATATGTGCTTTTCTTATGATCATAATAGGAATACGCTCCCACTACGTTCAAATATCTCTTATCCGGAAATTTCAAACTTGAGGAAAATTCTTGTGAGAATCTGGTTGTATAAAAATATGTATCGAAAGCATATTGATAATAAGGAAACATAAGGTCCCCGCGATCCAATAACTTTTCATCAAAATAGGATGAAGCTAATTTAAAATTAAAATTTGCTAATTTAAAAGTATAATATGCATCTGCAAATACCTGTCGTTTTGGTTTCCAAAGCAAATTCCTCAGGTCCAATGAATCAGTATAACCATCGAAAAAATTCCTGCCTCCGCTTATACCAAAAGCGTTCTTTCCCTTGTTCATAGAAAAACCTCCGTCGAAATTATATATTCCAACCGATTCATAATATGCATTTGCATGTGCACTCAATTGATCTGTTTGATTTTCTTTAGAGATGAGATTAATAACTCCAGCCAGAGCGTTTGAACCATATATAACCGACATGGGGCCTTCCACCATTTCAATATGGTCTACATTGTATAAGTTTAACTGGCTGATATCAATATTTCCATTCATCCGGCCAATTACGGGCACACCATCAACCAGTATCTTCACATTTTCCCCGGACAAGCCTTGCATAGTAATTACAGCACCTAATGCTCCATCTTGTGAGATCCTGATATTTAAATCATTTTTTAACAGATCTGTCAAATTATTAGCTGCCTTGCGTGCGATTTGCTGGCTGTTTATAACTTTTATTTTATAAATGGACTGGTCGGCCCGCTGAGGTGTATATTGTGCAGTAACCACCACCTCGTCCATATTCTGGACTCTGGGTTTCATGTATAAAGTCATACTCTGTCCCGGTTTGATGGTATCATGCAATGTCATGTAGCCAACATAGGAAACCGAAACCCTGGAGGTCTCCTTTGCATTGTTCAGCACCATTCCCTTTTCGTCGGTGATTCCGTGGGTTTGCACATTATCTTTCAAAGCCTGAAAAATCACATGGGCAAAGGCAACCGGCTCTTTGGTCTTGCCATCCAAAACCTTGACCATGGCCTGCTGGCCAAAGGAAATATTAATGGCCAGCAGGGTAGTCAGGGAAACCGAAAACAGTAATCGAAGAAGAATTCTCATTATTTTATTTAAACAGTATTTTAGTCGTATAAGTCTGGTTATTCAGGCGGACAACCATCAACTTCATTCCGCTCTGAACTATTTGCGTACCTAATTTCAATTCAATCTGCTGACCCTTAACTTCGGGCATGGCAGAATAAATCTGCCGTCCGCTCAGGTCATATATGCTGACATCCGCTTTCCCGCTCATTTGTTGAGGCAATTGGATAGTCAGATGGTCGCTCACAGGATTGGGTGAAACACTAATGCTGCTTACTGGAGCCACCTGGTTTTCAATGCCTGTCATTGATACCATACCCTTATCAAACACAAACTTTCCGTTCATATAATCAAAAGCGGTGAACACTATTTTATAGACATTCCCTTCCTGTGAGGTTGAAAAACAGGCAATTGAATCAATTATTTCATAAGCAGATCCATTAAAGTATTTCCAATCGTAACCAATGGGCGATTTGGCAGTATCCATGGGCATGGCACTCCAGTCGCTGTAATCGGGCCCAACGCCGGTAAATTTATTGGCCGCTATGTTAAAATTATTCAGTAGCCCGGTAACCGGATAGGGCTGATCAGAAACTATACCCTTATACTTTGTGAAGAGCAGGTCCCAGGTACTTTTAGCAGGTTCACGGTCGCTGAACTGACCTGTGGAAAAGCTGAAATAAGAAAAATTCTTATCTATATAATCATTATTATTGAGTTCCATATCCACTTCATCAGATCCGTCCAGGTTGGCATATTTGAATGTATAGATATTATTTACGGAATTTTTACGGATGATCCAGATCTTCTTAAAGACGCCAGTGGGAAGGCTTATAATGAATATGGAATCACCAATCAAATCATGGCTGATGGGATTGTATTTTCCCCAGCCGTAATCAGGGTGGGCAAGGCCATGCCTGTTGAAAGCGCCATTTTCCCACATATCGGGATCATTATAAAGTACCGGCCAGGTCGACATGCCCGTGGTGTCTATATTATTCCATCCGCTGGTATCCGCTTTCGGGTAGCAATACAGGTCTATGCCGATCGCTCCGTTGGTCAGGATGGCGGCGGAAAACACACTGGTATGGAAGGCAATGTCCCAATCAGTTCGCGGGACAGTTGCAACGATTCCATTTTTAAGACTGTAAAAAACATCATTAGCATAACCGGCGCCCATAACAACTGAATCGGTTTCCAGGTTCGTACCTTCAAAAGTGAAGGGACTACTCTTTGCGGAAGGTGTGCTGATCGCAAATGCCAGCATTACCAGGCTGAGGGTAAATAACTTTTTCATGGTGTGAATTTTTTTTGAATTAATTATGATTTTATATTGAAAGTATCCGGAAAATACGCAGTTTCAGAAATTGCAGACAGCCAGAAAGCTGTTTGATAAATAGCCGGAAAAAATTGAAAAGGCAGGTTTAAGCCTGCGGTGGAGAGCGCAGAGGACGCAGTCGTTCCAGGAAAAGTAAATAATTTGCGGGACCGTCTTCGGTTTGTTTGATTACCCGCTGACAGATATTAGCAAAGAAACTAAATGAATGATGGTCGACACCACTCAGGTCATAAGCTTTAAATGAGAGTTTGAAGTTGCCGGTCTTGTGTATATCAGCCCTGGCATTTTCTTTAGTCTTGGGATGGATAAAAAGGATAGCGTGAGCCGGAACAATTTTTTTGTAAATATGTTCCTGGTGAAAGATGATAAGCGAGCCAATGAAGAGCCAGCTGAAAGCAAATGCTACCAGCAGGACCATCAGTTTCTGTTTATCTATCTTTATTTTTTTCATTCCGTCTTTATCCTAAATCACAGGCCAAAAATAAATATATATTAAACACTTTATAAATTAAATAGTTCTGTCACCGGACACATGAGATTAACGAATTATTCTTCAAAAGATTATGATAGTAATTTATAATTAGTAAAAATTATTCAGGAAGGATCTTCGTATAAAATATCAGTGGTCCATAAATATCTCAAATTCCCAACTCAGTAGTATCTTTTAAATCATCTCAGACCACATTTCCTGATGAAAGCCGACAAGTCATCCTTCGACATGATCTGTCCATGTCCGCCGATCACAAGTTCGAAATCATTCCAATGCAATTTTATCCAGGAAATTGTTTTTCCCAGTTTTTCATAATCCGGCTTTCCCAGGGTTCCGACTGATGGCCTGCCCCCCGGAAAAAACAAATCACCAACCATCAATAGCTTCAGTTCCGGAACTAAGATAATAATATCACTCTCTGAATGTGCATAACCCACGTAGATCATCTTCAAAGAAATATCCCCTAAACTAACATTCATACTATCGCTGAATGTTTTATCCCAATCGGGAATACTTATTCCCTCTCTGAGATCATTATATGCACACTGATAGCGTGCTTTCTGGCAGTATACATCAATCCAGTCATCGCTTCCGCTGTCCAGCAATTGCAATTCTTTATCATAATCCTCCGCGATTTTAAGCAAATTGAATTCGATTCTTTCAGGGTCATTGGAACTCCTGGCAAATTCCTCCGGGCAATTCTCCTGCCCGATGATCCTTGCATCGGAAAAAACCCGGTTTCCACCAACATGGTCCGCATGGGAATGCGTATTGATCAAATAGGCGAAATCCTTTCTTCCAAATTCCTTTTCTATGATTTTCCTGTATTTTATAGATAGAGCCGTCGAAATACCTGCATCAAATACCACTATGCCCTGCTCTGAATTTATTGCAGTTATAGCATCATAACCCAAGTTCACGATTATTATCCGCTCACCAGGTCTTTCAATCCTAATATATTTATCAATTCCCGGATCCGGCATAAATGCTTTGTTAGTGGAAAATGGCCTTAAAACCAGCAAAGCTATCAGCAAAATAATGGACAACAGGGATATAATAATGACTGCATTTTTAGTTTTCATACTCTATCAAGAAAATATTCAACCGAATTTAAGCAAAAGAAACATAAGTAAATGAATATTATTCAGTTTCCAGGTTTTTTTTATTTGATATGATTTGCAATTTTCAATTTCGTATATCAAACTATAATTTTCAGCTATATCCTTGATAACTTTCAGGTTACTTGTACCGGTCTGGTAATGAAATTCTCCTGAAACAAAAACATAATCAAGGGAAAGGGGCCTGTTCTCAGGATTTGTTTTCAGTTAAAAAAGCAAGCATGCATGAATTAAAAATACTAAGGAATCAGATTCAATAATTTTATCAGAAGAAAAACAAAATTTTTAAATAAATACGGAATTCAGCTTTTTCATAAGTCAGGCTGATCATCAATAAATTCATACATTGTTTTCGGTTCAATTCGGCGGTAAAATTATCGAATTAATTTATAAAAATCGAGATGAAAGGGAAGTCAACTCATGAAGCTTCTTATATTTCATTTCAATAATTCCTGTACTTTTTACCCGGTCTTGCTGCGGCCTATACTATCTGTATGACAAGGAGCTATATGTAATAAGTATAAATTACGAGGTAGTTAAATAGCACAAAAAGTTATACATCAATACTATAACTTATTATAGTGCAAAAACATTTATTAAAAAAAACAAATTGGAATTTTAAATATTAAAAAAATAAATAATTTAGCTTTTTGTCGTTTCTTATTATGAAATACAATGTATTTAAATAAGATATTCATCGGTTTAATATTTGCTCTGATATTAAAACATGGGGTGGTTGCTCAGACAAGTGCACCTGTTTGGCCTTTGACTCCTGCTAAATGAAAATATCCTTAATGTAAACTGGGAAGATAATCCAGTCAGCCTTACAGAAGTCCCCAATACTTCTCCATGCAAAAGGACTACTGCCATTGGAGCATTTAACGATTGTGGCGAATTAATCTTCATTGTGAGACACACCGGAACACAAGGAGTTCAGAATAACCTTTTTATCTATGCCCCTGACGGTACCGTACTCCTGTCAAACTCTACCCCAAACGGCCCAGGGCTCAATGGGATATATGCAAGCCCGGAAATACAAGTGATCAAAGTTCCGGAAACTATTGATGAATGGTACATCATTTATAGTCGATATAAGGACCCTTCAGGTGCCCCTGCAGGTGATGAATCATACTGGCCGGCAGTAATTTGCTATTCAAGAGTGAAATATGAACTAAGGCAACTTGAAATTTTGGAAAGGGATGTACCCATTAAGGTGAATGGACAAACTTATACTTATACTCACGGGAAAGCTTTAACTGCTCCTGCAAGTTTAAGTCCTGATTTATACCTGATCCTTTGCCGCCGTTCCATGTATCAGAATTCATTTTCTCTGGATCGATTTATTGTGAGCCAGCAGGGGATAAGTTTCGATAAAAATACCGGGGATGTGGATGCCGAATGGTTTATTCTGACTATCGCCGATTCTGAAGTTGATGTCAGTATTGATGGCAAACGAATTGCGGTGGACAACAGGGTCGAGGACCATGGCTTTACCAACCTGATCATCTTTGATGCCACAGCATTTGATAACCAGCCTGGTCATATCCAGAAAATTTATCTGCCGGAACTCATTCTTGAACCGGACGGTATTATTCAACTGACCCCGCAAACCATAAGCCAGGTAGCTAATTCCAACCCAAACCTCCAGTTCCTTTATAATCTTGACAGGAAGGTAAATGGAATAGAATTCAGTCCGAATGGAAGGTACCTGTACTTTTTGGGAGGAGGTTATTATATGGCATCTTATACAAATGCAACATATCTTGGCCAAATAGATCTGGGAGAATACAGTAACCCGAATAGTTATCCATATAATGTCAGGTTACAGATTCAAAAACCCCCTGGAACTTTTGACTGGTATACAGGTTTAGGGGGCTCTATATCTGCTAATAACGGGCACATTAAGCATATCTATCATTCTGAATATGCTTATAATGGAAAGATTTATCTCACAAAATTAAATGGAGGGACCAAATTATGGGTCATTCCACATCCTAATGATCCTATGCCTCAAATGCTGACCCCGGGTGAAATTGATTTATCAGATGCTCAAAACCCCAATATTGAAGTCGGAGGAGATTTTAACCTTGTGCCCGATAAGGCTGATGATTATAATTACGATAAATTCGATCCGGAAAACATTTGGCTGGGCAATGACACAACTTTGTGCATTAACAGCAGTTTTGACCTCGGCACAAGCTATGACTATGTGACTTATTACTGGCAGGACGGATCCACAGGCCCTTCCATCACAGTTAGCCAGCCGGGTGATTATTGGGTAGAGGCTATGGATCAGAATGGTTGTTATTCAAGGGATACCATAAATATTAACCTTATTGGAGTTGGAGTGCATCTTGGGAATGACACCTCTTTCTGCCAGGGTGAAGTCTTGACCCTTGATCCGGGAAGCGGATACCAGTCTTATCTGTGGCAGGATGGCTCAACAAATCAGGTAATGCAAATTAATAATACAGGAGAGTATTGGGTAGAAGTTTCCTCCTTTAATTCTTGTACTGCAAGAGACAGTATTTATGTTTCAATCAGACCTAACCCAGATGTAAACCTCGGAAATGACACCTCGCTTAAGCCCGGAGAAACCCTTCAGCTTGACGCAGGCAGTGGAATGGACTCTTATTACTGGCAGGACGGAAGTACCCAGCAAAATTATGAAGTTACCGAAACAGGAACTTACTGGGTTATTGTAACCAAGGACCAATGCACATCGATTGACACTATTCAGGTTATTTATGATGATTGTGAGGCCACTCTCTTTGTCCCCAATGTATTTACACCAAACGGGGACGGATTTAATGAAACTTTTAAACCCGTGAGTCAAAATCTATCAAGCTTTGAGATGTTGATTTTCAATCGTTGGGGACAATTACTTTTTGAGACCCAGGACCCGGAAGCTGGTTGGGATGGAAAAGCAAATGGACGGCCATGCGCTGTTTCGACATATTTTTACCTCATCCGGTATACAACATTATGCAATTCAGGACTGGCCAAGGATGGAACTTTGAAAGGCGGTGTGACTCTTTTAGAATAGATTCTCTTTCCCCTCTATTAATTCTTAGCCTTCCCCCCACTGATTAATTTTCCTTGAACCCTTCTCCCGGGAGTTTGTTTATCTCTTACAAACTCATAGTGAAATGATTTTAAAATAATGAGAACTATAAAGAAAATACATAAAGCAGAATCAGACCCGATTGACAACCTGATTACCTTCAGGGCCTTGCCAACGCGATCCATCGATTATATAGATCCCTTTCTTTTTTTGAATCATCACGGGCCTCAAATATATCCACCCGGAAACGACGGACTTCCTTTTGGCCCGCATCCGCACCGCGGAATTGAAACTGTCACCTTCATCCTCGATGGGGATATAAAACACAAGGACAATGGAGGATTTGAGAGCACCATCAATGCGGGGGGAGTGCAGTGGATGACTGCCGGGGGCGGCTTACTGCATTCTGAAATTTCTTCGGCTGAATTTATGAAGAAGGGTGGCAGGCTCGAAATCCTGCAGCTCTGGCTGAACCTTCCGGCACGCCTGAAAATGACAAAACCACATTATGAAGGCAGGCAAAAGGATGCTATCCCAAATCTTGAACTGGATGAAGGCAGGGTAAATGTAAACCTGATCTCAGGAGATTGGGAAGGCCATAAAGCTGCCTTCACTTCAATAACGGATGTCCATCTCAATACTATCTACTTCAAACCCGGAGGCAAGCTGGAAATCAAAGTTCCGGAAGATCATAATATTTTCTTCTATGTGATAAGGGGTGAATTAAAGGCCGGTGAAACAATAGTCCCGGCAATGCATCTGGCAGAATTCGAAAAGAATGATGGCCCAATCAGTATTTCATCGGATAAGGAGAGCATTTTACTTTTTGGCCACGCGAAACCATTCGGAGAACCGGTTGTAGCCCGGGGACCCTTTGTTATGAATACGGAGAAGGAGATTGCGGAAGCTTATGCCGATTACAGGAATGGAAAATTCGGTGTATGGAAGGAATGATTTTTCGTAAACCTCAGCGAACCGAATAGACTTTCACAAATCCATGACCGCTGGGTCTTTGCACCCGGAAAACCCCCGGGCTGGTCATGCTGAAAATATAGCTTGAATGTGTAAGGCCGTGCAGACTGTGAGCCGATTCAACGATCGTTGCATGGCCCTGCAGGTCGGGTGGTGAGTGGACCAGAGCGATATGGGCCTCAGGGTGGGTTTTCACGTGTCCATGGCGGTTGGTCCATATGATCACATCATCAGGTTGAATGTCCAGAAGACTTTTCCTGTCCTTCCCGGATGTATAGTGAGAAATATTCTTTGCCTGGCTTATGATCCCTTTGGCCAGGAAATAATTGTTCACAAAACCACTGCAATCAATTCCTATCCTGCCAATCCGGTCACAATATTCCTGGATTCTTTCAGGCCTCACTCTATTGAAACGGATAGCATGTTCCAATGCTATTTTGCAGTCTTCCGGAGACCCTTTCCCGTAAAATGCCCTGGCAACCATCATGCGGTGCTCCGGAGATATATCTATCATACGAAGTCCTCTGGCCTGGCGGAGCCTCCAGCTAAGGGCACTCACAATGGCATCCTTTTCGTGCAACACAGCATTACTGCTTGTTTGTAAATAAATGTGCACATCAACAGTATGGTTATATATTAAACCACCATTACCGGAATGGGAAACTCCGATTGAATGGTATTGATTTTCAAATTGCAGGGGATTCATGCTTAATTCTTTAAATATTTAATTAGTGAAACTGCAGATAAACTTACTAATTTAGAATAAATAAAAATACTACAAATTCTGTTGCGAATCAACAAGCTGATATTTCCAGTTAATTTTAACTTTATTTCTGAAGCTTGTCTGCTGAACTTTTAAGCAATTTGTATGTTCTATACAAGGAAAGTCAACCTACTCCTCGTCCATCTTCATTAAAAAATAAAAAATTTGAAAACAAAGCTTTCCCTCCTGAGAGGCATAAATGTGAGCGGACAAAAAAAAGTCCCCATGAATGAATTAAAGAGCCTCTATGAAGAGTTGGGCTTTAAAGCTGTGCTCACTTACATACAAAGCGGGAATGTTATCTTTAATATTAATAATGATAATGAAGATGATATTGCAGAAAATATAGAAAAAGCTATCGTAGGGAGGTTTGGATTCCAGGTGCCGGTCCTGATCAGAAATGAGGAAGAGATGAAGTCGATAATAAATAGTAATCCTTTCATGAAAGAAAAAGAAATTGATGAAACGAAATTATACGTGACCTTCCTGGAAAATATTCCTTCAAAAGATAATATAGAAAAGACGGAAAGTTATCATTATGAGCCGGACAGGTTTTATGTTTCAGGAAAAGAAGTTTATGTTTATTGCCCGGGAGGTTATGGCAGGACGAAGCTGAACAATAATTTTTTTGAGAATAAGCTGAAAGTCAAGGCAACGACCCGCAACTGGAGATCGGTGAATGAACTTCTTAAAATCATGCAGGATATAAGCTCCTAAAGAAAAATTGATTTACTTTGCACACTATTTAAATCTATTCTTGATAAGAAGATAAAATAATGAAAATGTGGCCTGTAATATTTATTCAGGATTAGGATAAGATATTTGACCTGAATTTTTGAGGCCGGAAAATTATGCTAACAATATTCATTCTGTAAAAATCAAACAATAATAAATGGACACCAAAACATCCGTTGATACACTGAAGGTTATCGGGATCAGGAACCTGACTCCTTCGACCTATGTTTTGCGTTTCGACCGCAATGGAATAGCTTTCAGATCAGGCCAGCATATTCTGCTGGGTGTGAAAGACGATATACAAGCCCGTGAATATTCACTTTACAGCGCCGAACAGGACGATCATTTCGAGGTCCTCATCAAAGAGGTGAACGATGGGATCGTTTCCAAACAGCTCCGCAGGCTGAAGCCCGGCGATGCTGTTAATTTTGAAAATCCCGTAGGTTATTTCATAATTAAAGATGAACACATACATAGCCGGAAATTACTCTTTATTGCCAGTGGTACCGGCATAGCCCCTTTCCATAGTTTCGTAAGGACCTATCCGGGTATGGATTATAAAGTTCTGCATGGTGTAAGGTCATTGGAAGAGGCTTATGACCGCAGGGACTTTGACCGGGAACGCCATATTTTATGCACCCCCAAGGACCGCCGGGGGGATTTCCAGGGCAGGGTGACTGATTATCTTAGGAAAAACCCGGTACAGGATAAAAATACTATTTGTTACCTCTGCGGAAATTGCGAAATGATACATGAAGCTTATGATATCCTTCTGGAACAGGGCATTCCCTCGGAAAACCTGAATGCCGAAGTTTATTATTAATTTCGCAGGCTGAAATTAAACTAAGATGAAATACCACATCATAACCCTGGGATGCCAGATGAATATGTCGGACAGCGAGCGTGTACGCACGGTCATTGACCAGACGGGTTATGTTTGGACCGATAATGAAGATGAGGCCGGGATACTCGGCATCATCGCCTGTTCAGTTCGCCAGAAATCCATCGATAAAGTATATTCCAGGATAAGCCGCTGGAACAAGAAGAAGAACAAAAAGAGCCTGATCACTTTCATCTCGGGCTGCATACTCCCGGCCGACCGGGAGCGCTTCCTGAAACTCTTCGACATCGTGTTCCCCATGAGCGAGTTGAATGAATTGCCGGACATGTTCCGGCAATATGGGATGGTGACGCCATCCTCCCTGCATGCCATGGGAACCGGCATGGAGATGAATAAAAGCATAGGCGAGTTCTGGCATATCAGTCCGCATTACAATTCTGACTTTGAAGCATTTGTTCCCATACAAAACGGCTGCGATAAGTTCTGCACTTTTTGCGCCGTGCCTTATACCCGTGGCCGGGAAGTTTCCCGGCCCTCAGCAGAGATACTGCAGGAGGTCGAAGAACTGGTAAAGCAGGATTATAAGAGTATTACCCTCCTCGGACAAAATGTGAATTCTTACGGCCTCGATAAAAAAGGCACCGAACTGAGTTTTGCCGGATTATTGAAAGAAATCGGCGAAATGGGACTGAAATCCGGGAAAGAATTCTGGGTTTACTTTACCTCGCCCCATCCAAGGGATATGTCGGACGAAGTGATAGATGTGATCGCAGCTTATCCTAATCTCGGTAAGCAGATCCATCTGCCCTTGCAATCGGGCGACGATAAGGTGCTGATCCGCATGAACCGCAAACATTCATTTAGATAAATACCGGCATATCATCCACAAAATCAGGGAAACACTGCCGGAAGCATGCATCTTTCACCGATATCATCGTAGGCTTCACAGGAGAAACTGAAGAGCAGTTCCAGAATACCGTGAGGGCCCTGGAGGAATTCCGCTTCAACATGGCTTATATCGCGCAATATTCGCCCCGTCCCGGGGCGGCCAGCTCGCGCTGGACCGACGATGTGGACCATGAAGTGAAGAAAGACCGCTTCCACAGGCTCACAAAAACCCTGCAGAAATATTCCCTGGAACGGAACAAGGAGATGGTTGGAAGGAGCTTCCGGGTTTTGGTTACCCACAAAGACCGCAAGGAAGGTTACCTGTCGGGTTTGACCGAAGGCAAGGTCGTTTTGCGCTTCGCCTCTGATGATGAAAGCCTGATAGGAAATTTCGTCGATGTAAATATTAAATCTGCCACTCCTTTTTCCCTCGAAGGCACCCTTGCAAGGGTTATAAGCCTTGCATAATATGAACACAATCCCAAAAATAGCATTCAAGACCCTGGGCTGCAGGCTTAACCAGTTTGAGACCGACTCCCTGGCGGCGCAGTTTCAAAGGAACGATTACCAGCTTGTCGACTTTAATGACGAAGCCGATATCTACATAGTAAACACCTGTACCGTAACCAACCAGGGCGATGCCAAATCGCGCAAGGCCATACACCAGGCAGTAAGACATGAAAATGAACCGGTGGTAATTGTCACGGGCTGCATGGTGAACGGACAGAAGCAGATGCTTCAGCAGCTTAACGGGGTCAGCTATTTCGTGGAGAATGCGCAGAAGACTTCCATTTACCAGCTGGTAGACGCACATCTTAAAGGAGAGACCGTTAGTCCGGAGCAGTTCAATTCCGACCTCTTCGGTTTTGAGCCCGGGGAGGAGACTTTCCATACCCGCAGTTTTATCAAGATACAGGACGGCTGCGATAATTTCTGCACTTATTGCATAGTCCCCAAAGTAAGGGGCCGGGCCCTCAGCCGGCCGGCGAATGATATCCTGGAGAATATCCGCCAGGTAGTGGACCTGGGCTATAAGGAGATCGTGCTGACGGGGGTGAATATCGGAAGATACCAGGACAATGGGACTGATTTCGAGAGACTCGTGGAGAAAATCGTGAACATGCCGGAAGAATTCCGGGTGAGGATCTCGTCGATAGAGCCCGAAGGATTCGGGGAGCGCTTGTTTGACCTTTTCAGCCATCCCAAGCTCACCCCGCACATGCATCTTTGTCTGCAAAGCGGCTCGGACCGTATCTTATTGCAGATGCGGCGAATGTATAATGTGACCACCTTCAGGCATATGGTGGATAAGATTAAAGGACGCTACCCCGATTTCAATTTCACGACCGATATTATCGTTGGATTCCCCTCCGAGACCGAGGAGGATTTCATGCAGAGCGTAAAAGCCAGCCAGGAGATAGGTTTCAGTCATATCCATACATTCAAATATTCCGTAAGGGAAGGCACCCGTGCGGCCCGCATGCCGGAGCAGGTCCCCGAGAAAGTCAAGAATTTCCGGAGCCGCATCATACGCGACATTTCCGAAGAAAACAAACTGAAGTACAGGAAGTCCCTGCTGGGAAAGGAACAGATAGTTTTGGCCGAAAAAGTAAATGCCCGCACCAAGAAGGGGAAAGGCTACGGGGAGCTATATGTCCCGGTGGAGTTCAAGGCCAGTCCTGAAGATCATAACATATTCATTAAGGTAAAGCTGAGCTCGCTCTCCGAAGGCGATGATCCGGTTTTTGAGGGGGAAAGGATCTGAATGTGTCCACACAAGTGAGACCTGAGTCGTGAGTCGTGAATCGTGAGACGAAGTCACCCAGTCACCCAGTCACCTAGTTACCTAATCACGAATTATTTCGCATTATTGAGAAATGTGAAATGATATTGTTAAATGAGAAAAATTTCATAGCTTTCGTAAAAATACTACTTTGAAATATGAAATCATCCCATGTATTGTTCATACTTATATTCCTATCGATAGCTGCCTGTAAGCAGCCAGAGCCTTTCAGGGAAATCATCCCGGGCCCTGAATGGAAATTTTTACCGGGTGATGATCTCAGCAGAGCTGATCCGAAAGCTGACTCCAGCATATGGTATGCTATTGATGTAACCAAAGTATGGGATGATCAGGGCTTTAATAAGCTGGATGGCTACGGATGGTACCGTTCTCATTTTTTCCTGTCAAAGGATCTGAAGAAAAATTCCATTCTTAAGGACAGCCTTCTGATTTATCTGGGTAAAATAGATGATTATGACCAGGTTTTTCTGAACGGCCAATTGATGGGAGAAAATGGCCGGGTAGTTCCACCAGGAACCAAAGCCGGCAATGATTTCATAAAAGAGAACAGTTTATGGTATCAGGACCGGATCTACAAAATCGCCACGAATGATCCCCGTCTGCTTTGGGGAAAGAAAAATATTATTGCCATCAGGGTTTACGATATCGGCGGTCCGGGGGGAATGTACGGCGGTGGACAGAAGATTAAAATGCTGGATATTGAAGATTACATCCAGGGAGAATATGGACCTGAGAAGTTTCTGATTGAAAGCAAAAAAGTCATCAAGCCTTTCACCCTGCGGAACACCAGCAATTCAATAACTCTGGAAGGCCGCTGTGATGTGCGGGTGAGTAAACAACTCAGCGGTGAAATTATCTATGTAAAGGAATGGACAGTAAAACTGGGACCTGAAGAAGAAATGGTATATAAGTTTTCCCTCCCTCTGATGCAGGAGCCTGCCATAGTAGAATGTTTTTATTTGCATGGGGAAAAATCCATCAAAGTAGTTTTCCAGGATGAAGTCCCCTATATCCTCACACCAGAGCCATCTCCGGCTCCCAGCATTAATGAGCCGAAGATCACCGGTGTGCGGCCTTCAAAACCATTTCTGTTCCGGTTACCTGTCTCGGGACAAAAACCTCTTGAATATACCCTTAGCGGCCTTCCCGCCGGACTTACATTTGATTCCGAAAAGGGAATTATCAGCGGTAAGGTAGATACTCCGGGTTTATATAATGTTGGGGTGAAAGTCGAAAATGAAGCAGGATCTGACAGCAGTATAATCAAAATAATTGTTGGAGACGATATAGCCCTAACTCCACCTATGGGATGGAATAGTTGGAATTGCTGGGGATTGAGCGTCGACCAGGAAAAAATCATGGATGCAGGCCGTGCATTTATTAAGTACGGATTGGCCGATCATGGCTGGAGCTATATCAATATAGATGACGGTTGGGAAATTGAAGCCAATGACCCCACACCTAAAAGGGATGAACATGGCAATATATTAAGCAATGATAAATTCACCGATATGAAAGGTCTGGGTGATAAAATCCACGACATGGGGCTCAAATTCGGAATCTATTCCTCCCCCGGGTTTTATACCTGTGGGGGCTATACGGGCTCTTACCAGCATGAGTACCAGGATGTAGCAAGCTATGCCTCCTGGGGAATTGACTACCTGAAATATGATTGGTGTTCATACGGCCAGATCGCGAAAGATATGAGCCTGCCCGAATTAAAAAAACCTTACTTCTTAATGAATGAAGCTTTGAATGGGTCCGACCGGGATATAGTATTCAGCATTTGCCAGTATGGTATGGGGAAAGTATGGGAATGGGGCCCTGAAGTGGGGGGAAATCTTTGGAGAACCACAAATAATATAGATGATTCCTGGAGCAGTATGAGCTCCATAGGTTTTTCGCAGGTCGACAATGCACCCTTCGCGGGGCCCGGACATTGGAACAACCCCGATATGCTCGTCCTGGGCTGGATTGGTTGGGGACAGTACCAGCATCAGACAGACCTGACTCCCAGTGAGCAATATACCCATATGAGTCTGTGGTGCCTGCTTTCAGCCCCGCTATTGCTGGGTTGCGACCTGGAACAACTGGATCCTTTCACATTGAACCTGATCACGAATGATGAAGTCATTGCCATTGACCAGGATCCACTTGGAAAACAAGCCCGGCTCATAAACATCTCCGGGGATATACAAGTATGGGCCAAAGAGATGGATAATGGCTCCAAGGCTGTCGGGATCTTTAACCTGGGAGAGCTTCCTCTTCATTATAACTTACAATTGGAATCGCTTGGTATGTCCGGCACTCATCTTATCCGGAATGTATGGAAGCAGAAAGACCTCGGGGAATTTGAGGGTAGCTTTGAAGCTATTATTCCGGTACATGGAGTGGAACTGGTGGAAATAAAGTGAAGAGTAAAAAACCTGAAAAGTACTTTTTATCATTCCAGTTTTTTACCAATAAATAATTGCAAAGTAAAAGTTTGGTCATTTATTGTACCTCCCCATAAAGTTCCAGAGGGCTCATCATCAGCAATTTTGGAAAAATTCATATAATAATCCCCCCTAATCCCATAAATGAAATCCTTAAGTCTAAACTTAAATCCTGCACCACTTAACAATCCATAAGAGAATTTTTTTACATCGTATTTATTCTCTATAAATACTGGTGCTTTAGCAAAATCATATTTATAGTCAATACGTGGGCCAACACTGATAAAAGGGAAAAATATACCGGCTACAGGGAGTTTCAAATCGAAAGTAGTATTAAGAGATATATAATCCAAATTGTATACTGAAAGATAAGTACCGTTAACCGGACCATAAACATCATCCATAAAAACAATATACTTCGCTCCTTTCCTTACCATACCTATATTAGAAGAAAGGTTAAAAAATTTGCGATCCAGGTAATCAAGGCCCACAAAGACAGAGTAACCAACTATTTGTTCATCAAGTACATGCTGTCTTGCATATGGTATTTCCCATTTTAAATTACTGAACGATACTCCACCTTCAATATGCGCATTTTGTCCAATGCTGATGACGGATATAAATAATCCAATGAAAATGATTGTAATTCTTTTCATTTTTTTAAGGATTGGTAAATGTTAAATTTTGGTTTGAGAATGCATATTATTTTTCAGATATAACTGCTCAAATCTATTAAATTATTTGGAAATTTCGAAATGAAATATGCTTTTTTATTATTGCATCCTCAACCTGTAATTTCATACTTAGGTCAGGATGAAAGTATATCATTCTTATAATAAAAAGAGTATAAATGTGAGGTGATTTATAAATAAGCCCTTTAATCAATTTTAATAAAACTTTTGCGCAATCAATATTCTTCCGGAATAATCAAATTAATCCCGCAGTCCCTCTCTCTTCAATAGATTCAGGCTTCAAGTCAAAAATGTTACACTTTCGTGATGCAAACTTTTTCCCGGTATATTAGTTTAGTATTTTGAATATCAACATTAATTAAACAAAATTTTACATAACAGGATCTTTTAAAGATGAAAACAATTACACTACTTCTTTTAACATTATTAATCTTCGCCCGGGCTCAATCCCAGGATACCTGGTATGACCAGACTTCAGGGCTGAACCATCCCCTGACGGGGATTTGCTTCACCGACTCTCAGACCGGCTGGATCTGCGGCTGGACAGGTAATATACTGCATACCACCGATGGCGGCATGCACTGGGCCCTGCAGGACGCACCCCCTTCCGATACCTATTCCGATATCTGGTTCAGTGACACCTTGCATGGTTGGTCCTGCGGTGATGGAGGCTTTATGGTTCACACAAATAACGGAGGAATGAGCTGGACGATACAAAACACCCCTTCCTATGATGACCTGTATTCTGTCTTCTTCCTCGACAGCATGAATGGCTGGGCCGTTGGAGGGAATTATCACAGTTACATCACCTTGTTCGACACGCGGACAGTGTTCCATACTGCCGACGGGGGCAATACCTGGACGTACCAATATGGGGCCGCTTATGAACAACCTTTGAAAAGTGTACAGGCCATTGATGAGAACACTATCTATGTTACCGGCGACGACGGACTTTTCATGCATTCCTCCAATGGCGGAACCGATTGGCAGTTTGACACCATCAATCCCATTTTCCAGTTCCATCACCTCTATTTCCTGAATGCCGATACCGGATGGGTCAGCGGAGAATCGCTCGGACTGCCACATTATGGGGCCGTTTACAAGACAACTGATGCAGGTCAGACCTGGACTGAAGAGGCTATGGGAGAAATGGAAGTAATCAGCAGCGTGCAGTTCCTGGATGCCGACAACGGCTGGGCCTGCGGCGATGATTGGGGCAATGATAATAGCGGCATCATGTACCGGACAAGCGATGGCGGACAAAACTGGACCTATGAGAGCCTTCCCGATAATACCGAAGGCCTGAACGATCTTTTCTTCACTGATATGGACCACGGCTGGACCGTCGGGTACCTGGGCAGCATACTTTCCACCGCCAATAACCAGACAGATGGAGTCGCCGAGAATGTTGACGGGGCCCTCTCCGCCCCTGTTTCCGGACTGGAAGGGAGTTTTCCAAATCCTTTTGTCTCGCAAACTACTATACAATTTAAAGTGGGAAGTACAGAAAAGGTATTGATCAACATATACAGTCTTGATGGGAAGTTGGTCAGGGTCCTGGCTGACAAGAAAATGCAGGCTGGTAACTATAGCCTGAATTGGGATGGGAATACTGAAAGTGGCGCCAAAGCTGCCCCGGGGATTTATTTATGTAGTATGCAGGCAAAACCGGCGCCTGGCCAAGGCCGGAAAACAGGAGGCCTGGGGCGAGCCGCACTCGTTCTACCTGCCCGCCTGGGAGGAGGAGAACCTCAACATCGCCCAGGCCAACGCCCAGGTGGACGACAAGGGCAAGCTGTCGGATGAGAAGGTGATCGCCCGCTCCGGCGGCGAGTTCCTGGTCATCGACCGCGACCAGGTGGACTTCATCGACGTGTCGCCGCGACAGGTGGTGTCCGTGGCTGCCTCGCTGATCCCGTTTCTGGAGCACGACGACGCGAACCGCGCGCTGATGGGCTCGAACATGCAGCGCCAGGCGGTGCCGCTGGTGCGTCCCGAGGCGCCCATCGTGGGCACCGGCATGGAGTCGGTCGTGGCCCAGGACTCCGGTGCGGTGGTGATCTGCCATCGCGGCGGCGTCGTGGACAAGGTGGAAGCCAGCGCATCATCGTCCGGGCGGAGGGCGAGAGCGAGGGGGAGGGCGAGTTCGGCGCCGACATCTACCAGCTCACCAAGTTCCGGCGCTCAACCAGAACACCTCCTCAACCAGAAGCCGCTGGTGGCGGAGGGCCAGTGGGTCAAGAAGGGCAAGTCCTGGCCGACGGAGCCAACACCAAGCGAGGCGGGCTCGCGCTGGGCCACAACGTGCTGGTCGGGTTCATGTCCTGGGGGGGTACAACTACGAGGACGCCATCGTGGTCAGCGAGAAGCTCGTCAAGGAGGACCCTACACCT
>CAWBCI010000076.1:0-11620 GCA_963787195.1 uncultured Bacteroidales bacterium
TGGGGAGGCTTTTGACAAAGCCGCAAAGATCATGGGCCTGCCCTATCCGGGTGGGCCAATGATTGATAAGCTGGCTGCCACAGGAAATGCTTCCGCCTTTAGTTTTCCGGAACCTGTCATGCCAGGCCTTGATTACAGTTTCAGCGGATTAAAGACCTCATTTCTTTATTTCCTGAGGGACAATCTCAGGAAAGACCCGGAATATATCGAAAAGCATAAAGCTGACCTGGCGGCTTCCATACAGTCGACCATCGTAAAAATACTTTTGAAAAAGCTGGTCATGGCTGCAGATGAATACCATATCCGGGATATTGCAATCGCAGGAGGGGTTTCAGCTAATTCACATTTGAGACAGAGCCTGAAAAATGCCGAAAAGGAATATGGCTGGAATGTCTTTATCCCGAAATTTGAATATTGTACCGATAATGCTGCCATGGTAGCCATAACAGGCTATTTTAAATATCTTCAAAAGGATTTTGCCGGGCAGGACCTTTCACCTTATGCCAGGAGTGCCGGTAGATCATAATAATCATAATAAAAAATCTTCTTAACATGAAAGCAATTGTTTTACCGGAATATAACAACAACATCGTCAGGGCGATGCGGAGTTTACAAGTCAATGAAATCAGCATTCCGGTTCCGGAAGCTGAACAGGTCCTTTTGAAAGTGGCGGCAACTCCCTGCAATCCCTCTGATATTGCGTTCATGAGAGGTTCTTATAATATTAATCGCCCCTCACCGGCAGTTATGGGCTTTGAATGTAGCGGGACAGTGGTCGAAGCCGGTAAATCAAAAGAAGCTCAAAGTTTTCTCGGAAAAAGAGTCAGTTGTTTCGCTCAAGGCAGCAATGACGGTACCTGGGCTGAATACGTAGCCACCGACTGGAGAAGTTGTGTAGCCCTGAAAGATGCTGTCAGTTTTGAGCAGGCAGCAAGTCTCTGCATTAACCCATTTACAGCCTTTGCTCTTATCAGCCTTGCAAGCGAAAGGAAATGCCGTAGCATCATACAGAATGGTTCCTCAGGACAGGTTGGAATATTCATACGTGCGCTGGCAAAAAGGTCCGGGATGAACGTTATCAATATTGTAAGGAAAGCTGAACAAATCGAAAAATTGCATGATGAAGGCGAACATTGGGTACTGGATATCAGCTCCCTTGATTTTAGTGATAATTTAAGTCAACTTGCCACCGAACTGGAAGCAGGTTTGGCATTTGATGCGGTGGCGGGGGACAGCACCGGCCTCATCCTTAATGCTATGCCCGATCAATCGGATATTATAGTCTATGGTGGACTCTCCGGTCAGAATATATGCGGGGTTGATACCCTTGGAATCATCTTTAATGGAAAAAATATCCTTGGATTTAATTTATATGACTGGAAACAGTCGATCAGCAGGGAACATTTTGAGAGTATCTCAGGAAGCTTGCAGGACCTTATTTTAGATGGTACACTCCGAACCCGTATCCAGGGCATTTTTCCATTTGAAACTGCGAAGGAAGCCGTGGAGCAATACATCCGGAATATGTCAAAGGGAAAAATTCTTTTTAAGCCCTGAAGAATCTGAAAATCTTCAGACTTATAAAAAAAGCAGATGATATTTTCCTACTTATTTCATGAAAATTCTCAGTTATTATCCTTCATTTGAATGAATGAATTTTCCGGATCAATCGGCCGGAGACTGCGACTTTCCGGATCATAGTGAAAATACAGCGGTTCATAAGGATAATTTGCTGGTAAATTAGATTTTAAATATTTATTCATCATATAATCGAATAAATATGCGCCATCTTTCCGCCCAAGTGCAGCAGCTTTCTGATAAATCTGGTCAAGGGTGATCGTATCTATTGAATATTCGAAGCTAACCTCGGGATTAAAAAGATATTGTTTGAAATAACCATTTATCCCATCGAATAATTGATCACTGCTAAATAGAACCACTCGGCCCGTATCCGAATTCATCCTCGAAAGTTCAACCCAGGTATTAAAATTCAGGGCATTCAGGTCAATATCCTTAATGGTCATTACTTCATTCCCTATAACCTGATCACTGGTATAAGGGTGAACATATTCCTCAATGGAAAACTGGGCTATATTCACAATGAATGCATTGGAACGGGCCTGTAAGAGAGAATCAAATCTCGCTTCCGGATAAACTTTCAGGCCGTATTTCTCAAGCTGACTCTGTAAACTGCCGGTATAACGGTTCAAAAATGTTGTATCACTGATATATTTAAGAAACAGGCTTTTGGCAAGTAATACGCTGTCTTTCACTGATTCCTGCGTAGTATCTGTACTATCCAGTTCATATTTTTTCAGGTTGACTTTATAAAGATATTCAGGAGACATGATCAGGAAACTCAGATCATGGTCTTGCTCCACGAATGATTTAGCAAGTTTACGTTCAGGACTGCAACTGATCACAGTCAGTATTAAGCTCAGAGCAGATATGAATAAAAGCAGGCGTTTCATAATAATATAGATTGAAGTATAGCTTCATCGGGGATAAAACCCTGATTTATTCTTTTGCTTCCTGTTTTAATAATTCCAGACCAAATGTTTTCCCGTATTCCACAGCTTGTTCTTGTTCCTCTTCGGAAGGAGAAAATTTCACAAACACCCCATCCCCAAAATAGTTCAATTTCAGATTTTCAATATTGGTCCGGATCAACTCACGGCTTTCACCACTCCAGCCAAATGAGCCAAAACTACCGGCAAGTTTCCCTTTGTCACGCAAAGGGTTGATTACAGCGAAAAGCTTGTAGACCGGCAGTAATATATTCTGATTAATGGTAGTACTGCCAATAATGACCCCCGCGCAAGTCGCCATTTTCTGTTCCATCTCACCTATAGAAAACTTTTCAATATCACAGACGTCAACCTGGATATCTCCTGCCAGCTTCACCCCTTCAGCTATCTTATCCGCCAGGTCGCCTGTTTTATGATAGGCCGATACAAAAGGAATAAAAACACGGTGTTTATAGGGGCGTTTAAGCTCATCTTCCGAATATTTCTCAGAGAGATCGACATATTTCTTCCAGTCTGTGCGTAAAACAGGCCCATGTCCGGGCGCAATTATCCGGATATCCAGATCCCGTATCTTCCCAATGGCCTTCAGCATAAATTTACTGAAAGGCCTCAGGATCACATCGAAGTAATATGTAAAAGCATCATCGTAATTACCTACCAGGTCGTCGAAGATATCCTCATGACAAAAATGGGCGCCGAATGAGTCGCAACTAAAAAGGATCTTATCCTCCTCCAGGTAAGTGTACATGGTATCCGGCCAGTGTAGGTTAGGGGCGCCTATAAATTTCAGGGTCTTATTGCCCAGATCCAGGCTGAAACCATCTTTCACCACCATATGCTCAAAGTCCTTGCTCATCAGATCTTTCAGATAACGGATGGCATTTCCTGTACCAACAACTGTCGCATTTGGTGCAATATTCAAGAGGTTGGAGAGGCATCCCGAATGGTCGGGTTCAGTATGATCCAGGATAATATATTCTATTTCTTCCGGGTTTACGACTTTACGAATTTTAGCTTCATAGACCGGCCAGAATTTTTCCTTGGCCGTTTCCACAATAGTTTTCTTTTCTGCATTAATAAAATAAGAATTGTAAGTCGTTCCGAATTTTGTCTCCATCACCACATCAAAGGTGACAATATCATAATCTAAAACCCCTATCCACTTAACATCCTTGCTGAGTTCCAGTATCCTGTCATCTTTCTTCATACTCTTTACTTCTGCTTAATTGGTTTAATCAAAATAATCTATCATTTATCAAAACAAACTAATCTGCTTATCATCCTCGCTTTGCCTGGGTTTATTCCCTTCATCCGGCTTGTTTTTCCGGGTTTTAGCCTTCTTGTCTTCTTCTGTATTTATTTTATTTAAGGAAGAAGTTTCCTGATCATCAGTTACAATATCCGGCAATTCCACTTCAAACGGCGGGCTTTCAATATTTTCGTCATCCTGTTCATCAGCAGTTTCCTCTGATTGACTGCCAGGTTCAGAAGGCAATTCCTCTTCCGGCCCATTTTCATCACTCTGGTCTTCTTCCTCTGTTACAGGTTCCTCGTAAGGGAAAGGTTCCAGCATACGGACCTCCTCAACAGGATAGGCAGAGAGCCTTTTCCCCTTGGCAGAGACACCTTTGACAGCGATAAACTCTGCCACATTAATCTCTTCATTTTCTCTTTTCCTGCCTTTAACTTCCTGAAAAACAATTTCAAGCCGGGGTAAATGATCATAACTTATATGCACCAGGCGTGTTTCAGGATGATCATTCAGGAAATTCACTTTTTTGTCGCTAAGTTCAAATTGAAAACGCTCAAGGTAATAGCTGGCTGAATTTCCATCAAAATAAACAACTGATACTATGAGGTCCGGGTCATATTTCCGGATCAGGATCATATCGTCATCAAAATGGGTAGAGAGGTCATAATTATATAATCTGTAATGACCTGAAGAAAATACCGTGAGTATCTTATCTTCACCTTCAAAATCGCCAAGATAAGTGCCCCTGTCATCAACATTGAGCCTCTTGACCGATTCATCGTACCAGATACTTCGTGCGCCAAGGGTAGATACACCTTCTTCCTTTTTCACGATCAGACGGACCGGGTTCTTGGTCAGTATATTGCCCTGTGCATTCCTGCTCTTGATAGCCACTGAAGAAAAATCGAATTCTATGGAAGTCTTTTTCATCTTTGGCTTGGGACGGAAGAATACTTTCAGCATTTCGGCTTCCCCGTTAGGGTTCGCGGTAAAATAAAGTATCCTTGAGCCACTGTTGCCCTTAGTCAGGTCATATTCTTTATCCCGGGTGATTCCGAGGACGGCAAAGCGTTTCACATAGCAGATCCCTTTTTTCCCGTCACGATATATCAAATTGTAGATGGTGCGCTCATCATTTTTCTTAAAAACGGCAATATGAATCACATCTTTTCCGACAAAGAGTTTACCTTCTACTTTCTTAACCACGAAAGTCCCGTCGCTCCTGAAAACGATAATGTCGTCAATATCGGAACAATCAGAGATATATTCATCTTTTTTCAGGGAAGTGCCGGCGAAGCCTTCTTCACGGTTGAAATAAAGCTTCTGACTGGCCGCAGCCACCATGGCTGCTTCAATCGTATCAAAATTCCGGATTTCAGTTTTTCTTTCCCTCCCCTTTCCATATTTCTTTTTAATCTGTGTAAAATAGTTGATGGCATAATCCACCAGGTGAGCCAGGTGGTTCTCAACCTCCTCCATCTCGGAATTAAGGGATGCAATATGATCATCTGCCTTATTCGCATCAAACCTGGAAATTCGCTTGATCTTTATTTCGGTCAGCCTGACTACATCATCATCCGTAACTTCCCTGACAAATTGCTTTTTAAAGGGATCCAGTCCCTTGTGTATGGTTTCTATAACCGATTCCCAGGTCTCGCAGGTTTCAATTTTACGGTAGATCCGGTGTTCAATAAAAATCTTTTCCAGACTGGCATGGTGCAACTGATCAAGCAATTCTTCCCGGCGGATTTCCAGTTCCAGTTTTAAGAGATCAACTGTATGATGGGTTGAAGTCCGGAGCATGTCCCTGACATTGGTAAAATCAGGACGTCCATCGTGGATCACGCAGGCATTCGGGGAGATAGGCACCTCACAATTGGTAAATGCAAAGAGGGCATCCATGGTCTGGTCGGGAGATACGCCGGGCATCAGGTGGATCAAAATCTCAGCTTCGGCAGCCGTATTGTCGTCAATCTTCCGGATGCGGATCTTTCGTTTATCATTCGCTGAAAGTACAGAATCAATAAGGTTGGAAGTCGTCACCCCAAATGGGATTTCCGTCACTACCAGGGTCTTATTATCCAGCTTTTTTATCCTTGCCCTTACGCGGACTTTCCCTCCCCTGTGTCCGTCATTATACTTAGATACATCAATTTGCCCTCCGGTAAGAAAATCAGGATACAATTCAAATTCACGGTTTTCAAGGATGGCAATTGATGCATCTATCAGTTCATTAAAGTTATGCGGCAGGATTTTGGAAGCAAGTCCGACAGCAATACCTTCCACCCCTTGTGCAAGTAAAAGCGGGAATTTGACCGGCAATGCAATGGGTTCGCGGTTTCTCCCGTCATAGGAGAGCTTCCAGGTGGTTGTTTTGGCATTAAACATGACTTCCAGGGCAAACTTCGAAAGCCGGGCTTCGATATACCTTGCCGCGGCCGCACTGTCGCCGGTAAGCACATTTCCCCAGTTTCCCTGGGCATCAATAAGCAGTTCTTTTTGCCCCAACTGTATGAGGGCATCCCCAATGGAAGCATCCCCATGGGGATGGTATTGCATAGTATGCCCGATAATATTGGCTACTTTATTGTATCTTCCGTCATCCAGATCCTTCATGGAATGGAGAATCCGCCTTTGCACCGGTTTCAGGCCGTCAGCTATATCCGGTACTGCCCGCTCCAGGATTACATAGGATGCGTAATCCAGGAACCAGTTCTCATACATGCCCGAAATCCGGATAGTATGGTATGATTCTTCCTGTGATTGCAAATTTTCTTCGGGCTGTTCTTCTTGTCCGGAAAGATTTTCCTCTGTCATCAATTCCTCCCTGTCGGTATTGGTTTTATTATTTTACAAGTTTTGAAATTTCCCTGAATTCCTCCGTTCCTGAAAATTGAAGCAATTCGAAAAGGATAGACTCATAAGTGCTTATTATAGCTCCTTCACTGCGCATTCTCCTGATGGCCGCCTGCTTGTCGCTAAGCCGCCGCGAAGAGACGCAATCTTCAATGATCACCGGGATATATCCTCTTTCAAGCAAATCTATCGCAGTCTGAAGTACGCATACGTGAGTTTCTATTCCCGCTATCACTATATACTTATTGGTCAGTGTTTCCAGTTCTATATCGAATTTCGGTTCATCGCAGCAACTGAAAGCTGTTTTTTCGATGACTTCCACTTCCGGCATCAGGGATGCCAGAGGCTGTATAGTTGGGCCCAGCCCCTTGGTATACTGCTGAGTAAGCAATATAGGCACACCCAGTGCCTGCATACCTTTAATCAGGATCCCGGTATTTTTTGTCAATTCATCATGTTCATGGATGAAAGGAAATAACCTCTCCTGAATATCAATGATCAAAGCTGTAACATCATCCTTATATATTCTCATATTACTACCAAAATTTAATTTTAAACTTTCAGGACCAAATCCTTAAAAACAGTATTTCAAGTCCCAGGAAAACCAGGGCTAAAATAATAAATAACTTCCAAAGTCGGATACCCTGGTTCAGTTCGCGGATAGTTTCAGTAAGGGGTATATTGCTGTCTTTCAGCAAGTCGAAATGGCTCAGATTATTTTTTTTGAGCAGATCTTTCAACTGGCTAAAATTATAGGTCTCCATGACTGATTCCGAGCGGTCATAGTTGTAAGCTAAACCTTTGATGGTCTTGGAACTGCTGGTCAACCTATAAAGTCCGGCAGTTTTGATCTGCCCGTGAACAAAGAGATCCACCCTTTGGTCCAGATTCCTTTGTTCAGGGATAAATTCAAATTTATCATCAAGTCCCGATATCCTGAAAACATCGTCAGTAGACATGTGGGGATTTTTCAATTCAAGGGCCTGGTCCTTTCCAATTGTATAATATAAAGGCGAAGTGGAGGCGCTGAGCAAGGCGATGCGGTAAAGCGTCGGAACAAAAATCGCATGCCGGGGAAAATTACTGAATTTTTCATCAAGAGGTACTGCCAGGAGATATACATTCCCGCTTTCTTCGGGTTGAACAGTCAGGAAACTGGCCCCGTTCATCATCTTCATCAGGACAATCTGGCCACTGGCCGAGGAACGACTGATATCATAATAGGAAAATACCGAAGGAAGATCCATAGAAGAGGCAGAGCCTGATTTTACCCTCTGATCATTTTCAAAAACCTCATTGAAAACCGGATTTTGCAGGTCAAGGTCCGATACCCTCGTATTTGCATTCACTAACTGAGTATAATGCTCAGATCCGATAGATTTGAGAAATTCATCATAATTCTCCAAATTCATAAGAGCAGGAGGTATGATGAACAGGTTCCCCCCGTTCCGGACAAAATCCGACAATTCTTTTGCCAGGCCGGAAGATATGGATTGCAAAGCTGATAAAAATATAAGTTCTTGTTCCTGCAGGCTGTTATAATCTATATTCTTTACCGAAACATTTGTATAACTGAACGCTGAATCCTTTCCGAAAAGTGAATTCAGGTAAGGATTTTCATCAGCCCCGTTGATGACCATCACAGGGATTTTTTTTGCCACATCGAAAACCATGTAGAATTTATCATCAAAAGTGACCGGATAATCGGTAATTTCAAGCACACTGTAGTGTATGCCGGGTTCATAATTTGTGAAAGGCAGTTCCACATCGGTATAGGAGCCGGCTTTCACATCAAAACTTGCCAGGGCTTTTTGCTTTTCATCTACAGTCAGCTTAACCGGGATTTTTTCAAAATCCTTGCCTGAATCATTCCTGATCCTGACTTCCAGCCTTACGCTCTGATTGAGTTGGTGCACAGGGGATACGAACCAGCAAGAGTCGATATAGAGATTATCGCGCTGAACAGCCTGTAAAGGCAGCAAAACAGTTGATACCAGCGTATCAGGTTTTATTCCGGAAAAGTCGGTGCTGCTTCTTTGAAAATCGGAGATCAGATAATTCACTTTCCCCTTGGCCGATTGTCCGTTCAGAAGATCATACTGTCGATCGATAACTTCAGAAGTTTTTCTGACCGTAGGGGAAACATTTACCTGATCGACCATATCCCTGAATTCATCCTGACTGACCATGCGCTGCTGAATACCTGAAAAATCGTTTGTAAGAAGTTGAAACAGATCGGAAGAGCGGTAAGCAGATGAAATTTCCTTTGCCCTGGATTTTGCCAGGTCCAGAAGGCTTCCACCGGTCCCTTCAGCCTCCATACTAAAGGAGTTATCGATATAAATACTCACGGCATTAGCTGATTCCTGGATAACCGGACTTTCCTTTTTCTTTATATAAGGTTGAGCAAAGGCGATTACCAGGCAGGCGATGGCAAGCATCCTGAGCAAGAGAACCAGGAGGTGCCTTAAACGGGATTGTTTTTGAGTTTGCTGTTTCAGGTCCCGGATGAAATTAACATTGGTGAAGTAGATCTTCCGAAATCTCCGAAAATTGAACAGGTGAATGATCACCGGGATAGAGACCGCCATCAAACCCCAAAGTAATAAAGGATGTACAAAACTCATTCTGACCCGTTTTAAAATAATTCAGGAATGTAATGACTTATAATGCCCACTTCGCAGATTGCCTGCTCCTGATATCCGTGAACAAAATTAACTATATTCATAGAGATAACATTTTTTCAGGCTGAAAATTATATGAATGATCCATGTTATGCCGTCATTTCGTCATAAAATTTATTTTCCACGAAAAAAAAACTTTATATATTGGCTGCATAATTATCGGATAATATGATATTACCTTCGAATATTTAATACATAAATTGATGGCAATGGGTAAAAATGACCAAAAGAATTCGGATTAGCTCTTTATAGAATTGAATAACAGCAAGATAAAAAACATTAAATTTTTTTTCCATAAAGTGTCGACTCTATTCACAGGTAAAATATATTTGCACCCAATTTTTTAATGAACGAACTATGGAACAGAAGAAGCTTGAGAAACTGGAAAACATCAAATCCTATCTCGAAAGCGACAACATTGGCGCACTAAATCGCTATATTGATAAGATAAAGCCAAGTGTAAAAAGCGATGAAGATTTTCAGGATATCTTCGAAGAAGTTAAAACAAAGGATTATGATCAGGCCCTGTTGCTTACAGATGAAGTAATATTCGACATCCGAAACATAGATGATGACGATGATGATACTAAGACGGATTCATACAGCAGTGATGATTATGAAGATAAAGATGATATGTTTTACGGTTCGGATGACTTCGGTGACCTCGGTGTTGACCAGATGGATGACCTGAGTTTTTATGACGACAAGGATGATTATGATTTTTGATGATGTGAATTAATCCGGATCATCTCATTAATTCCGGATTATCCTGAATTACCAACTGACTTTATCATTGTGCTAATTAGTCTTTACTGACTGGCCTGCGTTTATGGCTGTGTTCAGACGGAGATTTCATATCTTTATATCCGAAAAATATAAGGAATGAATAAAAGCAAAAGAAAAAAGAGCCCCCGTAAAGCAAACTCCGGGAAGCGCTCTTCATTTAAGTCGGGTCTGCCACCCGGCGTACTCTTGCATATAGGTCGTGTCTGGTCGGAAGATGTTTTAGTAAATCTCATCAGTTATAATGACAAGGAAATCCGGGAGAAAATAACCACTGATTTGTCCTTGCTCTCCAAATTGCCGGCAGATATGTATCATTGGATAGAGGTCACTGGCTTGCATGAGCCCAAAGTCATTGAAGAGATCGGTAAGATATTCGATATACATCCATTACTTCTTGAAGATATTCTGAATACTGAACAAAGGCCCAAATCTGAAGATTTTGTGGGCTATCTCTTTCTAACCCTAAAGTCCCTTGATTATAAAGTTTCAGGTGGGGATAAGACCCTGGAAACGGAACAGGTCAGTATGATCCTGGGGAAAAATTATTTGATCTCCTTTAAGGAAGCTGATAATAAAATGCTGGAACCTGTGAAGGAACTGCTCAGGCAATCCCGTGGAAAAATCCGGCAAAAAGGTCCTGACTACCTGATGTTCACCCTTACAGATATCATCGTTGATAAATTCTATTCCATACTTGAATCAATTAATGATAGCCTGGATAATTTGGAAGAAGCCATCTTCGAAAATCCTGTGGAAGAACTTTTGGGAGAAAACCAACAGATCAAAAGGGACATACTGCAGCTTCGTAAAACGATTGTACCGCTCAGGGAAGCGCTGCATAAACTCGAATTATTCGATTCGGACCTGATCGATGATAAAACCAATAAATATTTTAGTGATGTGTATGACCATACAGCGCAGATTCTTGAAAATATTGAAACTTTCAGGGAAATAAACTCGGAACTGAAAGATATTTACTTGTCGAGTATCAGTTATCGCATGAATCAGGTGATGAAGGTGCTGACCATAGTAGCAACTGTATTTATCCCTCTGACTTTTATTGTTGGGGTTTATGGGATGAATTTCGAATACATGCCTGAAATTCACTGGAAATATGCTTATCCCGCGGTATGGCTTATCATGGCTTCATCAGCCGTAGGTATGCTGATATATTTCCGTATTAAAAAGTGGTTTTAATCAATGAGACTCAATTTTTTCAAGCGAAGCGAAGAAAAAATTCTTAGTCGAATTGATCCCGAAAAGACGAAGTCTTATTCGGGATCTGATGGGACTAAATTCCCCATCTCTTGAGACGAATAAGAGATATTTCCTTAAGATACCCCGCTGCTTACCGCGGGGTAGTTCATTTGTATGAAAATAGATTTGCAGCTTCATCTCAGGGACAGACACAAACTAATCCTTTAAGGTACAAGCTTTCCGGAAAATTTAATGCTATGCTGTGGTCAGCTCCCTGAAAAAGATGATCTTTAATAAAGACCTTCCGGCCGGCATCA
>CAWBCI010000077.1:0-9607 GCA_963787195.1 uncultured Bacteroidales bacterium
ATTCATGACGATGCAGAAGAAAATATTCTAACCGTAGTTTTTAATGCAGCCAATGAAATTAATCCTGAATTAATTGAAATCTTTGATAAAGTATTAGCTAATAATTGGACAATGCATAATGACCCTTACGAAGGGCTTTGTTCAAAAATATTGGAGAAACCATACATCGCGACAGTTCTAATCAATACATTACCATTACATGTAATTCAGTTGTGTAGTTTGTTCTGGCAAAAGCAAGAAAGAAAACCAGATAGGTTTGGGTTTGGGTATGATAGAGATACTATGGAAAGCCGTTATGGATTAACTGATAACCACAAGTTCAATTATTTTCCTGCTAGTGCGAATCAAACACCAATAAAATGGTTATTGCAAATAGCTTTCCATGAAACACTAGATTTTATAATTGATTTTACAAATAAGTCTGTTGAAAAATATAGCCAATCCGACTATGGTAAAGAGGATGTAATAGAAATTACATTATATCTTCAAGATAAAGAAGTAAGACAATATTTAAGCTGGGCAATTTGGAGTATGTATCGAGGAGGTGGCAGCCCTGTTGTACCCTATTTGCTGCAATCTATCCATATGGCTTTAGAAAAGACTCTTTTGGAATTCTCTGAAGTTTTAAAACCAGAAGTAACTGAACAAATATTAATTAAAATTTTAGAAAAATCGGAGTCTGCATCAATGTCTGCAATAGTTTGCAGTATAGTTTTAGCTCATCCAAACAAGTTCTATAATGTAGCATTGATTCTTTCCAAAACAATTGAATTCTTCCATATGGATTCAATAAGAGGCTCAAATGAATTTCATGCAAAATCTAGCTACTCAATTGGTTATGGTCTAAATAAAATACAAGATATTCTTTACACAGATGAGAGGATAAAAACTTGCGATGATAAACATCGAAATTCAAATTTAGAATCTTTGTTCTTAAATTATCAATTCTTTGGTGTGAATGGGTTCACGGAAGAACAGAATGCTAAATTCATTGAAAAACTCTATGAAATCATTGACTTCCATAAGTCTACTAATCTAGCAAAAGATAAATCTGGAGAAAAATCTTGGGGTATTTTGTTGTCAAGAATGGATAGAAGAAATCTAAAGCCTAAAATCTCAAAACAAGATGATAAAAACTTTATTGTAGAATTTAGCCCCAAGGAACTTTCGCCTGAATTAAAAGAACAGAGCGAACAAGCTCTTGAACATGTTCAAGAAACCTTTAAGTACTCATCTTTAAGAACATGGTCTGATTTTTTGATTGGTGGGAGAAATGAAAATAAGACTCAAAAACACGAAGAATACAATAACAATCCTCTTCTGGCACTTTCTGAAACTAAACAACTTGTCAAAGAGCTAAAATCAGGAAGGAGTGCAAATGGAATATTTGATTATTCCATACCTGGATTTGCCTGTTCTAAATTAATGATTGAACACAAAGACCTACTTACAAAAGAGGACAGAATATTTTGCAAAGACATAATTATTTCAAATGTTTCTCGTCTTTTCACAGACGATTACGACTATCAAATAAGTGACGGAGTTGAAGCCTCGGTACGTGCTATCCCTTCATTAATTAACGAATATCCTGATGAAAAGGAGAGTTTTTTATTAATAATGACTTTGACATTATTAGATGAAACACCTATTGGTCAGTACAAAAGAGTATGTGATTACGCTATTGAGTCAGTTCATGAATCAAAACTATGGGAACATAATCAAAAAGACGCTCAATCAATATTGTTTGGCTATATAAAACTCAAGCCCTTATATAAGGCAATTATTGAAGAAAAAAGGAAAGAAAAGAGAAATTGGGGAAGAATTCCTAAAAGTTCAATATTTGAAGAACTTGATAAAACAACCAATGATTTTACTTTAGAATCAATATCATTTGACATAAATGACATTGATTCATTTGATATTCATGATTATGAAATAATTTATCAATTAATTCCTTCAAATACAAACAATAGAATACATTTAGATATCTTCAGAAAGTCTTTGCCCATGTTAGCTTCACTGCTTTTGAAAGATAGGAGAGACTACAAAGAAGAATCCGGAGATGATTCACATATATACTTATTACGTATTCACATTTTCAGAAGATTTGCTTACTTTATTTTGCAAAGAGAATTAACTGACATAGAAGAATTTCTTAACCCTTTTATCATTGAATTTTACCCTACGGAAGAAGCTGCATCATTTATTGCTGAATTAATTAGTGCAGAGGACAGTCAAAAGAATTATGAACAGTTCTGGTATATATGGAATTGTTTTTATCCTAAGATAAAAGATGTAAGTACTAATCCTCGAAATTACTATTTGAAAGAAGTTTTAATAAATTATTTGTTGGCATGGAGGTGGTGGCGTGAAGGAATCGAAGAATGGCATAGCTTAAAAAAGGAGAGCTTATTTCTTTATGAAAATGCATCGAAGGATTTGGGAAATATTCCATCTGTGTTGTATTCTGTCGCAAGAGTAGTAAACACAATCGGTAGTAAATTCAAAGAAGATGGTATTGATTGGATTTACACTATAACTTCAAACAATAAATCACTGGTGCTTGGAGACTTAGAATCAAATACTTTATACTATTTAGAAAAGTTTACACGAAAATACATATACATCAGAAAGGAAATAATCAAAAAGGAATTAAGGCTAAAAAATAAGATAATCCCAATACTTGATTTCATGATTGAACGTGGTTCTATCAAAGGTTATTTATTGAGAGAGAGTATTTTATAAAAGAAAGAAAGAAAGAAAACAAACAACAGCTGCTAATCTAGTAGCCCGCCCCGTCAGCCATAGCTAACGCAGTACACCTCTAATCCGTCATAGCCATACAAGCACCACTGTAAGTTCGGATCACGAATACGGCAGTTCCGATATCACCAGTGAATTCCCAGATAGTATCCAAGAAAATATTTATAGCCCCGGGATTTTAAGCGCTCGCGGTTTATCTTCAAAATATCATTGCGCACTGCGAAATGCGAAATGATTTTATTTTTGTTCCTATCTTTAGGGCGGGAGGAAACCGTTGAATTGCGACCGTTTCCCCGAAAACCAAATTATCCATCAGATTATCACTATGTTGAAACGACTACTTACGCTTCTGCTACTGCTATCAAGCCTTTTTTCTTCAGCACAACAAATTGTGGAAGGCCGTGTGATCTCGGCTTCCGACGGCAAAGGCATCCCTTTTGTCAATCTTGTCGGACTCACCAGCGGTGCCGGCGGCAGCTCCGGCCCGGAAGGGAATTTCAAGCTCTCCCTCCCCTCTTCTGAAAAACAAGTGGTGGTCTCGGCCGTGGGCTTCCGGCAGGATACCGTCAATATCAGCCCGGGCCCTATGGTCATCAGCATGCAGTTCCTTGCACAGGACCTGGATGAGGTGGTGGTCACGGCCCTGGGTATTAAAAGGGAAAAGAAATCATTGGGTTATGCCATGACGGAAGTGAATGGGGCTGACCTGGTCGAGTCGAATGATGTGAGCGTGGTGAATAAACTCAGCGGTAAAGTCGCCGGTTTGCAGATCACCGCCACCAACGGAGGAGCGGGCGCTTCCAACCGCATCATTTTGCGGGGAAATAATTCTATTACAGGCGACAACCAGGCTTTGATCGTGGTGGATGGCGTGCCTATCAATAACTCAACCAATAGCAGTGCAGGCGGCGAATGGGGTGGCAGGGATTTTGGCAACGGAGTCTCCGATATCAATCCCGACGATATAGAAAGCATTTCGGTCCTGAAAGGCGCCAGTGCATCGGCGCTTTACGGATCGCAGGCCATGGACGGCGTGATCCTGATCACTACCAAAAAGGGAAAGGCGGGTAAAAAATTAGGCATCAGCTTCAGCAGCAATACTTCAATCGACCGGGCCTATATTCTTTATGATCTCCAAAATACATACGGAGCCGGGAGAAATGGAAAATTCGAAGGAGCCTGGGATATGAAAGACGGCATCCCGGTTTATAATCCGAGCTATGATTTCAGTAAAGGGAGCTGGGGACCAAAGATGGAAGGCCAGCAGATCGTCGACTGGGACGGCAAGACCAAAAGCTTCAGTCCGCAAGCCGATAATTACAAGGACTATTTCCAGACCGGCATCACCAGCAATAATGCCCTGAGTTTTGACGGTGGAGTTAAAAATCTCAGCTACCGCCTTTCGGTCGCCAATATTTCAAGCAAAGACATCATACCCGGGCTCAAATATCAGAGGACAAATGTCGGGGTGAATATTTCCGCCAATATTCTTAAAAAAATCAAACTAAACACCTATTTTAATTATGTAAATACAAAGGTTGATGACCGTCCGGGCCTCTCGGATTCCCATGATAATCCGAACCGGAATTATATCCATATGCCCCGGAATATTTCTACGGAATCCTTAAGGGATTATTATCAAAAGGATGATGGATCTGAAGTCACCTGGTATCAAAACTGGAACTGGATGACCAATCCTTACTGGGATATTAAGTATCAGAAAAATGAAGATCGCAGGAACAGGCTTTTCGGGAATATCTCATTAAATTATGAATTCAATGATCATTTTAAACTGATGATCCGGACAGCCCCCGACCTTTCAAAGACAGCCTATTCGAGCATAGATGCCATGAAAGGCCTGATTTACGGACCGGGGAGGTACAGTGAAAGCAATAATAAGCAAAACCTGATCAACAGCGATTTCCTGGCTACATACAGCAATGACTGGAAAAAGAAGATCATGTATACTTTTAACCTGGGCGGGAATGCCATGTATTATAAGGCTGAAAACCAATCGGCCAATACGGAAGGGGGACTGAAAGAGCCTTATGTTTATAGCCTGGATAATAGTTTGAATCCGATTTACTACCGGAATTACCTGAGCGAGGCGGCCAAGAATTCCCTTTACGCTTTTGGCCGTGTCGAATATAAAAGCATGCTGTTTTTAGATCTTACGGCCCGTATGGACTGGTCTTCCACCCTTCCCAAAAATCATAATTCTTTCTTTTATCCATCGGCAAACCTGGCTTTTGTTTTTACGGAGCTGTTTAATGAGGATAAGATAAATGAGGATGTTTTTAGTTTTGGAAAGATACGCCTGAGTTACGCGGGTGTGGGCAACGATGCCGATCCTTATCAATTGGAAACCACTTACGAGATCGTCGATAATGAAGGTTACGGGGATATGGCATTTATCGACCGGACCGTGCCCAATTTAGGTTTGCTGCCGGAGCTGGTCAATTCATTTGAAGTCGGGACCAACCTGAAGTTTTTCATGAACCGCCTGGGCATGGACCTCACCTATTACGATACCCGTTCCCATAACCAGATCACCAATATGCCGGTTTCAGCGGCTTCCGGATATTATACTGCCATCGTAAATTCGGGGGTCATACAAAATAAGGGCTGGGAGCTGGAACTGAATGCCTCTCCCCTGCGCAACAATGACTTTCAATGGGACCTGAACCTGGTTTATTCAAAAAACAAATCCCAGATACTTGAACTGGCGCCCAATGTGGAAAGGGCTACCCTGTATGAGCACTGGAGGCTCACTGTTGAGGCCCGGCCCGGACATCCTTACGGGGATATCGTGGGTTATGGATTTTTAAGGGATGATGCCGGAAATATCCTTGTAGATAAATCGGGCATGATCATCAGGGATGAGACCCCAAAAGTGCTGGGAAATTTCACACCTGATTTCAGCCTGTCGCTGAGCAGTAATTTCACTTATAAAAACTGGAGCATTTCATTCCTGATTCACAGCCAGATCGGCGGGGACATGTTTGCCGGGACGGATATGTATGGCTACGGTTATTCCGGGAATTTTGCACAGACACTGGAAGGCCGCGAAGGCTGGTATGAGTCGGAAGCAGCCCGGGAGGCCGCCGGAATAGCCCCCGAAGAATGGACTCCGACCGGCGGCATGCTGGTGCAGGGGGTCTATGCGCCCGGGACCGTCATCAATGGGCAGGACCTGAGCGGACAGGCCAATCAGACCTATATCGATCCTTATAAATATTATCAGAAAGTAAGTTTATGGCAGGAGGAAATACACGAACCTTTCATCTATGATGCAAGCTTTGTCAAACTCCGGGAGCTAAGCGTGACTTACCAATTGCCTTCTTCATTCTTAAAAAAAATAAAAATGAAAAAGGCATCGGTGGGGATCTATGGAAATAACTTGTGGCTGATCTACAGCAAGGTGCCCAATATCGATCCTGAAACCATGCTGACCAACGGGAATGGACAGGGATATGAACTCTATTCTTATCCTAATAAAAGAAGTATAGGGTTTTTAATAAAGATCAATATTTAGGAAATGATGAAAACTAAAATATATCTTACGCTGATTGCAGGAATTATCTTGCTGTTTGGCTCCTGCGTGAAGGACCTGACGGAGCTCAACTCCGACCCCAATAATTCGACCCAGGCCGATCCTGACCTGCTGTTCAAGTATTCGGTAAAAAGAGGCATGGGCAGTTATCTTACACAATCCAACCTGGAGTATAACGGTATACAGCAATGGATGATGTATTTTGCCAGCAGAGGAGGCGTGGAACCTGGCAATGAATATCCATCTCCATCGGGTGGAGATGCCTTCTGGAACGAAAGTTATATCGATGCCATGAACAATGCCCAGGTGATCATCAGGGAAAGTGATGAACATCCGGAATGGATCAATAAAAAAGCCGCGGCCCTGATCTGGAAGACTTTCATGATGCACAGAATTACTGATTTGTGGGGAGATGCGCCTTATTCAGAAGCCCTGAAAGGAAATCCCGGTCTTGACTTTACCCCGGCTTATGACAGCCAGGAAGAAATTTACCTTCAGATGCTGGACGATCTCAAATGGGCAGCAAATGCCTTTGATGAATCCCAGCCCTTTTTTGACGCCGGCTCCGATTTGCTTTTCCATGGGAATACGGAGAACTGGATACGCTTTGCCAACTCCCTGCGCTTCAGGCTGGCCATGAGGATATCCGGAGTAAAAGCTGATATTACACAAGAGGTCCTGCAAGAGTTGAATTCAGCCAAACTTATCAGCGAGGAATCCCAGACTGCCGCTTTCCAGTTCAACAGCGTTTTCAACAAACCTTTATTTGAAGCTGCCGTCATTCGTTACCAGGAAGGGGAACAGTATATTAACCCAGGTAAATTCCTGGTGGACCTTCTTCTGAATACCAATGATCCCAGGACAGGCTATATCCTTGAGAAAACAACTTTATCCGAAACCTTCCCATTCATAGCTGAATACAGGGGCGTGCCGAATCTTCTGCCATATAATAGTGAAGAATGGAATAATTATAACCTGGATGCCCAGTTGGGTGATCCACTTGGGAAATGGGGGGATGTTTCCAGGATAGGCAATTGGTATTTGAATAACGACCGGCCCATGCCCATACTAAGTTATTCCGAAATGTGTTTTTTGAAGGCTGAAGCTGCTTTGAAGGGTTACTGGCCGGGAGATCCCATGGAATACCTTAAAGAAGGCATCAGGGCGGATATGCTCTATATGAATTCCTACGCAAGTGAGCCTTTGATCAGCGATATGGATATCCTTAACTACCTGAATCAAATACAAGTGGCTGACCAGGAACAGATCATCACTCAAAAATATATCCTCTTTACTTATGAGAATGTTTTAGAAGCTTATGCTGAATACAGGAGGACAGGTTTTCCGATTTTGCTTAATTTTGATGATGAGCCGATCAACAGCGATATCTTCCCGAAAAGATTAAGATATCCTTATTCCGAATTTACCTATAACAGGGAGAATTACCTCAAAGCAGTTGAAAACCAGGGTGCGGATAATCAGTTAACAAGGCTTTGGTGGGCCCAATGAGAAACCAATAAAATCAAAATATATGAATAAACACTTACTCTTACTGCTCGCATTTATTTCATCGGCTTTGCTTGTCAGTGCACAGTCGACCGAAAATAAATGCTGGTCTATAGATTACGAGACCTGGAACAATAACGGTCAGCCTGCTTTGTACATCAACTGCGGCAACGACAATGCCTTCAATATGGGTGGGGAATTGAGCATAGAGGTGTGGGCCAGGGCCTATACTTTCGCCGAGAACAGGAAAATGATGGGAAAGGTGGAATATTTCGATCCCATTGATAATGGTTATGTCTTCGGATTTGAAAATATGCATATTTATGCTGAATATTTCAATCCCACCAAACAGGAAGTGCCGCGCCCGGGAGATGGCCCGATAGAACCGGACTCTTCTTTCGTGCACCTGGTAACGACCTATTCCATCAGCAGCGGGAAAATCCAGAGCTACGTCAACGGGGTACTGGCAGGTGAAACAACGATGTTTCCCAGTGCAGCCGTTGTTTCCAACGATCGCCCTTTTATTATAGGCAATGCCCCCTGGGACCTGCTTTCCTTCCAGTTTTACGGGGATATGGATGAAGTCAGGATTTGGAACAAGGCCCTGACGCAGGCCGAGATCAAGGACAGGATGTTTGCCGAACTGAGCGGGCAGGAAGACGGCCTGGTGGCTTATTACAATTTCAACCAGGCACACGACAGCATAGTGCCCGACAGCGGCCCCAATGGTTTCGAGGGTATCCTGAGCAACTCCGACCATATCAGTACCAGTTTTGCCGTTTCATCGGCCCCGGTGGGGAACCTGACCATGGCCTCCATGCAGGACATTCAAGCAGCCTGGTACCGCAATGCTGAGAATTACCATCGTATCAATACGAATTATGGAGTCCTCATTATTTCAGGATATCCAGGAAAAAGAATTCAGGAAATATCTGGTAATGGGTCAAAACGGATTGGTTGGAGCCGGTAGCGACCTGGCACCTGATAACCCTCCGGCAGGTTACGTGAGGACGAATAAACAATGGTATATCAACTGCGCCGGGAATATCGGGGGAAGCATGACCCTAACTTTAGCTAACCTGGCGGCAGGAACTGAAATACCATCGGATGCCAATATCAACCAGTACGCACTGCTCTACAGGGAAAATGCGGAGCAAAATTTCAGTGCTGTGATGCATCCCACCAGCCCGGTCAATGGCATTTTTCAATTCAATAATATAATATTTAAAGACGGATTTTATGCCCTGGGATATGCCACTGAAGAATTTCCCGTTACCGGCTGGAACGCCATACCCGAAAGCAGTTTTACGAAACTGGTGCTGGCCCCCAATCCGGTAAATGACATGTTGAATATTCAGGGAGTCCCAATGAATACTCAAATTAAAATATTCAACCTGACAGGAAATGTGCTTTACCAGGAAAATCTTCATTCAAACCAAAATACCATCAGCCTGTCTGAATTGAATCCTGGCTTTTATTTTATAGAATTGCAGACAGGAAAGGAAAAGATCATCAAAAAAATCATTAAAAACCAATAAATCAGCCTTATGAATAAATTATACACATTAGTTATAGCCCTGATCTTAAGTTTATCGGGCACAGCTTTAAGAGCTCAGAATTTTGCACTTCAATTCGACGGAGCCAATGACAAAGTAGGGATTTTGGACAGCCCCGAATTGAACCCCACAGGAGCCATGACCATCGAAGCCTGGATCAATGCATCCGCCTGGAATGCCAATATCTGGGGAGGCGTTATCGGTACACGTAACTGAACGAAGTAAGGTG
>CAWBCI010000078.1:0-15797 GCA_963787195.1 uncultured Bacteroidales bacterium
GTATCTGTATCAACCCCCATTAGACGGGACTAATTTCCTGCAGGTTAATAAGTGATTGATTTCAATTAATCTTTCTCAGAATGAGCCAATGTTCGTTTGCGCAAAATAATGGACAAGCCGCAGTATTCAATATAGTTGTCAGGTGAGGTTTCCCGATGGTACGTTTTTGTTTTAGGATCGAAAAACCGGTAAGTATATGAATTGGAAACTGCCCAAAGAATCACCTTTTTTGTTGGATCGGGCCGATTAAGTGGATCAAGGTGTTCATCGGAATGTTGGACAGGTTTCCAGTCGGGGTTTTTCTTTGTGTCAGATACATCTTCATCCTGATACATGGGGCGTTCAATACCAAAATACCGGCGCAGAATAAGAGAAAAAAGCGGGTGCTTGATTGAACCCCATGTTTTCATGTCCTTGGGTATCCAGTAAACTTCTACAATGATCTTCAGGTTGTTTTCACTTTTGGGATTCACGCTTTCCAAAATGGCTTTCTGGCCATTTTTTACATCCGAATATTCTTTCAAATTATCAGGTAAAAGAACCAGCGGCCGGAATGCAAAATCCTGCTCTCCGTGCTTTTTGATCTTTAATTCCGGCAAATCACACATATCGTTCCAGATATCCTTATGAAGGATTTGGCAATTCGTGATGAACAATAACTTGGTTTTATATTTGTAAAATAATTTGAAAAAGGTCCATATTCCGCCAATAATAGTCAATAAAGTAATGGCAAGCGTATTCCATAAGTTGATTGAATCCATAGCAAAAAGTGCTTTATATTTTTACACTTGAAAAATAATTAATCTCCATTAACTTTTTCATATTAAGAAACATATAGAAATTTTTGGAGATAAATGTCCGTCATTTTGCTTCATAAGTTCTATATTTCCGTTTCACTTTTTATCAATGTTATGTTGCTTTTATTTCGCATAAAGCCCAAGGTTTGTATAAACCAAACGGGCAAGCCTATTTCCCATTTAAGTACAACAAAAATTCTTCAATGCTCGTATTGTATGAACAATACTCTGTACTTTGACCAGGTAATTTTACTGAGGTTTGGTTTTAGCTTGCGTTAAATTTAGGATTGATAATTTAAATATCCAAATATTTAGGGGGATATTTCAGATCTGAGTGTAGAGTGTAGAGTGTAGAGTGTAGAGTGTAGAGTGTAGAGTGTAGAGTGTAGAGTGTATTTTATAAAGTTTAAAAGATATTTTGATTTGTTTGCGTCCTGCTAATAGCTGTCAGATCCCGGCCTGCGCCGGGATGACGATTCATTCTATTATAAAGTAAAAGCGGCGGGCAAGCCTTTGAAGTTTTCAAAGGCTTGCCTGCCGCTTTCTAAGACCCACCACAAAGCCCGTCTTCCCGAATGAAGTGAGGGATCTGTTGGCGAATTGCAGATAAGGAATTCAGTACAGAATTGAGGACATCCGATTTCAGCGCCGACTGCTGACTGCTGACTGCTGACTGTATTAAGCCCCTGTATACCCTTGTTTACCCCTAATACCGCAATGATTCTTCACCCATTAATGTAACGACATCTTTTTCGTAATTGTAAAGTTTTACATAAGTTTGAGAAGAAGCATCTGCATTTTGTGGGGTAATGACCACAAAATTCATGGTTGTATTCGGTTGATTATTGTCAATCCAGGTACCGGAATTCGCATAAACACATTTTTTACCATCATGGCTTATCCCTGCATTAATTACGGGTACGTGAGTATGACCAAATACTACAATTCTTTTATCTGAAGCAGGGTTCAAAAAGTACTGCACATTTGCCTGGTAGTCGGTGAAGGTACTTGACATCACCGAATCGATTGCATATTCAGTATTAATGGGAATAGCCACATGATTATAATTTTGTCGTTCATACCATTTTTCCTGTATCCCATTATAAAGATCCACATCTATATTTCCTCCTGGTGAGGATTGATAAGGAACAACATCGTCAACTGAATAATTACCCGTAAATCCATTCATGTTCGTAACAATGATTTTCTGATCAAATCTGTTTTCAATGGGGAACATAGTCACTGTTTTATGCCAAATTTTCCAATATCTATATAACAAATCCTGGTTTGGGTCACCCGAACTATTTGGGCTAATATTGGGTAATGTATCTCCGGGTGCCGGGAAACGTTGTTTTACGAAGAGTGCAGCTATTCTTGTAAAAAAATAACCGGGAGGCAAAATGGTACCCGGGGCAATATCCTGATTTGAATACGGATCGGGCGCACAGAAAAAATTGTAGCGGTGGCTATGTTCAATAGCTATCAGAGGACAGTCAGCCGGGGAATAAGTACCTAAGCCCAACACATTATCCCGAGCCTGATTTACTCCTGGAAGGATAGATTCAATACTTGCTGCAGTAATTGTTAAATCATGGTTTCCAGGCAGATAAGTAACTAAAATCTTCCCTTCCTGAATAATATTGTCAATCGCATCAAACACATCTTTGTTGGCAGTCTTGAGGCGTTGTACAAAATCAGCCTGATCACTTCCCTGGTATGTATTTACATCAGCCGGCACAAACCATTCATCAACCAGATCTCCGGCAATAACAAGTTCCTTAACATTTTCAGAGGCTTGAGCCTCTTTAAGCATTTTAATAAGCGTTCCCCGATTATCGACACACTCTGAATAAGATGTATCAGCGCCAAGGTGCATATCGCTAATGACAACAATCATATTCCTCTCACTCCCGCCATTGCTAAAAGGGTCCCCAGCAGAAGATGTTTGATTTGATTTTTTGCATGATGCCATTACAAAAAGTAACAACAATATACCACACACATTTAATAATCCCGAATTAATTTTCATGAAATATTCCCTTTCTATTTCTTCCTACTCTTAAAGCTTTTCAGAATCCGCTCCGTTTTTTTAATTGATATCTGGTCTTCAATTTTTTTGATTAATAATCGTACTATTTGTCACTTTGGGTGATTATCCTTATTTATTATTTCCTCTTATTATCTTGGCTAAGCTTTGTATAAACCAAGCTGTTAATGTCATTCTCACATTAACAAAAACATAAATTCATCAAGCTTCGGGTGGGGAGATTTAAACCCTGGTCTTTGACCAGGCAATCATTTTAAGGTTTGGGTTTTCCTGCGTTAAAATTAGGATTTATATTTCAACTATCCTAATAATTAGGGAGTTATTTCAGAGTTAAGTGTAGAGTGTAGAGTGTAGAGTGTAGAGTGTAGAGTTGATTAAGCTTAAAAAAGTGGTGTATCGATTTGTTTGCGTCCTGCTAATAGCTGCCGGATTCCTCATTTCATCCGGGATCTGACATCGGATTGCTGAGAGGGATCTCACAGAGACAGTGTCCTCATAATTTCAGAATTCAGAAGGCTGATTTCAGATTTACGATATCTCTTCGGTATGTAAAAGAAGACAGCATCGGAGGCCATACCTTATTCTACTATTATTTTTTTCCTGATAAGTTGCCCGCCAAGATTTAATTCCATAATATAAAATCCCGTCTTTAAATCTAATGCATCCAGATAGTTTTCCTTTGTTTTTTGGGATAGGACTTATTGTCCGTTCAAATTAAATAATATTGTCAATATCAAAGTTTTTAATTTGTTTTGATAACAAAACACACTCCTAAATCTATACTTGATATTTTCTGAGTTAAGCTCAGATCTTTAGTCTTCCATCCATTAGGCGTCATAGGGTATTCGGCTTTACAATTCAGTGTTGGTTTTGAATATGAATAACTTAAATACAAACGCAATCCATATTTTCCATTAAAGAGATACGAATAGCTAATCTCCGGCCTTATGTAAAAGCTATATCCTTTTCCACTACTTATAAAATATATCCATATTAAATTACCATCCTGAACAAAGTCATGCTCTATAGAAGGTCTGTTTGCAATTGCAAGTCCTCCAAAGGCAGAAATCTCAAAACGAGAATTTCTTTTGCTCAAATTGAAGCTTGGACCAGCCATTAAATTGATATTAACCCAATTACCAACTTTAGTTGATAACTGAACATCATCTTTAAGTTCAGTGTTCATGAAAGTAGTATCAATCATAGTGTTTGCAGAAAAGGAATTGACAGAGATAGCCACATTGAATCCAAAATATTTATCACCTTTAAATCCATATCTGCCATATACGGCAAAGCCATTGTTTGCTGAACCATGTGAATCATTTGTGACAGTTTTTTTGCTAAAATTACCCGTTGGAATTGAGTATCCTATGCCAAAATTTGCATAGTAATCCTTGTTTTTGTGGCTTGGTTTTAAATCTTGAGAATAGGAGAGAAAAGGAAAGATGATAACAAAAATAAAAGTAATAATTCTGATCATTAATTTTTGCATTTAATGTTGTTGCTTTTAGTTGTCATTTTTCAACACAATTTACACTTAAGGGCCATATATATACACAGGTTTAACTGATAATGCCTTGGTCAGGGCTGAAAAATATTGATATTTCCCCTTAAGGTTTGGTATGCATACCTGCTTATTTCAGACCTGATTAAAAAATCCCTTCGACTTTTAACATGAACGAAAGTTCGGGAGAAAAAATGATAATTCCAAACAAAATTATAGTGTAGAGGGTAGAGTGTAGAGGGTAGAGTGGATTAAGCTTAAAAAAGTGGTGTATCGATTTGTTTGCGTCCTGCTAATAGCTGCCAGATCCCTCCTGCGTCGGGATGACGATTCATTCTAGTATAAAAGGAAAGCGGTGCGGCACACCTCTGGAAATCTTTAAGGTGTGCCGCGCCGCTTTCCTAGAACCACTACAAAGCCCGTCATCCCGATGAAATGAGGGATCTGGCGGCGGCTTGCTTTTCCCGGAACCGGCATTAAGTATATTTATAATAATACCTTTGTTAGTCTGGCTGCTAAATAAATAACTAAATGATGAAATACCCCCATAAATTCTACACTAATAACAAGTTTGTTTTTCTGATCCTACTATCAGGCATTTTCTTTAGTTCCTGCTCTAACGTGCGTAATAAAGAACCGGATCCAGGACAAAGTCTGGGTATTGCTTCCATCCCCAATCTGCGGGACATGGGTGGCTATGTAACTACAAACGGAGCCACTGTTGCCAGAGGATTGGTATATCGTTCAAATCAACTCTATGACATTAGTGCAGGTGATATGCTTTTGCTTGCAAAGCTCAATCTTAAGAATGACTTTGACCTGCGTACCGCCACAGAGCGAAATGCAAAACCGGATGAGCTGCCTACTGGTGTCAACGATATTTGGCTGGATGTACTGGCTGACGATCCGGGTTCCGGACCGGCAAATCTTTCAGGACTCTTATCGGATCCTCAAAAAGCGAATGCTGAACTTGGGGATGGCAAGGTGGAGAAGCTGTTTCAGAATGCTTACCGCCAGTGTATTTCTTTGCCAAGTGCACAAGCAGCATACAGGAAATTATTCCTAGCGCTGGGAGACAAAAATGAGTTGCCGGCACTCTTCCATTGTACTACTGGAAAGGATAGGACCGGATGGGCAGCAGCAGCCCTGCTGAGCCTGCTTGGCGTGCCAATGGAAACGGTTAAGCAGGATTACCTGCGCAGCAATGATTACATTCTTCCCATGTACGAGACCCTCATCCAGCAATTCCTCGCTGCCGGCGGAGATCCTTCCATTCCCACTGCTATACTGGGTGTGAAGGAAGAGTACCTGAATGCCGCATTTGACGAAATGCTTGACAAATATGGCAGCATTGAAAATTATTTTTCTGAAGCTTTAGGCATAAGCATTACCCAGCAGACTGCCTTGCGGAATTTATACCTGAAAAACAAATAAAAGGGTCTGTGTTGCCCTGCAATAGTGAAAAGGCGATAGCAGGGTTGAGGAGCATTAACGCTAAGAATTTAGGTTCGTTTTATTCAATTATGTCGGGATTCATGACAGGCATTGCAGACGGACACCAACCATTTAATGGGCTCTTTTCCAATGTTCTTTCTGGCATATTTCTTATGGTGGACTTGGGTTGCACGTGCTCCACAATACACACACCGCCAGTTATCTCTTTTGAGAACCACATATCGCTTACGCCTCCATTCATCTGACTTTAGATAATCGTTACGGTAGTAATTTCTGCAGCGGACACGTTTAATATTGAACATCAAACGAGGAATCACGATGGAGACAACTAAAAGGATTACAATGACTATAATCTGATTTTCCATAAAATTGTCTCAATAGTTATTATCAGGTGCGTATAGGTTTCACAAGTATTTCTTATAAGTTCATAACTTGTTCTACGTTGTACTTGCACATAAATTTATATAAACCAAGCTGCTAATGCCATTTTCACATTAACTAAAACAAAAAATTCTTCATCCTTTTGATAGGGAAAACAAAATTTTAGATTACGACCAGGCAACGCCACTAAGCTTTTGTTTTTTCGTGTTCTAAATTTAGGATTGATATTTAATATATGCAAATATTTAGGGGCTTATTTCAGTTCAAAATGCAAATTCAATGAGACTATCTTTTCACGACTCACGACTCACAATTCACGATTCACGACTCACGACTCACGACTCACTACTTCTGAAATCTGAAATCATGTTGTTCCCTTCCCTGGCTGGCTGCTGCCGCGTTCGTTATGGTGCGATATTATCTTTCCATTCAATTTCCAATAACTCCCAGGCACTTCCATCTTCATATTCATATTTAATCAAACCTTATTCCTTAGTATAATATAGAATAAAGAATTCATCAGGCTTGCAAGCAACGGAGTCGCAATAGATGTTAGAATAAGAAAAGTCCTGAATTGTTAAGCTATCTTCTTTCCATTGACTGTCCCTAAAATTCTCTTTTAACAATGGTAGTCGCCCCCCCACTTGTACACCTGGTATATTTATCATTCATATCTCTAAAACTAACTGAAAATGAAGGATAATCAAAAGAGTATTGGGCTAAGATTATTAAATCGAATTTATATTCGTCTCACTCTGGTGTCCCTTTTCACCAAATTACGATCATTTTTTTTGTTAATTCGAAAGAACCTCCCTGTAATTTATAAAAATATATTCCGGGGCTAATTTCTGACACATCAAAATCCACTTCATATTTTCCGGCAAATTTCTTTTCATTAAACAAAGTGCTTACTTCATTTCCAAATAAATCATAAATCTTCAGTGAAACTATTTGGCTATTCTTTATTTCAAATATAATAGTGGTTTTCCCGTGAGCCGGGTTCGGATAATTCTGCAATAAATCAATATTTATAACACTGCCAGGTCCTTCGGCAATGCCTGAACTATTTCCAAGATCCCCGTTAGCGTTCACCTGCTGCGTATAGATGTCATAAGCGCTACTAAAGTCATTTCGCTTATCCCCCCAGGTAATTATTGCGCCTCCGGAACCATCCGAAACAAGGCTTGGCGTATTTTGATCTTTTACGGCTGTTGATATTGCAACTCCATCTGCTGCCCATTGCACGATCCCGGATGCGCTAATTTTCTGTGCGTAGATGTCACCAAAGGTACCGCCGGCCCGTTTATCGCCCCAGGTAATTATTGCGCCTCCGGAACCATCACTTATGATGGTTGGAGCAACTTGATTCTCGCTTGCCTGGCAAATAGCAACTCCATTTTCTGTCCACTGCACAAGTCCGGAAGCATCAATTCTTTGTGCATAGATGTCGTAGTTGGAACTGCCTTCCCGTAAATCCTCCCATGTAATAATTGCACCACCGGCATCATCACTTACAATGTTTGGGTGACTCCCACCGTATTGTGCGGTGCAGATGGGAACTCCGTTTGCAGGCCATAATACAAGCCCATTTCCATCAATTCGCTGTGCATAGATATGGTTGGCACTACCATTACGAAAATCCATCCAGGTGATAATGGCACCACCTGCACCATCACTTGTGCTTGTTGGCAATACACTGCTGTTTGCATCGCATATCAGAATTCCATTGTCAGTCCATTGCGCTTCACCCGATGCATTAATTTTTTGCACATAAATATCAGGATTATGGTTGTCTACACGCGCATCCTGCCAGGTCATTATGGCGCCACCTGCACCATCACTTACAAGGGTCATGTATTGTTCTTCGCCTGGTGGGTTGCATACCCTAAGTCCATTGGCAGACCATTGGGCTGCACCGGATGAGTTGATCTTCTGCGCATAGACATTGTGATTGGCACCCCCTTCGCGGGAATCTTTCCAGGCAATAATAGCACCACCTGAACCATCACTCATGATGATTGGAGTGACTTGACCGTCCGGTGTATTGCATATCGGGATACCATTTGCTGTCCACTGCACAAGTCCGGAAGCATCAATTCTTTGTGCATAAATGTCGCTGACTAAACTGGAATCCCGCTTGTCATCCCAGGCTATGATGGCCCCACCGGCACCATCAGCCGCAATAGCAGGCAGATATTGATTTTTGATGGTATTGCATATCGTAACCCCATCTATGGTCCATTGCAAAATGCCGGCTGAATTGATTCTCTGTGCATAAATATTTGCATCCGTATTGGTATTCCGGATATCATCCCAGGTAATAATGGCTCCACCGGAACCGTCACTTACGATTTTGGGATACAATTGATCTAATGGAGCAGTACAGACAGGATTGTTTACTTTTGGGTCGGTTGACCATTGCGCAAAGGCAGCATTGAAAAAGAATGATAAGACTATTATTGAAACAATAAGCCTGGCATTTGAAGGGTCTGTGTTTTTCATGATGTTTCTCCTTATATAATAGGTTAATTAATATTCCTGTTAAGTCTTATATCTCACTTGTCGCTAAGGTTCGCATAAGCCAAGCTGGCAATGTTGCTTTCGCATTAACTAAAACAAAAAATTCTTCATCCTTCGGACCGGGCTAAATAAAAATCTGAATTTCGACCAGGCAACTCTATAAAAGTTTGGCAATGCGTGGACTAAAATTAGGATTGATTTTTTAAAAATCCTAATAATTAGGGAGTTATTTCAGAACTCAGTGTAGAGTGTAGAGTGTAGAGTGTAGAGTGGATTAAGCTTAAAAAAGTTGTGTATCGATTTGTTTGCGTCCTGCTGATAGCTATCAGATCCCCGCTTGCGAGGATGACGATATTGACGATTTAGAAAAAGAAAAGCGGCGCGGCACACAAGCTCTCCCCTAAATAGTCACCCTTCCCCGTTTTGAGAAAGGGCAGAAGTTCAAAATGCAAAATGCAAAGTTGAAGTTAGGGAATTATGAAGTTATGGAATTTCTCTTTTAGGATATGACGCCTATATAGTCACCCTTCCCCGTTTTGGGGAAGGGCCGGGGATGGGGCCGGGGCCGGGGATGGGGCCGGGGATGGGCGGGCCGGGGCCGGGGATGGGGCCGGGGCCGGGGAAGGAGATATCAATCTCAAGAAAGCGCTCCTTTGCTTCAAATTAATCAGCCAAAATCAAATATGTCTATCTTAGCATTATGGTTAGTATCAGGATTAAAATACTTGTTGTATGCCTGTTGATCTTTAATATTGTTGTCGCACAGCAAGAGATTGACCCGGAAAAAACTATGGCCAGACTGGCTATGGCTCAGGATGATAAGATGAAGGTCGAATTACTAAATCAATTGGCATTATATTACAGTAATAATGACATAAAAAAATCCCAGGAATATGGTTCACAGGCACTTGAATTGGCAAAAAAAATCGACGACCTCAATGGAATCGCTGATTCACAATATGCATTGGGACGCATCTTTTTGAATACCTATTACGACTTATCTTTCGATCTGATCTCCAAATCCCTGAAAGTATACCAGGAAAATAAAGACACGCTCAAAATCGGGAAGTGTTATACGATATTCGGAATCATTAAATCAAATCTAAAGGAATATAACACGGCCCTTGATTATTATACCCGGGCCTTGGACATATACAAGTCAAAAAATGATACAACTTTAATAGCCTCCGCATTAAACAATATTGGCACCTGCTATGCCAGCCAAATGCATCAAACCCAGGCAGAATACTATTTTGAGCAAGCAGTGAGCCTGAATAAGATCAAAGGGAATAAAATGTACCTGTCTGTAAATTACTCTAACCTCGGGCAGGCATCAAGTGAACAGCATGATTATATTAAAGCAAAATATTATCTGAATAAAAGCCTTGCTTTAAAAAGGGAATTAAACGACCAAAATGGAATTGCCGGACTATACGGAATATTAGGGACCATCTATTATCAGAACGGATCGCTGGATTCAGCCATTATATATTTTTCCCTGGCCGATCAAAAAGCAAAATACCTGGAAAATTACAGGCTACAGGAATCGGTAGCCAGTTCATTGACTTCTGTATATAAAGAACACGGGATGATAGATTCAGCTTTTGCATGGGTCCAACGCTTATTAACAATCAGGGATAGCATTTCCAGTATTGAAAAAACTCAAGATATTAACATGATGGAGCTGAAAATGCAATATGAGAATGAGCAGAAATCAATTGCAATCCAACATCACAAAAAAGTAAACCGCTTATCCATTACAATTTACATCCTGTCGCTCCTTATACTAATTACATTAACTATCATATATCTACTAAACCTGCGAAGAAAGAAAATCCGATTCTTAAACGAAAAAATTTCCAATGAAAAGAAACACCTTAATGAATTATTTGAACTGAAAAGCAGGGAAGTCACATCCAATGCCCTCAATCTTATCAGTAAAAATGAACTCATTAAAAAGACTATTGATACATTACAATCCGGTTTATATAAAATAAGTGACGAAAACAAAGCCGATATTCAGAAAATTATTGCGGAACTGAATGCCAATTTTAATAAAAACATCTGGAAAGAATTCAAAATACGCTTTGATCAGATACATCCTGACTTTTATAATAAGCTCCTCCATGATTTCCCGAATCTGACCCAAAATGAATTAAGATTGTGTGCATTCCTGCGAATGAATATGTCAACAAAAGAAATATCGCTTATCACATACCAAAATATTGAAAGTATTGAGAAAGCCAGGATACGGCTCAGGAAAAAGCTCAATATCAGTGAAACAGGCATTAATATGAACTATTTTCTGAACAATTACTGATTATGGATTTGACAACAATTATAAATTGCTGTCAAACTGTTGTTTAAGCTAATTGTCATGGTAATGTCCTGTTGATTCTGAGGGCTGTCCGGCATATGCCCCCCCAAAAATATTGCAGAAACAAATATTAACACTGTTCTTTGTTCTGTACCGGTAAGGGTATAAAATCTGAAAAAGCGGATACTCGTAAATTAACACTAAAATTATTCCTGATGAAAAAGACTTTACTATTTGTATTCTTTATTGTTCTGTCATTCATATCACTAAACACTTTCGGGCAATACACAAATCCGGTATATGGCATATCGATTGCCTTTGATGACGATGGGCTAAGTTACACCTTCGACCAGAATGACCCGACAGTTCTTGATCCACTCGCGCAGCTGACTGAAGCTTATTATCAAAGCGGTGATATTGTTAATGGCGACTGGTATGTTTTTAGTGCTTACCAGGGAGCCAATGAATTATGGGTAATTGATACGGCAACCGGTGTACAGACTAAAATTGCGGATGTAGCTGAAGCGCTGACCGGGATTACTTATTCGGTTACGGACCAGAAAATGTATGCCTGCAATGAAACAAATTTCTATATTCTGGATCTGATATCAGGCGGGCTGACCTTGGTTGGCCCAATGGGTAACGCCGCCTATATGAAGGGATTAGCCTCCAATAATGCAGGGGAAATTTATGGTATTGACTGGTCAAACAGCAGCATATATCAAATTGATCCCCTCAGCGGGGCCAGTACTTTGATAGCCCCACTGGACCTGACGATCTCCTACCCTCTTGACGGTACTATAAACAGAAATACTGGAGAATACATTTTTTCTTCCATGACTTCGACTTCTATGGGGCAGGTAGATTTATACATCGTTAACCTTGAAACAGGTGAAACATCTGATTTAGGGCCATTTGCAAATCAATCTCAAATGACAGCCTTAGCGCTTCCCTATGAGCAGAGTGAACATGGCGAATTTAACGGAATCGTTCAAAACATTGAAGGTGCGCCCATCAATGGTGCATATGTAGTGGCAGCGGGCGCTAATTATACATTGACCACATTGACAAACGAAAACGGTGAATATGATTTCCCGGTCGTTTATCCTGATACATATGATTTTACCGTTTCGGCAGAACATTTTTATGACGCAACTGCCAGTGATATTTCAATTTCAATCGGACAAATTATAAGCACGGATTTTGTTCTTGATTCTTCCTATTTATCAGTTGATTTTACAGTCATGGATGATCAGTCTCAACCCATTGTAAATGCAATGATTACACTAGTTTCAGATACACTGTATACCGATGCTTCAGGTATAGCGATATTTGAGCATGTAAGTCCGGGAACATACATGTATAAAATATCAGCAGAAGGATATTATTATAAAACAGATGAAATCGAATTGATTGATGAAAGCCTCAGCATTTCTGCTCAGTTGATCACGGATGTCAATATTCCCAGAAGCCTGGTAGTGCTTGAGGAAGGTACAGGCACCTGGTGCCAGTATTGCCCGGCTGCAGCTAACGGCTGCGAGGATTTAACACAGGCAGATTATCCCGTAGCTATCATCGCATATCATAATGGGGATGATTATCAAACAGTTGAAGGTGATTACCGTTTGTCAGACTATTATAATACGACTGGTTTTCCAACAGTTTATTTTGATGGTACAACATCATTTATTGGTGGAGCCAACACCGGCACGATGTTTAATGAGTATGCCCCACTCGTTGATTCCTTGATACTTATTACTTCTCCGGTCGATCTCTCTTTTGCGAATGCAACATATACTCCGGAATCAAAATCTTTGGCTTTTGATGTAGATATCGACATCATCGGACATGCTTACGGAAATGACAACAGGTTACAGATTATTCTGACAGAATCCGGAATTGCCGAAAGCTGGCAAGGGCTTGATTCGCTTCAATTTGTTGAAAGGGCTATGATTAACGGCGCTGCAGGGACAACAGTTGACCTGTCGGAAATGGGAAGTACAGCAACAATAAATGCATCATTTACTTTAGCAGACGATTGGAATGTAAACAGGTGTCAGTTAATAGCTTTTATCCAGGACAATGACAGCAAAGAAATCTTAAATGCAGCAAAACTGGATGTCGCCTCCTTGTTGGAAGTAGGCGTGCCGGAAGCAAATATGCCGCAATTCATAATCTATCCAAATCCTGCTTCGAACAATGTTTTCATTGAAAATGCAAGGATTAAGGGGAATATTACAATTACCGATCTCGCAGGTAAAATAGTTCGTAAAGAAATCATTCACAGGGAAGGATTAATAAACATCAATGTAAGTGACCTTGAAAAGGGTGTCTATATTATTAATTTCAGGGATGCCTTAAGCAATAAGGAGCAGCATTTTAAAATGCTGAAGAACTAAGAATAGTTGATTTCTCATAGTAGATAATTTACATTATAGTTTAAATTTGGTATGACCCCCCAGATAGTCACCCTTCCCCGTTTTGGGGAAGGGCTGGGGAAGGGGCCGGGGAAGTTCAAAGTTCAAAATGCAAAGGGTAAAGTTGAAGTTAGGGAGTTAAAGAGTTAGGTTTCGATTTGTTTGCGCACTGCTAATAACTACCAGATCCCTCACATACGTTCGGGATGACGATAGCTTTAAGAGACTGGAAGCGTGGGCGGAATGAAAAAAGTCAACTTTTTTCATTCCGCCCACGCTTCTAATATATCATTTCAAATTCCGTCATTCCGAGCGCAGCGAGGAATCTGGTAGCGAGATGCAGCGAATTAACCAATCTCATGAAAAGAGAATCACGTAATACCCTTCACCATTATTTTCTTTCATTTCACTGTACACTTCTAATTCATCATATCAACAATTATTATTCTGCATTCCGCTAAAAGATCCCTCACATACGTTACCAATGACAGATTATGTATCAGCCTGATATTCAAATCTGAACAAGTCAAGTTTTTTGCTTAAAGATTGAACGATTTGGTTTTTTGTCATTTCACATTGTGGAGTTTGTAAAAGTCTGAAAACTCGGGACAAAATGAAAAGATAAAGTCGAATTAATCCCGGGAATGAAATGAATCGGGAGTTGAAGTGAAACAGTTAGTGAAGTTATTGGAATTTCCCTTTTGGAATAAGCCCCTATTTAGCTCTTCCGATTCCGTCAATCGGCATTCAGACTCCGCATTGCACGCGGTTAGAACGCTTGTTTATCAGCGGCTGGCCTATTTTTCTATCTCAATCCAATCAATAACAGTTCCATTGCAAGTTGGTGCATTTGGACAGCAAATAAATTCAAAGCCAGTTTCATCTTTATAAACTTTATAATCTCCAACAGTAAAAATTGAATTGCAATGTATGCATTCAAGCTTGTCTGTGAGTTTTGGCATTCCATCGAATGGATAATTTTCCTCCAGGTACTTTTGCTTGTTCTTGATAATTAATTCTTTCATCATAACGAGTTTATTTGAAAATTAAAGGTGTCTGCTCCTCAAGCTTGCCGTTAACGCTGAGCCAAAAGCCTGGCACGAATTATTAGTCGTCCGGGCAGGCATCTAAATTTACAAATATTCCTTGATAATGAACTACCCCGCGGCAAGTAGCGGGGTAACCTAAGAAAATATCTCTTATTCGTCTCAAGAGACGGGGAATTTCACCCCACCAGATCCCGAATAAGACTTCGTCTTTTCGGGATCAATTCGGCTAACAATTTTTTCTTCGCTTCACTTGAAAAAATTGAGTTTCATTGATTCAAATTTTCTGGCTTCAAGCAGTGGTTCCTTCTGACCGCTCCCGGGATTTCTTTCTAACTGAATTGTTCTGTTGACTATTTTTCTGACAATATTTCTTGCGACCCGCTGATTGGCCTTTACTTTATAATAATCGAAAATATCTCTGAGCTGATTTAATGCTGTTTCAGTCCAGAAAACCTTTAACTCCATGTATCGATTTCTTTTCTTAGCTCAACCGCAGATGATAATTTTCCTTCTTTGGGATCCTTTTCAGCTTCATCAATGATTCTGTTTAGCTCATCTTCACTTAAGGGTGAGATCTTCTCTTCGTATGATTTTATTTTTTCGGATTTCAGGATGTTCTCTAGCTTGGCAATGAGTTTTTCATTTTTCAGTCGAAGAAATTCCCGTATAAAATTCAATTTTCGGGTCTGTAAATCCATGGTCTTGCATTTCTAACAAAGATAATCAAATTAGGTCGAAATAATTCCAATAATAATGCCCACCTGGTGTATAACATTTGTATAAACTAAGCTAATAATGCTATTTTCACATTAACCGGAATATAGATTCTTCCATGCCCGGATTGGATAAACTATACTCAGGATTTGACCAGGCAACTTCATTGAGGTTTGGAATTTTTGTAACGAAATTTAGGATTGATTTTTCAGAAATCCAAATATTTGGGCCTGATTTCAGTGCAAAGTTCAAAATGCAAAGGGTAAAGTTGAAGTTAGGGAGTTAAAGAGTTAGGTTTCGATTTGTTTGCGCACTGCTAATAACTACCAGATCCCTCACATACGTTACCAATGACAGATTATGTATCAGCCTGATATTCAAATCTGAACAAGTCAAGTTTTTTGCTTAAAGATTGAACGATTTGGTTTTTTGTCATTTCACATTGTGGAGTTTGTAAAAGTCTGAAAACTCGGCATTACGATTCATCTATTATAAAAGAAAAGCGGTGCGGCACACAAGCTCTCCCCTATATAGTCACCCTTCCCCGTTTTGGGGAAGGGCTGGGGAAGGGGCTGGGGAAATTCAAAGTTCAAAAT
>CAWBCI010000079.1:0-132624 GCA_963787195.1 uncultured Bacteroidales bacterium
GCGAACGCCGTCAAATCGTTGCCGAAAGGCGTCACCGACGATGAGCGATCACCGACTCGATGTCCAGCCGGTCGACAATATTGCAGACGATTCCGGTCACGGCGCTAGTACACGTTGCAGGTCGAGGGGATGTCGAGGCAGTCGGAACCGGATCGACCGGGTTGAAGCTCGGGCCGGGACGAACCTCGAAGTGCAGGTGCCAACCGCCCGGCGTGGATCGGCCGTGTCGCCCACATAGCCGATGACATCGCCACGTTCGACCTTGTCGCCGACCTCGAGGCCTTCGGCGAACGCTGACAGATGAAAGTAGCGGTACTTGGTGTTCGTCGCCGAGAGCAGTCGCCAGGCCAAACCCGGAGCACTCGTGAGATCGGTGTCTTGTTCGTAGAGAACACCGTCCTCGACCGCATAGACCTCTTGGCCGAGCGTCGCGCCGATGTCGACACCCTGGTGGCCGCCCGATCCGTAGGTCTTGCTCGCGCACCTCGAAGTTGTTCAACACCTCGCACCGTGGGAGTTCGTCCATCGGGAACAGCAGTCCGACACCTGACACGACAACGCGTTCCAGCGGTCGTGTTGCAGGGTCGCCGGTCCGTCAATCGCCGCTGTCGGTGACTCGGCCCGGACCACCGAGGTGCCGATACACACGGCGAACGTCGCGGCCACAATGGACTTGAGACGAAAGCGCTGGCGACGGGGAGAGGTAGCGTGTGGGATCATGGCAGGTGCACGAGTGCTGGTCAGCGGGATGGGCGGCGAGTTGGGCTGCCGGGTTGCCAAGTTGCTCGAAGCCGAACCCTGGGTCGGATCCCTAGAGGGTATCGACGCCGACCCACCGCGTGGGCCGACTACGCCGTGCCCGGTTTCACCGGATCGTCCCGGGTCAGCACGACCGAATGGTCGAGGTGATCACCCGCTTCAACCCTCACGTAGTCGTTCACATCGCCGTATGGGAACCCTATTCTCGTGCCGCGCCCAGCCGCGCCGCCGAATATACCGATGATGCTGCCACCTCCATACTCGGCGCAGCCGCCGAATGTCGGGCACTCGAATCCATCGTCGTCAGAAGCGGCATCGAGGTCTACGGTCGAGGTCGCAATTCGGTCTACGTGGCCAGACGAACAAGTTCCGATGGCCCCGACGAGCGAGTACGGACGCACCCTCAGCAACACCGAGGCCACAGCGAACTCGATCGGCCGGCGAGTCGGCGTCAATGTCGGCAGCTTGCGTCTCGCTACCGTACTCGGACCGCACGTACCGAGCCCATTGGGTCGGTTGTTGCGCATGCCTGCCGTGCCGTTCAGCGCACTCGCCAATCCCCCGTTCGTGGTCGTACATCAACACGATGCCGCCGAGGCATTCGTCGCCGCGGCCCGCGAGCGGTTGAACGAACCGCTGAATATCGTCGCGCCCGGAGTGGGTCACTGCCGGTCAGGCCATCCGTCGCGGACGCCGGATTCCGATACCTCTCTTCGGGCCTGAATGGGCGATCGCGGGCCACAGGCTGATGCATCGGCGGAGACCCCATTCCCGATCACGTCCAAGAGATGCTCCACCGTGGCCGACTGGCCGACAATCGACGAGCGCGGGCCGAACTGCTCGGATTCGCACCGACCAAGACCACCAGCAATGTCATCGACGAGTTGTACCAGTGGCCCAGCGTGGTGCATCTGCCTGCACGCTGGCGGCGGCATGAGCGACGAAACCTCGATGGCCCAGCCATCACCCAGCGCATCGCCGACATCATCACCTTCCCGGCCCGCACCGTGACCTCGGTGTCGGGTTCGGCCGCCTCGTCGATGGTCGGCCCGGTACGGCATTGGATCGCGGACGAGGTCGACGACTGGGGTCGCGACGATGGTTTCACCAATCGGGTGTGGTCGGCGAGCCGGGCGCGGTCGGGACATCTCGGTCGGAGGTGCCGAGCTGCTGCCACGTCGCAGAGGTGCGCTCGTCATCGTCAATGCGCGACACTGGTACGCGCTCGCCCCGCTGTTTGCGGCGCTCGCAATCGGCGAAGCGATCGATCGACCCGTCCGATTCGTTGGTCGACCCGACAGTGCACCCCTGGGTCCGATGATGCAGCGCACAGGAGCGCTGCTGCCCATCGTGGCCGAATCCTCAAGGGGCGCTCCGGTGTGGGCGAGTTGATCGTGCTCGGTGCAGCCCACCAGGCCACCAATCAGCAGTGCGGCGTCATCGATCATCGGTTGGTCGGCGCCGCGATCGTGGCGAAGGTTCCGGTGTTCCCGACCGCATCGGCGTCGGTGCCGCTCCGCCGCAGTGCGCGTGTGTCGGAGTTGGCCCGGTTCGCAAAGTCGGCCAAGCGGCGACGCGGCCCGCTCGAAGAGTTGGAGTTGGCTGACATCGTTCGCGAGCGCATCGACGAGCTGCTGGCCGAGATGGGCGGAACACTTACCGGCACCCCACTCGACTGGCTCCCTTTCGGTGGATTCGGGGCTCTCTGAGTACGAGTTATGCGCGTGCATCTGACGGAATCCGGCTGCACTACCGCAAGACCGGGCGACCGAACGGGCCGCCGGTCATCATGATCCAGGGGTTGGGCGCCGACAAACACCTCTGGGACATGCAGCGTCTCGCGGCGCACCCCGGTACCACACTCTGGCGCTCGACAACCGTGGCGCCGGCCGCAGCGACAAGCCGTACGGCGACTATTCGCTCACGCAAATGGCTGCCGACGTCATCGCCGTCCTCGACGACGCCGACGTCGAAACCGCTCACGTCATCGGCGCCTCGATGGGTGGCGTGATCAGCCAGTTCGTCACATTGCTGTACCCCGAACGGGTGCGTTCGCTCACATTGGCGTGCACGGCGTGCCGGCATCGACCCTGGCGGCGCGACCTGTTGGCCGACTGGGCGGCCATCGCAACCGAGCGCGGGCATGGGCGAGATGACCAAGCAAGCGGCGCGGTGGATGATCGGGCCCCGTCCGTCCCGTCGGGTCGGCACTGCGATCGGTTGGATCGGGCCACTCGGCCTCTCACGCCCGGCACACGCCTTCGCCGGTCAGGTTGCGGCGATCTTATCGGTCGATGACCATCTCGCCCCGCAACTCGGTCGTATCACCGTGCCGACGATGGTGATGGTCGGCAACCAAGACATCTTGACGCCACGTGGCGATGCCGAAGAGTTGGCGGAACACATCCCCACCGCCGAGTTGGTGGTGATCAGCGGATACTCGGCACATGGGTTCATGATCGAGCAACGCTTCGACGTTCAATCGGGTGTGGCTCGATTTCCTCGCACGTTCAGAGAACACGTACCAGTTGCGTGTGGCACAGGGTGCTGCACAGGTTCATGCCGCCCGCCAGGCCACTCTCAGAGATAGTCGACCTGCCGCCGACACTCCACCGCGACCAGGCGTCGTTCCACCGTGTCGAACACCGAGACGAAGTCGGAGCCGAGTTCGGCTCGCAGTTCGCGAGACGACGCGAAGTCGTCGTCAGGACAGCGGCGATCGAGTACCGGGGCGTACGGCACCTGCCTACCATTGACCAGCGTTGCGATCCCTTCGTCGAGCGTGTCGATGGCCGGCAATCGCACGGTGTTCGGTCCCTGGTGCGCGGACCATCGTGAACCACACCACCCCTTCCCCGAGCAGATCGGCCACCACGGACAGCTGCCCACTCGGGCGAGATCCTTGCAATCCACCTCGCCGGCGGCGCCGTGTGTGATGTGCAGTGTTCGGCTGGGGTCGATGATGAGATCGGTCGGCCGATCGGAGACACCATCGACGATTTTCACCGTCGGGTCGGTCACGCTGGAGATGATTTCGACGAAATCGATGCCGTGCAGGATCACTTCGTCGGATGGCTCGGTACCGACGATGGCATCACTTGTGGCAAACACCGTGCTCAACAGTACGAGCAATCCGGCAACGGCTGCGATTGCGGCAAGAAATCGAACCGTGAAGATTTGCCGCATACGTCCGCGAACCTAGTGCGTAACCGGGCACGGCGCGGCGACACACGATCGCCGATCTATCGTGTCGCCAATGTCTCGTCGCGCTCGATGTCGGTGGCAGCTCCATCAAAGCGGGCCGAGTCGAACTCGATGAATCCGGGGTTGCCGGCTCGGGGGAACTGACAATCACCCGTTGCAACACACCGACAGCGGGCCTGCGCTCGTCGGCCTTCGTTGACAGCTCGATCGACTCGGTGAGAGCGGCTGGTCGCCGGTCGGCGGCTGACGGTCGTCGTTCGCGATCCCCGATCCGTTCGACCACACAAGAGGGTGTCGCGGATGGAACACAAGTTCAAGTCGCTGTACGGGTTAAACTCGCCGACGAGATCCGGCCGAGTTCGCTCGCCGAGGCACATGATCGAGCTCGACATTCGCTGGTGCAATGACGGCCACAGCGGTGGCCGGGGAAGCCGTCGCGGGTGCGGGACGAGGTTTCCGTCGAGTCTTCGGGATCACGCTCGGCACCGGTCTCGGGGCCGCGCTTGGTGGTCGACGGCAAGTTGGTGGAACGGGTTGGCAATTTCGTCGTACCCGAGACGTATCAGCGGTTGCTGGCCGACGGGTCGTCGGCCGACGAGGCGTTGTCCGCCCACGGGTTCGTCGACGAGATGGAGCCGCGGAGACCGCCGCAAACGTTCGGCGCCGATCTCGGCGACTTCCTCGCGCCGCTCGTCGAATTGTCGAGCCGACATCGTCGTCATCGGCGGAGGGGGCCTCGCGTCATATGACTTGTTCGCAGCGGCCACCCAAGCTCGCCTGTCGGTACCGGTCGCCCGCGCCCAACTCGATCGCTGGGCCCCCCTCATCGGAGCAGTAGCCATCTGCGCCGCGGATGCCTGATCACGTCAGAGCAGTGCGCCCCGAGCCTCTGGCTCAAACCCGGAAATTCTGGCCGAAGTTGTGCAGTCTGCGTCCGCTCAGGTGGACGGACGTGTCTGGGTAGCGGCACACGTTTGTGACCATAACTGAGCCATACAGATCAGGTAACTTGCACTGTGACTAACGCCCTGTCATATTGATCACATGAAGATTTTGCTCCAGGATCGTGCCGAGGCGAGTTTGCAAGTAGCCCCGATCCACCTCCGCCGAATCGTCGATCGGAGCATGTCGGACCTCTTGTCCGTGACCTGGATGCGGATCGACGGTGCACACGATCTCACGCCTGCGAAGGCGATCGTGATGTCGTCTATGCAATCTTGTCCGGTATCGGCTGGTTCGACATCGACGCCGACGATCGCATCACAGTCGGGCCGGGCGACTTCGTCTTCATCGGCGCCGGTCGGTCGTTCTCGTACGGTGGGGCGATGACGTATCTGACCATACAGTCGCCGCCGTTTCCGGGTCCGGCGGCGGAAGCAACGCCATGAGATCTTCGTCGGTCATGTCCGGGCCGACGCGACGGCCGCTGGCAGTGTCTGCTCACCTCAACATCGGTCCGACACGGAAGGTCGATGCATGTGCCGAATGAAACCAACGTCCCCACCCTCGACGATCCACGCGGTACTGACGACCTCCTGGCGAGGTACAACTGGGCGATCGGCACCGACGACGTGAAAGCGTTCAGCTCCACGCTCGCACCTGACAGCGAGTTCAACGCAGTGAGCAGCACCGTTGGACTCCGGACCTGATGTCGATGCCGATAGAACGCCGGGTAGTCACTAGTCTCGAACCTTGTTCCATCTGGTATCAAACGTCGACGTCAGGAGACCGTGATGACGAGAGTGACGAATTACCTGGTGTTCTCGAACCCGGTCGAGGCGGTGAGGTGCGCATTCCACGCGTGGACGACAAACACGTTGCCGACACAGTCCCGCGGGCTTCGTGTCGGCGCAACGATTTGCCCTCGACGAGGACCGGAGCATCAGCCATGGCGGTCTCTGGCTCCTGCTCTTACGAGATCGAAGGCGACGTCGCCGATGCACTTGGCGCACTTCGGGAGGCGGCAAACTCCGGAGCCGTAGATCGGCCGGACCCCACCTGCGTCGCCGGCGACATATTCAGCCAGATATACCACCCCATCGGCGTGGGGTACGTCGAAGGGTTGGCGGAAGGGCAGCAATGACCTTGGGAGTGACGCCATGAGCCAGATGACCAGTGAATTCGGCGGCCGCCCGATGTTCCACTCTCGTCCCGAGTTCGATTCGCCGGAACACGAGCGCACCCACGTCAAACGACGACTCGCCGCCGCCTTTCGCCTGTTTGCGCAACACGGGTTGAACGAGGGCCTTGCCGGCCATATCACGGTGCGCGACCCGATCGCACCTGACCATTTCTGGGTGAATCCGATTGGTGTGAGTTTCCGACTCATGAAAGTGTCCGATCTGGTCCTCGCTGATGCGGAGGGCAATGTGGTCGAGGGGCGGTGGCAGATTGGTCGTGCTGCGTTCGCCATCCACTCGAGAGTTCACACGGCGAGGCCGGGACGTGCACGCGGCGGCCCACGCACACGGCCGTTACGGCAGGGCATGGTCAACCCTCGGCCGCCCGGTCTCTCCGCTGACACAGGAAGCGTGTGCGTTCTACGAGGCCCAGGGGGCTCTACAGCGGGTACGAAGGCGTCGTCTTCGACCCTCGTGAGGGCGAGTCGATCGCAGCCGCTCGGCCCCCACAAGGCCTGCATCATGCGCAACCACGGCCTTCTGACCGTCGGAGCAACAGTGGACGAGGCGGCCTGGTGGTTCATCAGCCTCGAGGGCATCTGCCACGTTCAGTTGATGGCCGAAGCGGCAGGCACGCCGGTTCCACTCACCGATGACGAGGCGCGGTCCAACACAGGCGCAGGTTGGGACGGCCGAGATGGGGTGGCGCAGCTTCCAACCGCTATACGACGCCATCGTCGCCGATCAACCGGACCTCTTGGACTAGCAGGATCGAGCAGTCATCACCAGGTGTCGACCGATCGAGGACGACCCCAGACCCGTGTTGAGCCGCTTGAGCCGACCTGGCCACCACCGAGTGGATCACTTGCAGCGCCGTCGCGGACCCTCGGGGTGTCGGCTACACCATTAACGCCTGACCAGTGCGCCCCCAGGGTCTCGAACCCTGAACCAACGGGTAAAAGCCCGCGCCTGCTCTACCATCGAGCTAGCGCGGGACCGGGAGAAAACCTGGAAGAAGACCCCAGGTGCGACTCGTATCCGGCCGTGCGGAGCCCCAGCGTAGAGGTTCGAACACCCGCGCCAACACACGATTGGCCGCGTCGGTGGTTTCGAGCATGTTCGTGAAGGTTTGGAGCGCGCCGAAGCCGGGGTGGTTGAGAGTTGCGGAGAGCGTGCTCAGGCTGCGAGTGGAAGACGCCGAGGCTATGACGATGGACGTGCATCGACATCTCGTTCACACCAATCGCGGTACGTGATCAGGTTCAACAACTGCCGTCGTGCCACGATCGAATGCGCCCGACCCAACCACAGCGTGTCGTCGAGATGCCGGTTGATGCTCTCGGCGTCATTGCGGCGCTTGTACAGCGTCCCAAAGTCCGGATCGCCGGGTGGGATCTGGCGGACGTCCTCGGCCCGGTTGCACCTCCTTGATCACCCAGCAGCCGAACAGCGAACTGGACGAAGCTCATCAGCGGGTGGCACCTGGCCTGCGCCGACAATGACGTTCCCGATCCACCGACATGCCCCCTCGATGCATCGCCGAGTCGGTTCAGGTCGAAGCGCTCGGCCAAGTTGCCCATACCGGCAACAGTTACGATCGGTTCGATGGATACCGGTCGAGTGCGCTGGGAGGAGCGACTCGGCGTCCTGATCGAGTCGGGCGTGGCGATCATCGTCGCGTCCTGCGACGACATCGGCCACCCCGGTCTGACGCGAGGGATGGGGCCTTGCGCTCGGAGACGAAGACGCCATACTGCTGGCTGTCACCGCCAGACGTGGCTCACGGACCGCAACTCATCTCGTGGCGGGAGCGCCGAGCCCCGAAGCCAAGCCGCCCGCCGCCGCGCCGGCCCCCGCCGGCGAAGGCGAGACGACGGAAGCAGGAGCGCAGCCGGCGCCGAGCCGGGGGACGAAGCTGACGCTGCTCGCCACCGCCGAAGTATGGGTCTGCCTGCTCGACCGCAAGGGCGAACCGCTGGTCGACGGCCAGATCCTCGCCGCCGGCACCGAAGTCGGCCCCTTCCACTCGGGCGCCTACACCCTCTCCCTCGGCAACGGCGAGGTCGAAGTCACCCTCGACGACAGCCCGGCGCCGATCCCGCCCTCCTCCGACCCGGTCGGGTACGCGATCGACGCCTCCGGCACCCTGCGCGAGCTGCCGCCCGAAGAACGGCCGACCTGCACCTGAGCGGAGGGGTCAGTAGAGCACGCCGCGCAGGAGCTGGAGCTGCTCGTGCAGCAGGCGGGTGATCAGGAACCGCTCCTGGACCCGCCGCCGCCCCTCGCCGCCGAGCTCGTCCGCGAGGCTCGGCTGCTCGAGCAGCCCGGCGACCGCGGCGGCGAACTCCTCGACGCCGTCGGCGAGCCGGCCGCTGACGCCGTCCTCGAGCTGGCTCGGGATCCCGCCCGCTCGCCCGGCGACGATCGGCGTGCCCTTCCAGAGGGTCTCCGAGACGACCAGGCCGAAGCCCTCGCGGATGCTCTTCTGCACCGCCACGTCGGTCACCCTCTGCAGCGCGTTCACCTCGTGCGCCGTGACGCCCATCTGGTTGGTGAGCAGGAAGCAGTCCTCCTCTCCGCGCGCCGCCTCCTCCAGCTGCCGGTAGATGCGCCAGGCCTCCGGGTCGTCGCCGGCCATCGCGCCGATCATCGCCAGCTGCAGGCCGGGGAAGTCGGGCCGAAGCGCGCGCCAGACCTCGAGCACCCCGAGCGGGTCCTTCCAGGGGTCGAAGCGCGAGACCTGGATCATCAGGGGCCTACTCATGATACAAGCTCGACTTCCTATTACGGTGAAACCAATGTAACAACTTACTCGGAAGCAATGTGGCAAGCTTATTTCCTGAGTTCATCACGCTATGTGATCGATGAAGGTTCAGAAGGAAGTATGACCTACACTATTCCTATGGTTTATGCCGATATGGACCCGCAGGATGTTCTCCAGCCGGTTCTGTTTAAATACATCCAGGATTTCTCCTTTGCTGATGGCGACTTTACAGATACGACAGGAAATGCTCCTATCTACACAGGTATCAATGAGCATCATATTTCTGCTATCACAAATGTTTCCCAAAATTATCCGAATCCTTTTAACAAGACTTCTAATGTGGTGGTGACCCTAAAAACTAACAGCACCCTTAGCCTGATCGTGACCAACATGATAGGCCAAAAAGTTATGCAAATGGATAAAGGACGGGTGAATGCAGGTTCTTATACCTTTACGATCGATGCCGGCAATCTTCCGAATGGAGTTTATTTCTATTCAGTGATGGCAGGAAAAGATAAGACTACAAATAAAATGATTGTAGAATAAGCCGATTTCTCAATAAACCATTTTAAAGGCTGTCCATTGGGGGCAGCCTTTTTTATTTAGACAGTACTAATATTTCTGTTTTGAAATGAATTAGTGCTTGTAAAGTCCAGGCCATTTTGAAATCCGTCAGACTGTTCAGCTATGAACATTTGTACTGCCCCCTTGTTACTTTAATGAAATGTATTGTATGATAGATCCTAATTCAGATTGGACTTTAATTACCGGGGCAACATCAGGAATAGGTTATGAAATGGCCAAAATTCTGGCAGCTGATGGTAAGAACCTGATCCTGGTAAGCAGGAATGAGGAGAAACTCTGTAAAATAGCGCGTGAGATGAATGAAGTATCCGATGTGGTTATCATGCCTTATGACCTCTCCGCAAACGGGGCCGCTAAGATTATTTTTGATGAATGTGAAAGACTTGGATTAAGGGTCTCAACGCTCATCAATAATGCCGGAAGTGGAAAATATAGTGAAGCCGGTAAAATGCCTTTTAAACAGGTTGAATCCATGATTTCACTGAATGATATAGCCCTTACGTCCTTGTGTCATCTATATGGGGACAGGATGAAAGAAAGGGGATATGGCTATATTCTGAACGTGTCATCCAGTGCCTCATTTATTCCTTTGCCATACATGTCGGCCTATTCCGCGAGTAAAGCTTATGTCAGGTATTTTTCAAATGCCCTGCGGCAGGAATATAAAAATTATGGTATTAATGTTACATGCCTGATTCCTGCCTATATCCACCATGATTTTATTAAGCCTGATTCCAATAATGGGAATGACCATTATTTATATCCTGTAAGAAAATTGCCAGCCAGGAGAATTGCTAAATTGGGATTAAATGCCATGTATAAAGGAAAGAAAGATGTGATAACCGGCTTTCACAATCGTATGCTTTGCCTTGCTTCCAAATTTTTACCTGCTTTTATTATGAGGAAATTATTGAGGCAGGGGATAAATCAATATTAAGACTCAATAGCTTTAATTATCGCCAGGAAAGTCCCTGATGATGGGATTTTGAAACTTCAGCTCAGTCCGTCCGGAACACTAGTAATCTCTGAACTTTGATAAGGATAAAATCATTAATTTTGCCCATCTTATGTTTAAGCCTATAGAAATAGTATGTCAGATATTCTTAGCCGGGCATTTATTTTAAAATTCCTGAAATTTGGTATTGTCGGCTTTTCGGGATTGTTAGTCGACTTTGGGACTACCTATGTCTGTAAGGAGTTATTGAAGATCCAGAAATACATCGCCAATTCTATAGGATTCACTGTGGCGGCCTCTACGAATTATATACTCAACAGAGTATGGACTTTCCACAGCACTTCCCCCAATATTGGTCTGGAATATACACAGTTCCTGGTGATCAGCCTGTTCGGCCTGGCATTGAATAATTTTATTCTCTGGCTGATAATCAGTCGTTTTAAACTCAATTTCTACCTTTCGAAATTAATCGCAATAGGCATAGTGACACTCTGGAATTTCCTGGCGAACAATTATTATACTTTTGCCGGATAAAACACGCATGATCTTATACAGGTAAGGGATAATCAGATTTGATCATCACAAATAAATTCTAAATATATTTCAAGTTATGATATAAAAAAAGGACATCCTGAACCAGGACATCCTTTATATAGCATGAATTAGTTCGAGACTTTATTCAGCCAAAACTTCAAATCCAATCTCCACTATCACTTCCTTATGAAGTTTTATCTTTGCATGATATTGTCCAACTTCCTTGATAGAATCACCGTCGACTTCGATAGCTTTGCGATCAATATCAAAATTGAATTGATCTTTAATTGCCTGAGAGAGCTGAATGGCATTGACTGATCCGAAGATCTTTCCTGAAGTGCCGGCTTTTGCACCTATCTTCAGGTTGATTTTCTCCAGAGCTTTGGCCAGTGTAAGGGCTTCATTTTTAATTTTCTCCCCTTTAAATGCCTTCTGCTTCTGGTTTTCGGCGAGGACTTTCCTGCTTGAAGTGGTTGCCAGCATGGCCAGACCCTGCGGGATAAGATAATTACGGCCGAAGCCATTCTTAACCGTTACCAGGTCATCTTTGTAACCCACTCCTTGTATATCTTGTTTGAGTATTACTTCCATGGTTATGCCCTCCTTATTTTAACAAATCTGCAACGTATGGTAATAAGGACAGGTGACGTGCCCTTTTGATAGCCTGGGCTACCTTCTTCTGATATTTGGTAGAGGTTCCGGTAATTCTTCTGGGAAGTATTTTACCCTGCTCATTGACAAATTTCAGAAGAAAGTCTGCATCCTTATAATCAATATATTTAATACCGCTCTTTTTAAACCTGCAGTATTTTTTTCTTTTGGTATCGACCGCGATAGGGGTCAAATATTTTATTTCTCCGCTTTGTTGTGCCATTTTTCGATCAATTTAAGATGAATAACTGATTAAGCTTCCTGTGGCTTTTCTTCCTGGGCGTTTTTCCTGCGTTTCTTTTCGTTATAAGCTATGGCATGTTTGTCCAGCTTAACAGTTAAAAAACGTAAAATACGTTCGTCCCGTTTGAAAGTTACTTCCAGGTCCCGGATAATTTCGCCTTCATCTCTGAATTCGATAAGATGGTAGAACCCTGTGGATTTTTTCTGGATCGGATAAGCAAGCTTTTTCAAGCCCCAGTTATCTTCAAAAACGATCTCAGCACCTTTATCCTGAATAAACTTTTGATACTTAGCCACCGTTTCCTTCATCTGTTCATCAGATAAAACGGGAGTCATAATGAAAACGGCTTCGTACTGATTCGACATTTTTTTTAGGATTTTAAAGATTAATTATTTCTAAAAATGGAGTGCAAAGGTATTAATAATATTTAAATTAACAAATCATGAAGACTTAAAAAAAGCTAAATGTGTGAAACACTTGAAAGATTTTTATTTGTTTAATGATTTTAGAAATTCAGAAACCTCGCGGCAAATAAATTCAGAGGCATGCCCATCCCCATAAATGGGAGCATATTCCCCGGGACTGCCTTCCCTGAAATAAGTAAAAGCTGCCCTTATCTTTAGTTCATCTGCATCTGCCAGGATGGCTTTCCGGAGTTTGATCAATTCCACCCATTCCGACTCCGGTCGAAGGACTATACAGGATTTCCTGAAAAAATATGCTTCCTTTTGTACACCGCCTGAGTCAGTTATGATCATGGAAGAATATTTTTCAAGTAAAATCATTTCCAGGTAGGAAACAGGTTCAATTAGTTTTAGCTTATTATTTTTTTTAATGGATGAAAGAAGATCCTGATCCAGTATCTGTGGAAGTAATTTGGCAGTCCTTGGATGAAGGGGAAGGATGAAGAGACTTCCTTCTTCAAGGCTGATGCTGTTGATTGCCCGGAAGATGGAATTCAGCCTGGAGGCATCATCTGTATTGCTGGCACGATGAATTGTACACAGGACATAGTCCTTATTATCAAGCCCTAATCTCTTAATTATGTCTGAACGCTTTTCTGCTATTTTTTCAAAATGAAGAACATTGTCATACATCACATCCCCGCAATGGAAAAGTCCCGGATTGTCTATATTATATGGTTTGGGATTGAATTCCTGAAATCCTTCATTGATGAGATTTTGAAGACCGGTTGGGGTAGGAGTGAAGAGCAGGCTGGAAACATGGTCACATACAATGCGGTTGATTTCTTCAGGCATGCTCTTATTAAATGAGCGCAGACCCGCTTCTATATGGGCTACCGGAATATGCAGTTTTGCAGCAGCCAGCGAAGCGGCAAGGGTCGTATTGGTGTCCCCGTAAATGATTACCATATCTGGTTTTTCACTCATCAGGACTTCCTCGGTCTTTTGCATGATCAGTCCGCTTTGCTGTCCGTGGGACCCCGATCCGGTATTCAGGTTATAGCGTGGATGAGGTATCCCCATTTCGGTAAAAAAAACATCCGACATGTTCTCATCATAGTGCTGACCACTATGGATGATGAATTCCTCTATGCTTCCCTGATAATCATCGGAAAGAATACGGCTGATCGCTGCAGCCTTGATAAACTGGGGTCTGGCCCCAACAATTGTTGCAATTTTGAACATAAATTACATTTATCCCGGAAAAATTATCCTTCTTTCCGGAGGAATATTAACCATCTGGTATCTATTTTATTGCTTAGTTTATGATTAGCCTGAGGAAAGATTGCCGGCCTATGGAGTCCTTGACTTTTAGAAAATACATGCCGAAAGTAACCCCGGGCAATACAACCCTGATTTGATGCTTGCTTTCCTGGACACTGAAGATTTGGCTGTAAATATTCTTCCCGGCCAGATCAATAATGCTGATCTCAGTCTTCCCTTTTATTTCTTCCGGCAAAATAACCCGGAACTTGCCATCATTCGGGTTTGGATATATTTTTACATCCCCGGGCAGGCTGCTTTCCTGCATACCAACAACAGTTGCATCGTAGTACGCGGTCCATCCGGCTGCCCTGCCTGAGTAATTAGTATTGAATGCCAGGAATATCTTGCCACTCGGGGATGTAACAGGATCCGGCACCCCGGGTGCAAAGGAACCGGAATACTTGGCGAGCAATACCTGTGACTGGGGATCAAAAATCTGAAGAAAATCTTTGCCTTCTTCTGTTTCAAAATCCAGGAAATTAAGTGTAATGCTTGAAGCTCCCGGTGGAGAGATCATCCAAAGGCATGCAGTGTTATTATGATAGTCCCATGAACCACTGCCATCAGTGATCGTATCACTAAAACCGGTCAATACCTGGTTGCTAAGACAATAATCGGGAAGATTGGAGCTGAAATCAGCCAGCCAGCCTTCTCCCACGTTTTCCGCACCGGATTCAAAAGTGATATACATTTTGCTTCCTGAAGAAGTCACGGCAGGGGGGATTTCATCCCCTGAAAATGTTCCCAGGAGTGGGGCTGTATTATCCTCTCCGTCATAAACATTCACATGATCATTCGTGTCGGTCTGAAAGCGCTGGAAGGTGAGTGTAATGCTGTTCACTGAATCGTCAGGCATGATCAGCCAGGCAGCAGATGCCTGGTTTTGATATGGAAACAGTGGGCCGCTGCCGTCTTCTATAGATCCGTAAAGCGCTGTATATGTCTTCAATCCCTGGCAATATGGAGGGTAGTTGTACTGGTTAGTATCCGGTACGGCATTTATAATAAGTTCCTGTGCAAGGTTAAAATTGGAACCTCCCGGATTCAGGTTATTGGTATAAAAATAGCCGTCATATGAACCGCTCCATCCCCAGTTGAAATGATAATAACTTCCTTCCTGATAAGCATCGCATATAAAAGCATGACCTGATGTGTCGGGAACATCCCAGCCTGCATAATAAAGAGGAATACGCCTGTCAAGGCTGGAAACTAGCAAACTGTCCCAATCCAGGCTGGTAGAATCCCTGAATACGTATTCGGTCTCAGGCATATATTTGAAATAAGTACGCAGGGTATAGGCCCCCTTGTGGTTATACATTCCTGATCCGTCCGGACCGTAAGCCATATCGACGGAAACTCCCAGGTGGTATAATAAAGTAGCCAGAGGGAGGTTACTATGCGAAATACTGCCTTCCATCAGATCCCATTCATAGCTAGTGTTTTCAAAATCAGCGCTGAGGTTTCCGTAAGGTGGACATTCGTAGGTATATGAACCTGTTCCGTTTTCCGGGAAGCGGAAATAGTTCATCAATTGTCCAAGAGCCGTTGCCACGCAACCGGCATAACAATGTCCGCCAGGTCCCATGGGATCTTCCGGACAGGCTTCATTATAGAATTTATTCTGATTCCAGTTGCTGCTTAAGAGTGGGAGGATTTCCCTTCCGCTGTATGCTTTTAAACTTGAAGATGATGTGCTTAGATAATATTCCCAGGTTTTTTTTACCTCTGGTTCAGGGATGGATTTCTGGATTATAGCATCCCTTATCTGCATTTGATATTGAAGCATCCAGGCCCGGAAATTTTCCGGCTGGGACGAATCATCATAATGACCTTTAAAAGAATAACAAATGACGGGAAGCACATTATCAATGGCGGAAACCACGATAAATCCCCCGTTTTGAAAATTAAAAATATAATATACTGCCAGGCCCTTGTATTTTACTGTATAATCTGAGCTGATATTCAATTTTTCAAACCCGATATTATTTGAAGGACTTATCCTTTCATAGAAGAAATTCTTAGCCACTGTCGAAGCAGCTTCCTTTCCCACAGGCCCCGAACGGGCACTTAAAGATATTAGCAGGACCAGTATAAAAGTCAGAAAAAGGTTTTTGGTTTTCATAAATGATCGGATATGTATGATTCGGGAGCTAAATTTACGAATTATGCCGGCAGTCACAAAATTTTAATGTGGCTGCCGGCATAAATAAATAGTATCACCGGAACTTTGTTTTTATCCGGATACTCAATAGATTATATTATTCCACAACAATTTTCCTGGTAACGACATTCGCCGGGCTGGAGAGTTGCAGGATATAGATACCGCTGGAAAGGTTCGAAAGATCTATATGCCGGGTCTCACCGGAATTGAAATTTTTAACAGTGCCGGAATACAAGGTCCTGCCCCGGGTGTCGATCACCTTAGCTGTAAATTCTTTACCCAGGCCATTCGGAGAATAATGCAGGATATCTTTCACCGGGTTTGGATAGGTCAGAACTGCTGCGTTTTCATTTTGGACGGAATTTATACCGGTAGTGTTAGATATCTCGATATTGTCCACAAATGCATTGTCACCTTCCTGGAAAAATTTATCTGAAAGATAGCAGGATGATTGGAAAGTGATGGAGAATTTAGAATTGCCATAGGCCGAAAGATCAAATACTCTGTTTACAAAAGGATCGGTATTGGTGGCTGGATTGAAATTGGAATTTCCATTAATATCCGCCACCTGTTCTCCGTTTATCAGAACCCGGAACCATGAATAGGTATATCCGATTGAAAAAGTTTGTCTTAGGTCGAATGTGAGTCCAACTCCGGTAATATCTGTTGCATCTACACTACAGTTCCCAGCCTGGGCCTGAAAATCGGTATTTTCATTCCATGCCTGTTCCGGTGTAGTATTCACCGGACCACCGCTCCAACCTCCGGTGATGGTTCCGCCCTGGAAATGCATACCATAAATTGAACCGGGAGCTGCTGACCTTTTATCAACACCCACCATTCCACGGACACCGTTGGTAAGGATTAAATCAGTAGTGGTCCCTCCTTCAAAATCTTCACTGAAATTGACCTTTATTCCTTCAACCTGTACCATATTATCGATAGTGGAAGTATTCGATCCAAATGCATTGCTGGCAGTTAGCGTTACAGTATAATATCCAGGATCGGTAAAAACAACCGTAGGATCCTGGGACGAAGCATCGGTACCGTTAATGAAGCTTACACTGTTTGGAGAGAATTCCCAGGTCCATTCAGTGGGATCATAAAGGCTTCCATCCATGAAATGAACAGTGTCGTCAATACAAGCATAACTTGCATCAGAAGAAAAACTTATCCAGGGCTTAGGGGTGCTTGTAACCACGATGTAATCATTCTTTGTCAATACATCAGTACCGAAATCATTGGTAACGGTAAGCGAAACCGGAAAGACTCCTTCAGTATTGTACTGTATTGTTGGATTCTGGGTACTTGCAATTGTAGGTGTGCCACCTGAAAAGTCCCAGGACCAAGTACTGGGAACCCCTGCCGATTGATCAAAGAATTGTATGGCAGTGCTGGGAGTAATTTCAAGTATAGGGGTGCTGAAGTCGGCAGTCGGAACATAGGGAGTGTGAGTGACAGCTTCATAAGCATCAATTCTTCCGGCTCCTAGCAATCCGACATAGGAAGCATTGCCAGGAATGGTATCTATATTATCACAGGTAGACTTTAAGATGCTTTCCACCTCATCAGGTGTCAGGTCGGGGTTGACTGATAATATCAATCCGCAAAGGCCGGCAGTCAGAGGACAGGCCATGGATGTGCCTGCGTAGACATCATAATAACCGAAGCTTGTATAATCCCAGGTAGTGCTGAGTAATCCATTTGGGCCCTGGGTACCATATCCACCCGGTGCGCTTACATCAATGGTTGTTCCATAATTAGAGAAGTCGGTTTTGACATCGTCTTCATTTGTGGATGCTACTGAGATCACATGGCTGTAGGCTGAGGGATAGTGATTTGTGGAGACATTTTCATTGCCGGCGGCTGCCACTATCACAATGCCCATATTATAAACCGTATTGATAATATTTTGTTCGGTCGTATTGAAAGGGTAATTACCTCCCCATGAACAACTGATAATATTTGCACCATTGTTAGCAGCCCACTGGATACCTCCGAAACCATTGGTAATAATATCAGGCTGAGAGGAGGCTTTAACAGCGATAATGCTAATATTATAACCAATGGAAGCAATTCCAATCTCATTATTTGTAGCTCCTCCCGCTAAACCGGCACAATGCGTTCCATGTGACCAAGCGGCCGGATCACCACCTTCAGGAGGATTGGAATTCTGATTTCCCGCGGCAGTCACATCATGCGAGAGGATGATTTTACTTGCCAGATCAGGATGGTCCTTCCATACAGCATTATCTACAATTGCAACTTTTATATCCGGAGAACCTGTAGTGAAATCCCATGCCATCTCAGCATTGATAACATCCAGGTGCCAGTTCCAGTTACTATAACCAAAAACCCGGTTATACAGGGAATCATTGGGGTGAAATTCAGTATATTGCAGAGGAACTTTTTCAACATATTCAATAGCAGAATTTTTTGATAAGTCCGAGATAATATTGTCGACCTGATCTGCCTTCGAAAATTCCACCATGAAAGTCCTTAATAATTTGAAGTTATTATTCAGATCAAATGGCCTTGTGACAGCCGTAAATGAATATTTTGTCCTGAGTCCGTTAAGGAAAACAGCTTTGTCCATATCAACCGAGCGGTCGGGATTAACCGGAATATTTACCTGCACATTATCCTTGTATTTGAGGTAGATTTTTCCATCCTGGTAAGCTTTATTGACCGTCTGGGCCTTTACTCCAAAAGCAAAGGCAATCATCAGGATGATCAAAAAAGATCGTGTCAGGGAATTTTTTTGTATACGTAAAAGTCTCATGAGGAAATAATTAATTATTAGTTATATAAATTTGCCCAAAAATACAAAAAAAAGCCTCTGCCATTTTTAAATTTTATTATGATTCTTGTTATAAAATTCCTTCCTAAATTGTTAATATACCAAAGGACATCTTCCAGAAATAAAAAAAGGCTGTCCTTTGTTCAGAACAGCCTCTCAAGTATTATTTGATTTGAATTTTAACCAATTACGATCTTCTTATTCATCTCGCCTGTAGAGGTTTTAATACGCAGGAAATACATTCCTTTGGCAAAACTGCTCACATCTATGCTTTTTTGATAATTCCCTTCAAAATCATACATTTTATCGATGTATAGAATTTTACCTGTAATTGTCATCAATTGAACAGTAATATCTTGTCTGGCAGCAGAGCGGAAGTCGACATTCAACTTTTCAACTGCAGGATTCGGATAAACCGACACCTTGTCAATATTTACCGTTTCCTGAATTCCTACATTGTCAACTTCATAGGATGCATCCCATCCCTGCATGTTAATGGTCTGGTTGGTAGTCCATGTTATGAACATGGTTCCACTTGTTGCTACCAGGCTCTCAGGGAGCTGATTTCCGGAGAAAGTTCCAATGTTAACGGTACCATCATATACATTTACTACATCAGCTCCTTCTTCAGTTTCAAATGAATTAAACCATAAGGTGATTGTATTTGCAGATTCAGGATTGATAAGATACCTGCAAGCTGCCCCTCCCTGGTAAAAAAAATTTCCGCTTCCGTCATCAAAGCTACCTGAAGGTTCTGTAAAGGTTTTCATTCCAGTACACCAGGTAGGAGAAGAAGAAGTAAATTCAGCATAAAATCCGGATGCATTGCCGCTTCCGTCAGAGCTGAAAGTTATATACATCTTATTTTGAGTTGATGATACCTGCAAGGGGAGGACTGATCCGGAATAAGAACCCAGTAAGGGGGCATTCGAGTCAGCTCCGTCATATACTTTCACACTATCACCCGGAAGAAGGTCAATTTTTGATAACTTAAATGTAATACTGCTTATGGAGTCTTCAACGGTCTGAGGGTCTATCAGCCAGCTTGCATTGGAATTGTCCATATAATTATTTATCGGCCCGCTTCCATCAGTAATGGAGCCGGAACGATCATTAAGGATTTTGCTACCGCTCGCATAATATGGATAGTCCGACTCACTTGGATAGAAATAGCGAACGATGCCCTGATTATTATGAAAACCACCCACATCTGATAAGCTGTAATATCCGTTTCCCTGGCCGCTCCAGCCAAAATTAAAATCGAAATAATCTCCCTGATAACCATCACAAACAAAAGCATGACCTGTAGTACCATCATCTCCCGAATAATACATAGGCCGGGCCTGGTCTATCTCTGATTTGAGCATATTGATCCAGGTTGACAAGTTATAGTTTTGTTTTTCAAGGTATTCTGCATCGTGATACCTGAAATACTGGTCGAGACGGCTTGGAACGATGAAACTATTGGAACCTGAGCCATCCGGGCCAAAGTTCATATTGACCGCTACAGCACACTGATACTGCAATTCAGCGTTAGGCAAGGGGTTATTATTATAGACCTGGTTAACCATACCGTTCCAGTCATAATAGGTTTCCCCGAAATTGGCACATTGCTGCCCATAGGATATATGAGCGGGGGTATAGCAATGGGAGCCTGTTCCAACTGCGGGATATCTCCAGTAATACATAATCTGGGCCATGGCTGTGGCAACACATCCTACCCAAACATGACCTCCCGGGCCGGAAGGATCTTCAGGGCAGAGCAGATTAAAAGGGGATCCCTGGTTCCATTCACAGCTGAGCAAGGGCTCAACATCCCTGATATCCCTGTTGATCTGCAATTCATTTGGATTTTTTATAAGGAGTGAATTCCACTGGGCTGAAATCCCGGCATCCGGCTTCAGTTGCTGTTTCCGGATACCCTGGATCTGTTCGGCATAACTTTGGATGAAACTCTTGTAATTTGCAGGTGCATTGTCGAGCTGAAAACTACCTTTAAAAGCATAACCGATCACCGGTACAAATGCATCTTCAGCAGAAATGATGATGAAGCCTTCATCCAGGTCAAATGCATAAAATTCCGGAATGCCTTTTTCTTTATATATATAAGTATTAACCAGATTAATGTCCTGATATGTTGTGGAAGGTCCAAATTGATTGGCAGTAATGTAAATGAAGTTTTTTGCCACTAGGCGGGCTTCATTAATGTTAACCTGTTTGGCGGAGAGATTGAGACTTAGAAAAATCAACAAAATGAATAGGAGAGTTCTTTGTGCCTTCATAATTAGAATTTTTAATGCGCACAAAGGTAAAAATTTTAACCTATAAAAAAAGTACCTGCGGGTCTAAACGCAGGTACTCAACAACCAAAAATGAATTAATAAATTTTCACCTGTTTAAAGGTGATGCAATGGGTGATTGATTCAAAAGATAAGACAGCTATCTTAATTGATAAGTTGCATGAAGGCAATAATTTATTTTGATTATATATAAGATATGATGATTTTGTAAGGAAGTGGAAGGAAATTTTTAATTTCGTAGCGGTTTTTATACTATATTTCATTTATGACGATTCTAATTAAAAATATCAGGGAACTTGTACAGGCAGGAAATGAATCCCCAAAATGGGTTGCGGGCAAGGATATGTCCCGGCTGCCCTCTGTCACTAATGCTTATTTATTTATAGAAGGCGGCCTGGTCCGTGATTTCGGCCCCATGAAAAACCTTGCAGGAACTGGTCTGGATGATCCCGGCAATGATGTTCGTAAAATAGATGCTACTGGTCGCATGGTTTTCCCTTGCTGGTGCGATTCTCATACTCACCTGGTCTTCCCCGCGAGCAGGGAAATTGAATATATTGATAAGATCAAAGGACTCTCCTATGAGGAAATTGCCCGCAGAGGAGGAGGTATTTTGAACTCTGTTGCAAGAATGAATGAATTATCAGAAGAAGAATTATTTGAATCAGCCTTGCAGAGGCTGGATGAGATAATCCAGTTTGGCACCGGTGCAGTGGAAATTAAAAGTGGCTATGGTCTGGATACTCTCAATGAACTCAAAATGCTGAGGGTCATACGCCGGCTCAAAAGTGTTTCCCCCCTGACCATCCGCGCAACATTCCTGGGGGCCCATGCCATCCCCCCGGAATATAAAAAAGTACCTCAGAATTACGTTGATCTGATTATTAACGAGATGATTCCTATGGTTGCAGGTGAAGATCTGGCTGATTATATTGATGTGTTTTGCGACCGTGGTTTTTTTACTATGGAAGATACCGACCGTATCCTGAATGCAGGTATGAAATATGGACTGCGTCCTAAAATCCATGCCAATGAGCTGGATTTTTCGGGGGGCGTCCAGATCGGCACTAAGTATAATGCAATATCAGTTGACCATTTGGAATATACCGGAGATGCTGAAATAGAAGCATTAATCAATTCGGAAACCATGCCTACGATACTTCCGGGTGCAAGCTTTTTCCTTGGATTGCCCTATGCACCTGCACGTAAGATAATCGATGCAGGCCTGCCCCTCGCCATGGCTTCCGATTTTAATCCCGGCTCTTCTCCCTCCGGCAATATGCAGTTAATCATCTCCCTTGGAAGTATTGCCTGCAAGCTCCTGCCGGAAGAAAGTATTAATGCCGTGACCCTGAATTCTGCCTACGCTATGGGACTTGCAGATGAACTGGGTAGCATCGAAAAAGGGAAAATAGCGAATGTATTTATTAGCACTGAAATTCCATCTATAGCATATATGCCTTATGCTTTTGGTTCTAATAAAGTGGAACAGGTAATCCTGAATGGAGAGTTTTATAAGGGGCTTTAATTTAATATCATCATTAAAAATTATAAAATATTATAGCCCAATACTCAAAGCTATATTAATTAATCAAACTTCCAGAAAATGAAACAGTTGATAGAATGTGTACCGAATTTTAGTGAAGGAAATAATATGAATATTATCCGGCAGATTACGGATGAAATAGAGAAAATAGAAGGAGTGAAGCTATTGGATGTGGATCCGGGCAAAGCTACCAACAGAACTGTTGTGACTTTCGTTGGAGAACCTGATACAGTGATCGAAGCAGCATTTCAAGCAATAAGGAAAGCATCTGAAATTATTGATATGCGCCACCATAAAGGCGAACATCCCCGTTTTGGTGCGACTGACGTATGTCCATTGGTCCCGGTGAGCGGCATTTCTATGGAGGAAGTAGTTGAATATGCCCACAAGTTGGCCGAAAGGATAGGCACCGAACTTGGCATACCGGTTTATTGTTATGAGAGCGCTGCTTTCAGCCCGGTCCGCCGTAACCTTGCCAATTGCAGGGCCGGTGAATATGAAGGTTTACCCGACAAATTGAGTAATCCCCAATGGAAACCAGATTTCGGACCGGCTGCATTTAGTGAAAAAGTTGCACGTACAGGCGCAACAGCTGTCGGAGCGAGGGATTTCCTGGTGGCATATAATGTCAACCTGAATACCACTTCAGTGAGGCGGGCCAACTCAGTTGCATTTGATATACGTGAAAAGGGCAGGCCTTTACGTGAGGGGAACCCCATAACGGGGAAAGCTTTGAAAGATGATAAAGGCGAGACGATCATGATACCGGGATCTCTTAAAGAATGTAAAGCTATCGGCTGGTTTATTGAGGAATACGGGATTGCCCAGGTATCAATTAATCTGACCAATATTAGTATTACCCCGGTTCATATTGCTTTTGAAGAAGCCAGCATGAAGGCAAGAGAACGGGGATTGAGGGTGACAGGATCGGAGCTGGTAGGATTGATTCCGCTCCATGCTATGCTGGATGCCGGCAAGTACTTTCTCCGGAAACAGATGCGTTCAGTGGGCATAGCTGAGGAGGAGATCATAAAGATTGCGGTGAAATCCCTTGGTCTGGATGACCTTAAGGCATTTAACCCGAAAGAAAAAATTATAGAATACCTCCTTGAAAATCCAGCTGATAAAAAGCTTGTATCGATGACCATGGAAGGATTCACCAATGAAACCGCATCAGAATCACCGGCACCGGGTGGCGGATCGGTTTCTGCTGCCGTGGGTGCCCTGGGAATTTCCCTTGCTACTATGGTTGCAAACCTCTCATCCCACAAAGCCGGCTGGGACGATCGTTGGGATGAATTTTCAAAATGGGCTGAACAAGGACAGAAAATCAAGGATGAACTTTTATTTCTCGTAGATGAAGACACCCGTTCATTCAATAAAATAATGGATGCATTTGGCCTTCCCAAAAAAACAGAAGAGGATAAAACAGCCCGTAAGGCGGCTATCGAAGAAGCATCAAAATATGCTATCCAGGTACCTTTCAGAGTCATGGAGAAAGCCCTGCAGTCGATGGACATTATCAGGGCAATGGCCGAAACAGGGCTTCCGGCTTCCATCTCTGATGTGGGAGTTGGTGCACTCTGTGCAAGAACTGCTGTTATGGGTGCCTATCTCAATGTAAAGATCAATGCTTCCGGACTTAACGATAAAGCTTTTGCCGAAGAATATGTACTTAAAGGTGAAAAAATCGAGCGGGAATGCATACTCATGGAAAGTGAGATACTTGCGCTGGTCAACCAGAAAATAAATAAATAATGAGTGGGAAGAAGCTTGATAATTTTACTCAGACAGGTTTCTTCAATTTCACTTTGTCCTTATCCGTATTATGGTGAAGGTTCTTGGTCCCGAATTCTTCCTCCAGGAAATCCTGTAATTCAGATGCCTGAACATTCCGGGTTAGCAGACCTGCCGAAGCATAGGATATATGCCCTGTCTGTTCCGAAACAATGATGGCAATGGCGTCCGACATTTCAGTCACCCCGAGAGCTGCCCTGTGCCTCAGACCAACATTGGCGGATAATTTCATGCTCTTGGATACGGGAAGGATACAGCGTGCCGAATGGATACGATTATCGGATATAATTACGGCTCCATCATGCAGAGGACTATTGGGATAAAAGATATTCTCCAGCAACTCTACTGAAATATTGGCATTGATGCGCTGGCCTGATTCTTTAATGGTATTTAATTCATTTTGTCGTGTAAGTATCAGTAAAGCTCCTTGCCGGATGTTTGCCATTTTTTGACAGGATTGAACAATTTTGTCAATTTCCAATTCTACAGCTTGTCCATCATTGATCCGCCAGAACAGGAACCTGCGTCTGTGCCGGTTAATGAAACCGGGCTTTCCCAAAGCGAAGAGGAATTGCCTGATTTCCGGCTGAAAAATGATGAAAAGAGCAATGAAGCCTACACTGAAAAATGCTCCAAGGACTTCCGTAAGAAGTTCCATGTGAAGGACATCCGTAATCCTCCAGATTATGAAAATTGCAACGATGCCAAAGAAAATATTGATGGCAACAGTGCCTTTTAAAAGGTTGTAAAGTTCAAACAGTAAAACAGCCACCAGCAGGATGTCGATGATATCCAGAAGCCTGATCCCGATGAAAGCGGTCACTAATAATAGCATCAGTATTGAGTTGGAATTGACAAATGTAATAAATTATGCAATTAGTTTCCTGCAGCATGTTTCAGTCCTGCTTCATCAGGGCTTCCACCAGCCTTACTGCCTCCATGGCCGGCCTTACATCGTGTACACGCAATATATCAGCTCCTTTTATGAGTGCGATGGTGTTAAGCACAGTAGTCCCGTTCAGTGCATCCGCCGGGCTTGTTCCCAAAACTTTGTTGATCATGGATTTACGAGAGAGTCCGGCCATGACCGGTAAACCGGAATCCCGCAAGCCTCCAAGTGCATTCAGCAATTTGAAATTATGCTGAACTGTCTTCCCAAAGCCGAAGCCGGGATCTAATATTATCTTCCGGTGACCCATTTCAATAAGTTCTTCAGCCCTTCCCTTTAAAAAATCCCCAACTTCGGCAACTACATCTGTATACTCCGGATTTAACTGCATATCAGCCGGTTTCCCCTTAATATGCATAATGATATAGGGAACGTCAGTCTTGACTATATAAGGTATCATATCCGCATCGAAATTCCCTCCTGAAATATCATTGACCATATCGGCGCCTTCCTGCAGGGCAATACGGGCTGTTTCAGCCCGGAAGGTGTCAACTGAAAGGATCGTCTCCGGGAAATGCAGACGGATGGGGCGAAGGGCCTTCAGGACACGGGATACTTCTTCAGCGGTATTCACATCAGCAGCGCCGGGCCGGCTCGAAAATCCACCTATATCCAATATATAAGCTCCCTCTTCTATCATTTTTTCCGCACTTTCAAGTATAGAGATTTCATCTGTATACCGGCTGCCAGTATAAAAAGAATCAGGCGTAATATTCAGTATGCCCATGACTTTGGGAGAGGAAAAATCCATTTTTTTACCGTTGAAACTGAACTTTAGATTTTCCGAAAAAGGTGTACCTTTATCCCTCAAATTTATCATCTGTTCAAAGTTTGAAATTAGCAGTGCCACGAAATTAAGGATAAAAGTATGAATAAAACCTCCGAACAGTTTAATCGGGCCATAGCTTTATGCAGGCAGGTTTTTACAGATAAGATGAAGGATTACGGCACAGCATGGAGAATCCTGCGTCCCCCTTCCATTACCGACCAGATTTATATCAAAGCAAACCGCATCCGCAGTATAGAGGAAAAACAGACCATGAAGGTGAATGAAGGCATACTGCCCGAATTCATCGGAATAGTGAATTATTCAGCCATGGCGCTTATCCAGCTTGATGCAGGAAGTGATTTTGAAGTGGATATGCCCCCTGAAAAGGCCGTTGATTTATTCGATAATGCCATACTTTCAGCCAGGGTATTGATGGAAGATAAGAATCATGATTATGATGAAGCCTGGAGAAATATGCGCATCAGTTCCCTTACCGATATCATCCTGATGAAGATCAGAAGAATCAAACAAATTGAAGACCGTCAGGGGGCAACCTTTGTAAGTGAGGGTTTGGATGCTAATTACAGAGATATCATCAATTATGCTTTATTCGCCCTTATAAAATTAGAGGAAAATCAGAAAAATAATTGAATATGAGATTTGTACGAAATTTCAGCAGAATATTAGTTGGCATTGTATTCATGTTTTCGGGATTTGTGAAGGGAGTAGATCCACTCGGAACGGCTTATCGAATAGAAGATTATTTTATTGCCTACGGAATGGACTGGGCAATTCCCCTGACCCTTTTTCTGTCGATTTCTCTTTGTACACTTGAATTTACACTTGGTGCAGCCCTCCTGTTTAACCTCAGGCTAAAGGATATGTCCTGGCCTTTGTTATTTCTCATGATCTATTTTACCGTTCTTACATTTTTTGATGCCCTTTACAATCCGGTACCCGACTGCGGATGTTTTGGCGATGCACTGATACTCACCAACTGGGAAACTTTTTATAAAAATATTGTCCTGATCATTTTCTCCGGAATCATTTTCTATTCAAGGAAAAAATTCAAATCTCTCTTCAGTCCTCTTACTAATTACCTTTTCATATTAATCATTGCTGTTTTGTTCGCGGGCTTTGCCTATTATCAGTACAATCATTTGCCCCTAATTGATTTTCGTGCATGGAAAGTTGGTTCTGAACTCCTTCCCGGTAGTCAGAAAAGCGCCAAGGTCTATCTGACTTACCGGAATAAAGAAAGCGGTGAAACCAAAGAATACTTATCTCCCGATTATCCCTGGAATGATTCAGTCTGGATGTCAAAATGGGAATTTGTCGGTCAGAGGACTGAGGACCAGGGACAGGTAAATGAAGCCGCCCTGAAGATATTTGATCTCGATGGAACTGATGTTACTAAAGCAGTCCTGGGGATGCCCGGATATCTTTTTATAGCCGTCTCATATGACCTGGATGAAGCGAATAAAAATGGATTTAAGATAATTGACCGTTTATTTGCCCTGAGCCTGGAACAGAACATTCCTTCAATAGTTCTCACCGGAAGCCTGAAAGAGGATATTGATAAATTCAATTCAACATTGACTACCCCTCTTGAGTTTTTTAATGCCGATGATATAGAGCTCAAGACGATGGTAAGGGCGAATCCGGGCCTTATCCTGGTCAAAAACGGGATTATAATGGCCAAATGGAATTATAATGATATTCCCTCTCTGGAAGAAATTGAGAAGAAGTATTGGGATAAGTAGGCGCTTCCTCCACAATGCAGGAATGTGTCCTTTTTTATTATGACTTTAAAGCATTAGATTAAAGTTCTTTAAGGAGATTTTCGCTTCCATGATAAGATTTATATTGAAACGGCTTTTTTATGGTATGCTGGTCCTGTTCGGGGTCATCACCATAGTATTTGTGCTTTTTAATATACTTCCGGGCGATCCGGCAAGGATGATGTTAGGTCAGCGTGAAGATATTGCAACTGTTAAAGCTATACAAAAAGATCTTGGACTGGATAAACCGATTTTCACCCAATATCTTAATTTTCTGAATGATCTTTCTCCGCTTTCTTTGCATAACAATAATGATCCGAATAATTACTGGTATCTAAACCCGTCAAAGTATTCTCCCTTCATTCAACTATTCAGGATAAATAATGCGACACTTGTTCTGAAAGAGCCCTATCTCAGAAAATCTTACCAGACCCGGCGCAAAGTAAGTGACATAATTGTGGAGGCCTTTCCTAAAACACTGCTACTCGCCGTTGTTGCCATGTTTTTTGCCTTCATAATCGGAGTCATCATAGGTATTTTCAGCGCCTTGCGCAAGGATGGGATTTTTGACCGGCTGGCCCTGCTGATATCGGTTTTCGGTATGTCACTTCCATCTTTCTTCGCGGCCATATTGATAGCCTGGATCTTTGCCTTCCTTCTGGCTGATTATACGCATCTGAACATGGTTGGAAGTTTATATACCGTAGACGATTTCGGTAGGGGAGAATACCTGGACCTGAAAAATCTGATCCTTCCTGCAATTACTTTGGGAATCCGCCCCCTGGCAATCATAATAGAACTCACCAGGAGTTCCATGCTGGATGTGCTTTCGCAGGATTATATCCGGACTGCGCGCGCCAAAGGACTGAGTGAATTCAGGGTGATTAGCCGACACGCTTTGAAAAATGCCCTGAATCCCGTAATCACAGCTGCTTCCGGATGGTTTGCCTCGCTTATGGCCGGGGCCGTATTTGTAGAATATGTCTTCGACTGGAAAGGTATAGGGGTCGTAATTGTCGATGCCCTTGAAAAATATGATTTCCCGGTAATGATGGGCGCTGTATTGTTCATTTCAGCAATATTGGTATTAATTAATATCTTTGTAGATATAATTTACGGGTATCTTGATCCACGGGTGAGATTGAGCTGAGAAATGCCCGTAGCGGCCACTGGCCGGAGATATTTCAACAATTTTGTTTAATCATTAATCCGAACGAAAATTCCATGAGAAATAAGATAGTTGCCGGAAACTGGAAAATGAACAAAACATTCAGCGAAGCAGAGGACCTGGTCGCTGGAATAATTGAGCAGATAGAGGAAAGCGGAAAGCCCCATAATGTTGATATTATCCTTTTTCCGCCTTATGTTTATCTGGAAATGACTAAGGATATGATTTATGATTACCCGGTTTTTTTGGGTAGCCAGAATGTCAGCCAATTTGAATCAGGTGCCTATACAGGGGAAATATCTGCTGCCATGCTCAGTTCCATGTCTATCGACTATTGTCTGGTTGGTCACTCCGAACGGCGCAAATATTTCAATGAAACCAATGAAGTGCTTTATCTGAAGGTCATAACGGCTCTAAAACATGATCTAATCCCTGTCTTTTGTTTCGGAGAAGAACTGCAGGAAAGAGAAAATTCTACTTATTTTGAGACAGTAGAAAAACAGCTTAGCGAAACTATCTTTAAACTTCCTAAAGATGAATTTAGCCGATTGATCCTGGCCTATGAACCGATTTGGGCTATTGGTACCGGATTGACAGCAACACCCGCTCAGGCTGGAGAAATGCATGCCTTCATCCGGAAACTGATACGTACTAAATTCGGTGAAGAAAGTGCCGATAATGTGACCATATTATATGGGGGCAGCTGTAATTCAAAAAACGCTAAGGAATTATTTTCCATTGCAGATGTTGACGGAGGCCTGATCGGTGGCGCTTCTCTCGACCCTCTGGAATTTTTCCGGATCATCAAAGCTGCCGAATGACTTCATTATTTTCCCTTAATATTTAATTTTCTGAAATGGATTATACCGAGCTCAGAATCGACCATCCCGGAGATGAGGATAACTGTGCCTTACTGATCTCAGAGCTGTCAGCATGCGGATTTGAGAGTTTTGCCGAAGTGACGGACAGTCTCATCGCCTATATCCCTGCTTCTATGCTGGATGATAAGCTCAGGACTGAACTGGACAAGATTTTAATTTCCGAAAAGGAATTAAAATATACTATTGAACAGATCCCGGACCAAAATTGGAATGCCTTATGGGAAAGTAATTTCAGGCCGGTGATGATATCGGGTAAATGTTTTATAAGGGCACCTTTTCATCCGGCCAATAATGAAGTTCTCTATGAAATTGTAATAGAACCTAAAATGGCCTTTGGTACAGCCCATCATGAGACAACAGCCCTGATGATTGAAAGTATGCTGGAAATGGATTTCCGGGGAAAGACTGTGCTGGACATGGGCTGCGGTACCGGAATATTAGCAATCCTGGCCAATAAATCAGGGGCTTCAGTCGTTACAGCAATAGATAACGATGAATGGGCTTATCGCAATGCCTGCGAAAATTTCAGGATTAACGGACTGGACGAGAGCAGGGTCATAATGGGTGATGCCCGTCAGATTGCAGACCAAAAATTTGATATAATACTGGCAAATATTAACAGGAATATACTGATTCATGATATGAAGGCTTACGGAAATGCCCTTTCCGAAAACGGTCATCTCCTTCTGAGTGGATTTTATAAGGAGGATTCCGGCCAGATACTGGAAGTTGCATTGTTACAGGGAATGAAAATGACGGACCAAAGGAGTCAAAATAACTGGATGTGCTTGCTTTTCGAAATGGATTAAATAGTAATGGATAAAAAGCTTTTTAATAAAACTCTTATAATACTAATACTGCTTTGCGGAATGTCTTTTAGTTCTTTTGCACAGCAGTTGAAGGAATTTTCGAAAGATCCCGCGCAGTTTCCGCTTCAGATAGCTTCCCTTTTCAAAAATATACAGAATTCAAAAGAACGTGATAAAACGCTGAATACTCTGGACACTTTCAATGGAGTTTGGAATTCGGGAATGATGAAGGCCGGGGAGCAATTAGGTGTGATCAAGATTGCAAACCAGTTGCTTGAACACAGGGTTCAAAACCTGCCCTGGTTTCGGCAGTATTTGCAAATTATAGTTGAGCTTAAAGTTCATGATAAACCGGAAGCTCTCGGTTACTGGTTGAAAAGTCTCGAGGATCTGATGGTGGAAGGTTCCACCAGGCAAATTCAGAATTATCTGGATATGTTCAATGAGATACTTACCACAAATACATTATTTAAGTCAGCGACTTTTGAATGGAAGGTCAAGGAAAGTGGTTTTCTTTTTCGCTATGATACAATTCCCAGATTTAGCTATCGCAAGACTGACCTGATATGCACTTCCCAGAAAGATACTTCCATCATTTATAATACATCCGGTACTTTTTTCCCAACCGAAATGAAATGGACAGGAGAGGGCGGCACTATGAATTGGAAACGCCTGGGTTTCAACTCTGACTCAGTTAGTGCCACCCTGAGAAATTATAAAATCGACCTCAGGTATTCAAAATTCACGGCTGATTCGGTCACTTTTTATAACCGGAAATTCTTCCATGAACCCTTATTCGGAGCTTTGGAGGACAGGGTACTATCGAGCCCGCCAAATGCCAACTCCGAATATCCTCAGTTTGTTTCTTATCTGAAGAATTATGAAATCCCGGGTCTTTTTAAGGATGTTGATTATCTGGGAGGATTTTCAATGAAGGGTGCGAAACTTATTGGTTCAGGAGAAGTAGATGAAAATGCCCAGATTACCATAAAGCGCAAAGATAAACCACTTATAATACTAAAGTCTACAGCCTTTATTATCGATGGGGATAAAATATCAGCTAACCCTGCTTCTGTTGTTATCCTGACCGGTGCCGATTCAATCTTTCATCCGGGCCTTCAAATGAAATATTCTGATATCAGCAGGAAACTGGAGCTTATCCGGCCCAACCAGGGACTGGCCCGTAGTCCTTTTTTTAATACTTATCACAATGTAGATATGGATTGCGGAGGTATGACCTGGAGGCTTGGGGCTGATACTATCAACTTTGAATCCATTCATGGAATAAATCCGGTCAGTGTAGCTGATTTTACTTCCATCGGATATTATTCCGAATACGATTTCGACCGTTTGCAAGGTATAGATGAGCGCAATCCGCTTTATGTCATTAAAAAATTTGCATCCCTTTATAATACCAGGGAGATATCGCCCGGCATGCTTTCAGAATATATGCAGATAACTGAAGAACAAGTCAAGTCAATGCTCTTGAAACTGAGTATCATGGGATTCCTTTATTATGACCAGGTAAATGATAAGGCCTACATTCAGAACAGGCTTTTTAATTATCTGGATGCGAAAGCAGGAACCAGGGATTATGATGTTATAAATATACATTCCGAGATTAAAGATAAAAGTAATGCAGCGCTCAATCTTAACAACTTTGACTTGCTGATCAGAGGGGTCCGGGAAGTTTTCCTGAGTAATTTACAAAATGTTTACATATATCCGAAAGGAGATGAGATCACTTTGAAAAAAGACCGGGATTTTATGTTTTCAGGTACGGTAAAGGCTGGTTTATTCGACTATTATGCCAGAGAATGCTCTTTTGAATATGATTCTTTCCGCTTGAATCTCCCAACTATTGATTCACTTGGTATCAAAGTGAAGTCGTTTACAGAAAATGCCATGGGAAAGAAACTTCTCAGAAAGGTCGGAAATATGATTGAAGATTTGAGCGGACGAATCCTGATCGATGACCCGGGAAATAAATCGGGACGGAAGAATTTTCCACAATATCCGGTCTTTATCAGCGAACAGGAGTCTTATGTTTATTATGACCAGGATTCAATTTATAATAAGGATAAGTTTAAATATATTGTAAAGCCTTTCAGGATAGATAGCCTTGACAATTTTTCAACCGATAATCTCCATTTCGACGGATATTTGATTTCTGCCGGAATATTTCCTGAAATTAAAAAACCTATAAGTGTACAGCCCGATTATTCCCTTGGTTTTATTACGAAAACACCCAAAGAAGGCTTGCCTGTATATGGCGGGCTGGCTACATTTTCTAACAAGATCGATTTAAGTAATAAAGGTCTGTTGGCTGAAGGTAGCCTAAAGTTTCTCACTTCTACGTCTGTATCTTCTTCTTTTAAATTTTATCCTGATTCGCTCATAACTTCGAATCTCAAAACATTCCGGGTCCAGGCAAGGGCAGCAGGTGTGAAATATCCTTCAGTAGCAATCGACAGTGCCCGTATGATCTGGCACCCATATCAGGATACCATGCTTGTTAACAGTTATGTTAAGCCCTTTAAAATGTTTGATGGAAAAACAGATCTTTCCGGTCAACTTTTATATTCCTCTACAGGATTATCAGGAAAGGGACTCTTCCGCTTTGAGAATTCAAAAATGAAATCTGATGAATTCAAATTCAGCAACCAGACCGTGGATGCTGATACAGTGGACTTCTATATGATGGAAAAAGAAACCAATGAGATTGCCGTTTCTTCCATGGCATATAAAGCGCATGTTGATTTCAGGGCCCGGAGGGTGACATTTAATTCTAACCTGAAGGGATCTGTCGTGGAATTTCCTTACAGCAAGTTTAGCTGTTCTATGGAAAAGATAGATTGGTTTATAGACAAGGATGAATTGATCATGTCGAATGATCAGGCCCGGATCGAAAGCGGAATAGATAGCCTTTCCAAGGAAGAGCTTATGGATATTGACTTGTCACGATATGGTTTCACTTCCACAAATCCTGAGCAGGATTCCCTTAATTTCTTTTCAGTTACTGCCCGTTATGACCTGAACAAATATATAATTTATGCTGAAGGGGTCAGATTAATGAAAGTAGCCGATGCTGCTATCTTTCCTGATGGTGGCAATGTAATGATTTTAAAGGGAGGTAAAATTGATACTCTTAAAAATGCTGAAATCATCACCAATATTTCAAGCAAATACCATCATATTAAAGGAGCTGAAGTGGATATTTTCTCTCGAAAAAACTACAATGCAAAAGGCATTTATCCTTATATAGATATGAATAAGACAGAGCAGGACATTTACCTGGGTAATATTTCGGTCGATAGCCTTGGCCGGACCGTAGGTGAAGGGAGTATTTTGGAGAAGGATAATTTCTGGTTGAGCCCTTATTTCCCATTTATGGGTAAGGTTTCAATGCTCTCCGTCCAACCATATCTGACATTTGATGGGGGCTTCCACCTGGCCGAAGATTGCCTTGAGGATAATTATAAAAACTGGGTGACTTTTAAGGAAATGATAAACCCCGAAAATGTCCATATTCCTATTGGTAACCCATCAACAGATCTGAACGGGACACCCCTCGAAACCGGGGTCTTTATCTCTGATTATCAGGATGGAATTTATCCTGTTTTATTTGACCGCAGAAAGATATTAAATGATACGGCTATTGTCAATGCCTCCGGGTATATCAGCTATGATACTACAATCAGTTCTTATCTTATATATAATGGACAGAAATTCGATCCAAACAGTCCTTCAGGATATTTTCTCCTGAATACTAAAAGTTGTAGTATTCAATCTTACGGTGACCTGAACCTGGGCTTTAATATGGGCTATGTTAAATTGCAGAGTTTTGGAAAGCTCGATTATATGATTGTGCCTGATTCTGCACAACTGCAGCTCTCATTTACACTTGACTTTATGTTTGACAACAGTATGCTCAGGATGCTGAGTGATAGCCTGACCCATAACAATCTGACCGGCCTGGATGTAAATAAACCTCTATATAAACTGACACTGATAAAGCTACTCGGCACGAGCAAGGCTGCAGAAGTTTATGATGATATAAGCTCCTACGGAACATTACGAAAATTGCCGGATGAGCTTGCCCATACATTTATTTTTATGGATGTGAATATGTACTGGAACTCAGAAACTTCATCCTACATTTCAAGGGGGCCGATCGGTATCCTGAGTATTGATAAAGATCCGGTAAACCGTTATGTGAATGGGTATATAGAACTGAACAGAAGAAGATCGGGCGATGCAGTGACATTCTATCTGGAATTAAATAAAAATCAGTGGTATTTCTTTGATTATCACAGTGGTTTTATGCAAACACTTTCCTCCGATCTTGAATATAATAAGATAATTGAGGAACTAAAACAGCAAAAACGTAGCATGAGCTTGCCTGATGAAGCAGTGCCTTATGAATTCACTATAGCCACGAGAAGGAAGCTGATTGATTTTCTGCGTCGTATGGACGCTCTTGTTGACTAAATCATTTATCTTTTTCGAATAATGATGATACCTGTACTAATCTTTATAAGCGCCTACCTTGTCGGATCTATCCCGACTTCAGTCTGGGTGGGAAAAGCTTTTTATGGATTGGATATAAGGAAACATGGTAGCGGAAATGCCGGAGCTACAAATATGATCAGGGTGCTGGGATGGAAAGCCGGCGTTCCGGTGATGATCTTCGATGTCTTCAAAGGCTGGGCGGCTGTATATCTGGGGAACCTGCTGGGTGGATCGTTTATTGATCCGCAGTACATTGAGTATTATAAACTTGCATTGGCCACAGCAGCAGTCATTGGACATGTTTTTCCACTTTATGCCGGCTTTCATGGTGGAAAAGGGGTGGCTACTCTACTGGGTGTTGGAATAGCACTTTACCCGGTTTCAGTTTGGATTGTGGTTGCAGTTTTTCTGGTTATTGTCATATCATTCGGCTATGTGTCCATTGCTTCTATCGTCGCAGCTTTTCTTTTCCCTTTCATCGATTATTTTCTTTTTCACCAAACTCATATTCCACTGATTGTTTTATCAGTTGGGATCGCTATCTTTGTGCCCCTTACCCATCGTCGGAATATCAGACGTTTGTTGCGCGGGGAAGAGAAGAAATTCAGCCCCGGCAGAAAGAGATCTGAATGATTATCCGGATGTGGAAAAATTGTTAAGAAACAGAAATTGACGAGTCTTAATTAAAGATAATTTTAAGTATTTTTACACAGATCAAAACATTTTCAATATAAAAAGTAGGCAATATGAAATTTATCGTATCAAGCACCGTGCTGTTGAAAAACCTGTCGGCTTTAAGCGGGGTTTTAAGTTCCTCCAATACATTGCCGATCCTGGATGATTTCCTGTTTGAACTGAAAGATGAAAACCTGTATGTGACAGCCTCTGACCTGGAGACTACCATGACAGTCTCCATCCCGCTGAATAAAGCTGAAGAACCGGGAGCCGTTACTATTCCGGCAAAGATACTACTCGACACCCTGAAAACCCTGGCTGATATTCCGGTCATCTTCCATATAAATTCCGAAACTCTTGGAGTGGAAATATCGGCAGGTGATGGGAAATATAAACTCATTGGGCATAAAAGCGAAGAATTTCCGCAATCTCCCACCCTGGATGAAACTGATTTGCTCAAATTCAATTCGGGCATTTTGGTCGATGCCATCAATATGACCATTTTTGCTACGGGTAATGATGAACTCCGGCCGGTAATGTCAGGTGTTTATTGTGAGCTGACCCCCGAATATATCAATTTCGTTGCTACCGATGCACATAAGCTGGTCCGTTATAAAAGAACCGATGTACTTTCTTCTAAATCTACTTCGTTTATACTGCCTAAGAAGCCTTTGAACCAGCTTAAAGGCATTCTTACAGCAAAAGATATGGAGGTCAGTGTGGAATACACTCAGACCAATGCCATGTTCACTTTCGATAATTTTAAGCTGATCTGCCGCCTGATTGAAGGAAAATATCCGAATTATGAAGCCGTCATTCCAACCAATAATCCCAACGTGTTACTGGTTGACCGTCTGGTGCTTTTGAATGCCCTCAGAAGGGTTTCCCTTTTTGCGAACCAGTCGACCCATCAGGTCAGATTTAAAATATCGGGCAAAGAATTAGTGCTTTCGTCAGAGGATATTGACTTCTCTAATGAAGCAAAAGAACGCCTGACATGCAGCTACGAAGGAGAAGATATCGAAATCGGCTTCAATTCAAGGTTTATGCAGGATATGATCAATAATATGGAAACTCCTCAGATTCGCCTTGAAATGTCAGCTCCCAACAGGGCCGGCCTTATACTGCCGGTTGATAATGAGAACCAGGCTGAAGATATTTTAATGCTGGTTATGCCGGTAATGCTGAATTAAAGATTGTACCTGCAAGCATATTAAATCTGCTAAAGCGCAACAGTAATGCAACTGTTGCGCTCTTTTTTTGCCATCCTCTATTTTACCAGGCTGATATTTTTTTATTTTTTTAGATTAAATCAGAACAAAGCGATCGGCAATGTTGTTTATAATCTTTACTAAAACTAAAATTATGAAAGAAGAATTTATACCTACTATGTACAAACGTATTGACGCAATGGACTCCGATAGCTTAGTCGCTTATATGACGGAAGATGCCAGTTTTAAATTTGCAAATATACCTGCCGTTAAAGGAAAAGAAAATATCCGGCAGTTTCTAAACAGCTTTTTTAATTCTATCAAAGCCTTGAAACATTCAGGATTGGAATTCTGGAAGGCTGAAAACACATGGTTTGCGGCCGGTGAGGTGGAATATACCCGTCACAATGACACTCATCTAAAAGTGCCTTTCAGCGTACTTTTGAAAATGCAGTCGGATAAAATCAGGGATTATCTGATTTATATCGACAATTCGGAATTATATAAATAGGAATATAAAAGTCCCGTAAGATAGACTCATTTATCGGTATCCGTATCTTCATCTGCTTTTATAGGAAGAAGGGTGATGATTTCAGAAGAGATTTCCTCAATGGATTTACTCGTGACATTTATTTTTTGCCAGAGGGGCTGTCCGGAAAATATATCGGAGGCATACCTGCATTCCTTCCTGACGTATTCCGGATCAGCATAATCTTTGATCATGCCTCCTAGTCTGTCCTGTCTTGCACGGCGTAACTGGGCAAGTCGGTTGGGATAGCTAAGCAGGCAGAATACCCTTTCCGGAGGTATTTGAAAGAGTATCTCCGGAACAGAAATGCCCAGCACTATGGGGACATTGGCGACAAACCAGCGTTTGAAGGCCAGGTAAATACTGAGTGGCGTTTTGAAGGTCCGGGACACCCCGACCAGGACGATTTCGGCCTTTTGGAGTTCTTCCACCCTTTTTCCGTCATCGTGGTTAAAAGCAAATTGCATAGTCTCAATACGGCGAAAATAAGATTCATCCAGGTGGCTGAACAGACCGGGTTGCTCGCTCGGATGAGTAGCAAGGTGGTCCGACAACCTGTCTAATAAAGGCCCCATCAGATCGATGGTTTCAACATTGTGTAAGCGAGCTGTCCTTAAAAGCAGTTCTCTCAATTTGTCAGTAACCAGAGTGTGCACAATAAATGCACTTGCTTTCTTTGCTTCCAGTATCAATTGACGAATTTGCTCAGAAGACCTGATCTCACTGAATCGCCGGATTTTGACTTTTTCTTTGCTGAATTGAGTAAGAGCTGCATTTACAGCCTGTTCGGCAGTCTTTCCCGTACCGTCGGATGCAACGAAGATCTGTGCCATTTTAAATTCTTATTAGAGAAATATATAATGAGATTGAAGATAAAGCATTTTCTTGAAATATATACTTCATTCTCTTTCTTCTTGCAAACCACTGTGGACTGTCTTGACCTTTTACAAAAAAGGCGCCCCATGATGAGACGCCCTTTTACTGTTTTCGGCTTAAAAATATGACTAGATTTTGGGACCGGCATCTACCAGACGTCTGCCCTCATCATTATCAGTAAAATTCTCGAAATTTTGGATAAATTTCTTTGCAAGTTCGATGGCGCCTTTATCCCAGTCTTCCGGATTTTTCCAGGTATTCCTCGGGTTCAGTATTTTGGAATCCACCCCATCAATATTCTTGGGAGTTGCCAATCCAAAATAAGGAAGGGTTTCATACTCTGCATTATCAAGTGTACCGTCCAGGATAGCATCGATGATCCGGCGGGTTGAAGGCAGGTCCATGCGCTTTCCCACTCCGTAGCCTCCACCAATCCATCCTGTGTTAACCAGGTAAGCGGTTGATCCGTGTTCCTTCATTTTTCTTGAAAGTTCGGTTGCATAATCCGTTGGATGCAACAGCAGGAAGGCAGCACCGAAACAAGCTGAAAAAGCCGGTACCGGTTCTTTTATCCCAAGTTCTGTTCCTGCAACCTTGGCTGTATAACCGCTCAGGAAATGATACATGGTCTGGTCATTGCTGAGTTTGGAAACCGGGGGAAGTATCCCGAAAGCATCGGCCGTCAGGAAGATGACTTTCTTCGCATGTCCGCCTTTGGAAACAGGTTTAACTATATTATTAATATGATAGATCGGATACGAAACCCTGGTGTTTTCAGTCTTGGCATTACTTTCAAAATCTATTTTTCCACTTTCCTTATCAAATACTACATTTTCAAGCAGGGCATCTCTTTTGATCGCCTGGTAAATATCAGGTTCGTTTTCTTCACTCAGGTGTATGCATTTGGCATAGCAGCCTCCTTCAAAATTGAAGATACCGTCATCATCCCAGCCATGTTCATCATCTCCTATAAGTAATCTTTTCGGATCGGCTGAAAGTGTAGTTTTTCCCGTACCGGATAAGCCGAAGAAAATTGCAGTGTCACCCTCTTTGCCCATATTGGCCGAGCAATGCATGGCAGCAATATTCTTTAAAGGAAGGTAATAATTCATGATGGAAAAGAAACCTTTTTTAATTTCTCCTCCGTACCAGGTACCGCCGACAACGGCCAGTTTTTCTTCCAGGTTGAATACTACAAATACTTCCGAATGTAAATTATGTTTTTCCCATTCCGGGTCAGTGATTTTACAAGCATTCAACATTACAAAATCCGGTTCGAAATTTTCAAGCTCCTGATCTGTAGGCCTTATGAACATATTTTTTACAAAATGGGCCATCCATGCAACTTCCGTTACCACCCTTATTTTCAGTCTTGTATCCTCATTTGCACCGGCAAATCCATCCTGAACATATAATTTCTTCCCGGAGAGTTGTTTTGCTCCCAGTCCATACAGGTCTTTCCATACTTCCTTGCTGACAGGCTTATTATCAGATGCTTTACGGGTGGGATTTTTCCACCAGATATTTTCCCGGGATGTATCTTCCTCCACTATGAATTTATCCTTAGGTGAACGACCGGTAAAAATACCCGTATCTACTGCCACTGAACCTGATTCGGTGACATGGCCGCGCTCATATCCCTCCAGTGAAGGATCCGTTTCATGCTTGAAGAGCTCCTCATAGGAAAGGTTATAATAAATGTCTTTTACATCTCCGATTCCATATTTTTGGAGATCCTGCCTGATTTTTTCAAGATTAATTGCCATTTTTCTGATATTGGTTTAGCGATAATTTTTAAAAGATTGACAAAAATATAAATATTATCAATAGAATACTTTTGAGAATTAATGAGTTTTGAAATATATGTAGAATATGAACTATATAATTTGAGCTATCTATTGGAACTATTTCTTTTTGTAGTTTTTACGAAATGAAAAGATAAGAAAAAAAAACGCGCAGATCATTATAAGAAATGTCATCTGCGCGTTTAGAATATCCAGGCTTTAGTAAATCGGCCTGAACTCAATAATTATTTTTTTGTATGCTTTTTAGCTTTTTTAGCTTCTTTTTTAGCTTCTTTCTTAGCTTCCTTTTTAGCTGCCTTCTCAGCTTTCCTTCTGATGGTTGCCTGGGCAGCAGCTAAGCGTGCGATCGGCACACGGTATGGTGAACATGAAACATAGTCGAATTTCAGGCTGTTTACAAATTCTATGGAAGAAGGCTCCCCACCGTGTTCTCCACAGATCCCTATCTTAATTTTCGGACGGGTTTCCCTTCCTTTTTTAACAGCTATCTTCATAAGTTGTCCAACTCCTTCACGGTCGAGAACCTGGAATGGATCTTTTTCAAGTATTCCTTTCTTCAGATAGACCGGAAGAAATTTACCTGCATCATCCCTTGAATAACCGAAAGTCATCTGCGTCAGGTCATTGGTTCCGAAAGAGAAGAATTGCGCTGATTTGGCAATTTCATCGGCCACAATGGCGGCTCGGGGAACTTCAATCATGGTACCAACCAGGTAATCCATTTTAACTTTCCTTTCTTCAAAAACCTTCTCAACTGTCGATCTTACGATATCTTCCTGCATCTTCATTTCCTTATAGGTACCCGTAAGCGGGATCATGATTTCAGGGAAGGTTGTGATGCCTTTCTTTTTCAGGTTTAAGGCAGCTTCAATAATAGCCCTGGCCTGCATTTCTGATATTTCCGGGTAGGTATTTCCAAGGCGGCAGCCGCGGTGTCCGAGCATGGGATTCATCTCGCTAAGTTCTTCCACTTTCTGACGGATCTTTTCTGCTGAAACCCCCATCTCTTTGGCCATTTCTTTCTGGTTCGCTGCTTCATGAGGAACGAACTCATGCAGGGGAGGATCCAGCAAACGGACAGTTACAGGCAGGTCTTGCATAGCTTCCAGTATGCCTTCGAAGTCGGCACGTTGTATTGGGAGCAGTTTCTCAAGGGCCTTGCGTCGTCCAGGTTCATCATCCGCTAAAATCATTTCCCTCATAGCAATGATACGGTCGCCTTCAAAGAACATATGTTCGGTGCGGCATAAGCCGATTCCTTTAGCCCCGAAATTCCTTGCAACCTTTGCATCTCTTGGTGTGTCGGCATTGGTCCTGATGTACATCCGGGAGTATTTGTCGGCCAGGTTCATCAGCTCTGCAAAATCACCGCTTACTTCAGCATCTTTGGTGATAACTTTACCTTCGTAAATATCACCTGTACTGCCATTCAATGAGATCCAGTCGCCTTCATTGAACACTTTACCGTCAACAGTAAGTGTACGGGCTTTATAATCAATTTTCAGACTTCCGGCGCCTGAGATGCAGCATTTTCCCATACCCCGTGCCACAACAGCAGCGTGGGAGGTCATCCCTCCGCGGGCGGTGAGGATACCATTGGCTACATTCATACCCTTCAGGTCTTCAGGTGAGGTTTCAATTCTTACCAGGATAGTATGTTTGCCTTTGGCAGCCCATTCTTCTGCATCGTCAGCGAAGAAAACGATCTGTCCTGTAGCGGCACCCGGGGATGCCGGTAAACCGTTAGCCAGCACACTCACTTTTTTCATCGCTGCCGTATCGAAAACAGGATGCAGTAACTCATCCAGTTTATTGGGCTCTATGCGGAGCAATGCTGTTTTTGCATCTATCTTTTTCTCCCTGAGCATATCCATGGCTATCTTCACCATGGCAGCCCCGGTACGTTTTCCGTTACGGGTCTGCAATAACCAGAGTTTGCCTTCCTGTATTGTGAATTCCAGGTCCTGCATATCTGCATAATGGTCTTCCAGCTTTTGCTGGGTCTTATCAAGTTCTTTATATAATTCGGGCATGGATTCCTCCAGAGAAGGAAATTTATCGGCCCGGATCTTTTCGGAGACATTGGCCAGTTTGGCCCATCTCTTGGAACCTTCAACAGTAATCTGCTGTGGGGTCCTGATACCGGCTACAACATCTTCCCCCTGTGCATCGATAAGGTATTCACCATTGAATAGATTTTCGCCGGTTCCGGCATCCCTGGTAAAGGCAACCCCGGTGGCTGATTTGGCGCCCATGTTGCCGAAGACCATAGCCTGAACGTTTACAGCCGTACCCCATTCTTCAGGTATATTATTAAGAGTACGGTAATAAATGGCTCTATCATTCATCCATGAATTGAAAACTGCCAGGATGGCTCCCCAGAGCTGTTCCCAAGGATCGGTAGGGAAACTGTGGCCTGTTTTGTCCTTCACTGCTTTCTTGAATCGTTTTACAAGGTCCTTGAAATCAGCTACGCTCAACTCTGTATCGCTTTCAATCTTTTTTTCAGTTTTAACCGTTTCTATGATCTCTTCGAAAGGGTCAACATCTTCCTTCGAAGCGGGCTTCAATCCCAGGACCACATCTCCGTACATCTGCACGAAACGGCGATAGGAATCCCATGCAAAGCGCTCGTTGCCTGTTTTCTTGGCAATAGTGGCAACCGCTTTGTCATTCATGCCAAGGTTCAATACCGTATCCATCATTCCCGGCATTGAAGCGCGGGCGCCTGACCTGACAGAAACTAGTAAGGGGTTGATTTCATCTCCGAAACCGCTGCCCATAATTTTTTCAACATGTTTAATTCCGGCTTCGACTTCAGCCTTGATGTTCGCGATAGTCTGGTCTTTTCCTATTTTGTAAAAATCATTACAAACTTCAGTAGTAAGGGTGAATCCCGGAGGAACCGGAACACCGATCAGGTTCATCTCTGCAAGGTTCGCGCCTTTTCCTCCTAATAAATTCTTCATTCCGGCATTACCTTCTGCCTTCTTATTTCCAAATGTATAAACGTGCTTTTTCTTTGGCATTGCTTGAATCTCCTATCTAATTAATTGATGGATAATTGTTTGAATATTAAATAATTTAATATAAGGGTGCAAAAGTACAAAAATTTAGGGTAGGATTCTGAATCTATCACATTAATTAATTGTGAATATAATGAGGGAATGATGCCAGGGAGGGAGAAGAGCTGTCTGATGAAAATATTGTGAATTGATTCACAGTTTGCAGGCTAAAATTTTATAATTTTGACCCCTCATTTAAACTAAGAGATAGGAATATGAAGTGTAAGGTTGGAATAAGGCATGAAGATAAATATGCCATGGAATTGAGAGTCCCCATTACTCCTGGGCATGTAAAGGATTTAATTAAAAAAGCTAATCTGGATTTCCTGGTGCAATCATCCCCGAAGAGGATATTCCGGGATGATGAATATATTGCTGCGGGTGCTCAGGTCACATCCGATGTGAAAGATGCCCCTGTGATTTTTGGAGTGAAAGAGGTCCCTATTCCAGTATTCGAGCCTGAAAAAACTTATATTTTCTTTTCTCACGTGATTAAAGGTCAGCCCTACAATATGCCGATGCTACAGCATATGATGGACCTTAAATGCAGTCTGATAGATTATGAAAAAGTGACCGATGATCAGGGCAAAAGGCTTATTTTCTTTGGGAAATTCGCAGGTCTGGCCGGGATGATCAACAGTCTGTGGTCTTTGGGCGAAAGGCTGAGGCAATATGGTATTTCTACCCCCTTTGAAAGAATAGAGCAGGCACATCATTACCCTTCACTGGATGCAGCGAAAAAAGTGATATCGGAAGTTGGTTTTGAAATTGCTGAAAAAGGTTTGCCTCCGGAAATCTGCCCGCTTACTGTTGGATTTACCGGTTACGGAAATGTGTCCCTGGGTGCCCAGGAAATCCTGCAGCTTTTACCTGTGAAGGAAATATCACCGGCGGAATTGCTGAAGCTTAAAAATCACAGTGATCTTCCTGAAAATGTCGTCTATAAAATTATCTTTAAAGAAGAAGATCTTTCTAAACCAAGAGATCCTGAAGCTGAATTTCATCTGATGGATTATTATAAGCATCCTGAAAAGTATGAGGACCAGTTTCAGCAATATATACCTCATCTGAGTGTTCTGATGAATTGTATGTATTGGGATGAAAGATATCCCAGGATAGTGACTAAAAAATACCTGAAGGAACTTTTCTCCGGTCAGCGGCCTAAACTGACGGTAATTGGCGATGTGACCTGTGATCCCGATGGTTCAATAGAATGCACACATAAAGGTACCCCGATCGATGATCCGGTTTTCGTGTATGAACCCTTCACTGAGACACATGAATCAGGCTTTGCAGGAAATGGTATTTTGGTGATGGCTGTTGACATACTGCCCAGTGAGCTCCCAAGGGAATCTTCCCTGGCTTTCGGTGATGCCTTGTTTAATTACGTGGAGGCGGTGGCCATGGCCGATTATGAAAAGCCATTTGATGAACTCAATCTCCCCGGGCCCATAAAACGGGCCATGATTCTTCACAAAGGTAAGCTTACACCCGATTATGAATACATTCAGGAATACCTTAAATAATAATTGAATAATATTGGCGCCTGAATTGATAAACCGGCGCTGAGAAAAAATTAGAACAGAAAAAGATTATCAAACCCTAATAAAAAAAATATGAAAAAAGTATTGATTCTTGGAGCGGGAATGGTTGTAAAACCTATAGTCAGATATCTTTTAAACAAGGGTTATGCTGTAACTGTGGCAACCCGGACCAAATCGAAGGCCGTAGCCATGATCGACGGACATCCGAACGGAAATGCTGTTTCCTGGCTGACCGAAGATGAAGCCGCCCTTGATCTTATGATCGCTGATCATGACCTGACTGTAAGCCTTCTTCCATATGCATACCATGTGATGGTGGCAAAGAAATGTATAGCCCATAAAAAGAATATGGTGACCACCTCTTATGTGAAGCCTGAAATGTATGCCCTGGATGCAGAAGCAAAGAAAGCCGGTGTCCTCATTTTAAATGAGATCGGCCTTGATCCGGGTATCGACCATATGTCGGCCATGCGTATCATCCATCATATCCATGGAAAGCAGGGAAAGGTAGAAGACTTCTATTCATTCTGCGGGGCACTCGTTGCACCTGAAGTAGAAGAAAATCCCTTCCATTATAAATTTTCCTGGGCCCCTAAAGGCGTTGTGATGGCCGGAAACAATGACGGCAAATTCAAGAAAAACGGCGAGGTTATTTACGTTCCTACCGAAGACCTGTTCAAAAAACCCATCAAAGTTGATTTCCCGAAAGTGGGGACACTCGATGTATATCCGAACCGGGATTCCCTTCCATATACTGAACTTTATGGCATACCCGAAGCCAAAACCATCATGAGAGGTACTTTCCGTTATGAAGGCTGGTGCGAGATCATCGATGCAATGAAAAGCCTGAAGCTTTTGTCATACGATAAGATCCCAATGGAAGACATGACTTTTGCCGGATTTATGGCAGGCCAGATCGGAGCTCAGGATGCTTCCGGAATCAAGGCCAAAGTAGCTGCAAAGCTCGGATTGTCTGAAGATTCCCGCCCTTTAAAAGCCCTTGACTGGCTGGGTTTATTCAGCGATACAACCATGGGACGCAAAGAAGACAGTCCTTTCGAAGTAGTTTCCGACCTTATGATCTCCAAAATGATGATTAAGGATAAAGAGCGGGACATGGTGGTATTGCAGCATACTTTCCTGGCATCTTATCCTGATGGCACGAAAGAAGTCATCAAATCCCGTATGCTCGACTTCGGAACTCTCGAAACCGATACTTCCATCGCACGAACGGTTGCCCTTCCGGCAGCCTGCGCCGTGGATATGATACTTCAGGAAAAGATCGAAGTTAAAGGGGTTTACATCCCGGTGATCCCTGAAATCTATGAGCCCGTTCTTGACCAGCTTGAAACCATGAAAATTAAAATGGTGGAAGAGTACGGTTTGCCTCTGAGTGAAAATATTAAATAGAAAGATTCTGATTTTCTTATATAGAATTCTAATTAAAGCCCTGGCCGAATGGTACAGGGCTTTTTGATAATTATTCATTGATCAATGGTTAATGATCAATGGTTAATGATCAATGATCAATGCGTCGATGATCAATGTTCAATGTCAGAAACCGTATTTTTCCTCCAGTTCCAGCTTAATGATCCTGGACTGAATAGCTCCTTTGGTCCGGCCGAAATGTTTAGCCATATCCTTAATGTGGATGCCTTCGCAATACATGATCGTGAGTTCGTCATCCAGTTCCACAGTCCAGGGCTTGTAGGCGGCGGCATGCTTCATCCTGATTTCTTCCAATTTATAGGATTTGCTTTCGCCTTTTTTGTCCCTGGCAGACTTTGGCTTTTTGGTTTTCTTGAATTCAGGAAGTTCAACTTCTCTAAACACTCCTTCTTCGATCTCATTCAGGATATGTATATGTTTTGAAGAAGGAAAATCTTTGACCATGATATTTGAGGGAATATGAATACTGTTTTTTGAACGGGTGACAGCCACGTAAAGCAAATTTATTTCTTCATTCAGCCTGGCCAAATTCAATGCTTCGGCTTTATTTTCCGGAACCAGCTTCTTTAATTTATTCTCGGAAATAAAGTCATTTACCAGTTGGACCGTATCATATTCCATGCCCTTGCATTTATGGACTGTTGAAAAGATCATCCCGGCTTTATCCCTCTCATCACTGTCTACATGTTTTCTTTTTATTTCCCTGATGATGGCCGGAATTTCATTCCCGTATTCTTTTACAATTTCCACCATCATGCCAAGTTGTCGCATCTTCAGTTTTCCGGATATATTCCTCCAGATCATAAAGGTCCTTCATCTCCCTGATTAGCTTGTCTTTGATCAGGCGATGCCTTCCGTTATACAGGTTCAGGACATCATATAAGGAAGCGCCATCATCGGCATAAGTGTAAGAATTGATATTCCCTTCAAAATAAATATGCTGAACATTTTCTCTCTCCCTTACATATTCAATCGCTTTCAGCAATAGACCGACATTCGTCCTGGCGAGCATCGCCTTGGTCTTATGCTCCTTGCAATCACCCTGCCCTTTAATAGTGACGGACTTGAAGTCATCCAGATTTTTTTTCAAGTCCAGGACCTGAATTGCCAGGTTCGCGATATCCGGACCAAAACGGAAGCTGGATGAGAGATTGAAGGATTGAAAATCGGCTTTCTCCAATGAATTAACGGCATGCCTCCATGAGTATATTTGCTGGTGGGTATCTCCAACGATCACTTTGGTGGCTTTTTGATTCAGAAATACATCCAGCATGGCAGGGGAGGCATCCTGACCTTCATCAAACAAAATATAATCATATTGAAGTATGGGCTTTGACAATTGAAATTTCTTCAGATAAAAATCATGAATGATATCAATTTCTCCGGAATCCATTTTAGAGAGCAGGAGCCGGGTTTGCTTTTCAATGTATTTATAGAATGATTTTACGAATTTTTTAGCGGCAGTATCGTTCACAACCTCCAGATAATCCAGGTCCTGGACTCTTTGTTTATCGCTGTTGCAGAAATAAGTGACAAATTTATTAATATGATTTGCCAGGATGAATTCGCTGTGCTTTTCCCCGGTACCGGCCAGGCCAAGTAATTCGGCTATTTCATGGGTCTTATAGGCTTGTGGTTTAACGCTGTAGCCATAACGATTCACTATATAGCGGTAGGCAAGGGAATGGGCTGTTTCGACTTTTACATTATCCAGCCCGCGGGCTGCAAATTTCTTGATTGCCTCAGTTTTTACCGATTTATTGAAAGCTAAGTACAGGATTTTGCTCCGTTTGGGTCTGCTTCCGGCATATTCAATAATGGTGGTGGTTTTTCCGGAACCGGCCACCGCGTTAATTTTGATATCGCCCTTTGATTGAATGATATCAAGTTGTTCCCGCGTTAATTCCATCTCTGGATTTTTTTTTGGTGAATGGGATTAATTTTTCATCGCGGTTGCTTTCTGTCTTCTATCCACTTTTTTACAAGCAATAATAATACCGGAATCACAATTTTTAATCTTAATCTTAATTCAACAAAACAAGAAAATAAATTTACATTTCTTTTTTGTTTTCAAAAAGAACGGATTTAAGTCGTTCAATTCTACTGGCTTCAACTTTCACCTGCTTCATATGACCGTAATTTGTGGCCAGGTAAATTATTGGGCTATATAAATTACCGGAAAGCCGTTTCAGAACCGAGGAAAGGCGATAAAACTTTTTTCTTGATTTTACTTTGCCCATTTGAAGTTCATAAGGGCTCATATTCTTAGGCTGGAATACGACTGTATTGTGATCATAATACTTCCAGTCTTTGGTGATCAGCCTGTTTTCCTTTTTCAAATCCTCATAAACCTTGGTCCCCGGATAAGGAGTCAACACATTGAATGACACGGTGCTTATCTTATTTTTAATCAGGAATTGGACCGTTTCATCAAATATTTTATTCGTATCATTATCAAAACCGAAGACCATGGAAGCATGGATGAGAATACCCATCTTTTTTATTTTCTTAAAGGCTGCTTCCAGGTTTTCGATATCTTTGATAGCCTTGCGCATCGATTTAAGCTGTTCCTCCGATACACTTTCTATTCCGAAGAATAATATCTTGCAACCGCTGTCGGCAGCAAGTTGTATAAGTTCATCATCTCCAACCAGCAATGAAACCGAAGCCTGTCCGACCCAGTTAATTTTCAGGGGTTTGATGGCCCTGAATAATTCTTTCGCATATTTGGGATGACCTATAATATTATCATCAAGAAACATGAAATTCTTGGCCCCGGATTCTTTAATATCACGTACAACATTCTCAACGGGCACGTGCCTTATTTTTTTTCCAAAAAGATTGGTTACGCAGCAAAAATCACAATTATAGGGGCATCCCCTTGTAGTCATTATGGGAATAAGGTTATACAGTCCTTTTCTGGTGATTTTATTCAGATATTTCGGATAGTATTTTCCCAGGTCGGGGAGGGGATCGTGATATTTTCTCTGCAGCTTATTATTCTGAAAGTCATTCAGAAGTATTTCCCAAACACCTTCTGCTTCGCCCACCACAACGCAATCAGCGTATTCCAGCGCCTCATCGGGAAGTATGGTGGGATGCACTCCGCCAAGTACTACGGTTTTGCCTCTTTTTCTGAATTCCTGACAAAGCTCGTAAGCTCTTGGTGCATTTGCTGTCATGCAGCTTATGGCAACAAGGTCGCATTCCTGGTCGAGATCAATGGCTTCTATTTCTTCTTCAATAATTCTGACTTCATGTTCGGGAGGTGTGAGACCTTCCAGTATATAAAGGGCAAGCTGGGGCATTAGTAGTCCTTTATTTGTTCTTTTTTCAGAGTCAGTGGCAGGGGTAATCATGAGTATTTTCATAGGGAAAATAAAAAAACGGGGTGATATATTTATTAATTTAAGGTGATATAAGTGGTAAAATTGCCTTGCAGGTAATGGCCGGTGGCAACTGCCGTGCGGAGCTTATTATGCTTATTTTGATCAGTAAAGGTAAGAAAATTAAAGCAGAAATGAGTTTTTATGGGATTATTGATGAAATCCTTTAAAAAAGGCTTTAGCATTGGAGCCAAGGGATTGATTTTTATATCCGCCTTCCTGGACTATCAAAGTAGGTAATTTCAATGCAGCAATAAGTTTTCCCGTATTCATGAAATTATCAAAACTAAAATCCCAGGTCCCGGTGGGATCACCTTTAGCAGTATCAAGGCCTAAGGCAATGATCAGGTAATCAGGCTGGAATTTTTTAATACGCTTGAAAGCCTTGTCCAGCCTTTCCACGTAGTCTGGATAGCTGATCTTTTCCGCCATGGGAAAATTCAAATTGAAGCCCAGCCCGGGGCCTTCTCCGCTTTCTTCCGAAAATCCTGAAAAATATGGATAAGCAAATGAGGGATGGCCATGAAGGGAAATAGTCAGCACATCATTTCTTTTGTAAAATATCTGCTGCTGGCCGTTGCCGTGATGATAATCTATATCCAGTATGGCTACCTTGCCGGTCTTGCTAAAACGGTTAGCAGCAATAGCACAATTATTAAAATAGCAGAAACCGCCGAATACTGATCTTTCAGCATGATGGCCGGGAGGCCTTGTCAGTACATAGGCGGCTTTGGCTCCGGCTATAATTTCATCCGTAGCTGTAAGCACGCAGTTCACTCCCCATCGGGCTGCCAGGAATGCATTCTGGTTGAGGGGTGTGAAGGTGTCGAAGCAATAATATCCGGCCCTCACCGATAATTCCTTTGGCGCCCGGCTTGCATACCTGAGGGGAAATACATAGGGATAAACCGATTTTCCCACCGGAAGGCTTTTACATACTTTTTTGAAATAGTCGAAATAATGTGGATCGTGAACATCCAGGATAAATTTATCAGGGTATTCGATAACTTTTCCATAACGGAACAAGTCCGTTTTATCCAATTCAGCCTGTATACTCTTCACTCTCACGGGGGATTCCACATAGCCCCTTTCTTTTATATGATGTATAGAATGTCGGTCATTTACAAAAATCAACATCTTATCCTTTTCACTCAGGTCAGGTTTAAAGGATAGGGGATCTTTTTTCCGGCTGTATTTAGGGGCACGGAGCAAAACCGGATCATCTTTAATGCTGTTTACGACCATTTCGATATAGGAAGCATCACAATAATTTCCGTATTTACGCTCCAGAATGGTTTTGACAATTTCCTGCGCCCTGGCTTTGGGCATGGAATTCCATTTACCCAGTCCGTCAAAAACAAGATAGGGCGGGCAATCATCTTCCGGTTTTACGACTGTTTCATAGCGGGTATTGGCAAGAGGCCTGGCCCCGAAACGTTCATAAAAAGCAAGTCTTTTCTGGTTTTGTAAGATGTCTTCCTGGTTTTGACAGAGCATGGGATCGTCGGGCAGGCATTCAAAGAATATGCCTTCTGATTCGAGCGCTTCAGCTTCTTCACGAACTCTCTGGTAAAGTGCCCCTCCAAATCCCGAAGATGTTTGTTTTGGCGAAACAGCCAGATAATCCAGGTAGCAGAATTTTATATCCGGGAAATATAGGAGAATGGCGAATCCTTTCACCACATCTTTAATATCCTCAGCAATAAAGAGGGCTGTTTGATATTTATATTTTAAAGGGTTGATGAGCAGGTCAATGGTCTCTTCGATTTTTATCCTGCTCAAAACGGGGAACTGAAGGAGAATGATTTCCTTGACTTTTTCAATTTTCCGGAGATTAACCTCCAGATATGGATTGGATATACGGCGTATCCTGATCATTTTTAATTTTTTACTGATTTCAATCCAAAGCTTTACAACTTATGAATAAAATTGAACGGATTACTCATCAATTGCACTTCGATATCTTTAGTCAGGATTATTTTTATCTACCTTAATAAACATTTCTTAAAGGTAATAGTTTGAAGGGAATGTAAGGTTAATGGTTAATGGTTAATGGTTATTGGTTAGTGGTTATTGGTTAATGGTTAATGGTCAATGGTTAATGGTCAATGGTTAATGGTTATTGGTCAATGTTCAATGCTCAATGCTCAATGAAGCCGGCTATTTCATCACTATCACCTTCTCAAAAAATCTTCCGGCATCATTTTCAACTTCCACAAAATACATCCCATTGGGTATGGTTTTTAAGTCCATATTGGTGGAATACGCTTCAGGCGCTGAGTTCAGCAGGATTTTCCCCTGGAAATCATAAATCTGTATTTTTTTAATAATGGATGATGATTCGATAAATAATTTATCCTTAGCAGGGTTAGGATAAATTTTAAATGACTTTTCAGAGGAAACTTCCGGAACCGATACATTTTCGCAGGATTCATTTGAATAAGATGAGTAGCAGGTATCTTCATCAAGGATATTTTTGGCAATGACCTTGTAGCAATTTATTCCGGAAATATCATAGTCATCGTAAGTAGTAATAGTTTGTTCCACACTGGCGATCAAATTAAAAGTGTCGGGCCAGGTGGTACTTTTATAGATGTCATATCCCTGTAATGAGCGATTGCCTTTATCGGATGAATTATCCAGGGACTTTGAATATCCCAACTTGGCGGGACTTCCATCAGGGTACTCAATATAGGCTTCGATATTCCAGTTATAGTTAAAATCCCAATTTATTTCAAGCAGTGTTTGCCAGCCATCAAAATTCATCCAGTTACCATAGCCATCTACTGCTGGTCCCTCATCACATCCCATAGGATATCCACCGATTAGCATCAATGAGTTATAACCTACCCAGAGTTCCTCGCTGATATCAATGGGGACAGGGGTTTCAAGTGTAATGTAGTTCCATTTGTCAATAACTGGTTCAGGGACTTCCTGATCAACGATCAGGCTATCGGCCATCTCCCCCTGCCAAACTCTTACTCTGTAAGTACAGTTGGCTTCAAAAGGGTAAAAGGCAATCTGGGTAAGCAATGTCCCCTCAAGGCCTGTCAATTGTGATGGTTCCCAGCGGGCTGCAGCATCGATGGCGCAGGCGCAGGTTCCGATGGCAGCGTAATTAATCCCGTTGTCCCAGTGCAGCCAGTCAGCGTGTGGATCAAGGGGAGCAGTCCATTCCAGGGTGATGTGGTCATAATCTTTATAAGTAATAAGGTCCGTCGGGGCATCACAAACACGGTAGACATGGATATTATCCACGAACCAGGATAGTATGTCAAGTGAATTTGTCCCATGGGCATTGAACCTGATCTTAAAGACTTCATTCATAGCCTGTGCTGTAATATCCACATGATTCGATTGCCAGCTAAAGCTACCGTCTGAATTGCTAAAGGAAAGGACCGTTGTCCAGACCTGGCTGTCCCAGTTCCAAACCTGCAGGTCCATCTTTTCATCACCTGTTGGATTGACATTGGCGAGCTTGAGATCGAAATCGAGCCATATCTTCCCTTGCTGGAGTATATCTCCCCTGAAAGGAAAACTTTCCAGGCTAACCGAATAATTTGTCTGCATGGGGTCCCAGCTGAATTCAGCGGCAGGGGCGGGATTTCCGTTGACATAGGTGATGGCCCAGTTTGCATCGGTCGGGGTCCATTCATTTTCATCAAAGCTTCCCGAATCCCAGTTTTCTGAAAAATCGAGATAATAACCATACTTTTGCTGGTACACCAGGTCCAGCATCACCGATTCACCGGTCTCGCCTGGAAATCCATAGGAGGTCAGATCATATACAGCAGTTAAGCCCAGTATATATATACCCGGATCGACATCCATGATATATTGCGTAGTTTCAGGAGGTAAAAATGCATATACATATCCTTGCGAATAAATATTATAACCTATGAAATTTTCCGGGACTGAACCGGTGGAATCCAGGGGAGGACAAAGAATAGCCGGATAATATCCCGTATCGGCCTGGTAAAAACATGAGGGGGGGTACAGGAAATAACTTTGGAATGACTGGCATTCCTGGCCCGATAGCCCTGAAGGATAACGGGCGGCAACACAAAGGTCGTAGTTTTGTCCATAATTCAGTCCTTCAACATAATATGAGTTGTGTTTCACTGCTCCCAATAAATTCATCATCCAGAAAAATATAATAATCCTGCAAAGTCAATAAAGAATCGGGTGAAAAGACCCGCGGATTATCAATGGCCCATCCTGAACCTTCCTGGCCGTTATCATCGGCATGAAAAGCTAAAAAGACAGGATCACTTTCACATCCGGAAAGGGATGAAAGGTCTACACTAAGGTGCTGCCAGGAAATAGATGGTTCAAGTTGATAAAGTACGTTCCAGTTTGTATCATTAAAACTGTATTCGATATAAGCTTGCTGGCCGTTCATCCCATCATAGTAGGAATCAAAATCAAAGTGAAAATTTGGAGAAACCCTGAGATCCAAGGCAGGCGTTATAAGTCTGTCCTCACTGCCATCATTTCCAATTCCTGAAAGACGGTCATTTGAACAGGCATATGTACCAGCCCAGGTCGGGATATCCCATCCCCCTCCGCTTCCATTTGTAGTGCGGAACCAGCCTGAGCCATTTGAAAAAGACTGCCATCCTGAGGGAGGAAAAATAGCAGTTTCAAAATTTTCAATTAGTGAGGTAGCCTGGGGGGAATCCCAGCTTGCGATTAAACTGAGCGGATCGACGTAGAGGTTTCGTACAGGGTATTTGTTACATCCGAGAACAATGCTCATGTAAGTATTGCTAGGTAAAACGAATTCCGCATCATAGGAATCATTCCCGGGCTGAGATGTTTCTATATAATAATGCCCAGGAGGGCCTTCGAAGTGAATTGAAGCACCAGGACCGGCATTGAAGACCTCCACTAAGGTATCGCCACCGTAAATCCTGTACCACAGTGAATTCGGGCAGGAAATATTATCTGTTACATAAATATCTATATCCTTTGCAAAATTCATAAAATGTCCCACAACATTCGAAACGTAGTAATCAGACCAGCCGCTGTCGGGGGAATGGGTTTTGAGGCCATAGGCATACCAGCCCTGGGGAAGTCCGGCCCAGAGTGTATCGTCATAATGTAAATTACTCGTATTTGCAATATAGGTAGTATCACCAAGCAGGGGAGAGCCGTTGGGATCGAAATTTGAAAACCTGTTAACTTCAAAATCATCATAATTCGGGACAGGCTCACCCGGAGGCGCAACATAAGCACGGATCATAAAATCCTGGTATACTGAAGGGCCCCAATCATTGTCCTGGAATTTTGAATAGCTCCGGTTGTATGTGGGATTGGTCATATCCACACCCAGGGGGGCAGCATCAGGTTCGGGATTGGTTTGTTTCATGCCCAGGTAAAAATCCCCCTCTGTGAGAATAGCTGCGGTATCCGGGAACATAAACGCTATCCATCCATAGCTATCTACGCTTACAGTAATGCTATCCAGCAAAGTGCCGGGGAAACCACCCGGACCGTCATCATCATAAATGGCCATCTGGAAACTGGTTCCCAGGAAAGGACCGGGATAGCTGCCATCTCCAACATAAATATCACCTCCCACAACATTTACCGGATATCCCGAAGGACTGAACCTGACCGCATTCACCGAACCCTCGTCTTGCCAGAGAACAAGGTCCTCGGCACTGCCATCATCAAACCAAATATAAGATGACCAGGAATAAGTCCACCAACTGGCCTGGCACCATGTATCATCATCCTTCACATTAGCCAATACAGACACATTATCATCCAGGATATTCCTGTTAGATGGAATTTTATAAGGGATTTTGTTTTCCTGGGCCCGGATAATATTTATAAATGATAAAAGGAAAGCAATAAGGAGAAGCGCAGTAATTTTTTTCATGGCATTTAGAATTATCTCAGGATAATGAATTTTTCATATTGAAGGCCTTTTGATGTATTAATTTCCAAAAAGCACATCCCGGCAGGCAAATTATTGATATAAATGAATGTAGAATTAGTTTCCGGAATGGAATTCAGCAGGATTTTTCCCCGGAAGTCATAGATCTTTATAGTTTTTATTAATGAAGATGATTCGATAAATAATTTATCCTTTGCGGGGTTGGGATATATTTTGACCGGGTTTTTCTGAACTGATTCCGGGATGGACATTGTGTTGATTGAGATGCAGTTCAGTTCGCTGAGGCCTGAGGGGTAATGAGCACTAACACAGAGGTTGTAATCTATCCCCGGAACAAGTCCTTCTATTATAGCTGAAGTGGTATCGCTGACCATCACCAATGAATCATCCAGGTAGATGTAATAATCGATCAGGCTATCAGGTGTATTGGGAGAATAAATGCGCACATTGTCGACTGCCCATCCTGATCCTTCAGATCCCATATCATCGGAATGGAAGATAAAGTTAAGCGGTGCTTTTCCAGGTCCCGAATGGTTGGACAAATCCAGGTTTACATGATTCCAGCCTGCTGAAGAATCGATTTCGGATAAAGGATAAGTAAACATTCCTCCGTCAAAAGTATACTCAACCCTGGCTGTTTGCCCTCCGGAACTGTCGAAATAAGTATCAAAGGAGAGGAAATAATTATTGGCAAATGAGAGGTTCAGAAGAGGGCTCATCAGCAGGTCCTCACTCCCGTTATTCTCAGCGCCGGCGAGCAGGTTGTTGGTGCAGGCATAAAAACTGTCCCATTCCGGGATATTCCATCCCCCGCCGCTGCCGTCACTGGTCCGGAACCAGCCTGCCCCAAGGCTTTCAGACTGCCATCCCGGAGGAGGGAAGCCTGGGGCTTCAAATTCCTGTTCCAGGACAGTAATCTGTGGCGCATCCCAACTTGCAAGCGAAGAATCAGAATCGAAACGAAGGTTTGAGATCGGAAATTCAGAACAGGTGAGCGAAATGTTCAGAACCGTATCATTAATTATCTGCAGTCCTGATAATGAATAATCATGATTCCCGTGTGCCGTAACAGATACATCATAAGTGCCTTTATAAACTTCTAAGTTCACACTATCGGTGCCGCTTTGATCATAGGTTTGATAGGGGTAATCCAGTCCTGTCAGGGAGATATGAATGGATTCCGGCCAGCTCTGGTCACAAACTTGCACATCAATGGCCAGGTTTTGGATCATCTGATGGGCCACAATGTTAGAAACATAATAATCCGACCAGCCGCTGTCGGGAGAATGGGTTTTCAGTCCGTAGGCGTACCATCCCGCTGCAAGTCCGGACCATAGTGTATCATTATATGAGTGAATAATTGAAACTGTATCAATGGTTGTTGTATCTCCCAGGAGAGGAGATCCCTCCGGATCGAAATTTGAGAAACGGTCCAACTTGTAGTAATCATAATCTGGCAGGGGAGCCCCTGGAGGAGCGATCCAGGCAATCATCATGAAATCCTGATATACAGAAAGCATCCAATCATTTTCTAGGAATTTGGAATAACTACGCTTATAAACCGGATCGGTCATATCAACTCCCAGAGGGGCTGCATTGGGGGCCGGTGCAGTCTGAATCATTCCAAGATAAAAATCCCCGTCAGGGATTTGGGCATAAGGTTCAGCAAAGTTAAATTCTACCCATCCGTAATTATTTACTGTCACGGTAATGCTATCCAGCAAAGTCCCGGGAAATCCGTCCGGGCCGTCATTATCATAAACAGCCATTTGGAAACGGCTACCCAGGAAGGGCCCTGGAAAGCTGCCATCTCCTACATAAACTTCACCACCGACCACATTTATAGGATAAGCTGAAGGAGTGAACCGCACTGCATTTACTGAACCAGGCGCATACCACAAAACAAAATCTTCAGCACTTTCATCATTATATTCAATAATAAAAGGATAATAGGATGTCCACCAGTTAATCCGGCACATGCTATCATTGTCTTCGACACTTGCCCATACTCCGATTTCTCCATCCTCATCAGCACTTACAAAAGGAAATGGAGTTTTAGCATGTTTCTGTGCTTTTGTAAAATTACAGGTCAGACTAAGGATCAGGATCAGGCAAAGCGTAAAAGTTTTTTTCATAGGACAAATAATTTATTACAAGATAATTAATTTTTCAAAGGAGATAGATTCAGTGGTGTTTATTTCAAGAAAGTAAATTCCACGCGGCCATTGACTTATGTCAAGAATGACAGAGGAGTTGTCAGGTTCTGATCTGAACACTTCCTTTCCCTGGAAATTTTTCATCCGGAGTGTTTTTATTTTCAGGGGGGATTTGATGAAGACTTTTTCATCTGCCGGGTTTGGATAAATCAGTGTTTTATGCTTGTCTGTGATTTCTCTGACTTCCTCAAAAGGTCCGCAGGCCAGATTACTGAGATTCGACTCACAAGTATCCGTTTGCCCTCTAAAGACAGAACTGACCTCATAACAATAAAATGCAATTGGCAGGTTGGGGCCGTCGGTGTAAGCATTTTCGTATGAGAAATCATAAAATTCAAAATTTGAATTGTTGACACTGCGGTAAATATTAAATCCCAGGAAAGTACGATCTCTGTTATTCTTCCTGTTAATTTTTGCCTGGGAGTCCCTGTATCCGGGTTTAGTTGATAAACCGGTATTATCGAAAGAATTATTATCTGGAACAGTTATTCTCTGAAGCTTTTGACTTTTTCCATCCGAAGCTAAGACATATGCCTCAATATTCCAGTTATAATCCAGGTCGGGACTGATCTGCAAGAGGGTTTGCCATCCGCCGAAGTTCATCATGTTGCCGTATCCGTCGATGGCCGGACCTGCATCACATCCTGCCGGGTAGCCTGTGCTTGTGTTTACATAATATCCTATCCACAATTCCTGGCTAATGTCAACGGGTACAGGTGTGTCAAGCGTGATATAGTTCCAGGCATTGATTTCCGGGTTGGTCACCAACTGGTCAACTACCATGTCGGCAGCGCCGGCGCCTTTCCATACCCGGATATGATAGGTAGCTGCGGCTTCGGCCGGGTAGAAGGCTACCTGGGTTACGGAGCTACCATCATAATCGGTCAGCTGTGAAGGCCCCCAGCGGGCTGCACAATCAAATTCTGCGGCAGCATCCGTTCCAATGGCTTGATAATTTACGCCATCATCCCAATTGATCCATTCATGAATTTCATCAGGTATTGGAGACGTCCAATTGAGTATCAATGCTCCAAGAGAAATATCAAGTTGCACGACCAGATTGGTAGGGGCAGCGCATGCGCGATATACATTTATATTATCCACAAACCAGCCAAGGATATCCATGGAACTGGTGCCATTGGCAAGGAACCTGATTCTAAAAACCTTGCCCATCGCCTGACTGGTAATATCCACATGATCCGATATCCAATCAAAGCTACCATCGGCATTGCTGTAGGATTTGACCGTTGTCCAGGCCTGGCCTTCCCAGTTCCAGACCTGTATATCCATGTTTTCAGCCCCGGTAGGATTTACACTTGCAAGTTTAATGTCATAATCGAGCCAAATGTTTCCTTCAGTGAGTATATCCCCCCTGAAAGGATAACTTTCCAGGCCGACAGAATAATTAGTTTGTACCGGATCCCAGCTGAATTCAGCGGCAGGGGCAGGATTTCCATTAACATAGGTAATGGCCCAGTTTGCGTCAGATGGTGTCCAGTTATTTTCATCTAAATTACCTGAATCCCAGTTTTCGCTGAAATCAAGGTAATATCCGAAATTGAGGATAAACAATGATGTAAGTGTTGAAGATTCCCCGGTCTGACCGGGATAGCCATACGGGCTGAGGTCATATACAGCCGAAATATCATAAATATAGTATCCGGGATTTGGTTCGAAAAAAGTTATTTCTGTAGTTTCCGGGGGGTAAGTATTTATAAAATCTCCATCCCGGTAAAGATTATAACCCATAAATCCCGGAGGGATGGTCCCGGTGGAATCAAGCGGAGGACAGACTTCCAGGTAAGTGGCTGAATCGGGCTGGTAGAAGCAGGAGGGAGGATACAGGAAATAGCTCTGGAAGGAAGTATATTCCCGGCCTGATGGGACAGAGGAAGAGACGGCCGCCACACTTAGTTTAAAGTTTTGACTGTAATTAATTTGATCTGCAGAATTTTGTCCCTGGACATTATAATAATGTGTAATTAAGAAAAATACCAGGTAAAGGGTAGAAATATTTTTCATAGACTTGAGGCTTGGTTAAAATGTAAGACAGAATTGAAGATTAAAAGGTTGCATGGATGGAAAACTTATCTGGTATTTAATCTTACATTTATAAGTGAATAAGATCAATCTATTTAATTAAACTCTATATAAGATATACAAATAGTGTAGTTTACAAAATTGAAATCATAATTAAATTCCAAAAAGCTAAACTCTCATTTGACCAATAACCAATAACCATTAACCATTACCCATTACCCATTACCCATTCCCCAATAACTATTATCTTTGCGCTTTTGTAAATTCAAATTGTTATGAAATATGTCATAACTGTTCTGCTCATACTGGTGTTATTTTATTTGATTGGAAATCTGAGCACTGCTAAGGGCAAAAAAACGGAGAAGACCAGGAAATCAAAACAAGGAAATATGTTAAAAAATCGCTATGCAAAATGGATAGGAGGGGGCCTGGGATGGGCTTTGGGCGGACCTATCGGGGGAATACTCGGGTTTATGTTCGGATCGATGTTCGATGGGATGGCTTCGGGAAATTTTCAGCATCAACCCACCCGAACAGGAGATTTCAGCGTAAGTCTTTTGATATTATCAGCGGCCGTAATGAAAGCGGACGGGAAAGTGATGCGCTCGGAATTGAATTATGTGAAGACCTTTTTCGAACGGCAGTTTGGTGCACAAACTGCCAATGAACGGATACTGCTCCTGAAAAAAATCCTGGAACAGGAGATCAATGTTCAGGCAGTGAGCATGCAAATCCGGCAATTTATGGAATATCCTGCCCGGCTGCAATTGCTACATTACTTGTTCGGGCTTTCTTCAGCCGACGGGATATCTCACCCCAAAGAAATTGAAATGATTGCTAACATTGCGGCATACCTGGGAATTGAAAAGGGTGATCTGGAATCGATCCGGGCAATGTTTGTCAGGGATATAAACAGCGCGTACAAGGTTCTGGAGATCAATCCTGATGCAAGCGATGAAGAAGTTAAAACCGCATACCGCCACATGGCCATTAAATACCATCCCGACAAAGTAGCCCATCTAGGTGAAGATATTCAGAATTCTGCTAAAGAGAAGTTCCAGCAATTAAATGCTGCTTATGAGGAGATTAAAAAGCAAAGAGGAATTAAATAGTGCCGGGACTTAATTATAGAAATCCCATGTCAGTCCGAATTTGAATTTCGCATCCTGCATAGGATAATGGGGCACCATATAGTAGTTATTTTCCCCGAAAAGACTGGTAAAGTGATTGTATTTAAGGAATAGTCTGAATGACTTTATCATCAGGTTTAAATATACATCAGCATAAAGATAATTACCGATCTTCTTACCTTCCTGAAGATAAAAACTCCTGGTAGCCGGCATATAAGCGTCGGCATAATAGGCGGTATTATAGAACATATCAATGCCGGGTTGCAGAACAGCAGCGTTTTTAAATACATGCAGGGTGAAATAGACTGCTCCCCTGGCCAGTAAATCCGGCAGAGGTAATATGGTGGAATTGCTTGCATGCTGGTATACCAGCTTATAATCAAAATTAAAGGTTTTAATTTGCAAATGTTGTGAAAGCCGTGCCCTGAACAGATTAAATGTCCCGGGATTTTGCCAGGGCCTTGCTTCCTGATAGAGATAAATGAAGTGGCTGATTTTCATATAATCGATCCCCAGGTTCAGTTTATTCATTTGAATATTAAAGCTGATATTCTGCGTAAGTTGCTTTTTGAAATTATTGTCCCAGTTAAAATAATTGGATTTGTAATGCTGGTAGAAATATGCTGCATCCTGCGACAGTTGATAAGTAATTATTGAAAAATCAATCTCCTTATTTAGCCATAATTTAATTTTCTGATGTAAGCTTCCAAAGAGTAGATATCCGCCATCATTGAAGTCACCTTTAGAATAATATCCATTGAATGAGACTTTCATACCGGAGAGCGGGCGTATAATTACATCTGCGGATGGTGTCAATATATTAAACTGGGTTTTTGCTGCATATCCGGATATTTCCGAATGCTGATGTTCGGCTGAAATCCTCAGGTAGAGGATTTTTTTTTCAGGATCTTCATTCATTCCGATATTTGACCATCCCAGGCGGTGGGTCATGGAAACTACCAGGATGGAATCTCTGGTCTGTGTGCTGTCGGTCAATGGACCGAAACGGCTGTAAAACTGTTTATAAAAATCGCTCTCAGGCTCCTGGTCAGTGTAAACCTGGATATTTTTATCATATTTAAAGCTATAAGTGATTCTTCCCGGGTTGAAGAAAGGCTGCCGGGTATATAAAGAATCCGGCAGGGTATCGGCTTTAGTGAATGAAAAGTATTGTTCAGTATAAAAGCCGGCTTCCTTAACCAGGTTTTGGGCAGTTTTCAGGTTCACGTCAATAAGTTGGCGGTCGGTCTCCAGATTATTTTCAAAGACTGAATCATTGAGGATTCCACCGTTTTCCTGGACAATAAATTTATTATGGGTATAGTTGGCGATAATTCCGTAGCGCTTGTTTTTAGTAAAATATTGTCCATTGAGTGTTACGCTTTTATCATCAGATTTCTGCCGGACGTACAGACCGGGAGAATTAATCAGGAAGAAATCCACTCCAAGTGTAATATTTTTTCCTATATGCTGGTTATGAAAGGCTCTGAAAAGCTGTTCCTTTTTGGAGCCATTTATATAGGTGAGGAAAGTAATAGGGACTTGATGGATATAATAGGCGGTATTTTTATCGGTAAAGGTATATTTCTGAAAAGAGTTCAATCCCAGGTTAAAGCCCGCTTGTATGTCAGGATGATAGACCAGGTCATTGCAAGCCAATCCGGGATTCCCGAGGCTGGCAAAGAATCCACCGTTTTGTTGAAGGGGGTCGAAACGTTGGAAAGCGTCGAGGCTGTACGTATTGGCAAGGTGCAGTTTTTGAAGGGCCAGGCTATCGTTTGAATACAAATAATAGCTTACATAAGTTGTGTCCTTGGCATAAGTTGTATCATTGGCATAAGTTGTATCCCTGGTATAGTCAAGAGAGTCGGGAGGGGAAGATGCAATAGCAGACAGGAGAGGGGTAGTCAGGAAAAAGAGTATGAGCAGCAGGGGAATGTATAGCGAGGATCTGTTCATTCTTTGGATATGGAAAATTAATAACGGAAATAAATAAAGAATATTTTCCAAAGGTAAGGAATAAGGCTGGAAGAAAGGGGAAGAGCAGGGCAAAAAAAAACCCGGCTGTTGGGCCGGGTTTTTTTATAAATTTTGGCAACGACATACTCTCCCACAATAAATGCAGTACCATCTGCGCTGGTGGGCTTAACTACTCTGTTCGGAAAGGGAAGAGGTGGGCCCCACCGCTATAATCACCAAAAAATCTTAAGCTGCAAATTACAGCTATAATATTTTAAGATAAAAAGACAATGAAGTAGAAAATACAGAATCAACGTTATTCGGGCATCATAGTAGAAAGTTACGGGTAATTAGTACTGCTCGGCTTTGCCATTACTGACTTTATACCTGCAGCCTATCAACGTCCTGGTCTAGAACGACCCTTAAAGGAAGCCTCATCTTGGGCTGAGTTTCGCGCTTAGATGCTTTCAGCGCTTATCTCATCCGAACATAGCTACCCTGCGATGCAGCTGGCGCCACAACAGGTACACTAGAGGTTCGTCCAACCCGGTCCTCTCGTACTAGGGTCAGGTGCCCTCAAGCTTCCAACGCCCACAACAGATAGGGACCGAACTGTCTCGCGACGTTCTGAACCCAGCTCACGTGCCACTTTAATCGGCGAACAGCCGAACCCTTGGGACCTTCTCCAGCCCCAGGATGTGACGAGCCGACATCGAGGTGCCAAACCACTCCGTCGATATGAGCTCTTGGGAGTGATCAGCCTGTTATCCCCGGAGTACCTTTTATCCTTTGAGCGATGGCCCTTCCATACGGAACCACCGGATCACTATATCCTAGTTTCCTACCTGTTCGACTTGTATGTCTCACAGTCAAGCACCCTTATGCTATTGCACTCTACGCACGGTTACCAAGCGTGCTGAGGGTACCTTTGAAAGCCTCCGATACCTTTTTGGAGGCGACCACCCCAGTCAAACTACCCACCAAACAATGTCTCCGACTGATGCCGGATTAGGCATCAGGCAAGCGAAGGGTGGTATTTCAAGGTTGACTCCACGAAACCTAGCGGCCCCGCTTCACAGTCTCCCACCTATCCTACACATCACTTACCCGATGTCAATGTTAAGCTATAGTGAAGGTTCACGGGGTCTTTCCGTCCCGTTGCGGGTACCCGGCATCTTCACCGGGACTACAATTTCACCGAGCTCATGGCTGAGACAGCGCCCAGATCGTTACACCATTCGTGCAGGTCGGAACTTACCCGACAAGGAATTTCGCTACCTTAGGACCGTTATAGTTACGGCCGCCGTTTACTGGGGCTTCAATTCAATGCTTCTCCTTGCGGATGACATCTCCTCTTAACCTTCCAGCACCGGGCAGGTGTCAGGCCCTATACGTCATTTTAACAATTTAGCAGAGCCATGTGTTTTTGATAAACAGTCGCCTGGGCCAATTCTCTGCGGCCCCGATTGCTCGGGGCGTCCTTTATTCCAAAGTTACAGGACTAATTTGCCTAGTTCCTTAGCCATGATTCACTCGAGCACCTATGGATATTCACCTCGACTACCTGTGTCGGTTTGCGGTACGGTCAGCATGCATCTGAAGCTTAGAAGTTTTTCTTGGAAATATGTTTAGGGCCACTATCCGCTTGTCCGAAGACTCACGGTACTATCGAGTTTCAGCACTTCCGGCGGATTTACCTACCAGACGTATACCTACGCTCTTCAACGTACTATTCCGTCAGTACGCGGACCTTACACTCTTTCGTTACTCCATCGCAATGCACGCTGGTACTGGGATATTAACCAGTTTCCCATCGGCTACCCCTTTCGGGTTCGTCTTAGGCTCCGACTAACCCGGATCCGATTAGCGTTGATCCGGAAACCTTAGTCTTTCGGTGTGCGGGTTTCCCGCCCGCATTATCGTTACTTATGCCTACATTTTCTTTTCCAGTCGCTCCAGCAAGTCTTACGGCTCACCTTCGACGCCACTGGAATGCTCTCCTACCAATTATCCGCCAGAGGCGGATAAGTCTACAGCTTCGGTAATATGCTTATGCCCGATTATTATCCATGCCTGATCGCTCGACTAGTGAGCTGTTACGCACTCGTTAAATGAATGGCTGCTTCCAAGCCAACATCCTAGCTGTCACTGCAATCAAACCTCGTTTGATCAACTTAGCATATATTTGGGGACCTTAGCTGATAGTCTGGGTTGTTTCCCTCTCGGCCACGGACCTTAGCACCCATAGCCTTACTCCCGAGGAACATGTCATAGCATTCGGAGTTTGTCAGGATTTGGTAGGCGGTGAAGCCCCCTAGTCCAATCAGTAGCTCTACCTCTATGACACTTATACTCGAGGCTGCTCCTAAAAGCATTTCGGAGAGAACGAGCTATCTCTCAGTTTGATTAGCCTTTCACTCCTACCCACAGTTCATCCAAACACTTTTCAACGTATACTGGTTCGGTCCTCCATTCCGTGTTACCGGAACTTCAACCTGACCATGGGTAGATCACAAAGTTTCGCGTCTACCCCCTCTAACTAAGCGCCCTATTCAGACTTGCTTTCGCTTCGGCTCCCCCCGTCAACGGGGTTAACCTTGCTAGAGAGGAGTAACTCGTAGGCTCATTATGCAAAAGGCACGCCGTCAGCTACTCACCCCGATAAATCGGGATTTCCGCCTCCGACAGGTTGTAAGCGTACGGTTTCAGGTTCTATTTCACTCTTCTGTTCGAAGTACTTTTCACCTTTCCCTCACGGTACTTGTTCACTATCGGTCTCTCAGGAGTATTTAGCCTTACCAGATGGTGCTGGCAGATTCCCACAGGATTTCTCCGGTCCCGCGGTACTCAGGATACTGCTAGGTAATGGAATTGTTTTGCATACAGGACTATCACCTTCTATGGTTTAACTTTCCAGAAATATTCTGCTACTTTTCCATCGTCCACATTGCAGTCCTACAACCCCGGTCTTGCCGTAACAAGGCCGGTTTGGGCTGTTTCCCGTTCGCTCGCCACTACTTGGGAAATCACTCTTGTTTTCTTTTCCTCCGGGTACTAAGATGTTTCAGTTCTCCGGGTTAGCTTTACCCGCTTTCGCGGGAATTTCATGCCTTCAGCATGAAGGGTTGCCCCATTCGGAAATCTCCGGATCGAAGGTTATTTGCACCTCCCCGAAGCTTATCGCAGCTTATCACGTCCTTCATCGCCTCTGAGAGCCAAGGCATTCACCATACGCTCTTAGGTACTTTCTTACTAATCTTTTTTTGATGTCAGAATAACATCGACTATCTGTATTTTCTATCAACATGTCAAAGAACTTTTTCCTGTTTTGATCCAGGATCCGGCAGCCTGTGCTGTCCCGGTTTGCGGATAATATCGGAATCGAACCGATGACCTTGGCAATTACGCCATGCTCTAACCATTGAGCTAATTTCCTTTACATTATTTCAATTTTGCTTCCCTCGTTTGGGAATAGCTGGTGGAGAATATCGGAGTCGAACCGATGACCTCTTGAATGCAAATCAAGCGCTCTAGCCAACTGAGCTAATCCCCCAAAACGACTCACTATGTAGTCCCTCGCAGATTTGAACTGCGGACCCCTACATTATCAGTGTAGTGCTCTAACCAACTGAGCTAAGGGACTCTGCAGTTACCTTCTGAGGTAACGCTTGCTTCATAGCCCATGAGGAAGAAGCTGTACGCTGCTCGTTTTGGATCAAGCTTGCATAAATATAAAAAGAAGAAGATAGCCCCGTAATAAATACCGTCCCGGATAAATCCGGAACATCAACAGATTGCTCTAGAAAGGAGGTATTCCAGCCGCACCTTCCGGTACGGCTACCTTGTTACGACTTAGCCCCAGTCATTGGTTTTACCCTAGGCCGCTCCTTGCGGTTACGGACTTCAGGTACCCCCAACTCCCATGGCTTGACGGGCGGTGTGTACAAGGCCCGGGAACGTATTCACCGCGCCATGGCTGATGCGCGATTACTAGCGAATCCAACTTCATGAAGTCGAGTTGCAGACTTCAATCCGAACTGAGACCGGTTTTCGAGATTTGCATCCTGTCACCAGGTAGCTGCCCTCTGTACCGGCCATTGTAGCACGTGTGTCGCCCTGGACATAAGGGCCGTGCTGATTTGACGTCATCCCCACCTTCCTCACTACTTGCGTAGGCAGTTTACTTAGAGTTCCCAGCATTACCTGATGGCAACTAAGTATAGGGGTTGCGCTCGTTATGGGACTTAACCCGACACCTCACGGCACGAGCTGACGACAACCATGCAGCACCTTGTAAGATGTCCCGAAGGAAAGTCCCCTTTCGGGAACGGTCATCCTACATTTAAGCCCAGGTAAGGTTCCTCGCGTATCATCGAATTAAACCACATGCTCCTCCGCTTGTGCGGGCCCCCGTCAATTCCTTTGAGTTTCAGCGTTGCCGCCGTACTCCCCAGGTGGATCACTTAATGCTTTCGCTCAGTCGCTGACAGTGTATCGCCAACAACGAGTGATCATCGTTTACAGCGTGGACTACCAGGGTATCTAATCCTGTTTGATCCCCACGCTTTCGTGCATGAGCGTCAGTTACAGCTTAGTGAGCTGCCTTCGCTATCGGTGTTCTGTGTCATATCTATGCATTTCACCGCTACATGACACATTCCGCCCACTTCAACTGTACTCAAGAATGACAGTATCAATGGCAGTTTCCCAGTTAAGCTGGGAGATTTCACCACTGACTTATCATTCCGCCTGCGCACCCTTTAAACCCAATAAATCCGGATAACGCTTGCATCCTCCGTATTACCGCGGCTGCTGGCACGGAGTTAGCCGATGCTTATTCGTACAGTACCATCAACCCCGATTCACGACCGGGGAATTTTTCCCGTACAAAAGCAGTTTACAACCCATAGGGCCGTCATCCTGCACGCGGCATGGCTGGGTCAGACTTGCGTCCATTGCCCAATATTCCTTACTGCTGCCTCCCGTAGGAGTCTGGTCCGTGTCTCAGTACCAGTGTGGGGGTTAACCCTCTCAGGACCCCTAGACATCGTGGCCTTGGTGAGCCGTTACCTCACCAACTAGCTAATGTCACGCATGCTCATCTCAAACCGCCGAAGCTTTAATCTACAAACCATGCGATTCGTAGATGTTATGGTGTATTAATCCCGATTTCTCGGGGCTATTCCCCAGTTTGAGGTAGATTGCATACGCGTTACGCACCCGTGCGCCACTCGTGTATCTCCGAAGAGACCTTACCGTTCGACTTGCATGTATTAAGCCTGCCGCTAGCGTTCATCCTGAGCCAGGATCAAACTCTTCATTGTATAAGTTGAAAATTTTGAATGTCTCAGAATCTATTGTTCACCAAAGAATTTTCCTTGGGGGTATTTACTACCTTTTGGCTATCTTCAATCTTTTCAAAGAACTTTATTTGTCTTTCTGACTTAATTCCTGTCAAAAAGGGCTGCAAAGGTAAAGCTTTTTTTTAACCAACCAAACTTTTTTTGAAAAAATTTGATTTTTTTTTGACTTCAAAAAAGGGCATCTAATATAATGCTATTTCCTCCCTTTAGCAAGCACTTTCAAACTTATTTAAGAACGTCGTCAAATGAGGATGCAAAGGTAGAATCATTTTTCAATTCCAAGCAAATAAAATGAAAAAAAAATCATTGCAGTTATTAACAGCTGTTGATAAGCCCTTAAGCCCTATTGATACTCAGTTATTTCCACCTTTTATACATGGATTAAAAGCCGTATTTTTTATCCCTGTTTTCCGGAATTCTATTCGTTTATTACCTGTCAGGCGAATTTTGTCCGTCATTTTTAGTCTTATCTTCTCCTGACTGACCTTTTCTCGTCTTATAAATGCCAGTACTTATAAATCAATACCTTATGATTTGTCTGATTTATCTGCTATATAAAAGGTATAAAGAATTGGGTCTTCAGGATTATCTCCAGAAAGCTTAAAGGATAGAAAATATCATTCCATTTGTGAAGGAAGCTTTTCCATATAATCCGGATTTAGTTTGTAAACAGCTTCTCTGTGCGTGTATTCCATCCGTATTATTTCAAGCATCAATAAGTTCACCAGGATATATTCCGCCCTGTTACGTGTGATAAAAGCACTACGCCTGAACTTTGAGAGTGTGATCCCGGGGTTTTTCAGAAGATATTCGAGCAGGAATTTTTCCTTGTCCGTAAATTTCACCAGGGCATTCCGGTTCCCTTGCATGAATTTCCATAATCTGATCTGAACAGCATTCGCACGGAAATTCTGATCGGCCTGTCTCACATAAGCCAGCCAATCTCCATCCTCACCCATTGCCAAATAAGGTTTTTCCATTCCGGGCTGTATTATCACTTCCAATACCCTTTTGCCTTCCACTTCCCATTCTTTAATTTTGAAAGGCACTTCGGGGTGGCAATACATGCGCGCAGCCCCTTCTACCATGAATAACTCTTCTTCTGACCTGATCCCTGCAATGGCACCATTATCCTTAACTCCAACAAGCAGTCGCCCTCCATCCGTATTGGCAAAAGCTACCAGGGTTCGCGCAATTTTGCGGAAATCGGCTATTTCAAACTTAAAATCCAATAACTGATGTTCTCCCTCGGCAATAAGCTTTTTGATAAAATGTGTCATAATTCTCTTCAGCCCCCCGGTATTTCCGCATCAGTTTATTTCTGATTGTTGCGGAAGCGTTTGATAAGCTGGTATCGGTATGTGTCTTTAATAATAATGAATAATGCGATAATATAAAAACTGTCAAGTAAGAGATCATAAATGAATTTAACAATGGAAGAATTGTAATAGTCAGTCAGTAATAATAAAAAGATCAGTTGAAAAAAGTAGAACAGTATCAGGTTCTCAGCCATGGACCGAAGGGCTCTTTTCAGGGGGAGGTTAAAAAGCAAAAGTATCTGCCATGTCAATATCATAATAAACGGAAGCATTATGTTATCTACTTTTTGCGGATAGGTTCCTTTTCTTCCATCAATCAAAGTAGTAACAATAAAATTGGTAACATTATGATCGATTTTTACCGCGACTGAAGTTGATTCGGAAAATACAAGGACAATATTTGCCCCGGCACTCAGAATTTTCGCATAAAGCCATGACAGCCCGTTAAACCAGAGTAGCAGTAGCAAAACGGATGAAACCAGGATGATCAGCGCGTTGATGTATACTTTTTGTTTCATGCTTGCGGGTCTTTTGGTTTGAAATCAGGATTGGAAATTTGATCCCTCCAGGCCCAGACTCCAAAGATCATAAATCCAAAGAGTATATTCCAAACATAATCATGGGTTGTTTCAAAAAGGTCGGGGTAATTCCTTCCGACATAACCCATGGCATAAAAACGCAGGTTATTCAGCAGGAAGGTAATTACTATAAAAATCCCCAGGTTGATAAACTTATGTTTCAGGTTCCAGTTGCTGAAAATAACCAAGGCGATAGCAAAGAGGTAAAAATTGTAGGCTGTACATTCCACTATTATTGACATGGGAAAGCCATCCACTGAAATGGAGGAAAAACCAAGTCTCTGTATAGGCAGGAAAAGTATTTTACCCAAACCAACGGTACTGGATGTTGTGAATCCGACAACCAAATCACCGAATTCTTCCCGAATTCCCGGAATATGCACCAGCATAATCAGAATAAACCACAGGGCGAAGGCTTTTATAAGTGGAAGAAGCTTCTTCAGCAATTCAATATTTTGCTGACGTTTTTGCTGCTTTCCTGATTGGCTTCTCTTAACTTTCTTGCCGGATTCCTCTCTTGAGGTTGGACGTTTTTTGTCAGATTTTGGCTTATTTTTCAAGATTTATAGGATTAAATTGAGGTAAAATTAATGTAAATATAGCTACAAAGACCCCGCTAACCCTACAAAATTAATAAGTTCACTGAAGTTTTTCACAAAAGGGCTGTTAAAAAAAGTTTAGACGAAGCGTATTACTTTTATATCATTATTAGATTAATTAGCACGGATGGTGGTTTAAATAAGTTAAATCGGGTTGGCTCTGCTTACGGCATCCAGCCCGATTTGCTTTTAAAAAAGCCGGTTCATTTTAGGTGAGTCGGCTTTTTTTATTGATGCTAATCATTTGAAAATAAGTAATATAAATTTTGTGTTGGCCTGTGAAATATGAAAATTGGAGATGGGGATGATAGCTCAGAAGAGAAATTCCCGGTTCAATTTCTGCCATTTTCACACGAAAAATTGAAGATGCTAAAGCGATGTTTTATAAAATTCTATATGAAAACCATATTATTCTTATCGGTGACCTTTTCACAATAATGACATTGTAAGCGGATGTTTTCTTTATCAATCACTTCAAAACGGGTTGTGATCTTTTCATGATTGGTAATGCAATTGGGATTTACACACTTGACAAATTTTTCGATCTGATCCGGGATTTCCACTCTCTTCTTCTCGACGACCTGGTAATCACGTATAATTATCAGTGTGGCAGAAGGTGCTGCTATGGAAATCTTATTTATATCATCGCTTTCAAAAAAGCGGTTTGAAAGCTTGATGATCCCTTTCCTGCCGTACTTTTTACTTTCAAGGTTCGTGCCGAAGAGTACATGTTCGGTGGAATCTTCGGCTCCGAGAATTTTAATGACCTGGAATACATTTTGGGTCGGAATATGATCGATCACAGTACCGTTTTCTATCGCTGATACTTTGAGCTCTTTTCTGGTAATATTATCCATGATATTTTTAAGATTAAAGATTTTTGACTGCTGACTGCTGACTGTTGACTGCTGACTGCTGACTGCTGACTAACGACTACCTACTCCCTGACCCCAAGTATGCTCGCCAGCAGCGCCTGTCTCACAAATACCCCGTTCTGTGCCTGCCTGAAATAATATGCTTTTTTATTACTGTCGACATCGGTTTCTATTTCATTTACTCTTGGGAGGGGGTGCAGTACGCGAAGATTATCTTTGCCTGCCTGCAACATATCATTTTTCAGGATGTAAGCATTTTTAACTTTCTCATATTCAATCGGGTCTGAAAATCTTTCTTTCTGGATACGCGTCATATAAAGGATGTCAACTTTTGAGATCACATCCTTCAGATCCGTATATTGATAATACTTCAGGTTATTATCCTTGATTTTTTGTTTGACATAGCTTGGGAGTTTTAATTCAGGAGGGGAGACCAGGTGAAAGGTTGCTTTGAAATTACACATGGCAAATACCAGAGAATGCACAGTTCTGCCATACTTCAGGTCGCCTATAAAAGCTATGTCAAGATTTTCAAGCCTGCCCTGGGTTTTGCGGATAGAATACATATCCAGTAAAGTTTGTGTGGGATGCTGGTTGGCTCCGTCTCCGGCATTGATGATAGGTACCGGGCTGACTTCACTCGCATAACGCGCGCTTCCTTCCCTGGGGTGGCGCATGACAATGATATCGGAATAATTGCTTACAGTTAGTATGGTATCGTTCAATGACTCTCCTTTGGAGACACTGGAGTTGGCAGAATCGGAAAAACCGATGATCTTAGCTCCCAGTCTGGAGGCAGCACTTTCAAAACTAAGGCGTGTCCTTGTTGAAGGCTCAAAAAAAAGGGTGGCTACTACCGAATCCTGCAAAATATGCTGTACAGGCCTGGCTTCAAATTCTTCTGCAATATCCAGAATCCTTATTTGTTCTTCCCTGCTGAAGTCGTCGATGGAGACGAGGCTTTTGTTTTTCATAAAGTAGGTGAGATTAATGTTTTGCTGGTTTGTAAAATTAATATAAAAGAAGCCGCTTAAAATTGATGTTAAAAAGTTGTTATAAAAAAAGGCGGCTAAAAATAGCCGCCTTTAAATTATTTCAGGTTGTGTTTGATAACAAAATCGTCGAGTATGCCCTTCAGGTCAGGATAACCGATTTCCTGCAAATCATAATAAACCCTTGTATTGGGTTTGTTGATTTTGATGATACGGTTCAGGTCAATCGGGGTGCCGATGACAACGGAGTCACATTCGGTCCGGTTGATAGTTAATTCCAGGTCTTTCAGTTGTTGTTCACCATATCCCATGGCCGGTAAAAGTGTTCCGATATTGGGATAAATTTCGAAAGTGGTACTCAGCTTTCCAACTGTAAAAGGACGCGGATCAACCATTGATGCGGCACCGAATTTCTGGGCTGCAACAGTTCCGGCCCCAATTTTCATTTCACCGTGGGTCAGGGTTGGTCCATCTTCAATCACCAGCACATTCTTGCCGCGAATGATTTCAGGATTATCCACCTTTATAGGCGATGCCGCATCGACAACAATAGCATTGGGGTTCACTTTCCGAATGCTTTCCCTTACGGTTTGTATTCCTTTATTGTCGGCAGTATCCATTTTGTTGATGATTACCACATCGGCTAAACGCAGAGTGACTTCTCCAGGGTAATAGGAGAGCTCATCTCCCGGACGGTGCGGGTCGACAACGGTAATGTTGAGGTCTGGTTTATAGAATGGGAAATCATTGTTTCCACCATCCCAGAGGATCACATCACAACCATCGGGATCTTTTTCAGCAGCCCGCAGAATCGCTTCATAATCGACGCCGGCATAGATCACATTTCCTCTCACAACATGCGGTTCGTATTCTTCCATTTCTTCTACCGTACATTCATGTTTAGCCAGATCAGCAACAGTAGCAAAACGCTGCACTTTTTGTTTCACCAGGTCGCCATAGGGCATAGGATGTCGGATAGCCACCACTTTCAAGCCTTTTTCCATAAGAATCTCGATAATCCTGCGGGAGGTCTGGCTTTTTCCACAACCAGTCCTGACAGCGCCCACAGCAATGACAGGTTTGGTGGATGCAACCATAGTGTCTTTTGGGCCAAGCAGCATGAAATTGGCACCGGCTGCATTTACAATGGCACTGATGGCCATAACCCTCTTATAAGGCACATCACTGTATGAGAATACACACATGTCGGTATTCGTTTGCTTGATGAGTGCCGGAAGGTCTGCTTCTGCGTGGATCGGGATACCTTCAGGATAGAGATTGCCGGCTAATTCGGCCGGGTACTTTCGTCCGTCAATGTCCGGGATCTGCGCGGCAGTAAATGCAACAACGTTATAATCTTCGTTCCCCCGAAAATAAGTGTTGAAATTGTGAAAGTCTCTACCTGCAGCTCCGATAATGATAACATTTTTTTTCATTATTTAAGCCTTTTATGTTAATAATATGAATATGATTTTAATCATGCAAAGGTAATCCTTTAAGTTAAAAACCAAGGAATTGTTATTAAATTTTTTCTTTAATGACGGGCATTGCAGGCCTTAACTGAATTATACAGTTTTCCATGATACATGCAGGTTTAAATTCCCGATCACCCTGCCTTAGGTGCATCTATGCGAATTAATGCCTAATTTTGGGCCATTAAAATTATATCCGGAAGATGATAGAAATATTGCTCTCAACGAAAGCCCGTGAGGCTTTCAATAATTTATTCGGACAGAAACCTGATATCAATTTATTCAGTTTCCAGAAAACCCGTCCCGATTTTGAAGGGGATTTTACAATGGTGGTTTTTCCGCTTTTAAGATTTTCAGGAAAATCGCCCGAGCAAACTGCAGAGGCCCTTGGTAATTATTTCATACAGAATGTAGTCCAGGTATCATCTTTCAATGTTGTAAAAGGCTTTTTAAACCTGGTCCTCAGTAAAAATTACTGGATGGCGTTTTTTGAGGACAATCGTAATAGGGCGGATTATGGATTCCTTCAGCCCGATGGGAATCCACCGGTCGTTGTGGAATATTCTTCCCCTAATACAAATAAACCCCTTCACCTTGGACATATCAGGAATATCTTGTTGGGATGGTCCGTCGCCGAAATTCTGGAAGCCGGCGGGAAAAACGTGGCACGTGTAAACCTGGTCAACGACAGGGGCATCCATATTTGCAAAACCATGCTGGCCTGGAAAAAATGGGCCAATGGCCAGGAACCTTCTGACCTTAATATTAAAGGTGATAAATATGTTGGAAATCTTTACGTGAAATTTGAACAGGCGAATAAAATTGAAATTGAAAAGCTCAAAGCCAGGGGTATGAATGAAGAGGAAGCATATAAAGCTTCACCTTTAATGCAGGAAGCTTTGCTGATGCTTCAGAAGTGGGAGCAAGGTGATCAGGAAACACGTAAACTCTGGACAAAAATGAATAATTGGGTTTATGAAGGTTTTGACCTTACTTATGAACGAATGGGAATATCCTTCGATAAAATATATTATGAGTCGGATACCTATCTGCTTGGTAAAGAAATCGTGAAAGAGGGATTGGATAAAGGTATATTTTATAAAAAAGATGACGGTTCTGTTTGGGTTGACCTCAGCAGCCAGGGATTGGATGAAAAGCTGCTCCTACGTCCTGACGGAACTTCAGTTTATATAACCCAGGACCTGGGGACGGCTGAATTGCGGTACAGGGATTATCATCCGGAAAAGCTCCTTTATGTCGTTGGTAATGAGCAAAATTATCATTTTGATGTGATGAAGATCATATTGAAAATGTTAGGCAAGGAATGGGCTGAAGGTATTCTTCACATATCTTATGGGATGGTTGAATTACCGGAGGGGAAGATGAAGTCGAGGGAAGGGAAGGTGGTGGATGCCGATGAACTGATGCAGGATATGTATGAAACAGCCGCCCGGACTACCAGGGAACTTGGAAAGGTCGAAGGCTTGGAAAAAACTGAAGCCGACTGTTTGTTTGAAATGATCGGCCAGGGGGCACTCAAATATTTTATGCTGAAAGTTGATCCGAAAAAGAATATGTTATTTAACCCCGAAGAATCTATAGATTTCAACGGGAACACCGGGCCATTTATTCAATATACACACGCCCGTATCCGCTCGCTCCTTAAGAAAGCCGCTGAAAGGGAACTCCGCCCTTCTGCCTTCAATACGAATGAAATATCTGATATTCTTCCGAAAGAAAAAAATATACTCAGAATACTTTATGATTTTCCGTCAGTTATTATTGATGCCGGGAAAAATTATAGTCCTGCAAGAATAGCCAATTATATTTATGAGCTGGCAAAAGAATATAACCAGTTTTACCAGGAATTGCCTGTATTGAAGGAGGAGGATAGCATGAAAGCTATTTTCAGGCTTGCTGTATCCGAATTTACCGGGAATGTGATCCGCCGTGCTATGACATTACTGGGAATTCAGGTCCCGGAGAAAATGTAGACCATTCTAAATTTTACTATTCCACTCTTCATTATAAAAAACAAAGGCTGCTCATATATGAACAGCCTTTGGTAAATATATGTAGATTCCGGTAATTATTTCGCAGGTATAAGTTCTTCATCTTTCATGAAGAGCTTATCGAACATTGAGTTCTTTTTGCCGTTGAAAAATGATCCCGGATTGAGTGTCGAGGTGATCACGTAATTGATATTGGTATCGGCAACCGGATATGCTTTGATGGTCAAAGGCTTGAAATTATTTCCTTCGATCGTAAGTACATGGTCCGGTTCGAGGCCCTGAACTATATCCCCTGTAAAGTTGGTATTATTCAAATGGGCGATGGAATTGAAATATTTTACAGCCTTGGTGGAATCCACCTCTTGCCCGTTAAGTGTCCATTTCCCGTTTGTATTTTCCAGGTTAATTTTTTTATCAGGATAAGTATAAACCAACCTGGTCATTTCTTTCGGGCTAAGGTTTATAAGACTCTTATCGCGGTATGAATTGGGATCCCGGTTAAAATTCATTTTCAGAAAACCATCTACCGCATATACTTCCTTCTCGCCGTTAACCCTGACGAAAGTGGTCATATCTCCACGTCCTTGCTGTTGTTGCATCCTTGGCTGGCCCTGCGGTTGTTCCTGAGGAACATAGGAAAACTTTCCGATAAGCAGTTCCGCAATTTGTTTATTTCCAGCGTCGAGACGGACTTTGGTGGCCGCTGAGTCGGTGACTTCGTATTTGGACCAGACCTCCTTACCCTTGCCGGCATATTGTTTGGTCTTTAAATCACTAAGTTGAGCGAGGATATTTTTCACCACGTTGGAATCGGCGGTATATGAATTACCATCTTCTACTACCTGCCAGGTTTTACCATTCAGTTTGAGGTCCACTTCCTTTTTCCCGGCGTCCTGTATTGTGATTCCGGTCACTACAGTGGGATCGACCGTAAGTATAGTGGATTTAAATGACCGGTCGCTTTTGTCCCAGTATCTAACCAGAAGATAAATAGCGAGGAGTGCGATGAATAAGATCAAAAGCACACTTGAACTAATTTTTTTAAACATAACCTTCCTCCATTCTTTTAATTCGAATTCTGCGATTTCTTTGTTTCAGGATAATCCCGAACAGAATAATCAGGATAATCGGGAGTGTGAAATTCATCCATTTCAGGAAAGTCACTCTGGACTCGGAAATGGATTCGAGGGGACGTGAAGTAATTCCCTTGGTCCGTAAAGCGATCAGTCCGGTCTGGTCCGAAAGCCAGTCCACGCCGTTAACCATCAGGTTCACATTGTCAGGCTGCAATTGCTGCGGCCTTTGCCCGGTCCCGTTCACTGCAAAATCGGCATCCCCAACCAGTACTATCTTTGATTCCTTATCTCCGCTGATCTTTCCTGAAAGGATAGCCGCCACGGTAAGGTGAGAAAGTGGAAAATCAGCGTCAGTCCATTGGTGATTGATATCAAAATACAGGGGCGGGGTCTTGGTCCCTGATTTATCTGATGAAAATGCAATCGGTGTGTAAGTCAGGCTTGAATCCCCGGTGAAGCTAATCGTGCTGGCCAGTGGAAGCAAAACCTGCTCAAGACCTTTGGTGATGGGATGGTCAGAAAATGTTGTGATAATGGGCAGGTAAGGAAACCTCACATTAGTTGTGAAATTCATGCTTCCGGCCTTTTGCTGCACTCCGACCGATCCGCAATTGGCATCAATCAGGAAATCTTTGTTAACCAGCATCCCTTTACCACTCAGCCAGTCTTCGAGGCCAGTATGGATATCATAACCCCTGGCCTGTGAGAAATCAGCCAAAACCCGGTTATATCCGATAAACAAATTCCCGCCACCCGCCAGGTAAGTATCCAGCATCTGCAGCTGAGAGTCAGGAATGGTGTCGGTTGGCCCCATAATTATAATGGTTTTGTATTTTGAAAGGTCTTTGGATGCATCTGAGAGATTGACATCTTCAATATTATACAAAACATCCAATCCTGCCATAACCTGTTGCAGAGCATTTCTGGCAGGTTCTCCATTTCCCTGGAGATATCCTATCATAGGCTTGTCGACAATAGACAATTTTTTAATACTCGAGGAAAGTTCATATTCCATAGCCGTACCGGTTTGTATCATAGGTATGATCTCCCGGCGGCTGCCCATTTTCAGGATGGCCCCCAGGAAAACCCTCTTCTGGGTCATCTGGTCCCTTTCCCTGACATTCACTATACTGGGCCGGATACCTTCCTGTATGGCTTTCTGTTCCGACTGCTGGTCTTTATTCGGGTCGATGAATTCATAAACAACATTTCCCCCCGAAGCATTCGAGTACTCAATTAACATATCCTTGAATTCCTTGCGGGCCTGCAGCAATTGAGGAGGAATATCCTCTGTAAAGTAGGCCGTGATTGTCACCGGTTCATTTAGGGAATGTAAAATATCCTTCGTAGCACTACTAAGAGTATACTGCTTGTCTTCGGTCAGGTCAAGCCTGAAATAGGCCTTGTCGGCTATAATGTTTACAACCACCACGATGCCGATGACCAGCAGTGACTGATAAAGTATCGATCTTTTATTTTTCTTTGCCATGATTTTTTCTTTTAATGATCAAAAATGAATGGATCGATCATGCATATCTTTTACGCAGGAGGTTAGATTCGGTCAATATGAGTCCCACGAATATGACCGAAAGAAAATAGATCACATCCCTGGAATCAATCACCCCCCTTGACATGGATTCGTAATGTTGGGAAATACTCAGATAATTGAGCGTTTCTCCGATAAAACCGGAAATATTGGTCGCCAGCATACTGAAGATTATCTGGAAAAATATTCCGAAAAGCAGGGCCAGAAGGTAAGCTACTATCTGGTTATTCGACAGGCTGCTGGTAAATAGACCGATACTGATATAAGCGCCGCTTATTAGTATCAGTCCCAGGTAACCGCTGATTACTGCTCCGTTGTCGATATTTCCAAGCCTTGATACTGTGATATAGTATGGAATTGTCAGAGCCAGGGCTATGATAATCAGAAGCAAGGTCCCCAGAAACTTTCCGATGATCACCTGCCAGTCGTTTACCGGGCGGGTGAGTAATAGTTCGATGGTGCCAGTTTTATTTTCTTCGGCAAACATCCTCATGGTAATGGCGGGGATGAAAAAGAAGAGGGTCCAGTAGGCTATGCTGAAGAAGGCCTGTAAACTTGCCTGTTTGGTGAAAAATATGTCGGACCCGTAGATCCAGGTGAAAAAGCCGCTGAAACCCAGGAAGGCCACCATCATAATATAAGCCATCAATGAGTTGAAAAAGGCGGACAATTCTCTTTTTGTAATAATCCAGACTTGTTTCATGGGTTTTATTTTTTATTTCTTGGATCAGTTCATTGTCAATTCGCGGAAGACATCTTCCAGCTTGGTTTCGATAGGGGTCATCTCTGTCAGGGCCCAGCCTTTTGAAACGCAAAGCTGGAATACTGGTTTGCGCATGCTTTGCTCGCCCCGGGCCTGCAATTCGAAATAGCCTTCTTCCTTTTTAAGAAAATCTACTACTTCGATAACAGGTAATTTTTGAAGCGACTGGAAAATATCGTTGGATTCGCCGTCTTCTATCTTTACCCTAAGGATTTCTTTGCCCCTGGCGCGTTTCCTGAGCTCTTCCGAAGTCCCGTCAGCAACTATCTTACCTTTGCTGATGATCAAAATGCGGTCGCATGTGGCTTCCACTTCTGCAAGTATGTGTGAACTCAGGATAACGGTCTTTTCTTTCCCGATCTTCTTTATTAATTCCCTTATTTCGACGATCTGGTTCGGGTCGAGTCCGGAAGTCGGCTCATCAAGGATGAGTACGTCCGGATCATGGATCAGGGCCTGTGCAAGACCGACTCTTTGTTTGTAGCCTTTGGACAATTCCTGAATATCCTTGTGCTTTTCGCCTTCCAGACCACAGAGGCGGACCATCTCAAGTATCCTGGGCCGGATCTTTTCGCTTGGGATACCTTGCAGTTCAGCCACGAATTTCAGATAATCGATTACCGGCATCTCCTGGTAAAGCGGATTGCTTTCCGGCAGGTAGCCTATATGCCGTTTTACCTCTTCAGGATCTTCTTCTACAGAAAAAGTCCCAACCCGGATATTCCCGGAATTGGGAACAAGGAATGAAGTGATGGCTTTCATGGTGGTGGTCTTTCCCGCGCCGTTAGGCCCCAGGAAGCCCAGCACTTCGCCGGTCTTTACCCTGAAAGAGATATTGTCCACGGCACGTTGCGCGCCATAGATCTTGGTGAGATTTTCAACAACAATATCCATATTTGTTTAATTTGATGCAAAAAAAGTAAAAAATAGAAAGGGAGTAAAGAGTAGATAGGCTGATTTAACAATATTTAACAGAGGAGGGGGGTCAGTTATTGGTTAATGGGTAATGGTTATTGGGGGAAGTTGATGTGAGTTTAGAGTAGACCATCTCACACTATAGAAGGTGCTGACAAAAACTAATTTTCTCAAAATATCAGTAAAGGAAAAACTTTCGAACTTTCGAAAAATCGAAATTGCGATATGACGAAGTAATTGGTAAATGGGATTTACATTGGAAAGCAGAATTGTTTTGCTCCCAATCTGAAATCTGAAACCCGAAATCTGAATTCCCCTATTCCGTCGCAGTAACCTTAAACGACGACATATAATCCTCCCATTTGGTATTTTTATAAGCATCGGTAGCGATGAAGTGGAGAATGGGCTCGAAATGCGGGGCCTTCTGGTAACCCGGAACCACTGTGATGAGGTTTTCGTCCTGGTCCATGAATACATAAGAAGGATATGACATCCTGCCATTTAGCAGGGTTTGTGCTAGCTGGTGCGTGGCGCGGGTACCGTGCGGGTTTGTGTTTACATATTCCTTGCCCTTGAAATCAACGGTATCCTTACGTTCGGCATTGAATTTAACCGCGTAATAATTTTCATTCATGTATTTCACAATAACCGGATTTTTAAAGGTCGATGCATCCATTTTCTTACACCAACCACACCAATCGGTATACATGTCGATAAATATCTTTTTAGGGTGTTTCTTGTTCAGTTCCATAGCCTGCTTAAAGGTATACCATTTGATCCCGCCTGAAGCGGAACTTTCCTGTGAGTAAGTTGCAGTGGACAGAAATATTGCAAAGATTGCAATAAGAGAAGTATTGATAAGTTTTTTCATCCTCTATTATTTTTGGCTAAATTATATTTTTTACAGAATATTTACATATTTAGAAAGATAAATTTGTGTTAAAGCTTGTTAAATTCAGCTTAATATCTTTCATTTCTATCCATATCCCGATCCATATCCCTTTGCTTGATGGACTCCCTTTTATCATAGGAATGTTTTCCTTTTGCAAGAGCTATGGCCAGTTTGGCCAGTCCCCTGTCATTTATAAAAAGCCGGATGGGGATAATGGTAAGCCCTTTTTCTGTTGATTTGGTTTGAAGTTTTTTAAGTTCCCTACGGTTAAGTAAAAGCTTCCGGTCCCGTTTGGGCTCATGGTTATAATGCGTACCCATAGTGTATTCAGCGATGTGCAAATTTTTCACGAATAATTCAGATCCTTCAAATGCACAATAGGAATCCACGAAATTGGCCTTACCTTCCCTGATAGATTTGATCTCGGTGCCGGTGAGCTGTATACCCGCCACGAATTCCTCCAGAAAGAAATACTCGAAATAAGCTTTCTTATTTTTGATCGTGATGGTTTTAGCCAGTGTGGACATGCAATATTTTTTATTTTATTTTCAGAAGAAATTATAATGAATTTTTTCCGGGCTGCAAATTTCGTGAAAAGAAATGAGGGCGCAAACCTTTATTTACACAACTTCCTTATCCAGCCCGTTTTGGGCAAAACTAAAGGTTGAAAGGGCCTTTTCCATAGCCTGCTCAAAGGCTTGTTTATTAATATTTAGTTCAACATTCTTATCTTGAAAATATTCCAGCAGAAGGCCAGTATAAATATTCCCCACCATTTCGTGGCCAGCCATAGGACAGCCTCCCAGGCCATTTATTACCCCGTCGAAACTCCGGCAGCCATTCATGAAGGCCCCTTCTATCTTAGCCCGCCAGTTTTCGAGCGTGGTGTGAAGATGAAGGCCAAATGTCATTTCAGGATATGCCGGAACAAGTTTTCCAAAAAGCTCCGAGATAGTTTCAGCGCTGCCTATCCCAATGGTATCGGATACAGCCACTCTTCTGACCCCGGTATTATGCAGCCATTCAACTTCTTCTTCTACTTGCGCCATATTCCATACTTCCCCATATGGATTTCCCAGGGCCATGGAAAGGTAAATCACCATTTCCTGTTTGCTTTTATCCGCTATTTCAATTAATTCCAGGATAGTTTCCCTTGATTTTTTGATATTGGAATTGATGTTTAATTCAAGAAAATGATTGGAGGTGGAGTGTGGATAACCGATCAGACTGATCTGCTTGTAAAGCCCTGACTGTTCAGCTCCTTTCAGATTGCCCACGATAGCCAGGAGTTTGGTATCTGTTTCCGATAAATCCAGTCTTTCGAGCACTTCGGCGGTATCGCTTAACTGAGGAATTGCCTTAGGCGAGACGAAGCTCCCGAAGTCAAGCACATCAAAACCGACTTTGAGCAAAGCATTGATATAATCCGCCTTTACTTCGGTCGGGATGAAATTATGTAGACCCTGCATAGCATCCCTGGGGCTTTCTGTGATGGATATTTTCATTGATTTTTGTTGATGTCCATAATTTAAACAAAAAATGTTTGCTATTGTTGCGGATATTGGGTATCGGGTATTGGATATTAGGTATTTGGTACCAGGTATTAGGTTGATCATTGGGAAAGGCCACGACTCACGACTTACTTCTCACGTCTCACTGTCTCACGACTAAAACCCCACCCCGATCCCCACCATAAAATTCGTCCCGGCCTGGGGGAAATAGCCATCCAAAACGCCATAACTTCCTTCTGAATAATAGCGGTAAACCCAGGCATTGCTGATATATTCGGTGTTGAAGAGATTATTCACTTTCAGACTAATATTTATCTCCTTCATAAACTTCGGATGCATTTCATAGCGTATCAACAAATCATTTACAAAATAGGGATCCAGGCTGCGCTCATCACTGGATGTATTGTCGATGTATTGTTTTCCAACATATTTGCTATATAATATAAGGTGCAGGTTTTTCAAGGCCTCGTAATTGAGCACGCTCCCCGCCGTAAGCCAGGGTGAAAAGGCTATATCGGTTGTGCCCAGATTATTTACAATCTGTTGCGGCCATTCGTCCCAGTTATCCACATATTCGGTAAAATTCAGGACTTTATTTGAACTGAAAGTGGCGTTCACATTCCAGTTAAATTTATCTGAGAATTTAACACCTGCGCTCAGTTCCAGCCCTGCACGGTAACTCTGTGGCACATTTTCCATGACCGGATCGCCCACATCATTGATCTTCCCGGTAAGGACGAGTTGGTTATGATAATACATATAATAGAAATTGGCGTCCAGCATAAAACGGGATGACTGAAAGCTATAAGCGGCTTCGGCATCGTAAAGGCTTTCCTGAACCGGGTATGGCCTTTCCGGATTGGCATCTACCAGGCTGCTCCGGTTTGGTTCCCGGTTCCCGACAGCCCCGCTCAGGTAGGCTTTATTGTGTGCGTTAAATTCATAAAATAGCCCGAGTTTGGGATTCACAAAACTGTAATAATGAGTCTGGCTGATATCCCTCAGATCATTATCCGGACCTTTCAGGCGATAATCGATCTGCCGGAATTGCAGGTCGGCATATAGATTTAACTTTTCAGTCAATTGATAATTCAGTTTTGCATAAAGGTTAATTTCATTCTTCTTTCCTGTATTAAAATACCATTGATAATCCTTGTCGAAATTAAGCGCAACCCGCGACCAGATGATATTCCCGAAATGTCTTCCGGAAAATAAATTTGCAGATCCCCCAAAAGTAAATTTCAGGTTTTTCTGGTTGTCATGGTTCAGGGCGAAGGTGAGGCCGTAAAAATCATTGTCGAGCCAGCGCTGCCTTACAAGATCTGTATTTGTAATGGTATCCCCGCCAATAACAGGGTATTCCAGGCCATAATTCATTAAGTCCTGCCCGGTTTTATATTCTTCATAATAACCGCTGCCATAAGTATAATGTAGTGCTGCATTGATATTCCAATGGGAATTGATCCGGTTGGCCCAGAACAGGCGGTAATGATTTTGCTTATAATTGTCGGTCTGGTTTTTATAATACTGTAGATTCCCGTTCACATCGTAATAAGCTCCCAGTCCGTTATAGGTCCGGTTCGTATCGAGCATATAGCCCGGCACCCCGTCCCAGGCCTGGTAAGTTTTTTCATTTCCCGAGAAAAGCGTGAACTTAAAAAGGTTTTTACTTCCATAATATCCTCCTGAAAAAGAATAGGAATCCAGGTCTGAGCTGGCCCGGTCTATATAACCCTTAGAAGTAATTTTGGAGTAACGCCCGTCGAATGACCACTTGCCTTTAATAAGCCCTGTTCCGGCACTAAAAGTATTTTTGAAGGTGTTGAAAGATCCCGGCGGCGCTGTTGACTTCAGCATAAGGGACAGGGGAGGGGCTTTCAGTTTCTATATTTATGCTGGCACCGAAAGCGCCCGAGCCGTTAGTCGAGGTCCCGACTCCACGCTGGATTTGTATATTTTGGGTAGAAGAGGCGATATCCGGCAAATCAACCCACCAGACACCTTGCGATTCAGGGTCATTTAAAGGTACCCCGTCTATAGTCACGTTGATACGGGTGAGGTCAGTCCCGCGGATACGGATTCCGGTATAACCCACTCCTGTTCCGGCATCGGAAGTCGTCACCACTGATGGCGTGGTTTCCAGCAGATAGGGCAGGTCCTGCCCGAAGTTCAAATCTTCTATTTTCTTTTTGGAAAGATTGCTGTAGGTTGTTGGGGATTTATCCCCTGCACGGGTGGCGGAGATGATAACCTCATTTTCCATGATAGCGCTGGCTTCCAGGCTGAAATCCAGTACCAGGTCGCTCTTCAGATCTATTTCTTTTTCTTCGGATCGAAAGCCCATAAAGCTGACTTTCAGAGTGTATTTCCCGGAAGCGATGTTCCGGATAAGGTAGGTCCCATCCGAACCACTTGAAGTGGCCATATAGGTGCCTTCCAGTACCACATGGGCGGAAGGCAGGGCCTTACCGCTCTCTTTTTCGGTGATCTTCCCGCTGATATTATATTGCCCAATGACAATAAAATTCAGACTTAGGAGCAGGAGCAGGGTAGCAGCAATTTTTTTCATTATCAAATAGATTTACAGATGAATAAAACTGCCATCAAATTGGGGAAAAATAAAAATGCATTGAACTCTTTTTCTTCCTCCGCCGGCATTACCCGGTTCAGGTTCAAAGGGTTTGATCTCAGCCCGTAAAAGGGCACCCCTGATGGACGTTAATTAGGACACAAATATACTGAAAAAAGTGTAGAGTGTAGAGTGTAGAGTGTAGAGTGAGGGGGAAATTCTATATTTCAACATTTCGTGATATCGATATTTCGCTGGGTATAAAGTTTGATAACTTCTATGGGTGTTGCTATCAGATCCCTCCTGTGTACCAATGACAAGTTAGGCCGTGCGGGATGCTATTCCACAATCTTTTAAGTTTTTTCCGTATAATGCAGGGTGAATCAAGCAAGCTGGCGGTTTAGCGAACTCTCTATGATGTATTTTTAATTTATAGCCCGCCGCATCTTTTGGAATCAGCTATGCCTCTAGTCCGGAACGGACTATACAGTAATAGCCCCAACCTTCAGGTTGGGGTTGGGATGTGCTCGCAGGAACCCGAGTCCCGAAGGGACGGCACAGAAAGACAGCTCAAAGTGCAAAATGCAAATTCAATGAGACTATCTTTTCATGAGTTCACTTGTGAATGATATGAAAAGATTAAGTCGAATTAATCCCGTGAATGAAATGAAACGGGAGTTTAAGTTGGGAAGTTTTGTATCAACCCCTTTTTACAGCGACTGACCCTGTGTCGTCCCTTTCGGGACTTAGGGTTGTACAGATATCTTTCATCACCCGTATGATTGTCTGGAACTTTTCTTCTTTTTTATCAATTTCCGTAGTCAAGCCCCGGACCCCTCTTTAGTACCAGAAATAAATTAGGTAGTAGATCGAATATTAGATATAGATAAATCATCTACTTTTTCCAGTCGCATGAACGATTTAGTTTTCAGTCATTTCACATTGTGGATTTTGTAAAAGTCTGAAAACTCGGGATGAACTGTGTTAAAAAGCAAGTGTTTTTTCATATTTATTACAAAGGAAAGCATCGGGCAAGCCTTTGAGAATTCTCAAAGGCTTGCCCGATGCTTTCATAGAACCACCAAAAAGCCCGTCATCCCGAACGTATGTGAGGGATCGGGTGGTGTGAAGCAGATTAAATTTTCTAAATTGGGTGAAATGAGAATGACCTGAAATGAGAAATGAATTATAAATCTAATCTTTTATATAATTTTCTATATCAACAAACTCCGGTTTGAAATGATATTCCAGAACCTGTCTTGGAAGATCGATAACCGGGTTTGGCGTTCGGTCCAGGATATCCGAGTCGGAGCTGGCTATGATTCCTTTCTCAGTTTTCTTTAGGGGATGATCGGCTGAAGACAATAGGATGATTTCAGATTTGACAGGAGCTAATTTTTCCTTTTTCAGAATCTTTGCCAGATCGCTGCTCAGATCTGTCCCTTCATCAACATAAAATATTATTTTTTTTATTTTGATATGAAGAAGGAAGGAGGATAAAAGCTGAACAGCCCTTTCCAGCAATTCTTTGTCCACAGGCCGGCCATGGTATTCGGCTGTATCCCGCAAAAAGCCATCCATAGCCAGGTATACCAGGGTTCCTCTCAGGTAAGAGACAATCGTAAGAATGACATTCAGTGCATCGGCTTGTATTTCTATACCGCTTATTTGGGATACTTCAATGAGCTTTGATTTCCTGATCTCTGCAATATCCGGCAGCATTACCCCTCTGAATAGCACTGAACGTTCCCCGGCGCTCAGAGAATACCGCGTTGCAACCAGGTTCAGAATGGTTTTGGAAGGATATTTTTTCCTTAGAAGAAAAAGATAATCTGCCAGGGCCGATTGAAAATTGCCTGAAAACATAATGTGATCGTTAATTTAGATAAAGGTAAGAATGGGAGAGGGGAAAAGAAATTAATTTTTCAATTGTAGAGGCCTTGCATGCAAGGCCTCTACGATAAAATAAATTGAATTTTTATCTTTGTAAAAAATCTATCCATGCACATTATTATCATCAACGGGCCGAATTTGAATTTATTAGGGAAAAGGGAGACCGGAATATATGGTGAGGAATCTTTTCCGGATTATTTTGAGAAGTTGCAGGATCATTTTCCGGTGGCAGATCTGGAATTCTTTCAAAGCAATGTTGAGGGAGAGATCATAGATTTGTTGCAGAAGCATGGTTTCAGTGCCGATGGCATCATCCTGAACGCAGGAGGCTATTCCCATACATCAGTATCCATTGCCGATGCAGTCCGTGCTATCCCCGCGAAAGTAGTAGAAGTGCATATCAGTAATTTGTTTTCCAGGGAAGAATACCGCCGTAATTCCCTTATAGCTCCTCACACAGCGGGTCTAATCACAGGTTTCGGTCTGGAAGGTTACAGGCTGGCTGTCCAAAGTTTTCTCCAGGAAGAATTGTGATGATGTGGGGATGAGATGATGCGGGGATGAGATGATGTGGGGATGAGATGATGTGGGGATGAGATGATGTGGGGATGGATGATGGGGGATGAGATGATTTGATTTTTGTTCTTTGGAATTTGTTTGGATTTTGGATTTTGGAATTTGGTATTTTCTCCAACAAGGGGCTTCAGCCCCTTGTTGGGAGGCTCCTTACTGAGCAGCTGCTCTATCTCACAATCAGCACCTTCCCGGTCGCCATCTTTTTTCCTTCCAAAAATATCGTTACAAAACAAAGTCCCGGCGGGATAGCGGAAACATTTACCTGCACAGATTCCTGCATTCCGGAAAGGGATAGCCTTTTAACTTCTTTTCCTAAACTATTGTGAATAGAAATTTCTTTATTACCTGATTTGTTTAACCAGGGGGAAGTGATAGTGACTAAATCAGAAACGGGATTGGGATAAAGCATCATTCCCTGGGGGATGCTGAAAGTGGGGTCGTTTACGGAGGTAAGAAGTCCATTGGGATCGACCTTCAATATATAGGCATCCAGTTCGTCATCTTGTGTGTTTTCATCATAACGAGCGGCCAGCATCAGGCAACCTCCATCCTGGGTTGCTTTTAAACTCCACAGATAATAATAAGCATCCCCTCCGTAGTATTGTTCCCAATTTAGGTTAAGGTTTGAATCCAGATTGGTAAGTAATATCCAGGAATTTTCGGCTTGGTAAGGCCATTCATTCGGATGCATATTTGCCGTTCCTCCAAAAAAAATTGAATTGGCATTGATAAAATCAAAATTTGATGTTAATCCCACATAATCAAGGGTATCCCCAATTTTACCAAAATGATTACCCGTCAGAAATTGATCAGAAGATGATAATTTTGCTATCCCGATATCCTGACCTGTCGGATCAAATGTTCTTTTGTTGCCGCTGACTAAATATACTGAATCATTTAGCCATTTAGCAGTATGATTAAAACGTAAATCATATGGAATTGAATCGGCGCCCAAATAATTAAAAGCTGAATCAAATCTCACACTATAATTATAAACATGGGCCATACCGGGAAAGGCGCCATTTGAAAACACTTTATATTCATTGTTTTGTGTTTCGATCAGGTCAAATTCTAATTGAAGATTCGTATAAGAAAATATAGATGATTGAATTGTGTCTCCGTTTGATGAAATCTCATAAAAGATCATATCAAGTTCTTTATTGATGTTCGATATGACGCCTGTCAATACGTAATTCCCCTTGCTATTTATGATCGTTTCAATATCCACTAAATAATAATCGGGTATATAATAAGATGTGTTCTTTATAATATTAAATTCTGAATCCAATATTAATATCCACAATTGATTAGATAGTCCCACTGATAATTCACCTTTTGCTCCAATGATTATTATCGAATCATTTCTTGAATAGACTTTAGCAAAATAGGAGATCGTATCCTGAATTTGATAATCGTTTTGGTAAATTATCTCGCCATTTGAATTTAGAACCAGGAGCATAGCATCTTCCGATGGAAGATTAGTATCTGAATTTCTGCCAACTAAAAAATAATTTCCATCCCCATCTTCAGCTGCATCAAATAGCCTCTCGTCTTTTGGTGTGCTGATTAAGCGGGAGAAGGAAGATTGGGAATAAATATTCGGTTTGTTAAAAAGCAGAACCGTATATAATAGAAGAATTATTTTGCCTGTTTTCATCAATATTTATTTGGAATATTTAATCTAAAGGATGTTGGCAAAAATACCTGTACAAGGTAGTAAATTGTTGTTAAAAATATTTATTAGATGAAATTTTTTATAAAGAGGATTTTATATTTAATAAGTGATTTAAAATCAATTAAAATCCATCATTATTTATATACATTTAAAATAGAGGATGATGATTAGGTTCATTCAGGTAACTTAGAAAAATAAAAATATGGGGTGTTTTTTAATAATAGGATAACATTTGATCAATTGCATTCATTAAACAGGGTATATAATGAAAACGTCATAGGTGATTTCTGTGAAGATTTTGATGTCATGCGATAGGTAGCGACAGGTTGCGACCTGTCGCTACGGTTGTGTTTTATTGTGAAGATCGTGCTATTTGCATCTCGGTTTATTAAATGGTCAATGATCAATGATCCATCGTCAATCGGCGATGTTCAATGTTCAATGCGTCGATGTAGACCCCTTCGAAAATCGAAAATCGACAATCCACGAATCGACAATTTTCACAGACTCCAAACCCCATCAATCTTTTCATCGCAGAATATGCACTTCCCATCCTTCATATTAAACTGCGTGATGGCAAAGCCCTTGCGTTCGATGATGAGTTTTTTGCATGCGGGGCAATACGTGTTTTGCCCTTCATGACCAGGCACATTCCCTAAATAAACATATTTGATCCCGGCCTTCAGTGCGATGTCCCGCGCCTGTTCCAGGGTCGCAACCGGGGTCTGCGGCAGATTGGTAAGTTTATACAATGGGTTGAAGCGGCTGAAATGCAGGGGGTACATGTGAAGATCATTCTTTACCAGCCATTCACACATCTCTTTGATCATATCCATATCGTCGTTCCAGGTCGGAACTATCAGGTTGGTGATCTCCAGCCACACTCCTTCTTCTTTCATGATCTTAAGCGTTTTCAAAACCGGCTCCAGGGTCCCGGCATTCAGCATCTCGTAAATCTCATCGCTGAAGCTTTTCAGGTCTATATTGGCTGCATCGGTATATTTGCACAGTCTTCTCAAAGGTTCTTCATTAATATAACCGGCCGATACGAGGATGTTTTTTATACCAGCCTGTCTTGCAAGGGTGGAAGTGTCGAGCGTGTATTCATAGAAAGCCACCGGATCGGAATAGGTATAAGCGATGGATTTGCAATTATTCCTGATTGCCTCTTTCACGACCTGGTCCGGCATCATGTCATAGTTCCGGGTTTTCTTCGGATCAGCCTGAGATATCTCCCAGTTCTGGCAGTTCAGGCAGGCCAGATTGCAACCGGCTGTGGCAATCGAAAAGGCATTGGTCGTGGGAAGAAAATGCAGCAGGGGCTTCTTTTCCACCGGATCCACATTGACTGCACATGGATTCCCGTAAGTTATGGAATAGAGCTTGTTTTTATAATTCACATTGGTCCGGCAATCGCCTGTTTCACCTTCCTTAATTTCACATTTCTGTGGACATAATTTGCATTTGATTCCCTTGGGCGTTTCGATATAATAAAGGGCTTCTTTACTCCATTTCCATAATTTATCATCCGGAGGGAGAAGTTCAGGATTTAGATTTTTAAATAAGCCGGCAGCAGAAGATAGGGGCGAAAAAGCCAGGGCCGTCCCGCAAGCCCCCATAATAGAGCATTTCAGGAATTCCCTCTTGCTGATCTGTGATTTGATTGTAAGGGAGGCATGAGTTTTCATAGTGGGATGAACTTAGTTCAGATTCTTTAAGATCAAGAGATTATAATTATCTTATCTGCCTGGAAATCTCTTTATGCAATATTATAAAGATAATTATTCTTTCCTTTTAAATGAATGATGAAGATAGTTAAAAGATTCAGGCCGCCCAGGCAAAAAGCGCTCAGGCTTAGTCCCAGGTAAGGAACCAGGAATGTTGATGTGAGCAGCAAACCCAGTGCTGAACCTGCCAGATCAGCCCCGAAGGCTGTCCCTGCCGAGCGTAAAATACTGTGAGGGTACAACATGGTTGCCACCGAGAACTGCATCCCGCAAAGCAGGCTTATCACCAGGATCATCATCACTATACTAAGCGCGTTGAACCAGGCTGGCAGGGAAATGGATACCATGAATTTCATGAAAAGCGGAAGGAGAATTGAAAAGACCATGATAATGGACAGCAATTGAAGGTAATTGCGGTAAAGATGGTCGCGCACGACTAAATTGGCTATCCAGGCCCCTACTGCAAGGCCGGCCATGAAGATGGCAAATATCAATCCCGTCATCTGATAAATTGAACCGAAAATGGTTTGGAAGAGCAGTATTAATATGAATTCAAGCGATGAAGCCGAAAAGCCAACATTGAACAATCCCAGGCTTACAGGTCCCATCCTGAGAAAGAAAATCAGCATGATGCCGAGCAGGATAAGCGGGATGATCCAGGCATTGAAATGATAGCGGCTCAGCCAGAATTTCAGGTAGCCATAATATACCGATGGTCTCAGGTCGGTGTTGAGCCTGACCTCCGGATCCAGTTCTTTCTGAATATTCCGGGCCCTCATGCTGATCAGGTCATCATTCAGGTAATACTGATTCACATAATCATTGCTGTCGCCATATTGCCGGGCCTGTTCTGAAAGGCTATAATCTAATGCCCCGTCCGAAGCAAGAATATAATCCCGCTCTCCTGGAATGATGCGGACATTTTTAAAAATGCTGTGAACGGTAAGGTATGTTACTGAATGTATATACCGGGATTCATCGCTCATATAATTTCCGGCCGGCAGTAGCGACAAAGAAAATACACCGCCCGGATTAAGCGTTTTATAGACTTCCCGGAAGAATCCTTTGGTGAAATACCTGTTCATCTCGGCCGATGCCGGTTCACCTACATTCAATAGGATCACATCAAATTTCTCATGGGTATTCCTTACAAATAACCTCCCATCTGTCAGGTGAACCTTCAGCAGGCTATTATTTTGCATTTTTGAATAGCCCGTCCAGAAGCGGGTAAGCCATGGGTCAACATCCACGTAATCAAGTTGCTTTATGGGATATTTAAGAACTTCCAAAGGTGCACCGCTAAGACCGCCGGAGATCATCAGGACTTTTTCCGCACCGGGTCTTGCAAACATGGCATAATGTACCATTTCTTCACGCTTTACAGGATCCTGTCCGGAATAAACCGGGATGCCATTTTGGTAGATATTCAGCTGCTTGTCCAGTTGAGTGATCACCATCCTCCCGTAAGGTGTGTCCTCAACCTTCACTATTTTTTGTCCTTTATAATTTATCCTGCTCAGCAGTTTTTCAGGATTAATAAAAATAAAAAACAGTATAGAAGCTGAAATGAGGACGCTGATGAAGGCAGTGGTGTATTTCCTGCCGGAACTTCTGGCAAGTACGAATGCAAAAAGAAGGTTCAGGAATAGTAGCATCCCCAATATTGCAGAAGTTTTAAAAACCGAGACCAGCACTATGCTGAAAGCCAGACCGCCGATCACACTTCCGGTGGAATCGTAAATATAGGCCTTATGTATCATATTGCCGGAAAATATTCCCGACAGTTCTTCCGCAAGCAGGGGGAACAAAGCTCCCGAAACCAGACAGAAGGGGAGGAGGCTCAGGAAAATCATCAGGAAGGTCTCTTCAAGATTGGCCATTCTTCCAAACGGGATGCTTTCGCTCCGGATAATATTGAAAAAGAAAAAGGTGATCAGGGGGAGAATTGCCAGGGCAATTTGCAGGAGGATCACCAGACCCTGCCGGCCCAGGCCACTTCTGATTCTTCCGGTAAGCCAGGCCCCTCCGGCTGTGATCAGCATCCAGGAAGCCATAGCCCAGCCTATGACCAGCTCATTCCCGCTGAAAGCAGCCAGGAACTCCCTGATCAGCACAAGCTGGGTCAGCATCGCGGTAAATCCCAAAAACAGGATAGAATATTTAATTCTCTTGTACAAAATACCCCTGCTATTTGTTAAATTTGTTAGATTAATAAAAAGAGACTCAATCTCTACGAAATTATTGATTTTATGCGTTTCTTTAAATACATGACTATGTTTTTTCTAATGTTCTTCTTTGGGGCTGATGCTCAGTCACAAGACCGGCAGGCTGCTGTTGCCGGACAGTTTTATCCGGCGGATGCAGCCAGCCTGAGATCCGACCTTTCTTCACTTTTTGCCAAATCCATCCCCCGAAAATCTGAAAATGTACTTGCAATTATTTGTCCTCATGCAGGTTATGTGTTTTCAGGAGAGGTGGCCGCTTCAAGCTTTAACCAAATAGATCCGGATAAGAAATATGAGCATATATTTATCCTGGCCTCCAGCCACCGTATGGCTTTCGAAGGGGCTTCCATCTATGATGCCGGGGATTATGTAACTCCTCTTGGGAAAGTTAAAGTAGACCGGAAACTGGCCGATGAACTGATCTCTAAATATAAGGTTTTCAATAACCGGACGGATGCCCATGCCAATGAACACAGCCTGGAAGTGCAGCTTCCTTTCCTTCAGTATAAACTTGGAAATGAAATACAGATCATTCCCATAATCCTGGGAACTCAGACAGAGGCAACTTGCCGCAAAATTGGCGAAGCGCTCAAACCTTACCTGAATAGCAAGAACCTCTTCGTCATCAGCACCGATTTCTCCCATTATCCCGATTATGATGATGCTGTTAAGAATGACCGGAGAACGGCGGAAGCTATTTGCCGGAATTCAGCTTCTGAACTCGTGAAAGTTTTGAAAGAAAATGATGACAGGAATATTCCTGACCTTGCTACCAGTCTTTGCGGATGGACTTCAGTTCTTTCCATGCTTTATATGACTGAAGGACGGAAAGATCTTGATTTTAAGATCATACAGTATAAGAATTCAGGGGATAATAAATTGTATGGCGAAAAAGACAGGGTGGTCGGCTATAATTCGATAGTGATAGAACAGAAGAATTCTGATGGCAAGGATGGCTTTTCACTGGATGAAAAGGATAAAAAGGAATTACTCAGGCTGGCCCGTCTGACAGTCAATGAGTATGTGCGGAAAAGGCGGACACCCGAGCCGGATACACTGAATTATTCAGATGCCCTGATGACTCCTTGCGGGGCCTTTGTCACCCTCATGAAGGATGATAATCTGAGAGGTTGCATAGGGCGCTTTGATGCGGATGCCCCTTTGTATGCGGTTGTGATAGACATGGCCATAGCTGCCGCGACCCAGGACTATCGTTTCCCGGCGGTCAGTCCGGATGAAATTGATGACCTTGAGATTGAAATTTCTGTGCTCACTCCTCTGAAAAAAATAAATTCCATCGATGAATTTGAATTGGGTGTGGAGGGTATTTATATTAAGAAAGGCGGGGCCAGCGGAACTTTTTTACCCCAGGTAGCTGATCAAACCGGGTGGACAAAGGAAGAATTTTTGGGACATTGTGCGCAGGATAAAGCCAGGATAGGATGGAACGGATGGAAAGATGCGGATTTGTTTACTTACAAAGCAATAGTTTTTTCTGAAAAAGAATTCTGATAATCAATTGCGGTTGCAAATCGGCTTATAAGGACAATACTGGCAATTTTTCTCGTCTTCAGTCTGGCTGAAAGGAATTTCCTTATCAAATATATGTTTCAGCAAAATGCTGATCTGATCCCCGAATTGGGCAAGACTGGCCTGGTTTACGGCAGCTTTTTCAGGAATTTCAACCTTAATAAATCCTCTTGAAATATTCCTCAGTGAAATATTCCCGGTCTGAATGGCTTCATCAGTTTTCAGGTCTTTTTGTAAAAGAAAGGCATACATCAGCAATTGCAAGGCTTTGGAATGTTTTGGCCCGGCTATGATATTCTCCCACTCCTTCACATGGACTTCGCCAGGGTTGACCATACCGGTTTTATAATCGATTATCCTCAGTTCCCCGTTCAGACGGTCTATCCGGTCGATAAATCCCTTTAGCCTGATCTCCCCGGTTTTTGAATCCGGCAATTGAAAAATAGTATTTACGGATTTCTCCAGATCCACAATCTGAAGTTCCTGGCTCTTATCCTTTAAAATGTTTTCTTCCGATTCCAGGAATTGCAGGATGAGCAGGCTTGCTACCCTGTAAAGGAGATAATTCTTTCCATGTTCAATATCTCCGTCTTTATAATTTTTAGTGAAGGATGCCTGTAAAAAATCTTTGTATTTATTTTTCATCCCTTTTATATCATCCTGAATAAGGATTTTCCCTTTCAGCGGATCATATAATTCCTTTAATACTTCATGAATGACCGATCCAAGCGTATTTGCTTCGATGGTTTCTTCAATTTCTTCAAGTTCCGAGAGCCCGGCTAATTCTTTGAAATAAAACTGCAGGGAACAATTGATATAGGTGTTCAGGGCGGTGGGGGAGAATCCTTTCGCCGCTTTTTCCGCCAGGCGCTCCATTAATTCGGGACTTTTTTCAATCTCGATAGTGTATGGATCCTGTCCGGTAAGGGGAGGAATGCGGAGTATCTCTTCATTCAGGCTGATTCGGGGATTATATTTAGGCAGCTCATGGGCAAGCTGGGTAATAAATCGGCTCTTCTCCCCGCCTCCAAGCTGATCTCCTTCCGTATCAAAAACAAGGTGGATATTCTCAGCCCTTTGCAGCAATCTGTAGAAATGATAGGCAAAAACGGCATCTTTTTCATTATGGGTTGGAAGAAGGAAATTTTTCTTCACATCAAAGGGGATGAAAGTATTGGCCGAACGGCCCGAGGGCAAAATACCTTCATTGGCGGAGAGGAGTATGATATTTTTAAAATCGAGGGCACGGGTTTCAAGAACACCCATTATTTGCAGGCCCTTCAGGGGCTCCCCGAAAAAAGGGATAGTCGAAGAGTCAAGGATCTGGACCAGCACCCTGCGAAGTGATCTGAGACTGCTGATGGCATTATTTCCTGCAAGCAATGTCCGTCCCCTCATAAATATTTTATTGAAATGAAAAAGATATTCCATCTCTATCCGGGCTGACATATCTTTCTGACCTTCATCTGAAGCTGCGATTCCCTTTCTGAGCAGTTCAATGATGCCCAGTGTCTTGTCAATAGCATCGGAAGGACCTTGCCAGCGGCTGAAGAGCAACTCCGGTAAAGCCTTAATTTCCCCATCCTGACTTTTTAATAAATCGTATATATCCTTAATAGTATAAAAGATCTTATTGCTATTCCGGATTTGCCCCAGTACCAGGTTCAGATTGTTCTGAGAAATCTCTTTTGCATCTTTTTGAATTATGCTGATATATGGATGCATGAGTACCCCGATAATATCCCGTGCATAGAAGACGGTTTCTTTACCATCGGCGGGCGGACGAAGTTTTTCGGCATTCTCCTGCAACTGGAATATGGCCTTGATAAGGCGGTATAGAGGAGTAAGACTGATGGGAAAACCCATGGTAATATTGATGTCCCCGGTGTCGGGAGGCAGAGAATTCAATAAAGGCAGCAGAAGTTTTTCATCTGCCAGGACCACTGCTGTATCTTCAAGACCGGTGCCCTTTTCAAGCAGTTCGCTGATGAGCTGACCTGCAAGGCGCGCCTGCCCGGTGTTGCGGGCAACTCCAGTAATTGTAATTTGTTTATTCTGAAGGAAATTTTCCTCCAGGAAACGTGGTTTCCCGGTGGACCAACGGGGCATATAACGGCGGATGAAATTCCCGGCCTCCTGGGCCGGATCATCGACATAATAAGGATCTGCATCCCAGATGATCTCCGCCAGGTCATTATCCACTAAAAACTGTATGATCTTTTCCTCAGCTGTACTTAGCGCATTCAAACCGGCGAAAATAATTTTTTTCCAGGGCAGGTTTGACCGGAGCCCTTCCAGGTCTTCCGCTATAAGCCGGTATGCAAGTCCCTGGTATACGAGGTGTTTACTCAAAAGACGGCTTTTTAGGCCCTCATAATATTTATATAAAGATTGATAAAAGCCAAGGTAATTTTTCTCGAAATCAGTAAGCGGTTTTTCGTCTAAATTCCAGAACTGAAGCGCCTTGGCTTCATTCAGATATGAAAACACCTGCTTTGCATCGGCAAGGTATAAATCAATTTCATTAAAATCTGAAAGCAGGACTTGGGCCCAATTGGCAAAACTATCGAAGTCCTGGGCTTTATCACCGCTTTGCTCCAGGTGGACCGAGTACAGCTCGAACAACTGGGTGAGTGGGTCAGCAAGGGTTTTACCTGAAAGACTGATAATAAAATCTTCGACTGAAAAAGTCTCCGGTGCCCAGATAGTCCTTTGGAATTGTTTGGCCAGGTATTTTTTCAGGAAGAGGCTGGCACGGCGGTTGGGCAAGACTATACATATGTCGCCTGTATTCCGGTCAAAACGGTTTTTTATATCTAAGGCTATTTTATCGAGAAAAGCGTCCATTATTTTCCTTCCACTTCATATAATTTATTCAGCCAGGATGCAGCCTGCTCTATCTGCCCGATATTTCCCAGGTCAAACCAGCCATCACTTTCATCCATATAATATCCTATTTCATGCACTGCGGCCAGGTCGAGGTAAGCCTGGATAACTGAAAAATGCCTTTTTTCAGGCAAATAGCGGAAGATCTCCGGGCTGATCATATGGATCCCGCTGAAAGCCAGGGGAATCAACTCGCCTTCAAATGGCCTCACTATCCTTTTTTCACGCGAGGTACGGTTTTCCCACCCACAGAGCATGCCGGTATCATCGTATAAAAGATACCTGCTGGTTTCTCTTTTCCTGACCACCAGGTTTGCCAGTTTTCCTGAAGCTTCATGATATTCCCTGAATTTCTGAATATCCACCTGACTTATTATATCTACATTATGCACAAGAAAAGGCTCGCTGTCCATCAAAAACTCCCTTGCATTGCTGATCCCACCTCCTGTGTCGAGCAGTTCCCCTATCTCCTCGGAGATATGTATGTTGATTCCGAAGTTTTTATTGTCTGAAAGGAATTGCATGATTTGTCCGGCTTCATGGTGCACATTAATTACAATTTCCCGGATGCCTTCCCGGATCAGCTTACGGATCAGGATTTCCAGCATTGGCTGCCCATTTACTTCTATCAGTGCTTTGGGCTTGTGCCGGGTGAGTTCACCAAGTCGGGTTCCATGGCCGGCTGCCAGGATCATAGCTTTCATCTGTTTCAGATTTTCTTGGGTTTGCAAAGATGTTTTTCCTTAATGGCTGATTCCCCGCAGGACTTGCACTTATAAACAGGCTTGTCGCTCTTCTTAAGCTTGATCTCATCCCTGTCTTTGCACATTTTTTTGCTCATATCGAGGCAGTATTTATAAATTTTCCCTGGTGTTGATCACGGTGTGTTCAAGATTAACAATCACTTCAGGGAATTTGTTCTGCAAATGCCGCCTGAGCTGTTCAGCGCAATAAACCGAACGGTGCTGCCCGCCTGTACAGCCAAAATTAACCTGCAGGCTATTGAAATGCCTTTCCAGGTAATTATCAACCGAAAGATCAACCAGGCCATAAATATTTTCAAGGAAATTCTGTACTTCTATTAGATTTTCAAGATAGCGGATAATAACTGGATCTCTTCCTGTAAAAGCCCTGTAACGCTCTTCCCGCCCGGGATTTGGCAGGACCCGGCAATCAAATACAAAACCTCCTCCATTGCCTGCATTATCTTCCGGAATCCCGTTCTTGTATGAAAAACTCCGGATGTCAACCTTCAGTAAATCATCTTCCGAAGCTGCTGTCTTCTGAAATTTATTTAAAGCTACCAGCCTTTCCAGCGCCGGGATAAGTTCCGGCAGGTTCACCGGCAAATTATTATTTTCAAGCCACCATTTCAGATTATCTAGAGCATAGGGAATACTTTTCAGAAAATGTCCCTTTCTCTCAATAATCCCCCTGAAACCATAAGCTCCCATGACCTGCAACAAACGCATCAGAACAAATCCTGAATAATACATTCTGAAAATATCCTCATCCACAGATGTAAATTTGTCCAGCTCAAGTAAGTAATGGTCAAGCAGTCTTTCCCTTGCATCAAAAGGTATTTCGGCCCTGACCTGGAAGAGCAGTGAAGCCACATCATATTGTAAAGGACCCCGTCGCCCTCCCTGGTAGTCGATGAACCATGGGATATCCGCCTGCATCATGACATTCCTTGCCTGGAAATCCCGGTACATGAAATAGCCGCTGTCGCAATCCGAAAGCCAGTCAGTCAGCCTCTGAAATCGTCTTCCAGAAGCTGTTCATTGAAACCCAGGTTTGGCCGCAGGAAATAATATTTGAAATAATTCAGGTCCCAGAGCATGGACTGCCGGTCGAAATCGGCACGGGGAAAGCAAAGACTGTAATCCAGGTCCTTTCCGGCTTCCACCTGGAACAGCACCAGTTCCTTGAGGACGCGCCTGTATATGGCTTCCAGCTCTGCATTGAAAGCTCCCTTCTTGTTTTGTTCTTCAACCAGGGAAAATAATGTTGTATTTCCCAAATCCTGCAGGAGGTATAAATTATTATCCGGATCACTCAGGTAAATTCCCGGAACATTTAGTCCCTTTTCAAGGAAATGGGAAGTGAATCCCAGGAAAGCGCGACTTTCTTCGGCTATTGGATGAAATACACCTATGGCATTAGGCCCGCTCCCTTTTATCCGGAAATAGCGTCTTTCAGAGCCGCTTGCAGGCAAAGGAGTGATGCTTTCTGCATCCTGCCCTGACCATTGCCGGAAAAGTTCTTTTAATTTATCCTGTATTTCAGATATATCTGACATTCCCTCTTGCATTTAACAAAATTAGAAATTTTAGGCTATCTCAGAACAAAACTAATTTGAAGGATGAGCTATGAAAAAATGCCCTATATTTGTTTTCATAACAGCTAATTCAAAACATAATAAGTACTATGGCAAAATCTGCAATTGATATTTTAAAAGAAGCCATCCTGCTGGAACGCAGGGGGAAAGCATTTTATAGCACGGTCGCTAAGCAGTCGCAGAGTGCAGCTGCAAAGAAGATTTTTGAACTCATGGCCGAGGAAGAAGATGCGCATATACAATTTCTTTCCGGACAATTTGCCCATTATGATAAAAATAAGGAATTCAAAAAGACAGATATTTCAGCTGATGTCGACGATACTACAGCTATGGAGGTCCTTTGCGATGAAATTAAAAATGAGGTGACAGCCGCCAGTTTTGAAGCCGCTGCTATCTCGGCCGCAATCGACTTTGAGACCCGAGCCGTTGAAGTTTATAGCAATCGTGCCGAGTCAGCCACCGACCAGAACGAAAAAGAAGCCTATCAGATGCTGGCCGATTGGGAAAAGGGCCATCATAAATGGTTGTACATGATCAATGAGGACCTCAAGGAAAGGATCTGGTACGACAATAATTTCTGGCCTTTTTAAGAAAGATTAAGACAGGAAATTTTGATTATAATTGTATGTCACATAAACCGCCTGCTTACCTGGCGGTTTTTTTATTTATTTTTATAGATAAATCAAGAAACTATGAAAAATGCAGGAAAAAATTTTACAATCAATAATTTAAGATCAGGCTTAATAATAATAGCTTTTTCAGCTCTGTTTTTCATCAAGCCGGCTTTTTCTTTTTCCGGAACTATGGTGACTGAGCCGGATTCGACGCTTAGAAAATCTGCACCCTTGCAAATGGAGAAACCGGACCAGCCTTATGTTCATGTTTCCAGGGCCGACCAGCAAAAATCCCCGGCTTATCGATATAGTACTAAGGGATTTTTCACTTACCAGGTGAATGTAGATGAAAACGGGGACAATATTGTAGGAGATGCCGCCAACGAACCTTCCATAGCCGTCGATCCTACCAATCCCGACATAATGGTCATAGGGTGGCGGCAGTTCAATACAGTGAACAACAACTTTCGGCAGGCTGGTTATGCGTATACCATTGACGGGGGCGTGAACTGGACCTTTCCGGGCGTCATAGAACCCGGTATTTTCAGGTCCGATCCCGTGCTGGACTGGGATAAGGAAGGTAATATATATTACAACAGCCTGACCGTTAACGGGAATAATTATACTTGCGATGTTTACAAATCCATAAATGGTGGAACAGACTGGGATGGTGGAACCTTTGCCCATGGTGGAGACAAGCAATGGATGGCTATTGATAAAACGACCGGCATAGGGGCCGGGAACATTTATGAGTACTGGTCAATTGCCGCTACCAGTTGTTATCCATATTATTTCACCCGTTCCATTGACGAAAACCAGAGTTACGAAAACTGCAGCGACAGTCCTTTTAAGTATTGGGGAATCATGGAAGTTAATTCCCAGGGCGATTTATATATGTGTGGCACCAATGGCTATGATTTCGCGGTATGCAAATCCTCTAATGCACAAGATCCTTCTTCCGAAGTTAGCTGGGATTATGACGTTACAGTTGATTTGGGCGGCAGCATTGTTAGTGGCGATGGGTCTTTCACCGTCCCGAACCCTGACGGCATTTTAGGACAAACTTCAATGGCTGTAGATACTTCCGGTCGCTCTACCGATGGCAACCTTTACCTGCTATGTTCAGTTGACCCACCCGGGAACGACCCTTTGGATGTCATGTTTTCGCGCAGTACGGATGACGGTCAGACCTGGAGTTCACCGGTTCGTATCAATGATGATCCTGGAATTGATGCCTGGCAGTGGTTCGGTACTATGTCGGTCTCGAATGACGGCCGCATAGACGTGATCTGGCTGGATACCCGTAATTATCCAGGCTTGTTTATCTCCGAATTATATTATGCCTATTCACTTGACGGAGGTTTTTCATGGAGTGACAATATCAAACTCTCCGAACCTTTTGATCCGTATGCGGGATTTCCACAGCAGAATAAGATGGGCGATTATTTCGATATGTTCTCGGATGAGTATGGCGCCCATTTTGCCTGGGCCAATACACTGAACGGTGAAGAGGATGTTTATTATGGATTTATAGAATCGCCTACTACCGGGATAGCTGAACAAAATGATCTGTCACCCAATTCATCAGGGCTATCCTATAATTTCCCGAATCCTTTCAAAAATTTAACCACCATAAATTACAAAGTGCCCCAACTTGCTAATGTTTCATTAAATGTATACAATGCAAGTGGTAAACAAATTTCCAGCTTATATTCCGGACTGCAGTCCGAAGGCAATTATAACCTGAAGTTCGATGCTAGCGGCCTTCCTGATGGGGTATATTATTACAGGTTGAAGGTTGGATCGCAGTCGGAAACGAAAAGGCTGGTGGTTTTGCGCTAGGTTCACTTTACGATTATTATACTAGCCATACATTCATCATTTATCATTCATTGTACTTTATACAATTTATAAGGTATATAAATAACAAAACGGATTATCCGGGATGTTCCGTAAAACCCTGTAGCATCAAGTAATAGATGAGTAATAAAATTTATTAAAATCTAATATTATTTTATCTGTCAATATTTAAAATTTTTAGTGTTCTTTTTAAGAATATCTGAGTATTTTTGCAATAGATTCTTGCCGGTTTTATTGTTGATTAAATCAATCATCCGCCTTTAAACCCATATTTATTAAGTTATCACTCAAATGCATAAATGCAATGTGTGATTAATTGTAACTTTTTCTGAGACGAAGGGTATAAATAGTGGCCATATAACTGACAAGTGCTGGGAAAACGCTGAAAACCCATTAAAAGAGTAAGCACAAAATTTTTTATCATGGAAAAAAAGATTGCAACCAAAACGCTGGCAGCTTTTGCCATTTTATTACTTGTGTCCCTCAACCTGATAGCGCAAGTACCTCAATCATTCAACTACCAGGCTGTATTACGTGACGGAGCTGGATTGATTATGCAGGATGAATATCTTACAATGAAATTTACTATTCACCAGACAAGTCCGACAGGTACTGTTGTTTATGAAGAAGTAAAAGATACAACTACCAATAATTTTGGTCTGGTGAATTTACAGATCGGAAAAGGTATCCCCACAACCGGAACATTTTCAGCTATACCATGGGAATCGGGCCCATTTTTCATGCAGGTCAGGGCAAATGCCGGGGCCGGCTATATTGATCTCGGTACCACACAATTTTATTCTGTTCCATTTGCCCTCGTAGCTGATACAGTATTGCACGGTGGCGGAGGTGGAGCCGGAGACAACTGGGGAACCCAGGTAGCCATAACAGATCCGACTTTAGCAGGAGATGGGACCACGGAAAATCCTTTGAGTATCGCGCAGCAGGATGCAACTGACGGACAGGTGCTTGCCTGGGACGGCACTACATGGGGCCCTGCGGATCTGGAATCCGGAGCCAGCCTGATAATAATAGATACCTCTAATTACACGACTTTAATACCAGGGGATGATCAGATTATCAACATACATGGCATTATTGTCCTGGAAGATAACTATGATAATTTAAGTGACAATAATACTTTTGTAAGCGGCGGCACAATCGACGGAGATAACTTATATACTGTGACATTCGGCGAAAATAACGTGATCAGCAATGCGAATTTCATGAATGTTGCCATTGAAGGTACCAATACCCAGTTCCTGAACTGTACATTCACAAATGTCACTTTATTACCCGACGCATGTAGCCTCACCGGATGCACGATAATTGATTCGGACCTTGGCAGCGATAATACGATTGGATACGTTGTGAACAGTCATCTGTCCAATTCTACAATACCCGACCTGCAAAAAATCTCAAATTCAAGTATATCAAGTACAACGATCGGAAGTTCTATCTATTTACTGGATTTAGCCTCTAATAATAGTTTCGTAAATAATTCCATCGTATATCTTTCGGGAGCTTTCAGTGGCAATAATTGCACTGATACCAGGATATTGGGAACTTGCAGCGAACTTTCGGCAATCAATATCAACGGAAATATATTTACAGCCAATGCACTGGCCACCAATACTATTGAAATTGATGTCACCGGCTCAAACCGCTACAGTGTAATCATTTCCAATAATACTTTTTACGGCAACTCAACTTCTCCGGTCGGGGAACATATTAAAATCAACGGTACTTACAGTGGGACCAGATTTGCAACTAAAATTTCCAACAATATAGCTATAGGAGGTGCGCCGGCTGCCACCCAGTTTATTACTATTAATACCACAGGACCTGTATTCCATACCGTAAGCGATAATGACTATATGTATACCGGCGCATTAGGTGTAAGCAATACGACCTACATTACTGAGAGAAATAATATCGGATACTAAAAGTGAAGAAAATGAAAAACATAATAGCCGTATTTACATTGGTTTTATGCTGGAATATTTCTTCCGCACAGATCAGCATAGAAAGGCAGGTTATAGGAGCCGCAGGCTTCCTGTCGGCCCCCGGAACCCTGCAGTCATCTATTACTGTCGGTGAAATTTTTACTGCGACTTCTTCGCAGGAAACACTGATAATCACCCAGGGTTTTCAACAACCCGATACCCTTATTCATGTTGGCCTAAAAAGCCCGGATAATCCCATTACCAGATTTTCAATATATCCGAATCCCACGATGGACCGGGTGATCCTTGAATTTGTATTGGATCAGCCTATGAAAATCGGGATAGATATTTACAACCAGTTTGGACAGCAATTGACACAAAATTCAGAGCTAAGCGTCCGGGATAATTTCAAACAGGAGCTGGATTTCTCCGGATTTCCCGCAGGTAATTATTTTGTTGTTGTAAAATCTGCCAACGGGAGCTTGTACAAAGGGTTTAAGGTGCAGAAGGTGGATTAGTCAGCAGTCAGCAGTCAGCAGTCAGCAGTCAGCAAGAAAGACTAACAGCGTGATGACAACAGTACATAAAGAGCGTAGCCGCCGGTCGTGAATGGCGGTAAGGATGGATTTGCAATATATATTTAAGCCCCGGTGTACGAGCCGGGGTTTTTTATTGGATTTTTATTAAGTGCCAGGTTCCAGGTATAGAATTATGCGACTAACGACTAACGACTGCTCTCGCCTTCCTTATCACTTTTTTAAAATTGAATGACCGGATTTAAAACTTTTTGATTTCGTCTTTGTTTTACTAAGTTGGAATATTTATTAAAATAAATAAGTCGTGGAGGCCAGAATCCACTTTAAAAAACGGGGCGGAACTGAAAAGCCAGATGAGTAGGAAATAAAAATTATTATCATGCCTAAGTATTTGATTGAAAGGGAAATCCCAAATGCAGGCAAACTGACAGCCGAACAATTGAAGGCTATTTCACAAACTTCATGTGGAGTCATTGAAAAATTGGGGCCACAGATACAATGGATTCAAAGTTATGTCGCCGCTGACAAAATATACTGCGTTTACATAGCACCCAACGAAGAGATGATAAGGGAACATGCAAAACAAGGAGGATTTCCGGCGAACGTAGTTACTAAAGTATCTACAATCATCGACCCGACTACTGCAGAATAAATCCGGAAGATAAAAATCGGGGACCTATATTCAGTGAATCCAAAAGAAATGTGGTTTTAGTGAGAAGCGTGGCCAAAGCGACATTCAATCTTTATTTTCTTGCTTTCCCACTTTATCACCATATCACCTTATCACTTTCTTACAATCCCCTCAGACTTTTCTCCCCTAACTTTGTTTACTAAGAAAAACAAACCTCTCAATCAGCAAACAATGAGTTTCGATCAAGATGCAAAAACCTGGGACAATGATCCTGGTAAAGTGAAGCGGGCTTCTGCCTTAGCTGATGAAATCAGGAATTTCTTAAATCCGGATAGCAGAGGCGCTGCCTTTGAATTTGGCTGCGGGACAGGGCTTTTAAGTTTTTTCCTGAAAGATGATTTTAAATCCATCACCCTGGCCGACACATCTGCCGGGATGATCGAAGTGCTGAAGGAAAAGATCATAGCACAGGATATCACCAACTTCAAGCCTTTACATATTGATCTATTTAAGGAAGAACTTTCGCATGGTCAGTTCGACACAATCTTCACCCTGATGACCCTGCATCATGTTAAAGATATAGCCGGCATCCTGAAGATCTTCCACAGCCTGGTGAAACCAGGCGGCACGGTCTGCATCGCCGACCTGGATAAGGAAGACGGCAGCTTCCATGCGAAACACCCCGACTTCGACGGACATAAAGGCTTTGACCGGAAGGAGCTCGAAGCCAAATTAATTGCAGCAGGTTTCCAGCCGGTGCATTATGGCATTTTTTATACGATTGAGCGTGGAAACGGAAGCTATGTGAAAAAATATCCGATCTTTTTGATGATCGGGCGGAGGGTTTGAGCCCTTGGTTGGTTTGGCAGCCTTTTGTAGATTTAACTGGGATGAAAATGTACTATTTATTATGTGCAATATACTATGTGCTAAGCATATACTTATCAATGAACCATCCTTAAAACATATTAAATAGTAAATATAATATAGTAAATATTAAATAGGATTTTAAAATAATACATTTAAAATATTATATATTAAATAGTATATAAAAACCTTTCACGCGGCTATATATCAGGATTTACCTTCACCGATTATTTTCTCAAGTACAATACAATTATCCTCTAACTATAGAGAATATAATGCGGTATCCGATCTTTTTGATGATCGGGCGGCGGGTTTGAGCCCTTGGTTGGTTTGGCAGCCTTTTATAGATCTATTTGGGTGAATGTTCTTTTTGTTATGTGCTAAGTGTTTTCTTATCAATTAGCTATCCTTAAAACATATTAAATAGTAAATATAATATAGTAAATATTAAATAGGATTTTACTATAATACATTTAAAATATTATATATTAAATAGTATATAAAAACCTTTCTAAACGCCGCTATCATTGGATTTCCGTGAATCAATCACAATTCTCTATTCCACTATTCCACCTTATCACCTTTCCACTCAATTCTCTTAAAATCTGCTATTTAGACGCTATATAAATTTTATGTTAATATGAAAGTGCTGTACATCTATAGCTTGCTGAATTTAAGTAAGTTATATTTAGTCCGCCCTTACTGTATTGGGAGACTGCCGTGATTTATGCTTTGTTTTTCGCAAAATTCTTGTAAATTTAGTCTGCCTGGAAAATTAGCTACTTTTTACTGCCTTCACTATTTCCTTTTATTATTAGAGCACAAAGAAATTATTCATGAGATTATTTCTTTGCACATGTGGGTTTAAAATAACCCAATGAGGGACATAGGATTTATGCCATTCTGATCTAACTCTGAATATTTCCAGAGATCTCAATTGAAGACTTTTCAGGATAATTGACATTTAATGAACCACTTAAAATCCGGAAACATGAAAAGAGTAAAATTACTGTTATTAGTTATTTCAATAATTATCAGCAGCAAGCTTACATCCCAGGTCGCTGTGAACACAGATGGAAGCAAGGCCTCGGGCTCGGCAATTTTGGACATAAAAAGTGACACCAAAGGCTTTCTGATCCCCCGCATGAGCCAGGCCCAGATTGCGGCGATCATTAACCCTGCCGATGGACTCCAGGTTTATAACAGCGATGATGGCAAGCTCTATGGTTTTGTCCGGGCTGACAATGAGTGGAAGGAAATTGCATATGGCACGGCTAACATAATTCCCCCCTATTTTATGCCTATACCTTTCTTGGATGATTTTGAATCTGAAAATGATACCGACTTTGAATTTTGGACCGCCGAGAATATTGAAGGTTGGCACTATTGGCATGTGATTGCCTGGGGAGGAAACAACGGCGCTCATTGTATGCGCTTCGAAAATACCGATATAATTCAGGATGATTGGCTCATCACAAAAGCTGTAGTTTGCGAAGGTGCTGATCAGATACAGATCAGCTTCAATCATTTTTTCTTTGGCAACCGGCTTAACAAACCTACCTTATTATATACCAGCCAGTACAATGGCAATGCCGCCCAGTCTGTCTGGACAGAACTGGATTATAGCCTCGGTGAAAATGAAAACGAATGGTATAGCACCGGTAATATTATCCTTCAAAACCCTGGCGATGTTCTTTATTTTGCATTCCATTACCAGTCTGACGCGGAAAATTCGATCTATTTCTTGCTGGATAATTTTAGCATTTCGGAATAAATGCAGCCAATCCCGTGGAAGTTCTGAAAGTTTAAGATTATTTATTTTAAAGATTGCAAGATGAAAAATATTAGACCTTTGATAATGGCCCTGGTTTTATTGCTAAGCTTCAATTTAACAGCCCAGATAGCCATAAATAACGAAAATAGCGCAGCGGCCGGTTCTGCCGTTTTAGATTTGAGCAGTACTACCAGGGGTTTTTTAATGCCAAGGATGACCGGGGCCCAGATAGCAGCGATAGTAAACCCCGCCGATGGTTTGCAGGTATATAATACTGATGACGGAAAACGATATATTTTCGTTATGTCCGCTAATCAATGGAAAGCAATTGCCTATGGCACAGCTAACATCATTCCACCCTATTTTATTCCTATGCCTTTCTTTGATGACTTTGAATCTGAAGATGATGTCTCCTTTGAATATTGGACAGCTGAGAATATTGAAGGCTGGCACTATTGGCATGTGATTGCCTGGGGAGGAAACAACGGCGATCATTGTATGCGCTTCGAAAATACCGATATCGTCCAGGATGACTGGCTCCTTACCAAACCAATATACTACGAAGGGGATCATCAGCTTAAAATCACTTTTGATACCTGGTTTCATGGCGATAGAATACAGCCAACACTGTTATATACTACTCAATACAACGGGAATGCGAGTGAATCCACCTGGACGGAGCTGAATTATAGCCTTGGTGAAAATGAATACGAATGGTATAGTTCAGGTGAACTTATACTTGATAAGCCCGGTAATGTCCTCTATTTTGCCTTTCATTACCAGTCTGATCTTGAGAATTCCATCTACATTCTACTCGACAATTTCAGTGTTACGGAATACATCCCGCCTGTCGAATATGAACATGTAGCTAATTCGGAACATTTTGCATACTATAACAGTATCGATGGGGAAGAAGATTTTTATCTCCAGGTCCAGGATATACTGGAGGCTAAATACCAGAACTATGTTTCACTTTGGGACCGCCCGGGCCGTGCTTCGGTTTTTCCCTTTGATACCCTGATCAGCGTCCGCTTTTGTCAGAGGGATAATATTCCTTCTTTTAATGAAAATACGCCCGGCTGGAAATGCGGCAGCATCAATTTCTCAGGACATGAAATTTATCTCTCTCCCTTGAATACAGCAGATCAGCAAGACTATTATGGTGACCTGGCTTCTTTAGCTGCTAACCAGGTCTCACAGCTTGCACTGACTGGGAAATTTTACAGGAACAATGATAATAATTATGATGACTGGTACCTGGAAGGTTTCGGCTTATATGAGATGGCTTACCGGCCTTCCCGGGATGATCTCCTGCAAAAACTTAACGATTTGGGTACTGAGGAACCTCCGGTTGAAAGCCTGACCGATATTTCACAGCTCAACCTTCCCGGTAATAAAGATCTGATGGCCAGTTTGTTCGAGTCGAAAGCCCTGGTTGGGTGTTATTATCACATTTCCAGTTATAATGATCTTTATAACTGGTGGGTACTTCTTGATCATTATTATATACAGGAAGGAAGTGAGAGAATCCGTTTAATCTATGCCACTGATAATTTTAATTATTATGGGAATGAATATGAGATTCCTTTTATAGAAGATTTGGCACTGGACATGGAGGGACAGTTCCAGATGCAGGAAAGCCGCTTTGAAATTGAGATCCATCACAAGGTCAATGTTTGTATATATGAAGTAGAAGTAGGATTGGAAATGAGCAATCGTACCGATTTCCAGGGCGTTTGCTGCGGTGCTGATAGAATCTCTTGCCTGCCTATGCGCATTCCGGATGATTATAGCCTGATGCATCACGAATTCATGCACGTCCTTGTCAATATTTTAAGCCGGTACGAACCGGGGCAGTTCCTTAATGAAGGCCTTGCTGAAAGCACCGACGGCTTTATGCCGGATGAAGAAATGCCCTATCACCGTTATAAAATTCAGGGTCTTTATTTCCATTACCAGAACAAATATTTCAGGGAACCCACTTTTCTTGAAATAGTTGATAATGCGGAAGCGTACGTGGAAGAGGATCCTTTTTGGGTGGATGCCTATGCACTGGGCGAAATGTACTGGCGCTTCATGTTCGACAAATACCCTAGCTGGATACTGATCAAGGAATTTCTGATGGGTGGTCGGGACTGGACGGTTTTCAGCGGCAGGACCATGGAGGAGGAAGGGGCGGAATTTATTCAGTTCATGAAAGAACTGGCCTTTGTGGGGCCGCCTCTTGATACCCTGGCCATTCCTTTTTATGAGGATTTTGAAACGGATTTCGACGGTTGGACCCTCATGCGTTACGGGGCGGATGACCACTGGCAGATTCAGGAAAATGCCGGTATAGACGATAGCTATTGCGCTTTTGCTGTTGACCCTTACTGGCTTGAAGAGAAAGATGTGGATTCCTGGCTGGTATCTCCCCCTTTGAATGCCACCGATTCCTCCGAACTTGAAGTAAGTTTCATGTACAAGCAATTCGGACAAGGCATAAAACCGGAGATCTATTACGGGGCCGATTTCACGAGTCCTGTCGAGTCGACAGACTGGATTTTGGTAAACTCAGCAGCCTGGGATGCGCAGGAAGGAGTCTGGGATTCTATAAAGTTTACTATCGTAGACCCTCCTGAGCGATTATTCGTGGCTATCAGGTTTATTTCGGAAGAAGGAAATTTTGCCACATACATCGTAGATAATTTCAGTGTACATGGCCCAACCCCGCCGGAGTATACCGAACTGCCTTTTTATGATGATTTTGAAGAAAGTATTGGGGAAGATGCTGTTTTTCTGAACTGGACCGGCATTAACCTGGAAGGTTGGAATTTCTGGCATATTATCCCCTGGGGCGGAATAGGTGGCAGCCAGTGCATGCGCTTTGAAAATTCCGACATAGTCCAGGACGATTGGCTCATCACAAATCCAATAAATTGTGAGTCAACCGATACCTTGCGGATAAGCTTCAACCATTATTACTGGGGTGATCTTATAAAACCGGTCCTGGTGTATACCAATCAATTTAACGGAGATCCCGGTCAGTCGACCTGGACAGAACTGAATTATAGCCTGGGTGAAAATGATTACGAATGGTACAGTTCCGGCACTATCCTGCTCGAAAACCCCGGAGATGTGATCTATATCGCCTTCCATTATCTCTCGGACGTGGATAATACAATTTATTTCTTGTTGGATAATTTCAGCGTGACGGAGTGATATAGATCAACAAGCTCTCTGGAATAATTAAAATCTTACATGATATGAAGAGAATGAATTAACCTTAAAAAGCCAAGTCATATGAAAACAAAAAGTTTACTTTCCGTCCTGGCATTCGCTCTTATGCTGAGTGCCTTTGGTCAGAGACCAACCATAGAACTTACATTTAGCGCGCAGAACAACGGAATTTACATGGTATTGGACAGTATCCTGACAGAGAACCTCAGCCAGGGAGGCGATACTATGCTTTATGCACCTGATACGGTGCTGATCCTGGATTATCTCACAGGTATCGCTAATAATGGAGATAAAGAGGAAGGTAATTTTAGAGTTTCTCAGAATTATCCCAATCCTTTTAGGAATAAGACAAATATAAATATCTATTTGGACGTGAAGGATGAGATAGAGATCATGATCAGGGATATTTTAGGCAGGGAATTACTGGAATATAAATGTTTGTTAAACCGTGGGAATCACACTTTTATTTTTTATCCGGGGGATGAAAAAGTTTATATGTTAAGTGTAATCGGAAAGCAGGGCTGTAAAACAATTAAAATGTTTAATCTCAATGATAATGAGGCTTATGGCGGTAAATGCAAAATTGTTTATAATAATTATGAAGCCGGTAATAAAGACTTAAAAAACTATGATGCCACCAATAATTTTGCTTTTGTTTTAGGGGATGAATTGAAATACACCGCCTTTTCGGAAAACGGTGAAATTTCTCTAATTGATACACCTGTCGGAAACCAGAACTACACTTTCCAATATGCAGGAGGGGTTCCATGTCCTGGAATGCCTACTATAAGCGATATTGAAGGCAATCAATATAAGACCGTGCTCATTGGTTCCCAATGCTGGATGGCCGAAAACCTTAAGACTACGATTTACCGTGATGGCAATCCAATACCCAATGTCACGAATGGCAATGAATGGACTTCTTTAGAAACCGGAGCCTATGCCTGGTATGATAATGATATAGCCTGGAAAGAATATTATGGCGCATTGTATAACTGGTATACAGTGAATGATAGCAGTGGGCTTTGTCCTTCCGGATGGCACGTACCTGATGACGATGAATGGACGATTATGATTGACTTCATAGGTGGTGTCGATTTGCCCCATGGAAATGAATTAAAAACCTGCAGGCAGGTTTATTCACCTCTGGAAGGCGATTGCAATACCTCTCAGCATCCCCGCTGGTATCAGAACAATACACACTTTGGCACCGACAAATATGGCTTCTCAGGTCTTCCCGGCGGTTACCGCTATTTCGGCGGAGGTTCATTCAGTTACCTTGAAAAAGTCGGGACTTGCTGGTCATCCAGCGAAGGATCATCATCCTCCACCTTTGGCACTATGCTGGGTTATGATAATGGTTCCATCACAAGGATGCTTTATTATAAACAATATGGTTTTTCAGTACGCTGTATCAGGGATTAATTGCCTGAAGAAGTGAGATTAGCGAGGTCATATCTTTGATAAAAAATTGAATCTGAGCTTCGGTGATATTCTTCTCTTAGCTCCTGCAATTTAGAAATCATATAAATTCTGTTTTTCCTGCTATTTGATCTTTGACTGTATCGCATAGTAGATTAATGCATTAGGAGTCATTTTTCATTTATTTCCACATTAGATTCACAAGGTATCCCTTGATTATCATAGATATTTTTGCATAATTCGGGAAGGATCAATAAATTTACATCTTGCGGTTGACAAGTCTGGCCCCTGAGTTTTCAAAGTTTAAAATTATTATCTGAACTGATGGCTTGAAAAGTTTTAGCAGGATATTATTCAGGATAAATAATAAAGTTATTTAAAAAATTTCCTTGCAGGTAATTATAAATTCAAATGCAAGAAAGATTATATAATCAGACACTTAGAGTAAAAAATAAATCTTGTATGAGAAGTTTATTCCTAATTGTACTGGTATTCTTTTTATCTGTTCAGCTTCTTGCGGATGAATTTAAAGTTATTTCATTCACAAATGATCCGAAAGACTTAACGGCCCGCCTGGCAAAGAACAAGCGATATGATGATAATGACGAGATATGTGCCCTCATTAAAGTGAGAACAGATTTGAAAAACCTGTTCTTTTCTGCCTCTACGCCCATTGTCGGAGATGTGAATTTTACCGATGGGGAATATTGGGTATTTGTTTCGGGCGGAACCCAACAACTGAGCATCTGGGCCGAAGGCTTTATTAAATTATCCTATATTTTCCCCTTACCAGTGAAAAAAGAAAATGTATATCTCCTCACACTCTCCTCAAAAAGCGGGGGATATGTACAAACTGAAAAAGGGACCTTGATCGTAACTTCATCCCCGACTAATATGGAGGTCAGGATTGATGGTTTTCCCGATCTGATTAAAAGGACGCCATGCAGTTTTGAAAATTACCGGGTAGATGATTATAAGTTTAATTTTCGCAAGGACAGATATCACTCTAAGGATTCCATTATTTCTATTGATAAGAACGAGCAGAAACAAATTAATATAAGCCTGATGCCTGTCTGGGGTGATTTAATCGTTCTTACGAATAAACAGGATGTTTCTTTTCAAATTAATCAAAATACTTATTCAGGTCCGGGGCTTAATCTTAGTGGCGTGAAAAATGGCCTGATGCCGGGCAATTACGAATTACTCCTTTCAAAAGAAAATTATTATCCGAAAACATTGAGTGTGGAAGTCAGGGAAGGTGATACGGGTATTTATACTGTCAATCTCCTGCCTATAACATGTAGTTTAAAAATCACGACTGTGCCGGCTGATGCGGATGTGTATATTGATCATGAATTCTATGGGAAAAGCCCTGTTTACCTGGAAGAAATTATTATCGGACAACATGAGATTCAAGTATCAAAAGATAATTATATTGATGAGGATAGAAGCGTATATCTTCAAAAAGATAATAATGAGATCATCAATATAGATCTTAAAAATCATACAAAAATTAAAATTTTATCAGATCCCGCCAATGCAGATGTTTATGCTAATGGTGAATATAAAGGTAAGACCCCGCTTCGGTTTGATGTTATCACCGGTGATATTAAAATAGTGCTGAAAAGGGATTACTATATGCCGGAAGAAGATACTTTATATATTACAAGAGAAGGGGTCTATAATTATACTTTAAAAAAGCAATTGTATCTCTTAAATATTAAAACAAAACCAAGCGGGGCAAGTGTTAAAGTGAACAAGGTCAATAAAGGCAGAACACCCGTGGATTTGCATCTGGAGTATGGAACATACACAGTTCAAATAGAAAATGATAAGTATGTGACTAAAACCAAACATGTAAACCTTATTAATGACAGGGAGTTTAATATTAGATTAGCCAGGAGATTTACAGGTTACCTGGGGCTTTCCTATATGCCCTCATTAAGCGATTATGATTATTATAAGTACGGTCTTGAGATGGGCTGGACATATAAAAAAGCCACACGTTTTGTTAGCGGTTTTGGATATAATCACGGCGGAGGTATGGATCTGACTTCACAAAAACCAGATAAGCTGAAAGTCATTGATGTAGCGAGCTACACGGACCTGAATACCGGCTATCTTCCCATGGATGGATTTTTTGAACAAAAAACGAATAATTATTTTTTGCATTTCGGATATGTCGCCACTAAGCCCCTGGTATTCATCTTTGGTATTAATATCGGCCTGAATACCAAGGAAGGCTACAATGTTTATATTTCTGATGGTAATTATCAGTCGCCTAATTATGGTGATTTATATAGCGGTGATGTATTTATTGATTCTGAAACTAAACTTAATTCTTCCAACCTGATTTACGGTCTGAACATGATCTTGCCAATCAGTAATATGTATGTTTCAGGTTGTTACTGGATATCAAATAATTTTGATAAATATTCACCAAAGTATATGTTGGGATTGGGTTATAGTTTTAAATAAGATGATTCTGAAAACTTCAGAATTTTAAATTTGTCAATAATTAATCATATGATCCGAAATTTATCTTCGAGTGCATTTTTCCTGGCCTTGTTTTATTCGTTATTATTTCCTCTTGTCTCGCTTGCTCAAAATTCTGAAATGCAATACATTATCAGGGATAATAATTATACATGGGGATATGGTGAATCAAGGGATTATGATGAAGCAAATAAAAAGGCCCTGGACGATCTGGTCTCAAAAATATCCGTTCAGGTGGAGAGTCATTCCGAATATTCTATACAGGAAGATAGCGCCGGATTCAGGGATAATATCAAGTCGATTATAAAAACATATTCAAATTCCACCCTGACCGGAACCCGGGAGATCATGAATTTGAAAAATGATGTATTCCTGGTCCTTAGATACATTCAGAATTCAGATATAAAGAAGATATTTGAACAAAGGGAAAATAAGATAAGGGATTATATTTCTTTGGGTTTAAATGCTCAAAATGAGAACAGAATAGGCGATGCATTAAAATATTTCTACTGGTCCTATGCATTATTTTTGAGTCATCCAAATCATGCTACACTGGAAATGGAGTTTGAGAATAAAATGGTTTTGATCGGCCTGTTTTTGCAGGATAGGTTAAGTTCCATATTTTCGGGAATTGTAATGAAAATAGATCAGAAGTACCAGTTGAAGAATGATGACAAAACTAAAATTATACTTAAATGCAGCTATAGGGGTTCCGATATCAGAAATTTGGAATTTCGTTATGATATGGGAGGACAATTATCACCTCCTCATGAAGTAGTTGATGGCCAGGCTGAAATATATTTATATGGTGCCCAGCAAGAAAATCTGGACGATCTGAATATAAAAATTGAGTATAAATATTTGACAAAGTGCGAGCATGATAAAGAACTTGATGTTGTTTTGTCCAGTGTAAGTATTCCTTATTTCATTCCCTCAAATAAAAAGATAAGTCTGGCCTCCGAAGTAAAGGTCATCAGCCCGAAAGTATATAAGGCTCCTGGATATGAAGCGATTAATAAACTTAATGGTTCTGAAACTTATTATAAAAAGACGATAAGGAATTTGCTGGCTTCCATCACCAAAGGGGCATATGAACCGGCTTTTAAGTACTTTTCTGCCGAAGGAAAGGAAATGTTTAAAAAATTAATTGAAAATGGTAATGTATCGGTGCTCCCTTTACGGGATACCCTGAAGATCGTACAGTTGAACGGTGAAACCATGCTTCGGTCTATCCCTATGGCATTTTACTTCCCGAATAGCGACAGACAGTTTATTGAGAATGTAGTTTTTATTTTTAATGAAGACAGATTAATAGAGGCCGTTTCATTTGCCATTAGTGATAATACCATTAAAAGTATAGTATCGCATTCAGACAGGTTTGGCAGTGATGTGGATAAATACACTTTAATAAAGTTCATGGAGTTATATAAAACCGCCTATAGTCTCAAAAGGCTGGATTATATAGAATCCATCTTCTCGGATAATGCACTCATTATTGTCGGTACAGTATTAAAGCAAATGCAGCCTATGGACGCCATGTATGAAAATTTGGGAACTAATATTATTAAATATCAGCAATACTCTAAAAGCGAATACATTAAACGTCTGAAAAATATTTTTAACCGTAATGAATATATCAATATAGATTTTGATGAAGCACAAGTACGAAAAGTGAACGGAGATGATAAAATTTATGGAATTCAGATAGCGCAGAATTATTACTCTTCCACCTATAGTGATTTTGGTTATTTATTTCTTACGATCGACCTGAATGATTCCTTAAATCCCACTATATACGTGAGGACCTGGCAACCCCAAAAAGATGAAAACGGGAAAATTTTCGGAATAGAAGACTTTAGGTTCAATTAAAAAGCATTGCTTTGGCTTCCCTTGTTCAACAAAACCAAATTATTACCCTGATAATAAATCAACCCAAAATACTCTTTGCTGCCAGGTAGAATTCTCCTTCCCTTTCGATATCCAATTCCTGGTAAGTATATTTCGTAGCCTTTTCACCCGGCTCTATTTTGAGGGATACGGTGAAGGCAGTGTACGGACTATCCAAAATAACTCTGGGATTTTCATCCGAAAGTTCCATAGCTGCCTTAGCGATTGCATTTATGAATGACCTGGCAATTTTGAATTCGTTTGACATAAAAATATTTTAAAGAAGTTTTGTTAAAGATAGTAAAAGATACTTTGTTGAAGATAAATGAAATTATCATAAAGCATATAAATTGTGAAGCAACCGATGCTTTAGCGATAAGTTTCAATCATTATTACTGGGGTAAACTTATAACCAGTCTTGGTGTATACCAATCAATATAACGGAGATCCCGGTCAGTCAACCTGGACCGAACTGGATTATGGCCACGGTGAAAATGAATACGAATGGCACAGTTCCGGAATCATCCTGCTCGAAATCCCCGATGAAGTGATCTATATCGCATTCCATTATATCACGGACGTGGATAATACAATTTATTTTCTGCTGGATAATTTCAATGTGAGGGAGTGATTTTGGGAGGCTGGGTTTTTAATGTGCTATTTATTATGTGCTGTGTGCTAGGTGTTTCCTTATCAAGGTGCCAGTTTTAGTACATATTAAATTGAAAATAGTAAATAGTAAATATAAAATAGGATAGAGAACATATAAAATATTAAATATAAAATATTACATATTATATAGTACATGATAACCTTTCTAAGCGACACTATTATTGGATTACCGCGAATCAGTCACAAATCTCTGTTCCACCTTTCCACTTGGTGTTCGTTGAACAATCTTATCTTAGTCGGAAGATGTAATACCCGATACTCCGGGGTGGAATCAGGGTGCAGAGTTTGTCTTGGCGTTTAAATCCCTAATTTTGCAGCCAATTGTTTCTATATACTTAATGCGTTTAATATGAAATTAGAAGAAGCAGAATTGGTATACACTAAGATTAAATCCTCAGAACTTACAGACCTGGTGAATAATCTTGTAATGATAGGTGTTCGGTACGCCAGGATTAGAGTGGATTGGTATTTGAGTTCTACTCAAGAACGTAATGAAATGGATGATGAAAGGACGATTGCCCATGATGCTTTTATCAGCTCTTGCGACATTCTTGCCAGGAATATGGCTAATCATGGAGAGGATAGTTCCTGGAGAAATATTTTAGGTAAGAACAGGAAAGATATTGGTGACTTTGCGTGCTGGTTACATTTGATTATTGGAATCAAAGCAAGATAAATTGCGTTTCTGTATAAATTTGCTGGCATAATTAACAAAAAAATGAGGCCAGGGTATTACTCTACATTATTTCAACCCAAAATATTCTTTGCTGCCAGGTAGAATTCTCCTTCCCTTTCGATATCCAATTCCTGGTATGTATATTTCGTAGCCTTTTCACCCGGCTCTATTTTGAGGGATACGGTGAAGGCAGTGTACGGACTATCCAAAATAACTCTGGGATTTTCATCCGAAAGTTTCATAGCTGCCTTAGCGATTGCATTTATGAAAGACCTGGCAATTCTGAATTCGTTTGACATAAAAATACTTTAAAGAAGTTTTGTTAAAGATAGTAAAAGATACTTTGTTGAAGATTAATGCAATTAGATAATTACTATTGAAAAATGAAGAAAAAGGAAAGTTTAATAGGTTGGATGTGGAAAAAAACTCTATTGAAATACGAAAGCATATCATTGACTCTTGATCATGAAGGAAAAGTATATCAATCAATTTTAGGAATAGGAACTAAAATATTAATTTAATTACCCGTATGAGAAAACTTTACCAATCTCGAGCTAATGTAGCCTTCCTGACTATCTATCTTTATTTTATACCATTCTATATTATCAGTGTCAAAGTAACCCTTTTGAGCAAGTTCAACTAAATTTCCCTTTTTTAAAACAAATAATTTATTATATTTAACAGAAGGTCCAGAACGTATATTAGCATCAACTTTTAGTATATAGAAATCTTTTTCAATGACCATGACTTTTCTTTCTGGTTTGGCTATAAAAGTAGCATTGTAGTCAGCAGGTTTATTAATAAATCCCATAATAGTTACTAAAAGAGAAATAAAGCCTATGGGATATAGTATTAGAATTCTTGAAAGTCGGTATTTTTTCACTGCAATTATCACTCCTACTATACTTCCAATGAATAGCCCCCATACACACCACATTATTATAGGATTAAATGGAGTAATTTTAATTAAATTATCAAAATAGAAAAAGGTATTATATCCTAAAAATATAAATAATTTCACTAAACCGATTATCATCAACCAAATTATTAAGCCTATGATCAATAAGATCAAACCATATTTACGTTCTTTACTCATTTAGAATAAGTTTTAAATAATTTCATAAATTATTTATATATTTAATTAAGTATAATAAGAATATATATGTTCTAATTATGTTCAAGCTAACGAATCATTATTTATGAGCGAATTTATGAATAATCATTAGATTTGTTCATGAATTTGACTCCTTTTAATTTTTGTCGAAACTTTTGTCTTTTTAGAAATAAGATATTTAAATAGAAAATATCCTCCAACTGATATGCCTGTGATAAAGAGTAAAAATGCCCAGGCAAAAACCGAAAACATTCCATTTTTTGTGTATGCATTATCCCAATTCAGAAAATAGTCGTAGGTCAGATTTAACCAATCCGGCATAGAAGCCGATATAATTAGTCTGATGAGCGAAAGGAAAGCTGCAATTATGGCTGCATATTTAATAATTTCAGCAATGAAGGCATTTCTCGGAAAGATTACCTTGATGGAAAGTGGTATTTCAAGCTTTTGACCACTGCTTGTAAGAACTTGAATTGTAGTATCATATTTAATACCTTTTTGTATTAATCTCGAATCAATTGTAATAGTCAATTGATCGCCCCTATCACTTTCGATTATATTATTAAATGTGACAGTATCAGAAGATAAGGTAACTCCATCGAGTACATTGGAAAATGAAACTTCTCCTTCTGTATATCCTCTTGTAATATTTTCGAACAACAAACTTTCTACAATTACAGAACCACTCTGGATTTTGGGAAATGATACAGATGATTTATTGACTACAATGTCAGGATAAATAAGTTTGCTGTCAAGAAGGTGTAAAAATGTTTCTAAACCAACATTTTCGTTTCCTTCAACCTGCTTTTTAATTTTATTCCATTTTTCTATAATTCGATCTCTTCCAATAGTTTTCAACCAAACAAGGATCATTGAATTGAATAATTCTTTTTTCCCTTCTTTCCAGTTTTCAATATTTTTATTAATTTCCTTACATAGATCTTCTGTAGTATTTACCATGTATTTGCCGGCAAAAAGGTATGGTAATTTTGGGTTGAAGGTATATAAAAATTCAAGGTATGCTAAATCAACATTTGCAGCAGAGTCTCTTATTTTTACAAATTTCTGATAATTATCTTTTTGAGTTTCTTTTAGCCAAATTTCGATCGTTCCTTGCTTATATTGTTCTTTACCTAATTTAAATGTATTATAATTTTGGAGAAAAAAGGAGCAAAGTTCAGCAAGTGAAAGAGTGAGGTTTTTTGAAAATCTATAAGGTAATTTCGGATTAAGCCTATAAACTATTTGGAGGTACCTTAAATATTCATTTTTTTGTGTCTTTGTAATCTCGATAAATTGTTTTGCTTTGACGGGACTGAAATAATCAATTGAATTTACTATTAAGCCATCCTTTATATACTGACGAGCATCCGCTTCATTATTGAATAGGATTTCACCTATATCTTCAATGCTGTATGCTAGCTTGTTTTCGATTATTTCCCTTCCTCTTCTCTTCGTTTCTTCGTCTTTCAGCTCTTGGATTTTGAATGCTTCCTCTGTCATCCATGAAACAGAAAGAAGTTGATCTTTTAACTGTTGGCCTGAGGGATTCCCATAAGCTACATATTCTTTTGAATCAAGTGTTTTTTTTATTATACTAGCAATTTCTTCATCATTTAAATCTATTTTTAAACCCTCTTCAAAAATATTTTCTATTTCACTGGGATCTGCTATTCCATCCTTAAGCATCATATTGAAAAGAGCTTCCAACTTACCTTCCCCGATCTTCATCCTCTTTTCCTTCAATTTTAAATAATAATCGTTAATAAGTTGATTTGATGATAATTGTCTAATTGCATACTCTAATTTTTTTAGACAATTGGAAAGATTGTTTTTACCATATTTATCTTCAATTGAATTTCTGATTTGAACACTGCCTGATTCCCACAAATTCTTCTTTTCTTTCCAGAATATTTCAATGATTGCGAAATTGTTTTTTGCAATTTCCGGGTTTATTGAAATTATTTGATGGTAGTCAAGATAAAGAACTTCAAATAGATTATCGGACTCAATGATTTTCCAATCTCCATCAGAGTCTCCGAAATTCGGAGGAAGAGATTTTAATCCTTTATCTTTTGTAACCTGAGATATTCTATCTTTTCTGGAAATTGCTTTTAAATCCCTATGTGTTTCTATATTATCAGCTTTAATATCTTGCGAAATCTCGTCAGTGGATATCCCTTTAATTTTCCCATTAGGTTCGGGGGAATTCGTGGATTTTCCACTAATTTTACCCTTATCTGTATTGAAATCATCAGTCATAACTTGATTATGATATGATTGTTATACTTTGAATTTTATCTCTAAGATATTCGGGGCAGTTGGCACTGCCATTAATTCTGGTTTCTTTAATTCCCTGCGGTTGATAATCTGCAAGTACTTTCAAGATGCCATCTTCATTTACTTCTAACAATATTGTTGCATTGTCACCTGTATTTTCAAGTTCCAGTTTACCCCTGAATACACATTCGAAGGGTTCCTTTGACTCTCCTTCAAAGACTTCTAAAATAGCATACGGATCAGTTCTGTACCGCTTTCTTGCTTTTGCCGGCAATGATGTGTTTTTAAAAATCAAATGATCAATAAATTCTTTCTGTTCATTATTAACTAGTTTTATGCCAATACTTTTAGGAGCAACATCTACAATTCTTCCTTTACTTTGACCATAAATTGCGGCTCCAATGGCAATTGAAGTGTCGTAACTGAATCCATCCCGATGTTTTTTAATTTTTTTACCGGATAAATCTTCAAGCATTTCAGGAACCATAGGCATTCTGCTTGAACCTCCTGCCAGTACAATCTCATCAATATCTTCCCATGATAATTTTGATTTTTCCAATACCATATTACATCTTGAGGAACATGCTGAAAGAAGATTAGAACATTTTTGATTAAAATAGAATTTTTCATCAGTATCTTGGCTCATGGCGGAGCCAAGATCTAAAATACTTGAATTATTTTCAGAAGATCTAAATAGTTTAATTTCAACATCTGATCCATTTGCAGAAATAAATGCTGTAGTTTCATCATTATCTGATAAATCCTTTTTTAACTGAATAGCTTGTTGATGTAAATCCCAATACCTTTCGTCAGGTATCTCAGTGTTGGTTAAGTCCTTAAATTTTTGTTTTAAGTAATCAACTACAACTTCATCCCAATCCTTACCGCCAAGTTGAGTGTTTCCATCTGTTGCAATAACCAAAAAATCGCCATTGATAATTTCTAAAATTGTAACATCAAAAGTGCCTCCACCAAGATCAAACACCATTATCTTTTTATTTTCATTTAATGATATTCCATAAGTTAAAGAGGCAGCGGTTGGTTCGCTTATTAATCCGATTACGTTTAATCCGGCAAGGTCTCCTGCACATTTTGTAGCTTGTCTTTCTTCATCACCAAAATAGGCAGGTACGGTAATAATAGCGTCAACAATAAAATCCTTTTCTTTGATAGTTTCTTCAATCAATTTATGTTTTCTGAAGTACTGCCAGGTATCTCTTTTCAACTTTCTTAATAAGATGGATGACAATCCAATTGCCCCGTATTTCAATCCATCAACTTCATATGATGCCTTACTGGGACTGCCTAGAGTATCTTCAACGGGCTTACCCATATCTCTTTTAAAGTATTCAAATATTGGTGAAAATACGGTTGTTTTTTTCTTGTTAGCTTCTTCACCAACATAAGCATTTTTACCATCATACCATATAACTGAAGGCGTGTTTTCAATACCTCTGTTATCAGGAATAACTTTGGGAATTCCCTCACTAATATATGCTACACAACAAAATGTGGTTCCTAAATCAATTCCAATATGCATAAAATATTAAATTAGTTTCATTAACTTCTTAACCTCCTGAATAAAAATCGGCTCTATTCTTCTTTTATCAACCTCCCGGGTTTGCATCATTTTAAGTTCATTTAAAATATGACTCTTTAAGTCTGCTTTTTTATTATCATCAAGATTTATTTCGTTACCCTGCTTTAACAATCCAAGAGATAATGATGCTTGATTTAATAATTTAATAAATAGTTCCAATTCACCTAAAGTTGTGTTTTTCACTTTAGTTTTGTAGCCTTCAAAAAGACTGTTGTCTTTAATAGGCTCATGACTTTCGATAAAGTTCCCGTCTAAGAGTTCAATTTTTTCACCGCAGATTAATTCTAATTGGTTGCTTATATTACTTTTACCCGTAGAGCTAGTGGCTGTGATAATATCAAGGTTTAAATCTATGATGTTTCCATCTTTTTGTTGATTATTATTTACCGTTTTTACATTGGAAGAAGCAAGATTTCTTTCATTTATTTCGGAAACTATGATTCCTCCACAGGCTTCACTTTTAGGTTCAGTTGATGAAAACTGAAGTATGTTAGTATGGGGGTTTATGCCATGAAGTTTAAGTGAGTAAAAGAATATAGTGTTGAGGAATTTAACACAAGTACTATTTGCAGTAAATTGACCATAATCAAGCCAGCTGATAAATTTCGCACCATTTCCACCCCAATAAAGATTAATACCCCTTTCCTCAATTTTAGCTTTAAGCTCAGCACCGTCAGGTTTCTCAAATTGAGATTTGCACAGAATCCCTGTATAATAAGCTATTGCGCCGAATTCAAGTAGAATTGTTCTACGAAGTAGTTGAAAGCTTGGTTGAGCAATATTCTTCACTAAATTGTTATAAACTTTTTTTTCTTCAGATTTTAATATTAAATTTAAAATTGCAGCAAAAGAAGATTCACTATCCTTTTTTTCTTTAAGTGCATCCACTCCATTAGTGGAAAATAGAAGATTATAAACATCACTGGAGTTTCTTATAAAACCACTGATTTCTTTTCCGGCTAGTAGAACAGAGGTGTCATATAAGGCTTTTTGATGGCCACCACACCATATACTTATGTCAGTAGTACCGCCTCCTACATCTAGGCATATTGCACCATCGGCGAGTGTAGCAGGTTTTACTTTTTTATCTTTGAAGGAGCTAAATTTGTCCGGATTAGCGAAAAAATAGCCTGCAGCAATTCCTTCTGTCAATAAATAGGGACCGATAATTTGTGGTTTATTTTTGTTAAAATCGGAAGTCTTTCCATCAATATACTCATCTATAATCCTATTTTCGCTCAATAACAATTTTTCAAGAGCCATTTCCCAATATTTCCCAAAGCGCGTCCTGTCATGATCTGAAAATGCTTTAGGAAAAGTGCAGTTGATTATGACTTCCCTGCAACTTTTTCTTGATATTTCTAATAGTATCAGAAAGAGCAAGCTTTCAATAAACCAATCAGTATTATTAATATTACTCTTTCTTTTTCCTTGAATATCATCCACCTCATCTAATTCCCATTTTAAATTTGTATAAACATTCTGGGGAATAATATAATCATCTTCGCTCTTAGTAAAGAAAATGAAATAATCTAATAATAAGGAAGGACTATCCTGGCAGCCACTCCTGTTTAAAAGTGCAGTGGGTATTGGTAGTGGGTGATTTCGAGTGGGGATGAATGAGTTGTTCAATATTTCTTTCCTGTAATCTGCATTACTTAAGGTTATTTGCCTCAGATATTTTGGGAATTTATAAGACCACCTTTTTCCTTCTGAATTATCCGGCAAAAAATAAACATTCGTATTAGAAGTGCCGAAATCAATCCCAATTTCCACAGAATGCCATATTTTTTCTTCATTTTCTACAGTATCATCCTCCTTTTCCTTCAAATATTTATTTAATAATATTAATCCTGAAGGAATACCTTTATCATCTGATACCTCAATTGCTTCAGGAAAAGCTTTATCGCCGCTAATTTCTATAATATTAACTTTTTGATTTACTTTATTAATTTCAACACTATATTTTCTTTGCTGTTTAGTAAATTCCAATTCTGCATTTATTGGTACAACTGAAAACTGGTCAACATGACTTTGAAACAGATAGTATCTTCTCCAATTTTCCAAATAATCTGGGAATAATTCTATAACTGGAACTTCTGTTTCAATTATTGTTCCCTCACCATTTTTAGGTTCTTTCTTACGATATGATTTTTTTACTGAAATCGGATCCCCATTCTTAACAGGTAATTTGAAATGAAAAGTAATTTTATTGCCATCTACTTCAAATCGAGGGTTTAGATTATCCTTAATATTTTCAGGGGTGAAAAAATCAAGGATTTCTTTTCTAAAAGGCAAAATGTATTGTGTTTTCCGGGAATTGAATTCACCTTCTCCATTATTTAAAATAAATGCATCATTTTTTGCGGTAAGTAAAGTATCTGTTAAGAAATACAATTCCGGTCGTATCCATATTATACCGTCTTTTACAAGGTTTACAGATGCCTCAACTTTTCCTTTTATTTCCTGACCAACCCCTTCAATATCCGAAAAATACTTTTCAATAATTTCAGTAATCTTATCTCCTAGTGCACTATACTGTATCCCCCACAATCGATAATCTTCAGCATACAGCTGATCAGAAATTAAAACTATCTGATTTATTATCTTTTCTTTATACCGGCATTTGTTTCTCTTAAAATCAAGTAGAATATCTGATTTATCAACTTCATTATCGTCTTCAGGAATTAGTGGTTTAAGTAGTACTTCATATATTTTGTAATTCTTTAAGAAAGTTGGAACATTATTTTCTTTAAAACCTAATATCTTATCTGATATTTTTACTCTTTTTGAATCAATTTCCTCATCTTCTTTACCAAGTTTTGTTTTAATTTCCTTTAGCCAAATTTCCAGTAATACTTTTATTGTAGTTGCAATTATTTTATCTGTTTCGTTATTTTCATCCCTTAAATTAAGCAAGGGGTCTATTTGGGGTTCTACTTTATCGTCTCCCCCCAGCATTCTTGTCAATTTTGTTAACCACTCACCAATGGCCAATAAATCATTATCATTTTTAGGGGGGCATAAATAACCCTCTACATCCAATAAATCACTCGACTTACCTGCTTTCTGAGCAAACTGCTTTTTAAATTCTTCATTATAATCGCTCGCAGAAAAGACCAAAGTTGATGGGGAAAATGCTCCAACTGCAATTTTGCGATATTTAATAATTATAGTATTTGTCCATTCGTATTCCTGACCTTTTTCTAACTTAATCGGTGAGGGGGCCAGTGTCCTAAGCGCTTTTGAAAACCTATCTTCTTTCAGATCCTTCATTACAGGAGGAAGTTGATAAGAAAGCATTTCTATATTGTCGTATTTAAGTTTTGTTTGAGATAAAGCTAACAAGCTTAACAAGCCTTTCCATTCCTGAAAAGTTCTTAATTCAAGTGAATTTAGAGATTTTCTATCTTTATCCGGAATCTTGGGATCTAATTTTTTATACACCGATAAAAGGAAATTTTGAAACATCAATGGTCTGGCCCAAATATCCGGTATTGAGGAAACTCCCTGCATATTTTCACCTATCACAATGGCATCACTTATACCTCGTAAAATCATTCTGGAATCATTTTTCCAAAATCCGGAAACACTTGGCGAAGTTATTTTTTTATCAACGGTTAATTCCGGTAAATAAAGATGATCTTCCATATCTGAAAGTATTTAAATCAATTAATTTATAGTGTAATTTTTTTCAACAAATTTTTTCGAACCTTCATAAATAAGGTTTATTAATCTATTGGCTGCAGAAAATATCTTAGTATTTTCTTGGATAGTTTTATTAATTTGGGAATCATTGATGCCTTCATTAACAAAACTTGTCCAACCTTTCTTTTGGGAATTTTCCTTCAAAAGAAAGCCTACAAAAGGTTGGTTGAATGGATCTTTCCATTGGTCTCCGTTTGCTATTTGATTTTTGTCAATTAAATTAACATTTGAATAACCATCAAGAGCAGTAATCCATTTTAAAAAGTCGTCTGAAAATTCTGAAAATTCATCAAGAACAGATTTGTTCAATGATTCTCTTATATTCAAACGAATTTCATCTTCTTTATTTTTAAATTTTGAGAATAAAGTTTGCTTATGCTTAAAATTACTTTTATACCATTCGAGTAAAAATTCCGGTTCGTTTATTGAATCATTTTCAGGGTTTCGTATCGAATTTATATAAGTAACAAAAACGTATGAAAAGAGCGTCATACTAGTAATTAATTTCTTAAACTCGTCTCTTTTATTGGCTATAGATTCTTTATCCCTTGTGAATGGTAAATTAGACCAATCAATTATATCAGTATCTCTTTTTGCAATAAAATACATCGGTTCTTGCTTATTCGCATTATATGGCTGGTCGAAAAAATCAAAGGCTGCAAGGGCTGAAACAACCTCAATATAATGTGGATTATTTTTTTGAGAGGAACTACCAACACTAAATTCACCAACTTTATGAGCAATTGAATCGCCAAATAAATATATCTGATCAAATCCCAGATTATCTTTCGTGCTATAAAATTCCAATGCTGCTTTTGTAGCAATTGGAAAATCATTCGAAGTAACATACATCCCTGGAACTTTATCATCTTTTACCACTTTAAAATAAGGTAAAACTAAGGCTCCGCCCAACAATACTCTGCTTAGATTCTCACCTTTATCATCCTTCGTAAATGTATTTTTTCTATTATTGTATTTCAGTATATTTTCATGCCCTAGTGTAGGAAATCCTGCTGCACCTGTGCCGCCAAAGACCGAACCTACCAAAAACACCCTTATATCAAAAGCCTTACTGTCAGGCATTACATCCCATAACATTTTAAATGGCAACTCATTATCAGGTATTTCTGTCATCACTACTGAGCCAATAGCTGGGTGACCTCTGAAGCCCTCATTCAGTTGGGTTGTCAATTCAAGTTTAGAAAATAAAATATTTGCTAAATCCTTTTCTGATCCTTGCATACCTTCCTCACCAATCCAATCTTTAAGGGTGGCATCGGTTGTATTAAAAATATTCCAAACTCTATCTTTGTCTTCAGCTGGCGTTTTAATATCTGTTTTGAATAATTTTGTATCAGAATTTGCACTTTTAAAAGCCTTACGGCACTCAAGATATTTAGAAATTAGTTTAATTGTTCTTATGAGATTTCCGTTACCTTTATCAGGGTCTATCAAAAAAATTGATAATTCGTCTGGCCCATATCCAGCTGCACACATATATAAAGTGGCTTCAATAACTTTTGCTCCGGTTCCACCAATTCCAATAAGAAAGTTTTTAGACATAACTAAATTTTTATATTTATTTAAAAAGAGGAATGTTTACCACAGTTCTGGGAGACATTAAAAAAGTGCTAAACCAAAAATAAAACCATGTTAGCAAAGAGACTAAAGCATAAGTGATGAGCCAGTCTTTAGTTAGAATTCCTTCAGAAAGGTTTATAAATACTAAAATCAATAAAATGCCCACCGAAATAATAATTTCGGAAATAAACTGGCCCCACCATATTCTTTTAGCTTTACCTAGATTACCCGATGTTGAATTTAGATTTCCAAAATAATACCAAATCAAACAATTTAACATACTTAAGCTCACAGCAATGCCCAGCATTATTCTAAAATTAGCTAGAAATTCTTCGGGCGTTGAAATTGAAAGCATTAAAGATTCAGAAAAGGAACCACCAATGAAAATGGCTGTTACAACCCATATGATTGCACCAAGTGCTATCGTTACTAGATAATTTATAGGACTTTTGTTCATACCAGAATTATTTTATCGTTTATAAATGTTTACATAAAACTTTAATATATATGTTGGAGTTATAGATGCATTCGCAACAAGAAGGGAATTTGTGAATTTCTCAAGGTTGTATGTCAGGCTAGCAGATGGGGTATTAATTTGGGGATTATTTGTCGAAAATTCTTTAATCCAGTCGGGAGTTTTCAATCCATTCAGCTGATTTGCTTTAAGGTATATTAAATATGAATAATTGCCTGCCTCATTTGTATTTTTCAGAATAAGCGTTGCCGAGAGTTTATCACCTTCCATTTGAATATTTTCTATTGACAAATCATTTGTTGGGATACTATCAGAATTTATGCCTTTTGATAATTCTGAATAAGATTTTTTAAATGCAACTAATTCCGTGTTTTCAGGAATAAAATCAGGACACCGTGTATTTTTAATAATATTTGCTTCTAAGTTGAAATTAGCTTCATTACCTGAAGATTTCATGCTGAAATCAAATGAATTTTTAATTGGGTTACGAGCTGCTTTTTTATTTACGAATTTTGATTCTTTGGTTTTTTTTAAGCCCACGTCAAACGATTTAATAATATATGGTGAAAAGATTAGAAAATGATTTTCTTTAACAAAGGGCTTTAACTTTAAAGATTCGAATAATAATTCCATGTTACCCACATTTCCAAACACAATAGCGTAAAACGGTCTCTCTTGTGTATTAAGAGAATATCCATGCGGATAGGCCGGTACATCGAAAACTTTTCCTTTAAAAGCACTCTTTATACCTATTATGCCTAGAATTACTCCTCTGGCGAAGCACTTTTCTTTAATCTTTTCAACCATGATATTCACATCCCCTTCATCCTGGAACAAGTCTGTTATAAGAACACTAAGTCTTTTAGTATCGGTATGAACAATAACACTGTCAATATATGTCTTTAGAAAGATACCTTGTTCATTATAGAATTTTGAAGTATTTTTTGCGGATAAAAATTCTGAACGATCTATTTGTTTAATCTTTTGCCCAAATTTGAAATATTTTGTATCAGCTTTTTTCCATGCAGATATTGAACTGGTTTCTAATTGGTCCAGGAAATCACTATAATTTGAATTTGTATTAACGGCATATCCTTGCATAGATGTGGTAGCATCAATGTAAATATCAATATCAATATGATCTAATTGTTGAGGAGGTATTCCAAGGATGTCTACGTCAGAATATGTCCATTTAGGTTCCGGATATTGTTTTGAACAGCCTGTTGTTAAAATAATTAATAAAATACAGCCTATTGTTGAATTAATCTTTATATTCATAATAAAAAAGCTTAAATATTGATAAATTATTTTGAAATATGTTTAATACATAAAATGTCCCATAATATGATTATTAACTCATATTTATAATATTTTTAGGAAAGTTCTAAAAAATTAATAGTGTAATGTTGCCAAATTCTGATTGATTTAATCTAATCCACGATAGTTATCCATTATTCAACACCTAATAGCCAAAAATTTATATGATTCGACCAAACAATACAGATATGAAGAGTAATATGCGAGCGTGTGGCAGTAACAATTAGTTAAAGAAAGCATCAATATCTGTCTTTTCCACCTCTTAAAAACTAAAACTTTCTTCCCATGGATTATTTTCTGAGAGTATCAAATAATTCTACTCTTATATATCTATATAGGAATTAATTTTTTTTATTTTTCTATCATTAAATAATAATAGAAAATAATTGCATATCCCTGATAATAATATTAAAGCCAAGATCGCAAAGATTTTTAAGAAGACCGGCTTGAATTTGTAATCTAAATTCTTCATGGGTCATTAAAACCATTAGATTTCTATTCAGCACCGAATATAAGGAAATAACTTTTTACATGTATGAAATTCTATTAAAAAATTTTGAAAATTTGAGATTTATATTATTTTCTTGGTCTTCCAATGAGGGTGAAATTAGTGGAAAAACAAATAATACAAGAAAAGTAATCCCTGTTTTAATAATTATTTCGATGATTCAGCGCGATCTGGAATCAGTCTTTAATAAAATCCACTGTCAAGGTTCACAACACCGACAATCTTGAATGTTTCAAGACGATCTTAAGGCTTTGGTTTAATATCCCGGTGCTCTGCACCTCTTGATGTTTCTCATTATCATAACTACTATAAATATCCCGGTGCTCTGCATTTAAGCTTTCCTTTTCCAGAATCAAGCCTTAAACTCTTTTCCTGAAATGACTGTCGTAAAACTTCAGAACAAAAAACCTGAAGAATAATAATCCGGCCAGACTCACCAGGGTACTTATCCAGAAGATCGCGGAAATGGAGATATGCTGGGCTATTAAACCGGCCATGATCATACCGAAACCCATCCCAAGGTCTATCGCTGTGTAAAGAGTTGAATTGGCCGCTCCCCGGTGATCGGAACCTGCAATATTATTGACCATCGATGAGAAGGTCGGAAATATGACTCCGTTGCCAAATCCTATGATAATAGCCGAAAGGAAGAACAATACGGGGCCTTTTGCCATGGCCAGCATAGGAAATCCGATGATAAGCAGTATGAGGCACAAAGTGATGATCCTTCCGGGGCCTTTTTTATCAAATACTTTACCGGTAGTGAGGCGCGCCGCCCCTATACCGATTGAAAAGATCAGGAAGTAAAGCGAGGTGTTCCGGATTCCGATTTCCTTTCCGTAAAGTGCGATGAAAGATAAGAGGGCGCCATATGAACTCATGGTTATCAAGCACATTCAGAGAAGGCCGGATGGAAGTCTTTTCAAACATGCTGCTCCAGGATAAACGGATATGTTTTCCGACTATAAACCTTTTCCGTAAATGAATCGCATAGGCACAGCCCAGGCTGGCCAGGCTGATAAAACATCCCGAAACAAACATGGCTGTGAAACCAAGGTGGTTGGCAACAAAGATCCCGATAATGGGGCCAACCGACATCCCGAGAGTGGTGGAGAGTGCGAAATATCCTATTCCTTGTCCCCTCTTTGTCAGCGGGATTATATCCACCGCAATGGTTGATCCTGAAACCGTTGTGAATCCCCAGGTCAGGCCCTGCGCAAAGCGAAGTACAATAATGGAAGCGATGCTTATGGCCACTAAATATCCCCCAAATAGGAGGGCATAGAGGACCAAAGCG
>CAWBCI010000080.1:0-17549 GCA_963787195.1 uncultured Bacteroidales bacterium
ATTCGCCCCTGAATTGTAGCACTCATCCCAGCGGACCCACAAATCATCCCATTATTAAGGAATAAAATTCACCAAAAAATTAAAGTAGTACCTTTACACATTCTTTTAAAAAATGTGGGATTCAATACGCTTTTTTTGAAAGAAAACTAAAAACACACTGCACATAGAAATGATCAAAGCACATTCTTTCCATATCCCAGTCATGGGAATCGCATTTACAGTTGACTCTCCTTTAAAAGTTTCACAGTACGGCATAGACTCTGTTATCTCGATAGTAGACGATATGCTTCTTGAAAAGCTAAGAAAGATGTATTGTGAAAAATTTGAAATGCCCTATATCGAGATCACTGAGAAAATTGAAGACTTCAGGGCAAAAAGGATCACTTCCTATCTGAACTTAATAAATAAGCTTGTTGAACAGAAGTTTGAAGAATTTAAAAATGCGGCTCTTGAAAAAGGCCAGGAGATAAAAGAATACTTCAACATGCTGCCCGACTCTTCTTCTATTAAACAGGAATTCAAAAATTTAAGCGAAAAATTCCCCAATTTAAATGAGGTCCGCAACTGGATAAAGGAAAACTTATCCATTGGCAGCATTGATGTAAATATCATGACCAAGGTTGATAAGGAAAATTACCTGCACGGAGAGAAATTACCGGTTGAATACAATGATGCTCATGCAGCTCTCAGGGGATACGCCCAGAGTGATTTGAAATCATCCATCGTATTTTCGGCCGGCATGAGTCCCAGTTTATATGCTTATTTAGAACATTTTGAGGATTTTTATCCGGATCAAAACGGAGAAATAAAGAAGAAAATTATTTTAAAAGTAAGTGATTACAGATCCGCCCTTATACAGGGAAAGTACCTGGCTAAGAAAGGTCTCTGGGTTTCGGAATACAGGGTAGAATCGGGACTAAATTGCGGAGGGCATGCTTTTGCAACTGATGGCTACCTGATGGGCCCCATTTTGGCTGAGTTCAAGGAAAAACGGGAAGAATTGATAAAATCGGCACATGAACTTCTGGTGGTAGCTCTTTTTGGCAAAAACCGACCTATACCTGAAACTGCGCTACCTATTAAAGTCACTGCCCAGGGCGGCGTTGGAACGGCTGAAGAACATCAGTTCCTGCTTGAGCATTATAATCTGGATTCAATTGGCTGGGGCAGTCCTTTCTTGTTGGTACCCGAAGCCACCACGGTTGATAATATCACGCTTCAAAAATTAATGGAAGCCAAAGAAAAAGATCTTTATCTAAGTAATATATCCCCTCTGGGCGTGCCCTTTAATAGCCTCCACGGAAACACGAAGGATATTGAAAAAATGGCCCTGGTCATGAAGGACAGGCCGGGCAGCGTTTGCCAGAAGAAATTTCTCGTATCGAGCGATGAGTTTACTGACAGACCACTTTGTACTGCTTCCCGCCAATACCAGTATTTAAAACTGAAAGAGCTGGATAATGAAGATCTTTCTCCGGAAGAGTATAGGACCAGGTTTGATAAAATCACCGACAAGTCTTGTCTTTGCGTGGGTTTAGGTACATCTGCCTTACTTGTAAATAATATGGATACTAAATTTGAAGGCGAAGGTGTTTCGGTTTGCCCCGGTCCGAATTTGGCATATTTCTCAAAAAAAATTAGTCTGAAGGAAATGATCGACCATATTTATGGCAGGGCAAATGTAATCAGCCGGACCGATCGCCCTAATATGTTTATCAAGGAATTGAAGATCTATATTGAGTATCTGAAAAATAAGATAGAGGAAACTAAAGTCACAATGACGAATAAGCAGGAAAAATATTTAATGAATTTTGAAAAGAACCTTGAAGACGGGATTACTTATTATCTGAACTTATTTAATGATTTGAAAGACAAATTCCAGGAAAGCAAATCAAGCATTTTGAATGAATTGGAAGATAGTTTGATAGCCTTGCAACATCTCACCAGGAAAATATCTGCGGCAAATGGGGAAGAGCGTCTGGCTGCTTATGTAAATAAAAAGTATGCCGAAAGGGAAATATCGGGTTTAATCTGCTAAAAACCAGATTAAATATGATACTATCAAAATAAATGATTACCTTTGATGCAATTACAGAATTAAGAAATTGTGCATTTGAATAAGAATTCCCCTCTTTAGGATAATTCATCACTGTTTACCATTTAAGATCCTGTTTTTTAACTTTTTAACAACGGATTCATTTGAAAGTCATCCTTAGCCAGCCTTATTGCAATTAATCAACTTTTAATGGTAAGAAGCTCGAAAATTTAGATTTTCTATGACAAGAGAGCGGGTCACGTTATTAAAATATAAACATTTAAATAATACTATAATGAACATTTATGTAGGAAACCTTGATTTCAAGGTAGATGAAAATGACTTAGGTGGAATATTTGAAGAATACGGAGCTGTGGCTTCTTCTAAAATTATTACCGACAAATTCAGTGGTAAAAGTAAAGGCTTCGGTTTTGTTACCATGGAAGATCAGGATGAAGCAAATAAAGCAATACAAGAATTGAATGGCGCTTCATTTGAAAACAGGAATATTACTGTAAACGAAGCCAAACCAAGAAAAGAAAGTTATTAAAATATATCACTATAATACATTATGACAAAAGGAAAAGTAAAGTGGTACAATGAAGACAAAGGTTTTGGCTTTATTGAATCAGAAAACGGCGATGACATTTTTGTTCACCGTACCGGCATCGATAATAAATACAGTGGACTTCTTGCCGAACAGCAGGTAGTTTTCGAAGTAAAGCAAGGCGAAAAAGGCCTGGTTGCTTTCAACGTTAAAACAGCAAATTAAAGCTGGATTTTATTAAAAGTTACATCAGTCGATTAAATTTAAACTTATAACTGATGAGATCATTTAATATAGGAGATCTTACCATACCCATTCCAATCATTCAGGGAGGAATGGGTGTTGGTATTTCTTTATCAGGGCTTGCATCGGCAGTTGCCAACATGGGTGGGATCGGCGTCATTTCGACAGTAGGCATAGGGCTTATCGGGGACGATACAAATTCAGGTTTCAGAAAATGCAATATAGATGCATTACGCAAAGAGATAAAAAAAGCCAGACAAAAAAGTTCAGGTATACTCGGAGTGAACATTATGACGGTCCTGACAAATTTCTCCGATATGGCTGTGACGGCCGTTGATGAAGGTATAGATATCATTTTTTCGGGAGCAGGATTGCCTCTGGACCTGCCAAAATATCTGGTGAATGGTACCAAAACGAAACTGGTACCTATAGTGTCATCTGCGAGGGCAGCTTCCATAATATGCCGTAAGTGGCAGCAAAATTTCAATTATCTGCCCGATGCTTTTGTTGTCGAAGGCCCTTTGGCAGGCGGCCACCTGGGATTTAAGGAAGAAGATTTGCAATTAGAAAGCAATAAACTGGAAAACCTTGTCGGCGACGTTTTGAAAGTAAGTAAAAATATGAAGGAAAAATATGATAAAGACATTCCGGTGATTGCCGCAGGAGGTATTTTTTCCGGCAGGGATATATATCATATTATGAAACTGGGAGCAAATGCCGTGCAATTAGGAACCCGTTTTATCGGTACTAAAGAGTGCGATGCATCCCCTGAATTTAAAAATGCTTTCATAAAGGCCAGGGATGAAGACATACAAATTATTAAAAGCCCGGTTGGTATGCCAGGCAGGGCCATCTTTAACCAGTTTCTGCAGGATGCCAGGGACGGCAAAAAAAGGCCGGTTAGCTGCCATTTCAATTGTATTAAATCATGTGACCCTAAAACCACTACTTATTGTATAGGAGATGCCCTTCTGGCAGCCTATAAAGGTAATTTCGAAGAGGGTTTCGCCTTTACCGGGGCAAAAGCGGGAAAACTTACGGAGATTACAACAGTAAGTGCAGTTTTTGCAGATTTGAAAAAAGAATACCTTCAGGCCCAGAAAGAAGATGAGGCCTGAATCGGGACCAGAACCGGCAATTTATTAAAATTAAATCAGTACCGGAATCAGTTTTCGATATTGTGTCGATTAGGCCTGGAAGCCTGAACCGTAAGGCTTTAAAAGATTTTAACTTTGCATGGCGGCTTAGCACGGAAGCTAAGATTGCAAATTAATGTCGTCTAAAAGGAAAAAATATGCTTTTTTTGTAAAATTATTTACATTGAGTCGCAATAATATCGGAATTTTAAATATATAATCAAATTAATTTATGGGTAGATCGCAGGAATCATATAACAAGAAAGACATCAGAAATAAAAAAGAAAAAAAGAGGAAGGATAAAGAGAAGAAAAGGCTGGCCAGGAAAGACATCGATAAAAAAAGCAGTCTTGACGACATGATTGCCTATGTTGATGAAAATGGAATGATTTCTTCTACTCCTCCCGACCCTAATAAGAAAAAGACGGAAATTAAATTAGAGGATATTGAAATTGGCGTACCAAACCGTGATTCCGGAGAAAACTATGATCCCATAAGAAAGGGAACCGTGACCTTTTTTAATGATTCCAAAGGCTATGGTTTTATCAGGGACCTGGAAACTAAGGAAAGCGTATTTGTGCATATAAATAATTTAATCGAGGAAATTAAAGAGGGAAACCTCGTCAGCTTCGAAGTAGAAATGGGACCTAAAGGAGCATCTGCCGTTCAGGTGAAACTTATCAAATAAACAAGAGCCTGCCTTAGGCTTTATTTATCAAACTGATATTCTAATTATTGGGAGTCCCTGCATCAATCCAATCCTGGATCTGTTTTATTTTACAATCCGATAGCTTATTGCCATTATACGGCATAAAAACATAAGGTGCGATATGGGTAATCCCTCCCAAAAACTTTGGATCCGTAGCGATGCCTGAAACATGCTGATAATCTGTCAGTAAAATTCCTGCCCCCGGGTTAGATCCGCTGTGGCAACCTACGCAATTTATCTGAAGTGTCGGCCAAACCGCTCCGGAAAAAGTAAAATTCGTCGAATCGCAGGCTTCATTTACGCAAAGCAGGTTCCATGCCCCCTGATCTATCCATTTGTAAATAAGATCTTTCTGATTAGAAGTAAGTTGCTGCTGGGAAGTAGGAGGCATATGCCTTTCTCCCGTTTTATTCAGCACTTTATATAGCAAACTCCCTTTTGGATTACCGACTTTGACATGCCCCGTTTTTGTGATATGAACATAATCGGTCAATACCACTCCGTTTTCTGATGAAGCCGGATCATGACAACCTGAAACACCGCAACTGGACTGCAGAAGGGGCAATACTTCATTTTGAAAGTACACTGTATCAGGATTGCAATTGAAAACACTTATAATCGTCGGATCGCTCAGGTAGCCCGGTTCATGCTTACAAGCCTGGAAAAAAAACATATATAAAGGGATGAGGAATATAGATAACCTGATAATTCTCTGCTTCATTAAAATTGGTTTTAAGAGTCTGCAAATTAACGATTTTTTAACGGATAATTAGGTTTTTCTCTCATTCAAAATTCACTATATTTGATCTTACTTACCAGGATTAAACATGAAAAACATTCTATTCCATTCCGGCAAACACAAGACCCTGCCCAGTATAGCATTACTTATACAGCGACTGGCTTTCGGGGGTATGATGCTCAGGCACGGTTATCCAAAGCTTATAAACTTTCTGGAACTTGCCAACCATTTTTCCGATCCTCTCGGCGTTGGGAAAAGCCTTAGCCTGGGGCTGGTAGTCTTCGCTGAGTTCGGCTGCTCTATCCTGGTGATTTTAGGACTTGGAACCCGCTGGGCTGTTGTACCCTTGATTATAAACATGTCGGTTATTATCGCCATAATACAAATGCATCAGCCATTTGCAAAAAAGGAGCTGGCCCTGCTCTACCTGGCCGCTTTCCTGGTCTTGCTCCTGTTTGGTGCAGGTAAATATTCACTCGATAAATTGATTTCCAAAAAATGACCTGAAAATCACATAGCATGAAAAAGCTACTCCTCTCAATGGCAGTGGTGATGATACTGGGATCTTCCCGGGCCCAGAATTTCACATCCTTTATCACCCACCTGGATTCACTCGAAAACTCAGATGATAAGATGGCGGCGGTGGACAGTTTCATGAATCTGGTAACACCCCTGGGAATTCCTTATATAGAGGGAGATACGGCAAACTTCATATACCGGGGAGAAGCCTCCACCCTGCAACTGGCCGGTGATTTCAATATGTGGGGGCTCATCCCCGAAACCCTCAGCCAGGCAGAAGGAACCGATTTCTGGTACATTCAGAAAATTTTCGAAAACGATGCCAGGCTGGATTATAAATTTATTCTTAACAGTAGTAGCTGGATACTTGACCCCTTGAACCCAAACCAGGTATGGGGAAGCACCGGGCCGAACTCAGAACTGGCCATGTCTGGATATGTTCAGCCCTGGGAAATATCGTATAATGCTGACATCCCGCATGGTATTATTATCCAGGACACTATCGGCAACCCTGATTCTTCGAATATGCACCAGGCCAAAATATACCTTCCCCCCGCTTATTCACCTTCATACCCCGGCGGCTACCCAACTGCATATTTCCAGGATGGTTTCGAATACCTTGACCTGGGAAGCGCTCAAAATGTAATGGATAATATTATCGCCGCAGGAATGACCGATCCTTTTATTGCAGTTTTCATCAAACCTAATAACAGGAATGCAGAATATGCAGGGACCCTCAGGAATGTTTACCGGCTTTATATTGTGAACGCACTTGTTCCATACATCGACAGTGTTTATGCTACCGTTAAATCGGCCCGCGGAAGGGCTATACTTGGCGAAGTATACGGAGGGAATGTCTCGGCGCTGATAGCCTATAATCACCCGGATATATTTGGCAATTGCGGGCTCCATTCCGCTGCTTTCCTGCCGAATGACTTTGAAGCTTTTAAACTGGTGACCGAAGGGTCCTATGAAGATATCCGCTGGTATTCCTTATGGGGTTCTTATGATGATATTTTTCAAAATATGAGAGACTTCAGGGACAGCCTGACTGAAACAGGTTATGATCTGGAATGGAAGGAACTGCATGAGGGTCGCAGCTGGGGGCTTTGGAGAGCTAATATCGACAGCCCGCTGGAATACTTTTTCCCCAAGGGCTGGTCAGGTATACAAGATGCAACCGACCTTCCTCCGATGGAGGTAAAGATAGCTCCCAATCCCTCAAGAGATGGCTTCAGGATCAATTTCCAAATGCCTTCCAGTGGCAACTGGGAATTATTGCTCAGCGATGTGAAGGGGGAAAAAATCAAAACAATACAGGGCCATGCCATGAAAGATGAACAAGTTGAGCTCTTTCTCTCCACCCCCGATCTAAGCAATGGCATTTATATTTATAAACTCAGCACAGGATCTGAGAATTCCAGCGGTAAGATCCTGATCTCAAAATAATCAGGACCCTGTATGAATTTTACTCCTATCAGTTAACAAAACTTCCTGTTAAGTGTTAAGTCTATAAGTTATTTGCAATTTTCCATCTTGATTCTTCAATCTTCAATAATTAACGTTTATGCTTCCTAAGACGATCATTCACAACGTAATAAGCCTTGACGGGGCTGTTACCGGGTTTACGGTGGACCTGGAAAACTATTATGCAATAGCAGGAACCTTTAATCCCGACGCTAAACTGGTTGGCTCTGCCACAGCTAATTCAGGCATTGAAATGTACAGTGATGGGGTTCCCGAAGAAAAGGAGAGTGACTTCATTAAACCCCGTATAACTGAAAATGATAACAGGCCCTACTGGGTCATTCCTGACACTTCCGGCAGGCTCATGGGAAAAGTACACGTTTTCAGGCGCTTAGAATACTGCAAGGATGTAATTATGATACTTTCGGCCAAAACTCCGGAAAATTATGCCCGTTACCTCATGGAAAGGAATTATGAGATTATTTATGCCGGTGAAGACAATATAGATTTCCGTCAGGTCCTGGAATTACTTCATGAAAAGTATCAATGTGATGTTGTACTGACCGACAGCGGCGGCACCCTCAACCGCTTATTGCTTGAGGAAGGCCTGGTAGATGAAATCAGCCTCATGATATCCCCTGTAATCACCGGAACCGGACAACCCCGGCTCTTCAGTCAGCTTCAGACGGGCGATAAGCCAATAAAACTGGAGCTGATCAAAGAGGAAAAACAAAGTAACCAGGATATGCATCTGCAATATAAAGTGCTTAAGTAGAAAACTGCCAGGCTTTATTTTACTGGTTTCCTTTTATGTTTCAGGAACCATTTGTACAATTTGGGATTATTATATGCAGGTGTCCAGGCATCGTGCCCTACATTGGGGTAAGTTGTGAATTTCACGGGATTTCCCATATTCCTTAAGATCTGGACCATCAATATATCCGTTTCTATAGGCACCACATTGTCTTTTTCTCCGTGAAACACCCAGATAGGTGTATCTTTCAGAACTTCAGCCCTGGTCAGGTCGCCTTCTCCGCAAACAGGGGCTATCGCAGCAAAACGATGAGGATAGGCCATCGCCAGCGCATAGGTTCCATATCCGCCCATACTCAGCCCGGTGAGATAGATGCGGTTCGTATCGACATTATATTTTGCCACCACAGAATTCAGCAGGTCATTAAGCGTATCCACCGACCAGCGCATACCTTCGGGACATTGCGGTGATACAATTATGAATGGAAATTGTTTGCCTTCGGCGATGAGTTTTGGCGGGCCGTTTTTCTTCACGATCTCAATATCGGTTCCCCTTTCCCCCGACCCGTGTAAAAAAAGTATCATGGGCCAGGCTGCCCCATCGGCCTGGTAGCCTTGAGGGAGGTAAAGCAGATACTGTACTTCCGTACCTTCCCCGTTTTTATTTTTCAGTTCCTCAACGCTCTGCTGGGCAGAAAGCCCTGAGTAGAAAATGCTTATCAGAAATATTATACTGAATGTCCTAAGGAATACAAAAAATGTTTTTGTTTTCATTTTTAATGACTTGATATAGTTGGAACAAAATTAAAGCTGAAAAGATCGTTTTCAACCTTCATGCTTCAATAATTGATAAAATTCCAAATCCCAGGTCCTTAGTTGGAAGTCGTTGGTCGTTGGTCGTTAGTCGTTAGTCGTTGGTCGTTGGTCGTTAGTCGTTAGTCTTTAGTCTTTAGTCATCTCATTCATCCTTATACAATTTTCAATATTCTATATAATATTTAATATTTCATGTTCCCCCTACGTGGTCCTCCGTGAAAATCTCCGTGACTCTCCATGAAACAAATAAAAAGGCTGCAAACGTGATACTTTTTTTTATTACACGGAGAAAGTATTGATCATTAATCATTTAACATTCATAATTAATAATCTCTCATTATTTCATTAAACCTTCAACATTGTTTCTGTTTCATCCTTAAACAATCTGAACCTTTGCCTTTATCTATTTGTTTTTCAGAAAAAGAATAAGATGAAAAAATATACAAGCCTGATTATTATATCATTTCTATTTATCCTCCCCTTTTCAAAAGTAGAATCGCAGGTCACACTTGAACAAACGACGGTTGACACCTCAACAGTGATCAGCGGCCTGGATGTCCCCTGGGAAATGCTCTGGGGCCCCGACAATATGCTTTGGGTTACCGAACGCTTTGGCAGGGTAAGCAGGATAAATCCTCAGACCGGCACACAGCATGTCATCCTGGATTATTCTTCGGTGGTAGAGCAGAGCGGTGAATCGGGGATGCTGGGAATGAAACTGCACCCGCATTTTGCAGATACACCTTATGTTTATATCGCTTATACATATCTGAATTTAGGGAATCTCACTGAAAGAGTTTCCCGCTTCGAATATGACGGATCACAACTGGTCAATGAAAGCGTTTTAATCGACGGGATTCCGGGAAATGTAAACCATGACGGCTGCCGTCTTTTGTATGCAAACAATAAACTTTTCATCACTACCGGTGATGCCCTTAACCAGGCTGCCCCGCAAGACCTGCAGAGTCTGAACGGGAAGATCCTCCGGATCAATCCGGATGGAAGTATTCCTGATGACAATCCATTTCCAGGCAGCCCTGTCTGGTCATTCGGACACAGAAACCCGCAGGGACTTATGCAGGCTCCGAACGATACGATTTACAGCTCAGAACACGGCCCTTCCAACGATGATGAAGTGAATATTATTGATAAGGGCAGGAATTACGGCTGGCCCGATGTGCAGGGCTTTTGTAACCTCCCTGCTGAAATCACTTTCTGCCAGGCTCATGATGTGAAGGAGCCTCTGGTAGCATGGACACCAACCATCGCTCCGGCAGATATAGTCTGGTATGATTCTCCGGCTATCCCCGAATGGGACGGCAGTATATTGCTGGTAACCCTAAAAAACAAGCGGATCTATGAACTGGAAATGAACGCCACAGGCAGTGCGGTGGATAATGTGAAGGAATGGTTCAATAATTACTGGGGGCGCCTCAGGGACATCTGCATCTCGCCTGACGGGAGCATTTACCTGGCCACCAACGGACCTCTTTCCAACGATACGGAACCTTTCACCCATAAGATAATACATGTCTGGAATCCAAATTACCAGGGTACGGGGGATTTTCAAAATAAAGCACATGCCCTGATCAGCCCGAATCCAGTTAAAAGCACCTCAAGGGTTTTGACAGGCCGGGAAATTCAGAATGGGGAATACTTTTTATACAATGCTTCAGGTATGAAAGTTAATGCGGGATATTTTAAGGGGAAGGAATTTTTTATACGGAATGATCATTATGCCCCTGGCTTATATCTTTTGATGATAAGGGGAGATAATTATCTGAGTGAAAGTAAAATAATCATGGAATAAGGCAATTTATAAGCTATTTGCTGACAGATCCCGGCCTGCGCCGGGATGACGATCATCAGGGTATTATAGAAAAAGCGGTGCGGCATAAATTTGAAAATTTTCAAATTTATGCCGCACCGCTTTTATGTAAAAAATATCGTCATCCTGACGCATGTCAGGATCTGTCTGCAAAATGCAGAAAGGGTATCTCTACTTCTTGTCCTTCTTATAGTACCAGTAACGATCATCGATCTTGTCGGTGTACTGGTTCCAGTATGCCGGAGAGACATTCCTGCCATCCCTTGTTTTGAGGGCCATCTCGTAAACAGCGATAACCGGATTGAAGACCAGGTCGGTAACCCCGATCACATAAGTCACAGGAGCCCCTTCTTCTGCTGCTTTCTCCTCCTGTACCTTCACCTCATAGCCATTAAAATCAAGGATATCCTTCAGGAAAGCGAGCCTGCCTTTATCCACGCCTTTTTCAACTACAGTGCAGCGTACGCCTTCGATTTCTTCAACTATATGTTTTCCTTTATTTAGTCCCATGGTACAGAATTTTTAATTCAGAACTCCTATACTGAGTGAATTGATAATTTCGTAAATCTGGCTGTAAAAGCCCAGGAATACTATACCCAGCGTACAAAGTATGAGTCCGATCTTGGTTGGCCAGTCGCTCTTGAAATGAGCAATCGGCGTTTCATTTTTATTGATGAACATAGCTTTTACCACCAGCAAATAATAATAAAGTGAAACCGTGGCATTTAATACCGCGATAAAAACCAGCCAGTAATATCCGGCAGAGGCGGCCGAAGTAAACAGGAAAAACTTCCCGAAGAATCCGGCAACAGGTGGTATCCCAGCCAGAGAGAATAAGGAAAGCATCATCAGCAGGCTGAGTTTGGGGTTGGTTTGGTAAAGACCATCGTAATCGTCCATAGTCTCTTTTCCTGTGATGGCCGATACTGCTGAAACCACACCGAATGCGCCAAGATTTGAAAAAATATAAACCAGCACAAAATATATCACTGAGGTCATACCCATCTGCGATCCCGGCAACATACCAAGAAGTATAAAACCGGCCTGTGCGATGGATGAAAAAGCCAGGAACCTCTTCATGTTTTTCTGCCTTAAAGCAAACAGGTTACCGATAGTCATGGTCAGTATTGAAATGAAATAAAGTACATCCGCCCAAAGATATGCGAGAGAACTAAAAACCCTGTAAAGTATCAGGATCAGGACGAAGGAAGCTGCTCCTTTTGATATAACCGAAAGATAAGATGTGACGTTAACGGGTGCGCCCTCATACACATCTGCTGTCCAGAGGTGGAAAGGCACCAGGGAAATCTTGAAAGCCATTCCGGCAAAGAAGAAAATGAAGGCAAGCACCTGCAGAGGCTCTGCTCCGTATGCAGCTTTCACTTCATCAAAATAAACCGAACCGGTAGTTCCGTATATCATCGATAAACCAAAAAGAAGCACACCTGAAGAAAGGGCGGATGAAAGGATCAGTTTAATCCCTGCTTCGGCGGATTTGGTTTGTTGATGTACATAAGCCGCCAGGGCAGCGATCGGCAAAGTGGCTAACTCAAGGCCGATATAAAACATGAGGAAATCACCGGCCGAGATCATGAAGTTCATCCCTACCAAAGTTGAGATGAGAAGTATGAAATACTCGCTGATCTTGTCTTTGTTAGTATCCTGCTTCAGCCAGGTTACTGATTGCACAAGTATAAGGAATGTCCCCACATTCAGTATGTTTTTCATCAGTATGGTCAGATGGGAGGTGATATACATACCTCCGAAAAGGCTCCCGGTTTTTGCCGGAAGAAAACCAACTAACATATTCAGGAAAAACAGGCCGATTGCAATCGGTATGATCCTGTGTTTTTGGCCGGGTTTAAGGTTTAGCTCCACAATCAGCAGGATCATTGCCATAATGACCAGCAGTATCTCGTGTCGCATTGTAAGAAAATCGTTCAGGTTCATAATGTTATTTTCAGTTTAAACTCCTGAATCCAGTTAATTCTTCAAGTTATCGTTTATCTTAATTTCTTTATTCTCAATCATTTTACCCCTTAAAACAAGCCTGCCACCGGCATCGCGCTCAGTTTGGTGATAATAGGTGTAAGGCTGTGTCCTATCATATCTGAAAGCCAGAGGGGAGCAACCCCGATAGCTACGATAGCCAGAACAAGGGTCACAGTGGATATCCTTTCAAACCATTCTGCATCCCTGAATTTTTCATAGCGGTTTTCAGGCAGAGGTCCGAGCAGCAATATCCCCACAACCCGCAATATATAGACCGCAGTTATAACAATGGATGTCGTGACCGTAATCGTTACAATCCGATAGAAAAGATCTACATGCTGGTATGCTCCCACGAAGATGGTCATTTCAGCAACAAAACCACTTAAGCCCGGAAGTCCGAGTGAAGCCAGACCGGCTATCACGTAAACAACACCCAGGAAAGGCACTATCTTCATCAGTCCGCCCATTTCATTGATCATACGGGTATGGGTCCTGCCATAGATCATCCCGATCAGGGCAAAGAAGAGGGCTGTCATCAGTCCGTGTGAGATCATCTGGATAATGGCTCCGTTCATAGCCGTTTTATTCATCATCAGCAATGCGAATAAAACAAGTCCGCAATGGCTAACTGAAGAATAGGCATTGATATATTTAAGGTCTTTCTGCACGATGGCCCCGAATGCACCATAGACAACGCTGATGGAAGTCAGGATAATAAAGATCCATCCCAGTTCATGGGCAGCTTCCGGCATCAGGAACATGGCTACGCGGAAAGCTCCGTAACCGCCGAGTTTCATCAGTACGCCTGCATGCAGCATGGATACCGCGGTCGGGGCGCTGGAATGACCGTCGGGGGACCAGGTATGCAGCGGAAAAAGCGCTCCAAGTACTCCAAAACCTACGAAGGTAAAGGGGAAGAGGAAACGCTGCATGGGCATCGGTATAGTTATCTTCGAAATATCCAGGATGTTAAATGTGAGTGGGCCACCATTAGGCGCCGAGTTGAAATAAATCCCCAGGATACCAACCAGCAGTAAGGCCGAACCGCCCATCAGCATAAGGGTCAGTTTCATGGCAGCATATTCCTTAGGCCCGGAGCCCCAGATACCGATCAGAATATACATCGGGATCACGGCAAGTTCATAGAAAAGGAACATGGTGAAGAGGTCGATAGAGATGAAAAAGCCGAACACGCCACTGGAGAGAAGTATCAGGGAAATAAAGAATTCACGGGGCAGATATTCCACTTTCCAGGATGCAAACACACCGGCAAAAACAACCAGGGATGTAAGTCCGATCATGGCAACGGAAATCCCATCCACTGCAACGGCGTAATGAATATTCAGGGTCGGGAACCAGAGGTAATCTTTCATGAAGAGCATTTCGGCTGTATTGCCGGCGCTTCTTTCGGTCAGGTACATGAAGATAAGGACCGCCGCCAGGATGAGCTGTATGCCCATCCCGATGGCACTTACCACCCTGGTGCCTTTCATTTCTTTGGTGAATAGTATCCCGACAATTGTCAGGAGGGGAACCACTACTAATAAGCTAAGTATATTCATCTTTATATTCTGTTTTTTTTTATTTTTCTAGAAGAAAAGTATAAAAATGACTGCCAGCAATATGGCTCCTGTGATGAACACATATCCATACTCCTGCAATTGCCCTGATTGGAAACCTTTAATTTTCTTTGAAGTACTCACGGTAACCCATGCAATCCCGTTCATAGTGCCGTCGATGATATGGCGGTCGAACCAGGCTATAGGCCTGGCAATATGGCGGAAGATGATCTTTTTGGTTACAAAAAGATAGATCTCATCGATGTAAAATTTATGATAAGACCAGGTATAGAAGCTGCTGAATGCTGCAGAAACTTTATCAGGAAGATTATTGGTTTTCTTGTACATTACCCAGGCAACAGCAATTCCGAGTACCCCGATAAGCACAGATGGAATAGCCACCAGCCAATCAATATGGGTCTCAATAGGCATACCATCTGAAGTTACCAGGTTATGAAATGGAAGAAATCCCGAAAAAGCGGCCCCGAAAGCAAGGATCATCAATGGGATGGTCATAACATAAGGGGATTCATGCGGGGTATGCTCATATTTCGTTTCCTTACCCCAGAAAATATTGAAATAGAGCCTGAACATATAGAATGATGTTAAGCCTGCAACCCCGTATTCTACGAAAAACAGGAAACGGTTGCTTTCGAATGCGGCTGCAAGTATCTCATCCTTGCTGAAAAAGCCGGAGAAAGGTGGAATTCCAGAAATAGCCAGACATGCGACAAGGAAGGTTATATGAGTAATGGGAAGATATTTCCGAAGGTTTCCCATGAAATTATAATCATTACTGTGAACGGCATGGATCACGGCTCCGGCGCCAAGGAAGAGTAAGGCCTTGAACATGGCATGGGTAAAGAGGTGGAACATAGAAGCCATAAATCCGAGCCCTTCGTGACCGCCGTAACCTGATACCCCGAGGGCCAGCATCATATAACCGATCTGCGACATGGTGGAGTAGGCCAGAACACGCTTGATGTCAGTCTGGACACAAGCGATCACGGCGGCAAAGAGCGAAGTGAATCCGCCCACATAAGCCACGACCTCCAGTCCGGGAGTAGCTGCAAGAGCATAGATAGGGAAGAGACGTGCGACCAGGTACACTCCGGCAACCACCATGGTGGCGGCATGGATCAATGCTGAAACCGGCGTCGGGCCTTCCATAGCATCCGGCAACCAGATATGCAGCGGGAACATGGCTGATTTACCGGCACCTCCGATAAAAACCAGGATCAGTGACCATGTGAGAGTCGAGAGGCCGAGGAAAGCGATTCCGCCTGCATGTGAGATGGCAGGTCCGTTGGGATCGGTCAGGCTAAGAAAATCAAATGTTTGAGTATTGAATGAAAGGATCAGTATGCCGATCAAAAAGCCCAGGTCGGCAAAACGGGTCACGATAAAGGCTTTTTTGGATGCTGCCACAGCCGAAGGCCTCTCATAATAGAAACCGATCAGCAGGAAAGATGATACGCCTACCAGTTCCCAGAAAATATACATCTGGAAAATATTGGTTGCTATCACCAGGCCCAGCATGGCAAAACTGAACAATGAAAGGAAGGAGAAGAAACGATGGAAGCCTCTTTCACCTTTCATATATCCGATACTGTAAATATGCACCATGAATGAAACCGTGGAGATGACCACCAGCATCATGACCGAGATCGGATCCAGGAAAATCCCCATATCGATATGCAGATTTTCCGTGAAACGCAGCCATACTGTATTATAGGGGATAATTTTCTGAAAGGTATCTGCTATCTTCTCAGTACCCCAGAAATACGTAATGGCCGTGAAATAAGACAAGAATGTTACCACTCCAAGTCCTATAGACCCGGCGACCCCTGATACGATGGGTTTGAATTTATGTCCCGTCAGCCCGATCAGGATGAACATCACCAGGGGTATCAGCGGGATCAGCAAGGTATAACTAAAATCAGGCATAAGATAATATCAGTTTATCAGTCTGTTTAATCCGTTAAAATTTCATTTCGTCTACCTTATTCACATCGATCGACCTGAAGTTCCGGTAGATATTGATGATGATGGCGATGGCTATGGCAGCTTCTGCCGCGGCTACTGCAATCACTATGAGAGTGAAAAAATGTCCCTGCAATTTATCAGGGTAGAGGTATTTATTAAATGCCACGAAATTGATGTTCACTGAATTCAGGATCAATTCGATGGACATCAGCATGGTGATGAGGTTACGGCGGGTGAGGAAACCGTAAATCCCGATAAAGAACATCAGCGTGCTGACGATCAGGAAATAATTCAATGGAATTCCTTCGATCATTTTTTTATGAATTAGTATTATTTGGTTCTTTTCTTGCGACAACGATGGCGCCTATCATGGCAGCCAGTAAGAGTACTGATATCACCTCGAAAGGCAGTGCATAGCCATCCCGGCCATAATTTATAAGACTTTCCCCTACTGTCCTTACATCCGACAATCCGGCGGGTTTACCTGAAGGCTGGAAGTTAAAGCGGAAAATAGTGAGGAGGGTCAGTATACCGCCTGCAGCAGTAGCAAGGGCCGACAGAACGGCTTGTCTCCATCCGGCCATGGCAGCTCTTTCACTGATCTGGCTTGTGAGCAGGATTGAAAAGATAATAAGAACCACGATCCCGCCTGCATAAACAGTAAGCTGCACAGCAGCCAGGAAATTGTAGTTCAGCATGAAGTAAAGGCCCGCGGTAGCTATCAGCACAAACAGCAGGTAAACTGCCGCCCGCAAAATCCGGCGGCTGGTGACAGTCAAAACTGAAAAGGTCAGGATGACTGCCGCAAATACGAAAAACATGAGCTGGTTATTCATCTTCTTTATTCTTTAACATCTTGCATAATCCTGGAGCCCGGCTGATTCAGTACTTTGGTGAGCTTGCTGCGATCCCAGACCGCGTGCTCAAAAGTCTGCGCCATTTGAATAGCACCTGTCGGACAGGCCTTCACACAGAGATTGCAAAGGGTGCACATACTCAGGTGATAGATATGCTTATCAATAGCTTTTTTCTTCTTACCGTCTTCGGTTTCTATCATTTTGGAGATGATCTCAATGGAACCGTTAGGGCAGTTCAGTTCGCATATTCCGCAACCGGTGCAAAGATGTTCGTTGTTCTCATTATGCGGCATCACCACTTCCCCCCTGAAACGATCGAACATCTTTAAAGTATCTCTGTTTTCGGGATATTGCTGCGTGGTG
>CAWBCI010000081.1:0-34441 GCA_963787195.1 uncultured Bacteroidales bacterium
ATTTATATTGCATCCGTTGATGGTATGATGGGCCAGTTGCTGGCAAAGGTTCCAGTACATGTATTTGAAATTGGAAGAGCAGACTTTTACTTCCTCGCTTCCATTGGGCTGTATGAATACGTCCAGATTGATATCGTAATTCTTCTTCCCTTCATATTTCAGGTAAGAAAGGACTTCGGGATCCTGCAAGGGTCCTTCTGTGCGGAAAGGCTCCAGGGCATCCATAGTGACGATCCATGGACTCACCACCGAACCGAAATTCTTGCTAAGAAAAGGTCCCAGGGGAACATATTCCCAGCGCTGAATATCCCTGGCCGAAAGATCATTAAACAGGAGCATTCCAAAGATAAAGTCTTCAGCTTCCGTTACTTTCACGCTCTCACCTAAAGCCGTGCTTCCTCCCACCACAAATGCCATTTCCAGCTCAAAGTCCATTTCTTTCGTTTCGCTAAAGACAGGATTATCCTGGTCTTTAGGCTTGATCTGTCCTTTGGGCCTGTGAATATCCGTACCGCTGATGACGATGGACGATGCCCTTCCATGGTATGCAACCGGTAAATGTTTCCAGTTCGGAAGTAATGCATTCTGGGGGTCCCTGAACATGATCCCCACATTGGTGGCATGTTCCTGGCTGGAATAAAAATCGGTATAATCCCCAACCTGAACCGGCATATGCATATGCACACCCTGAAAGGGATGCAGGCAAAGCGACTGGGCTTCCTGATCCTTATAAATATCTTCAGCGGTATTGGTGAATATTTCCGATATCCTGTTCCGTATCGCCCTCCAGTTTTCTTTTCCCAGGTCAATGATCGGATTCAGCACAGGCTGGTAAAAAACAGTCAGATCATCTATTTCAAGATCATCAAAATATCCATAATCGGCCAGTACTGAAAGGTCTATGACAGTATCACCGATCCTCGTGGCGGGCCGGGGGTCATTATCTATACTTGAATAAATTCCAAAAGGTATGTTCTGAACCGGAAAGTCGCTTCCTTGTGTCACGGGTATCCAGCTTTCCAGCTTAAGGTCATTGGCTTTGATAATGGGCATAACTAACGTAGTTTTTGAAATATCATCTACCTATATTATTAATAAAATTCTGAATTCGTTCAAATAAATTTTAATAATAATTTATAGAAGAAAACTTAAAGAATATTAATCGAATTACAGGGTTCCTCTTTTCTCCTGCTCTCTTTCTATAGATTCGAAGAGTGCTTTGAAGTTGCCTTTACCGAAGGACTTAGCTCCTTTACGCTGTATTATCTCGAAGAAAACCGTAGGCCTGTCTTGAACAGGTTTGGAGAATATCTGGAGAAGGTAGCCTTCATCGTCGCGGTCGATCAGGATATTCAAGTCTCTCAAAGGTTTAAGGTCTTCATCTATCTTCCCAACCCTATCCAGCACATCTTCATAATACGTATCCGGAACATTCAGGAATTCCACACCCCGCTTACGTAATTCCGAAACGGTATGAATAATATTGTCGGTGGCCATGGCAACATGCTGCACTCCGGAACCATAATAAAAATCAATATATTCTTCTATCTGTGATTTTTTCTTCCCTTCGGCCGGCTCATTAATCGGGAATTTAATCCGGCCATTACCGTTGGACATGACCTTACTCATCAGGGCAGTGTATTCGGTGGAAATGTCCTTATCATCAAAAGAGATAATTTGTTTAAATCCCATCACATCTGCATAAAATTTCACCCATGTATTCATTTCGCCCCAACCAACATTTCCGACCATATGATCCACATATTTCAGACCAATGGGATCAGGGCGATATTCCGGTTCCCATTTTGTGAATCCGGGAAGAAAAGGGCCTTTATAATTTTTTCTTTCAATAAAAATATGGACCGTTTCACCATAAGTATATATACCTGAACGAACTATCTTTCCATTTTCATCCTGATCTTCTTCAGGTTCAAGATAAGGGCGGGCGCCTCTTTTTACTGTTTCTTCAAAAGATTTGCGGGCATCATCCACCCATAAAGCAATTACTTTAACCCCATCGCCATGAAGTTTTACATGATCACTCACGGGGGAATCGGGAACCAGGGAGGTAGTCAGCACAAAGCGGATCTTGTCCTGTACCAGCACATAGGAAGTTTTGTCCTTGCGGCCGGTCTCTAAGCCTGAATAAGCCAGGGGCTGAAAACCAAAGGCTGACATATAATAATGGGCTGCCTGTTTTGCATTTCCCACATAAAACTCAACATAATCGGTACCGTCAATAGGGAGAAAATCTGTTTCCATTTTAATTAAAATTAGGTATTGGGTATTAGGTATTAGGTATTAGGTATTTGTTAATTGGAATTATTTGAAATTTGTTATTTGGAATTTCATTCGATCCAGCTTCTGAAATATTCCGGGTCTTCAATTTCAAGCGCTGCTGAAGTTATTTTCAATGGTTTAAATGTATCAACCATTACTGCCAGCTCATGAGTCTCTTTTTGTCCAATACTTTTTTCAACTGTGCCAGGATGCGGTCCGTGCGGTATACCGATCGGATGCAAAGTGATCTGCCCCTTTTCGACATGCTTGCGGCTCATGAATTCCCCGTCGACATAATATAAAACCTCATCCGAGTCCACATTACTGTGATTATAAGGTGTTGGAATAGAAAGCGGATGATAATCGTACAGCCTCGGCACAAAAGCGCACATCACGAAATTATGGGCTTCAAAGGTCTGATGTACAGGAGGTGGCTGATGTATCCTGCCCGTAATCGGCTCAAAATCATGAACTGAGAGAGCGTATGGAAAAAGAAAACCGTCCCAGCCTATGGCATCGAAGGGATGGGTGGCATAATGGTAAGGATAAAGCATATCCTGCTTCTTGATCAGCACCAGGAAATCCCCTTTCTCGTCGTGAGTTTCCAGGTTGACCGGTTTGCGGATATCCCTTTCATAAAATGGAGCGTGCTCAAGCAATTGCCCCGATCGGTTCACATATCTTTTAGGGAAACGGAAGGGGGAAAAAGATTCAACGATGAACAAACGATTATTCATTGTTTTAAATTCCATTTGATATATAGTTCCCCTGGGGATCACAATATGATCGCCGTACTTGAAAGGCAGCTTGCCATAAAGTGTTTTCAGCACTCCTTCCCCTTCATGTATGAAGATATTCTCACTGGCATCCGAATTCTTGAAGAAATAATCTTTCATGGATTTGCGCGGGGCGGCCAGAGTGATATAAAGATCATTATTCACCAGTATCGGAACCCGGCTGGCCAGGTAATCATCTTCCGGTTTAACTTCAAAACCCAAAAAACTCCGGTGCTGCATATTTTTTTCCAGGGCGATATCGGGAGCGATTGAAGTCGGGTCTCCAATGCTTTCGACCATAGTAGGCGGATACGTATGATAGATAAGAGAATACTCATCTGAAAAACCTTCGGTTGAAACCAATTGTTCAGCATAAAGCGAGCCATCGGGTTTTCTGAATTGTGTATGTCTTTTCGGCGGAAACTTTCCCAGGCTATGATAATGTGGCATAAATATTAGGATTGATTTACAATTTAAACAAATTTAGGCATAAATGGTTTAAAGAAAATGAAATCCTGGAGAGACAAATCTCGAATAAATCCCAAATAACAAAAGACAAATCTCAAATAAATTCCAAATACCAAAGGGACAAATTCCAAACAAATTCCAAATACAAAAAAACAAATTATCACATTACCACATCCTCACATCACCACATCAAATTCTATTCTATACCTGAAAAGTGCTTCATGAACTGGACCCTTTCAAATGCAGCCGGATTTTCGGCTCCTTTGAAGCTCATCTTGCCTATAAATTGGGAAGTGTCTGAAAAATTGTGCTTCTGCATCCAATCTTGCATTTCTTTCAGCATTAATTCAATTTGTCCAAATCCATTTTTATAAATGACAGAAGCTATCTGCACGGCCTTTGCCCCGGCTAAAAGTTGCTTGATCACAGCCTTCCCGTCATGTATGCCGGTAGAAGCAGCCATATCGCAATGCAGTTTATCCGATAGCATGGCGATCCAGCGAAGGGTCAGGGACATTTCTGCCGGAGAACTGAACACATTCGTTGAGATCACTTCAAATTTATCTATATCAATATCAGGTGAGAAAAAGCGGTTGAACAATACGATCCCTGAAACGCCTGTCCATGAGAACTGGAGAGCTGTATTGGAAAAACCTGAAAAATAGTAACTTATTTTGATAGCTACCGGGATGCTGACTTGTTTCAGCACAGACTGGATAATCTCGAAATACATCAATTCATTTTCATCACCTTTTTTGTGGGGATCACTTGGGAGGATGAAAATATTGAGTTCCAGACCATCTGCTCCGGCTTCCTCTATCCTATTGGCAAAAGATACCCATTCGGCAGCTGAAAGACAGTTGATGCTGGCTATAACCGGAATGTCAACCGCTTTTTTAGCTTGCCTGATTAAGTCAAGATATTTTTCCACATCGCTTTCACGGGTATAATGGGTGATGTAATCAAGTGCTTCAGGGTAAGCCCTGTTGCTCTCATTTTCCATGAAAGTTTTATTGATGGAATAACTGATCTGTTCTTCGAAGAGGGACTTCAGCACCACGGCCCCGGCACCATTCTCCGCACATTTTACTACATTTTCAACTGAATTGGTCAGACCAGAACTGCCGACGATGATCGGGTTTTTCAGTTTCAAGCCCATATAGGTGGTGGAAAGATCAATCATTTTACCTCCTGTTTTAATTTTTGGGGATTAAAAAGTCATTAAAACTGAACCAATGGCTCATACTTCGTATAGAGGCAAAGTTACAGATTAATTTTTCAACTATACAAGAAAAATATATATGTTTATCCCACCTTAAGCCTTGTGAAAAGGCTTTGATCATTCATTATGTTAACAGCTTTGATAAGGCCATCATCCAGAACAGACATAACCTGGTAATAGGCATTGATATCCCATAAATTACGGGCGATCAAAGCTTTCATTTGGGTCCTTACCACTTCTCCGGAGGCTTTCCATCCATCTTCATCAAATTTCACACCTTCCTTTTCAGCATTGTCGAAGAAAGGCTTCAGAAAATCGCCGTCAACTTTAAAATTCTTTATAAAATCATCCAGCTTAGGGTATTTAGTATTAAGCTCTTGCCGGTTTGCATCTACGTATTCAGCAACAAACTGGTTTACAAGACCTTTTCTGCGGAGGTCGGCATAATAATCGGAATACCAGGTTGAATCCCAGGGGATGAAAATATCGGGCATAATTCCGCCACCGCCATATACCACCCTACCCCTGGGTGTGAAATATTTTAATGAATCCGGAAATTTGATACTGTCCGAATGTTCCAGTTCACCATGTTTATATCTTTTAACGAAATCCATGTAATAAGCATCGGTTCCTTCTGTATAAGGACGTTGGATGCAGCGGCCTGTCGGTGTATAATAACGGGCAGTGGTCAATCGGATCATCGAGCCATCGGGCAGATTGAAGGGACGCTGGACCAGTCCTTTTCCGAAGGATCTGCGTCCCACAATTAAACCACGGTCCCAATCCTGTATGGCACCTGATACGATTTCACTGGCTGAAGCAGAACCTTCATCGATGAGGATGATCAGGTCACCCTTTTCAAAGCCTCCAGCCGGCGTAGCAAAGTAATCCTGCCTGGGGCTGTTCAGGCCCTGAGTATATACGATCAGTTTGCCAAATCCCAGAAATTCATCCGCAAGATCTACAGCCGAACCGAGGTAACCACCTGAATTCCCTCTCAAATCCAGGATGAGCTTAGTCATACCCTGAGATTTCAATTTGTCAAGGGATTCGGCAAATTCATCGTTGGATGTTTTTGCAAAACGGTTTAACTTGATATACCCAATCTGTGGAGCAGCCATAAAAGTAGCATCTATGCTGTTCAGTGGTATTTTATCCCTTTCAATGGTATAGTCAATTAAGTTCTTTCTGCCTTTCCGATAAATGGAAACATCCACTTTAGTGCCTTTGGCCCCCCGCAAATGGTCCATGACCCATTGATTATTAATTTTTTCCCCAGTAGCATTTTTCCCATCAATTTTTACTATTTTATCTCCTGACATGATTCCGAGTTTTTCACTCGGGCCACCCGGCACCGGGGCAATGACAAGGATAGTATCATTCAGTAACTGAAAAGTAATTCCAATTCCATCGAAGCTGCCTTCCAGGGGCTCATTCATCCTTTCAATTTCATCCTTGGGGATAAAAGCTGAATGAGGGTCCAATTCTTTTAAGGTTTGTACGATCGCGTTATCCACGAGCTTTTGCATATTCACACTGTCGACATAAGCCAGATCAATAAGCTGCAAGGCAGAAGCAATAGTCTGAATTTCGAGCTTTGTGTCTGGTTTCTGTGAATATCCTTCCGTGTTGATAAACATCATGGATGTGATGAGCGAAAACATCAATACGGCTTTGGTAAGCCTGGGAAAAATTGTCATAAAATATAAGATTATATGAATATTTGAAGATAAAACACAAATTTAAGGGTCCTGTTCTGAATTTCGGGTATTAATATGTTAAAATTACTTAAATGACGAGCATTCCAGCCATATCAACTAACTTTTGGCCGGCATCAATTTACCAATGAATTTTTTGAAAGGCTCCTGAATAATATAAAATTCGCGATCAATACTCAAGTAATTCTTTAGCGGCGCTGTATATTTTGTCAGAATTTGGCAGGATAGCTTTTTCAAGGATACGATTAAAACCCACGGGAGTAAATGTTGATCCGAGCCTTCTGACAGGTGCATCCAAAAATTCAAATCCATCCGCCATGATTATAGAGGTCAGTTCAGCTCCGAATCCTGAAAACACTTTATCTTCATGGACAACCAGGGCCCTGCCGGTTTTTTTGACAGAAGCAAGTATGCTTTCCTTGTCAAGAGGAATGAGTGAACGTATATCAAGCACTTCTACCTGCTTTCCGCTTTCTTCTGCGATCTTATCCGCGGCAATGACGGCCATATGAGTTGTATTACCGTATGTTATAATACTCAGATCCTTACCTTCCCTCCTGATTCTTGCTTTTCCGAAAGGAACCTCAAAATCGTCAGGTATGGAAGTTTCAGCTGCAGGGTCATTATAAAGCGCCTTAGGTTCGATAAACAAAGTCGGGCCCTTGGAACGCATTGAGATTCTGAGCAAGCCGGCAGCATCATCGGCATATGAAGGATATACCACCCTGATACCGGGGAAAGTAGTGAAGACTCCTTCGGTAGTCTGCGAATGATATAGTCCTCCGCCAATATACCCTCCGGAAGCAAGACGAATGGTTACATTGGGTGAAAATTTTCCATTGGTCCGCCAGTACTCATGAGTCATTTCTACAAATTGCTCCATGGCAGGCCAGAAATAGTCAGCAAATTCAGCGCCTTCAATCACGATGCGTATCTTTTCACTGAAGCGGCTCATACCATTGGCAGTCCCGACTATAAAATCCTCAGCGATGGGAGCATTGAAGATACGTTTAATGCCGAATTCCTGCTGCATGCCTTTCGACACATTGAAAACCCCGCCTTTATCTTTATTAGCCATATCCTGTCCCCACATAAAAGTATCCGGGTTCTCGCGGAACTCGGCTTTAAGGGTTTCATTCAGAGCCTGTATCATCTTCTTTTTTGGCCCATCGAAATTATGAGTGCCATCAGGATATTTTTCAGCTTTATGAGATTCAGGTAGGACGAAATCAAAAATGGATTTAGGATCGGGATCCGGCATGCGGATCACTTTCTTATGAGCCGCCGAAATTTCTTTTTTGGCTTTTTCATCCAGTTCGGCCAGTTCTTCTTCGGTAAAAATATTCGCGTAAGCCAGTCTTTTCCTGAACTTCAGCAAAGGGTCCTGTCCTTTTACTTCATTGAGTTCATCATCATCACGGTATAATTCATGGCGGTCGCTGTTGGAATGAGAGTGCATCCTTACGCAATTTGCATGTACTATTACCGGCATTTTTTCCAGGATCACGTATTCCTTGGCCATGGTCATCGCATTCATGCTGTTCAAAACATCCATGCCGTTACAATAGATGATCTCCAGGTTTTTAAATCCTTCAAAATTAGTTGCAGCATAATAATTAGCTGTCTGATCACCTTTTGGAACAGAGATACCATAGCCATTGTCCTGAAACACAAAGATGACAGGAAGGCGCTCATGGGAAGCCCCGTTAATCGCTTCATAAACATAACCTTCGGAAGTGGAAGATTCGCCCTGGGAACTTATGGAAACGCCCCCTGAGCCATAATATTTGATAGCCCTGGCGACACCGACTGCATGCAAAGTATGGTTACCAGTGGCAGAAGATACATTATGTATATTCCATTCAGGTTTCGCGAAATGGTTTGACATATGGCGTCCACCGCTTGCAACATCATCTTTCTTTGATAAGCCGTTCAGTAATATTTCCTCCACCGTCAATCCTGCAGATAGGGTCGTTAGCATATCCCGGTAATATGGAAATAGATGGTCCTTCTTTCGGTCAAAAACCTGGCCAATAGCCAGTTGTATCCCATCATGTCCTGCATAGGGTGCATGATATGACCAACCCAATGCCTGCTTTAAATAATTCGGAGCTTTATCATCAATTTGCCTTCCCAACGTCATAAGGTAATACCAATCCCTCAAAATGTCCTTTTCTGTATCTTTCAGTGTATAAACCTTATTTTCTTTCCTGATTTTTAGTCTTTTATTTATGTACATCTTATTTTAATCGTATGATTCAATGGATTAACAACTAACATCTGATTAATGTTCTGCAAAATTAACAATTTCAGCCATAATTTGAACCGATTCCAAATTAGACGAAGACAAACCTGAATATCAGGAATATATTTCAGGCCTTCTGTCATTAAAAACATGGTTCCTGGAGGTGATCCATTTGTTCCTGGCTTGCATATAATCCAGCTCTGCATGCATTATTCCGGCATTTTCTTCTGATAATTCAGCAATCACTTTACCCGAAGGATCCGTGATGAAGGACATGCCGTTGAATCTGACAGTTCCTTCAGTGCCAATACGGTTTGCCGTTACAATAAAGATCTTGTTCATGATAGCCAGGCCAGGCACACAAATGTGGGCATTTTCAGTCAGAAGGTTGGAGGGATGGCAAATCACATCGCATCCTTTCATGGCCAGCATGCGCCATATTTCCGGAAAAAGGTAATCAAAACAAATCAGGATTCCGATCTTGCATCCATTTATATCAAACACAGGCAAACCTGCATTACCCGGCTGAAATATATCCTTTTCATTTACAAAAAGATGAGTCTTACGGTATTTTCCTGCCAGTCCCTCAGGTCCGACCATCACCGCGCTATTGTAAAGCATAGCCCCATCTCTTTCATTAAATCCGGAAATTATAAAGGCACCTGATTTGAGTGATTTTTCTTGTAGAAAGTCGATAAAGCGACTATTTCCGCTTTCTTCAGAACAGCTCATTGCTTGCTGAAAATCAAGAAAATTATAACCACTGCTCGCCAGTTCGGGCAGGACTATCAGGTCGGAGTCCGGAATATTTTTAAACATTTCTTCAATCTGGCGGATGTTTTCATCAATTTTTCCCAGGACAGGACAAAATTGTATTACTGATGTTCTCAACACATTTTTCATCATTTCCGGATTAATTCAAATTCACCGTTTTCCTTAAGCAGGATGATGGTAGAAGGTTTTGTGGTATGGATAACATCCTGGTCTAACTTAACCGTATAATCCACACTTTTAAGAACTTCTTCCGATATCTTCTGAAAAGTTATAGGGGCCGGTTCCCCGGAGATATTGGCAGATGTGGAAACAACAGGTTTTCCAAATTCTTTGATCATCCTGCGGCAAAATTCATCCCGCACAATGCGGATTGCAATGGTTTGATCACTTGCAATTACATTTTTGGCCAGGTTTTTTGCTCCTGGATATATGATTGTCAGAGGCGTATCTATATTCCGGATAAGGTCATAGGCAATTTCCGGTACAAGCTTCATATAATGATCAAGTTTTGCAGCATCATCCAGCAAGATGATCATACTTTTACTTTCAAAGCGCTTCTTGATCTTGAAAACCTTGTTAACGGCTTTCTGACTGGTTGCGTCGCATCCGATTCCCCAAATGGTATCGGTCGGATAAAGTATGGTTTTTCCGGCTTTCAGAAATTTTACGGCAAGTTTTATTTCTTCTTCCATAATCACAGCCTGTTTAGCAGTTCATTAGTATTTATAGTCCAGGCACAGTTAAAATGTTTTTCAGGGCATGATTTGAATCCGTGAAGCCCACAGGGCCGGCATTCCAAATCCTGTCTTGTCTGTATCACAAGCGAATCATCCGATAAAGGTCCAAAGCCAAATTCCGGCACGGTCGAACAAAAAACGGAAGTCAGCGGCGCATTTACCGCAGAAGCCAGGTGTTGCGGAGCCGAATCATTTACAAAATTCATTTGGGCATCCTTCATCAGCGCTGCAGTTTGCAGAAACGACAATTTTCCGGCAAGGTTCACAGCCTGCTTAGTTCCGGATCCAAGTATAATCCGATCACAAATTTCGGAATCATTTTCAGATCCTAATAAATATATCCGAAATTTTTCCATACTTCCTCTAATTAATTCTATCCATTTTTCAGCCGGGTATTGTTTTGTAAACCAGAGTGATGCAGGAGCAATACATATATATTTGGCTGATTTATAATCTTTAACCTTCCGAAAATCATCTACCGATGGGTATAATTTTACATTTGCGGGAATCCCGCCTGTGAATTTTTTGATCAATTCAAGGTTCCGGCCGGCTTCATGGATCAAACCTTCAGTTATCAGATGGCGGACACGTATATCGAAAGTGAAGGACAGGGGATTCTTATTAAAGCCTGATTTGGTTCCTGCACCTGAGAGGGCCGTAAGTAGTCCGCTTGAGAAAAAACGCTGAATATTAATGATCAGGTCATATTTCTTCTTCCTGATATACCTTAATACAGAAATAAAATTCAGGTATTTATTATTTTTTTTATTCCAGATGATTAATTCATTCAGAAAAGGATGCTGATCAAATAGGCCCTCATTCCCCTTTTTTAAAAGAAAATCAATATTAGCATCCGGAAAACTTATATGTAATGCCTCCATGACAGGTGTCGCCAGGATAACATCCCCTATTGAAGCAGTCTGGATGATCAGAATTTTACCTGGTTTGATCATACTGATCTTAAAACATTTTAAAGGTATTGCACCTTTTATTTTTTTGGCTTGTAACCCCTTTTATTGGCGGCATCTTCAAGCCGTTTCTGGAAAGCCGATTTCTTGACCGGTTTGACCTTGTTCAACTGGATTTGCTGGTGCAGTTTCTTTTCATCTATAAAACGACGGAAGAAGAACATCTGTGCAAAAGTGATCACGTTTACCAGGAGATAGTAGTAACTCAATCCGGCAGCATAGCTGTTGAACCATCCCAGGAACATAACCGGCATGATATACATCATGGTCTTCATCCCGGGCATCTGTTGAGTCCCGGTCGACATCAGTTCATTATTCAGATAGGTATAAATGATGGTCGAAATAGTCATCAGGAGCGTAAAAAGGCTCACATGATCGCCATAAAATGGGATAGTGAAGGGAAGATTCAGAACGGAATCATAAGTAGATAAATCAGTTGCCCAGAGGAATGACTGTTGCCGCAGTTCTATCGAAGCGGGGAAGAACCGGAACATAGCGATCAGGATAGGCATCTGCAGAAGCACCGGAAGACATCCTGCCATAGGGTTGACGCCGGCTTTCTTATACAGTGACATTGTTGCCTGTTGCTTCTTCATGGCATCCTCTTTCTTGGGATATTTCTGACCCAACTCATCAATTTCCGGCTTGAGGACGCGCATCTTGGCAGACGACAGGTAAGTTTTATATGCAATAGGCATCAGGAGGGTCTTGAGTAAAATGGTCAGAACCAGGATCACGATACCATAATTCCAACCGAAGCTGCCCAGGAAATTAAACACCGGGAGAACGGCAAAACGGTTTATCCACTGCAAGAGGAAAAAGCTCCAGCCGAGCGGGATCTGCCTTTCCAGGTCCAGGTGGTACTTACGCATCACATTGTATTTATTCGGACCGAAATACATCATCATGCCGATATCTTCATTATCCTGCCCTGAATAAGGAATTCCAACCTTCAGGGCCATGGATTTAAGATAGCGGTCACCACCTGAAGCATGCGTGGCTGTTTTCATGACAGGATCCACAAAACTGCTTTTGGCTATAAGAGTTGATGAGAAGAAATGTTGCTTGAAAGAGATCCATTTGATTTTATCTTTCAAGCTTTCCTCATCATCTTTAGTTTCGCTGAGATAATGCACTTTTTCGTCAGCAATCTTATAATAGACAGTAGATCCATTCAGGCGGTCCACACTTTTTTCCTGCTGACGCAAATCGGCGCTCCATTCAAAATCAACATAACCGCGGGTTGCATCAATGACCTTTCCAAGATTTACAAAATTTATGGAAAAATCAATCATATACTTATCACCATCAAGGGTGAAGAGGTATTCTATATATGAATCAGGATCGTTGATGCTGTCTTGTGGGGAAGCATAGAGGCGCATGGCCAGGCTGGCTTTATTTTTCCCCTGGGTAAATACCGTATCCTCACCTTTATCCGACTGTTTAGGCCAATAAGGTTTGAAATAAAATTGGTCGGTATTTATTATGCGGTTATTTGAAAAGAAAGTAAGACCGAACTGGTTAGTGTCTGAATCCATGAGGATCAGAGGTTTGTGATCCCAGGTTTTATAATCTTTGAGTTGCACATAAACGATCTTGGCACCTTTGGTACTAAGGCCTATTTTAACCAGGTCATTTTCGATATAATAGGTTTTCTCTTTCCCATGGGCTGCATCAGCAAAAACACCATATTTATCTTTGACAAGCGATTCCGGCTGCTCAGCTGAAACCTCTTTCAGGCTTTTTACAGTTCCCTTGTCCAGGACAGCCGTGCTGTCCAATTTCAATTCAGCTTTTCTTGCCAGGTCAATGGAATCATTCATCCTTTGCACCTGGGCAATAGAATCCTGTTTCCTTTGTTCTCTTTGTTTCATTAGCTCTTCCTTGGAAGGGGCAGTAATGAAATAATAGCCAATAAGGATGGCAAAGATCAGAATAAACCCTATGATCGTATTCTTGTTTTCCATGAACTATATTTGATCGTTTTTCAAAGTGCCAGCAAATATAAAGCAAATGATTAAACAGGCTGACACTATTCACTATTTAAGATAAATCTTCTTCCGCGAAGTACAGAGAAGTCAGGGAGCAGGAGTTACTCAGCGCATTCAGGTAAATGTTTAAGGGCCAGGGTCTCAATCACCATATTAGCGGGTGCTTGAATCATGGGCCAGTTGTTTACGATAATTATGCTGCAATGCTGCTCTGATAAAGTCTACAAAGAGCGGGTGTGGACTGTCAACAGTACTTTTATATTCAGGATGGAACTGTACCCCGATAAACCAGGGATGTCCCTTCAGTTCAATTATTTCCACCAGTTTATCTTTAGGATAGATACCGGCGGCCATGATTCCATTATCCTGAAAAGACTTCAGGTATTCATTATTGAATTCATAGCGATGCCTGTGTCGTTCCATTACTTCATCTTTCCCATAGATATTTTTCACCATGGTGTCGGGTTCAAGCCGGCAGGGATAAGCCCCAAGGCGCATGGTCCCGCCTTTCGCTGAAACATTTTTCTGATGTTCCATAAGGTCAATAACCGGATATTTCGTTTCAGGATCCATTTCAGTAGAATGAGCCCCGCTAAGCCCCAATACATTCCTCGCAAATTCTACCACAGCACATTGCATCCCAAGACATATCCCTAAGAAAGGGATCTTATTTTCGCGGGCAAAACGTATGGCCGATATTTTCCCTTCAATTCCCCTGCTCCCGAAACCAGGTGCAACCAGAATGCCATCAAAGCCTTTCAGGAGTGTTGCCACATTTTCTTCATCAATATTTTCAGACTGTATACTCTTAACCTGAACTTTACACATGTTGGCTGCCCCGGCATGCAAAAAAGATTCCTGTATGGATTTATAGGCATCTTTCAATTCAACATATTTACCAATGAGTGCAACTCTTACTTCGCCCTTCGGGTTTCTCAGGCGAAAGAGGAACTCTTCCCATTTGGTAAGATCAGGAGCGTTACCGGTCTCCATTTTAGTCTTTTTCAGGATTTCCTCATCCAGGGCTTCTTCCTTCATCAAAACAGGTACCTCATAAATAGTACGGGCGTCGATTGACTCAATTACAGATGTCGGTTCCACATTGCAGAATAGGGCTATTTTATTTCTTATACTTTCATTCAGATGTTTCTCGGTGCGGCAAACGATTATATCAGGCTGGACCCCTTGTTCCAAAAGGGCTTTAACAGAGTGTTGAGTGGGTTTGGTTTTAAGCTCTCCTGCGGCAGCCAGATATGGAACCAGGGTAAGATGTACCACCAGGCAATTAGTTCCCATCTCCCAGCGCATTTGCCTGACTGCTTCAATATATGGAAGAGATTCGATATCGCCGACGGTCCCTCCTATCTCAGTAATCACAAAATCATAATCATAACGGGAACCCAGCAAACGGATATTTCTCTTTATTTCATCGGTAATGTGAGGGATTACCTGTACGGTTTCTCCCAGATAGTCCCCTCTTCTTTCCTTATTTATCACAGTTTGATAAATCCTTCCGGTGGTGATATTATTGGCCTGGGATGTGGGAACATTTAGAAATCTTTCATAATGGCCCAGATCCAGGTCTGTCTCAGCGCCATCTTCTGTAACATAGCATTCCCCATGTTCATAAGGATTCAAAGTCCCCGGGTCCACATTAATATAGGGATCAAGCTTCTGTATTGTCACTGAATAACCCCTGGCCTGCAGCAATTTTGCAATGGAGGCAGAAATAATGCCTTTTCCAAGTGAAGAAGTCACCCCACCTGTAACAAAAATATATTTAGTCCTGGACATACCAAAACAGTTTTAAAACGTACAAAATAAATGAATTATATCCGATTACATCATCGTAACAGGTAAAAATATCAACAATTAAATAAGAACGGGAATCTATGTAAAAAGAACTGATTTTCCCTGAAATCTGCAAAGTAGTAAATTACAATAACGGAATAACAAAACAATCTTTCACAAATAGAATAAAGGCCGAAAAAGCGTCTGAATATCCCGGATATTAATCCTTAATGATATGAAAGCCACTTCACACCGGCAATATGTTTAGCCAGGCGAATGACTTGTATAGTATAACCGAATTCGTTGTCGTACCACAAATAAAGTACAGCTGAAGACCCATCGGCTGATACCTGTGTTGCCGGGCTGTCATATATGCCGGCACAGCTATCACCGATGAAATCGGTGGATACGGATTCAGTGGAGGTTGAAAAGCGGATCTGTTCAACAAGTTTTCCCTTTAAAGCGGCATCCCTTAATATATCCGTGATTTCTTCTTTATTGGTAGTCCTTTCGAACTGCAGGGAAAGGATGGCAAGGGAAACGTTGGGAATAGGAACCCGGACAGCATTGGCGGTAAGTTTTCCCTTGAGAGAAGGGATTGCTTTTGCAGCAGCGGAAGCGGCCCCGGTTGAAGTGATCACCATATTCATAGGGGCTGATCTGCCTCTCCTGGGCTTCTTATGAAAATTATCCGTTAAATTCTGGTCATTGGTATAGGCATGTATGGTCTCAATGTGACCTTTTTCCACACCCAGTTTTTCAACCACAACATGCAGCACTGGTACTATGGCATTGGTCGTACAGGATGCCGCCGAAAATATTTTTTCAGTTTTATAATCAACACTCCCGTTGTTATGATTAATACCGTAAACTATATTAGGAATATCCCCTTTACCCGGAGCAGTCAGCAGGACTTTAGCGATCCCTTTTGCTTTCAGGTGACGACTTAGTCCTTCCCGGGTATTCCAAACCCCGGTGGTATCGATCAATAAGGCATCATGGATCCCTACTGCTTCATAATCTATATCTTCAGGTGCGTTGGCTGCCATCATCTTTATCACATGTCCGTTGATGATCAGGCTTTTATTTTCAATATCTTCAACTGCAATTCCCCGAAATGGTCCATGGATGGAATCATGACGGAAAAGGGAAGCTCTTTTATGTATATCATCCTCAGTATTTCCTCTGGTCACAATAGCTTTAACATTCAATTGAGTGCCATTCCCCTGAATGATAAGTTCCCTGGTGACAAGCCTCCCAATGCGGCCAAAACCATAAATAACAACATCCACAGGTTTATCATATCCGCGTTTTTTGCCGATCAGATCTGCAAGTTTGGCTGAAACAAATTCTTTTGCATTCAGATTATAATTTTCCTTTTCCTGGGACCACTCGTGATTAAGCCGGCCAATATCAATCCGGGCAGGCGAAACATCCAGATCCATTATGGCTTTTGCCAAGAGCAATGAGTCCTTTATTTCGAGAACTTGTCCGACTGTATTTTTTGAATAGGAGTGTTTATAAAGGATAACACTGGCAGAACGGTCAATCAACTGGCTTCTGAACAGTATAAGTTCGATGGATTTATCATAATAGAGCTGGCCTATTATATTTACAAATTCGAAACCGAGTTTTTCATCACTTTTCCATTTATCAAGTGAATGTGCATATGCATTCGGGGGATTCGTCTCTGGAGAATTCATTTATGACCTGTTTAATTAATGATATTTTGGAACTTCCGGAATGGACTTGCAAGTATAAAAAAAAATTCGGAATCAATAATGAAAAAAGAAAAGGATCATGATCCAAACGGACCATGATCCTTTCAATTTATATATTAATTAAATTATTCTCCCAGGTATGCTTTCAACAATCTGCTCCGGGCAGTATGTTTCAGTCTTCGGATAGCTTTTTCCTTGATCTGGCGTACCCTTTCACGGGTCAGATTAAATTTGGCCCCAATCTCTTCCAGGGTCAATCCATGATTCATTCCTATTCCATAATAAAGGTTAATGACATCCCTCTCTTTCTCTGTAAGGGTAGAAAGTGAACGTTGAATCTCTTTATTAAGGGATTCCCGCATCAGGTTACTGTCAGTTTTCGGAAGATCTTCTGATACGAATACATCCAGGAACTTCATATCGTCATCCTGGGAAATCGGTGCATCCACAGAAATATACCGGGTGGTGATTTTCATCGCCTTATCAATCTTATGCTCCGGTAATTCTAAGGATTCCGCAATTTCATCAAGAGACGGTGGTCTTTCAAATTCCTGCTCCAGTTTAGAGGTTGCTTTTTTAATCTTATTCAGAGAGCCAACCTGGTTCAGAGGTAACCTTACAAGCCTCGACTGTTCAGCAAGTGCCTGCAATATAGACTGCCGGATCCACCATACAGCATAGGAGATAAATTTAAATCCTCTGGTCTCATCAAACCTCTGAGCGGCTTTAATCAATCCCAGGTTTCCTTCATTTATCAGGTCCGGCAGGCTTAATCCCTGGTTCTGGTATTGTTTTGCAACGGATACTACAAATCTGAGATTTGCCTTGATAAGTTTTTCCAGAGCTTCCTGGTCACCTGATTTAATCCTCCTGGCAAGTTCCACTTCTTCTTCTGCAGTAATTAATTCTTCTCTTCCAATATCCTGCAAATACTTATCCAAAGAAGCGGTTTCACGATTGGTGATCGATTTTGAAATTTTTAGTTGCCTCATATTATAACACCCTCTATATCAATTTTATTTTTACTGTATCTTTTTAAAGATACGAAATTCAAAAGCTCTTATCACGAAATAAACGAACAAAGGTACAAAAAATTACGCGCTTATTTAGATTTTTTTTAAATAATCAAAGTATAAAGCCGTAATTCATCTTCATACCATTGGGATAGATACCTTCTATTTTAATAATGCCATCCTTGATATTTTTCAATGCTTTGTCAATATCCTGGCCATCGCTAATTTTTGTATTATTTATTTGCAGGATGATAAAGCCTGTCTGGACACCACCTCTTTGCAACAATCCATCCTGGAGATCTGCAACCTGCATACCATGATCAATTTTCAGTTTATTCATCACTTCATCAGGAACAGCCTGGAAACTAGCTCCCAGATCTTTCACATAAGATTCTTTTGGCTTATTCACAATACTGGTAGTACCATCAACATTCTTTAGCTCGACTTTGTAATCCTCGTTATTGCCTTTGCGGTTAACCGTAACATCCACAACATCACCAGGTTTATGCTGACCAATAATTTCCATTAGTTCAGCCATTGAATTTACAGGAGTAGCATTGATAGCTGAAATCACATCACCTGATTTAATGCCGGCATCTTTGGCACCACCATTATCTGAAAGTGACTCCACATATATACCCTGAGAAGTATTGATACCTTTTTCCTGGGCAAATTTAGAATCCAGTTCCCTTATGGTCACTCCCAGATAAGCTCTCTGAACTTCCCCGTAATTTAGCAGGTCATTGATCACTTTTTTTACAATATTCACCGGAATAGCAAAAGAATAACCGGTATATGAGCCGGTATTGCTGGCAATTGCCGCGTTTATTCCGACGAGTTCCCCATCCATATTTACCAGGGCCCCACCACTGTTACCAGGGTTAACAGCTGCATCGGTCTGGATAAAAGATTCGATAGATCCTGGTGTACCAAGGATATTGATATCCCTTGCTTTGGCGCTTACAATTCCGGCAGTAACAGTACCAGTGAGATTAAATGGATTTCCTACGGCCAAAACCCAATTACCCAACCTTAAATCGTCCGAATTACCATAAGTGATAAAAGGAAGGTCGTCAGCATCAATCTTAATTAAAGCCAGGTCGCTTTTAGGATCTTTTCCTATGACTTTAGCTTTGAATTCTCGGTTGTCATTCAGCGTGACCGAAACATCATCCGATCCGTCCACAACGTGATTATTTGTTACAATATAACCGTCTTTTGATATTATAACTCCAGACCCGAATCCTTCGATTTTTTGCGGTTTGTTATAACCATAAGGATTTCCGAAAAGATCCCGGAAAGGACCGAAAAAATCATCATAAAGACTCGGCTTTTGTGTAAATTCAGAACGGATGTGCACTACCTCATGTACCGTTTTCTCGGCGGCAGTGGTAAAATCAGGTCCACTGAAGGGCTGTACCGGCAAATAATTGGCGCTAAGCATTTTTGCACTTTTTGCCGCATCCATTTCAACTAATTTGGCTTTTTGTTTTCCATTACGTATGGAATTATAAGCTCCGTTTGCACCCCAGACAATAAAAAATCCCAGGGCAATAACCAACATGATATTAATAACTTTTTTCATAACAAATTTTATAACAATTAATAAACCTATTTGTTTTATTTACATATGATTTACTCGATTAAACGACTCAAAATTAGCAAATAGTATGCCCTTTCGCTGTTAAAATATGTTAAAAGAAAATACGTTCAAATGAAGGCGGGTAGCCGAATTTCATATATTTGTCCTCTCTAAAAACAGGAGCCTGAATATGTCAATACTTTTTAATAAATATCATGGAACGGGTAACGATTTTATCCTGATTGATAATCGGGATAAAAGTTTTCCTCTTAGTAATTCGCTCATTGCCGAGATGTGCAACCGTCATTTCGGGATCGGGGCTGACGGTTTGATACTAATAGGTTTACACGATGTTTATGATTTTGAAATGAGGTATTTTAACTCTGACGGAAATGAAAGTACTATGTGCGGGAATGGAGGCCGCTGTGCCGTTTTATTTGCCGCTTCTCTCTCACTTATTGAGAACAGGACCCTGTTCCTGGCTGCAGATGGAGAACATGAAGCAGAAATATTATCCCAGAAAGATGGTCAGGCTTTAATAAGGCTTCATATGAGCGATGTGCATATTCATAAGAAATCCGGAAATGATTATTATATTTATACCGGTTCACCCCACTTTATTAAGCTGGTTCAGGATGTGGAAAAAATTAATGTAGTTCAGGAAGGAAAGAAAATACGTTATTTGGATGATTTTCAGCCGGATGGGACAAATGTTGACTTTCTTCAGTTAGATGATAATCATTTATATGTCAGAACCTATGAACGGGGAGTAGAAGATGAAACGCTCTCCTGCGGCACAGGTGTCACAGCCTCTGCCATCGCTGCCGCAATTATGTCAGGAAGAGATGAGGCCAATTACGAAATTCACACACGTGGTGGCAAATTAGGTGTCAGTTTTTCCGCGTCTGGGGAATTATTTCAACATATCTGGCTTGAGGGCCCTGCCAGAAGGGTGTTTCAGGGAGTCTATCCACTGGACCTGCCGTCCTGACCGATATGATCAATCAATAATATAATTTATACTTATATGAATGGCAAAAAAGTTTTGCTGAGAGCGATGGAACCGGAGGATGTAGAGATACTCTACAGCTGGGAGAATGACACTTCTATCTGGCACCTTAGCTCCACTATAGCCCCCTTATCAAGGTTTACCCTGGAGCAATATGTACTGAATACGAATATGGATATATACGGTAGCCGGCAACTTCGCATGATGATTGACCTTACTGAAAATTCCGGCGATATGAAAACAATAGGAAGTGTCGACCTGTTTGAATTCGAGCCAACACACCTCAGGGCCGGAATAGGTATCCTTGTACATCAGGACTTTCGCGGACAAGGTTACGCTTCGGAAGCATTAGACCTGCTTATTAAATATGCTTTTCGCACCTTACAGCTCCACCAGGTTTTCTGCAATATATCTCCCGAAAATTCCGACAGTTTAAACTTATTTAAAAGTAAAGGCTTCGAATATATAGGGACTAAAAAACAATGGAACCATTTTAATAATTTATGGTATGATGAATCCATGTTCCAGTTGATCAATAATAATTCGGATCATTAAAAATGGCTAAATGGCATTCAGGATATAGGGAAAAAAGGAAGAAACCGCTGTTTCAGCGCGTGCTGATTTTCAGCCTGGCAATACTGCTAATTATTTCTCTGATAACGGCTTATTCGCTTTACAGGATAATTTTCAGTCCGAATGTATGGACCGAAGGAGATCAGCAGGTATCGGTCTATATCCCTACCGGAGCTGATTTCAATAAAGTACAGGACCTTTTATATAGTAAAGGTGCAATTATTCACCGGCGTTCTTTTGAATGGCTGGCTTCACGGAAAAAATATCCTGATAATATTAAGCCAGGCAGATATATTCTAAAAAATGGAATGAGCAACGATGTATTGCTGAATATGCTGCGTTCAGGGGCCCAAAGCCCTGTCAGGCTTATGTTTAATAATGTCAGGACTAAATCCCAGCTTGCCGGAAAAATAGCTTCACAAATTGAAGCCGATTCAGCCTCGATAATTAAGTTGCTGGATGATTCTGTCTATATGTCACAATTTGGACTTCCTCCTCAGCAAGCTCTCATATTATTCATCCCCAATACATACGAATTCTGGTGGAACACTGATGCGGACCAGTTCATCCACAGAATGTACAGTGAGTATCAGAATTTTTGGAATGCTGAAAGAAAGGATAAGGCAGAAAAAATGAACCTGAGCATTCCGGAAGTCGTAACTTTAGCATCTATCATCGAAAAGGAAACTTCAAAAAATGATGAAAAAAGACGGATAGCAGGTGTTTATATGAACCGCCTGAAAAAAAGATGGAAATTACAGGCCGACCCTACTTTAATTTATGCCGCAGGTGATTTTGGTATCAAGAGAGTGCTGAATGTTCATAAAGAGATTGATTCGCCTTACAACACCTATAAATATTACGGATTGCCTCCTGGCCCCATTTGTATACCTTCCATAAGTTCTATAGATGCTGTTTTGAATTATGAAAAAGACGACTATATGTATTTCTGTGCCAATCCCGATATGTCAGGTTATCATATTTTCTCTAAAACCCTGGCCCAGCATAACAGGAATGCCAGGGCTTACCAACATGCCCTGAACCAGATGAAAATTATGAATTGATCTGAGTTTTTATGAATAGCAAGAAAAACATATGGATATTCATTATCATCTTCTTTCTCCTGTGTTTTTCAGGTAGTATCTTTGGAAGCTCCGGCCTGACTGATGGATTTCAAACAAACGGGAAGGACGCTGACACCAGCATAAATCATCCGCGCCTTACAGGTTTATTAATCACAACCGGGGCCTTATATGCAGGCTCCCTTACAGGTCTTTACCAGATCTGGTACAAGGATTATCCCTCAAGTACTTTTCATTTTTTTAATGATAATAATGAATGGCAGTATATGGATAAGATGGGGCATGCCACAGCCTCTTACTGGCTTGGAAAGATTGGATATTCCAGCTTACGTTGGTGCGGAGTTGAGCGGAAAAAAGCGATCTGGTATGGCGGCAGTCTCGGATTGATTTTCCAGACGACCGTTGAAGTATTTGACGGATTTTCCCAAGAATGGGGCTTCTCTCCTGGTGATATGATAGCAAATACAGCGGGTACCGGACTCTTTATTGGCCAGCAGCTTGGCTGGCATGAACAAAGGATATTTCTGAAATGGTCTTTCCATGAAACTAAGTTTGCAAAGTACAGGCCGGAATTGCTGGGTAAAAATTTTATTCAGCATATGCTCAAGGATTACAATGGACAGACTTACTGGCTGAGTGGGAATCTCTCATCCTTCCTGCCTCGTGAATCCCGTTTCCCAAAATGGATAAACATAGCCATTGGATATGGCGCTGAAGGCATGACCGGGGCCGCTTACAATCCAACAGAAGTGAATGGTAGTACAATTCCATCATTTAAAAGATACCAGCAAATTTACCTCAGCTTTGACCTGGACCTGACCAGGATCAAAACCCATTCAGAAACCCTTAATTTCATCTTTCAGATTATCAGCTTTATTAAATTCCCATTTCCTGCGCTGGAGTATAATACTAATGGAAAATGGATCTTTCATCCCATCTACTTTTAATTGAATGAATAAATTATCAAATATAAAGACCATAATTTGGGATTTTAATGGCACTCTTTTGGATGATGTCGATATTTGTGTTCAATGCATGAATGTATTATTAGCTGAAAGAGGCCTACAAAAACTTGATTTTCAGCGCTACCGTGAAATCTTCACTTTCCCTGTCAGGGATTATTACAGAGAAGCAGGTTTTGATTTTTCAGAAGAAGAGTTTGAAATACCGGCCCATCAATTCATTGAATTATACAGGGATGAGATTCGAAAGGCCAGACTTTTTGATGATGTAATTCCTGTACTTAATTATTTCAGGAACAATGATATACAGCCAGGTGGTATTATCTGCAATGCAACATGATTTTCTACTTGAAACTATCAGGGAAAGAGGAATTGCCCCCTATTTTTCTAATATAAGTGGTATCCGGGATCATCTGGCAGCGGGAAAATTAGAAATGGCGGCAAGACAAATGGAATCCATGGGAGCAAACCCGCAAGAAGTATGCCTGGTGGGTGATACAGGACATGACTACCAGGTTGCAAAGGAACTGGGTGTTTCAAGTGTTATTGTGACCCGGGGTCATCAATCCTATGAAAGGCTGAAGTCATTGGATTGTATCCTGGGTCATAGCCTTGCAGGTCTCATGAATATTTGTGAAAATCAGGGCTAATTATCTTTTAGTACAGGTTCCACCTTTTGCTGTAAAGTGGAATCATTTTTAGTTTCCATGTTTTCCTCGCTGATCAGGCGGCCTTTTTGATATATTTCTTTTTTCTCCATCTGGCCTATACTACTAAGATAGACCCATACCCCCTCCTTTTCACCTGCAGCATATTTCCCGGAAACCTGCACATTTCCGTTGATATGGTACATGATATACATCCCATCCGGTTCTCCATTCACATAAGTACCTTTTCCTTTAATGGCCCCATCAGTGAAATACTGTTTCCAGGGGCCGTCTTTCACATCGTTTTTATAAGTGACTTCTTCCGCAACTTCTCCGGAGGGATAATATGTTTTTACGATGCCTTGCTTTTTCCCGTCGCTATAAAATTCTTCCGATAATAATTTTCCATTTTCCTGATCAAAGTATTGCCAAAGACTGTCTTTTTGCTGCTTAAGATATTTTCCTTTCGCCATCAGATTTCCATTCTCATGAAAAAGCGTTGCATAGGTCACTTTGCCGCTGTCAAGGTTGTTTATAAGGGCCTTTTTATGACCATCAGGATAGAAAAATTTAAACAATCCAATGGGTTTACCATTCACATAATTTCCTTCCAATTTAATATTTCCATTTGTATCATATACTTTCCAATGGCCCTGCTTTCTCCCCTGTCCATCCGTTTTATTGGCATGAACATTGCTAAGTTCCTGTCCAAAGATTAAGGCGGCCGCCAGGAAGAACATCACAGATAAGACAATTCTCTTCATCCTGAAATTTATAATTTATTCTGCTAATTTTGCCAGATAAACGTAAAAATAAAACTAAATATTGGATGTCCGGCCTGATAGCATGATATAAATTGAATACTGAAACGGGCTTTCAACATACTTTAACATGGAATATTCTTCAAAATTACTCGAATCGGCAGTCAATGAACTATCAAAACTACCCGGGATAGGCAGAAAAACAGCCCTGCGATTGGCGCTTCACCTTTTGAACCGGGATAAGGCTGAAGTGGAAACTTTCTGTAACAGCCTGCTGAAAATGAGCCAGGAGATCAGAAAGTGCAGCATATGCCATAATATAACTGATAATGATATTTGCGAGATATGCGCCAATCCGAAACGGGATCACAGGACCATGTGTGTTGTGCAGGATATAAGGGATGTAATGGCCATTGAAAACACAAGTCAGTTCAACGGTGTCTATCATGTTTTAGGAGGGATCATTTCCCCGATGGAAGGTATTGGACCGAATGATTTAAGCATAGATTCGCTGGTAGAAAAAGTAAAATCCGGAAGTGCGAAGGAGATCATTATGGCCCTGCCCGCAACTGTCGAGGGGGATACAACCAATTTCTACCTTTACAAAAAATTAAAGGGAAACGATATATTGATAACTGCTATTGCCAGAGGCATCTCGGTTGGTGATGACATTGAGTTTGCAGATGAAGTTACACTGGGACGCTCAATCCTGAACAGGACTCCATATAATACTGTTGAAAATTAATTTTTGGATTGGAAACCGGTGTGAAGTTTATGGATTTCATCCAAATCCCTTTCCATATTTATTTTCGCACTTTGCTCAGGACTGAATTATTGAATTTTCTTCAGTAGTCTTGTACATTCTACCCGTCTGTCCCTACATTATTCAAAAAGATCGAGTTGATTTTCAGTCACATAAAATTCTTCCGGAATTTCTTTGGAATACTGCTGGATAAATGGTCGTATCATCTTTTTGATAAGTTTGGTCGGGGTAGTTTTCCGGGCTTTGCAATAATTTTCCAGGGATTTTTTCTGGAGAGGGCTTAATTTTAATTTAACGGTTTTATACCTGACTTTTTTCCTTTTCCTTGGAGCCATATGGAAAATCCTTTAGTTTTTATGCTAAATTAGGACTAATATCCCCTATCGAAATGCTGATTTTTGAAATTTATCAACAATCCGTATTTAATATATCCTCCATAATTTTCCGTGCAAGCGCATCGGCTGCATCCTGAGAATTGCTTTCAGCATATATACGGATAATGGCTTCTGTATTTGATTCTCTGAGGTGGACCCATTCTTTTCCAAATTCAATTTTAAGTCCATCTACGATCGTATAAGGATTATCCGGATATTTATTTCTGACACTTTCCAGTATGCACTCAATCTTCATTTCAGGTGATAATTCGACTTTGTTTTTAGAAATATAATAATCAGGATAAGTCTTTCTCAGGTCTGAGCATGTATTGCCGGAGCGTGCAAGATGGGAAAGGAAGAGGGCTATTCCCACCAGGGCATCCCGTCCGTAATGAAGTGCAGGATATATTACTCCCCCGTTCCCTTCGCCTCCAATCACCGCTTCCTCTTGCTTCATCAAATCAACCACATTCACCTCTCCTACTGCAGAAGCAAAATACCTGCCCCCTGCTTTTTCGGTCACATCCCTTAATGCCCTTGTAGACGAAAGGTTTGAAACTGTGTTACCGGGCTGCTCCTGTAATATATAGTCAGCTACGGCAACCAGGGTATATTCCTCATTAAACAGTTCTCCATTTTCCATCACAATAGCCAGGCGGTCCACATCCGGATCAACTACAAAACCCAGGTCAGCTTTTTTTTCTTTAACCAGCTTACATATTTCACCGAGATTCGCCGGAATCGGTTCAGGATTATGAGCAAACTTCCCACTTGGTTCAGCATTCAGCTCTACAATATCTTCAACGCCAAGTGATTCAAGAAGTTGAGGAACTATCACCCCTCCCGTAGAATTTATTCCGTCGACAGCAATTCTAAAATGGGCTTTCCGGATAGCAGGCACATCTACAAATGGCAGGGCCAATATCCTGGAAATATGTTTTAAAACTTGTGTTTCATCTTTGGTGTAAGTGCCGATATTTTCAACACTTGCAAAATCAAATTCCAGTTTTTCAGCTGAATCAAGTATTTTTTTCCCATCAGCATCCGATAAAAACTCTCCTTTGCCATTAAGTAATTTTAGTGCATTCCATTCTTCGGTATTATGGCTGGCAGTGATAATGATCCCTCCATCTGCCTGAAGTTCAGTTACGGCCAGCTCCACTGTAGGAGTAGTGGATAGCCCCAGATCAGTCACATCAGCCCCGCATGCCCGAAGGGTAGCTGCAACAAGGTCACTTACCATTTCCCCTGAAATCCTTGCATCTCTTCCAATAACAATGATGTATCCTGGCTTTCTCTGCACCGATTCTGATAAATTCACAATATGCCGAGGCAAACTTTACTATATCGGGAGGTGTAAGTCCTTTTCCCGCCTGTCCGCCAATAGTTCCCCTTATACCGGAGATGGATTTTATAAGTGTCATGAAAATATGATTAGCTGACAAAAATAAGCATTTCCTATCAGCTTCCTCCATGCGAGCTTTCAGCATTTCTTATTCGGAGACTTAAAAAAAATTACGAATGCTTTCAATCAGTTTTTAGTACTTTTGCGAACTAATACTTTAGACATTACTGCCCATTTATGGAGGCTTCTTTTGAAAACAACCAATCTGACCTGATGACACTGGTCAACCGCTTTGAGGAAATGCTGAAGGCTGATAGCCGTTATTTCTTTGATGTTGAGGAATTCGAGGACATTATTGATTTTTATATTGAAAATCATAATGTCTCAAAATCCAGACTGGCTATTGACATTGCCCTTGAACAACACCCCGGAACTACGGTTTTTAAACTCAAGGAAGCAAAATATAATATTATCGCCAATAATTCGGTAAAGGCCCTAAATATTTTGAAGGAGCTTGAAACCCTTGACCCTACCAATGCCGAAATTTATATGATCAAGGGCTCTATTCTGAGCAAATCAAAGAATCATCGTAAGGCATACGAAGAGTTCAATAAGGCCATACAATATTCTGATGATAAAGAAGAAGTGATGGTGAACATCGCCTTTGAACATGAAAATAACGGTCAATACAAAACAGCAATTGAATACCTGAAAAAGGTACTTGTCCTGAATCCGGACAATGAAGCGGCGATTTATGAACTTTCATTTTGTTATGAGATTACCCGGAATATTGAGAAGGGTATAAATTTTTTCAATGATTTTGTAGATATTCATCCTTATAATAAAATAGCCTGGTTCAATATTGGAATTTTTTATAACCACCTCGAGTTATATGAAAAGTCAATAGAAGCATATGAATTCGCTATTGCCATTGATGAGAGTTTTGCTGCTGCCCATTTCAACCTGGGGAACTCCTATGCGAATCTCGGAGAATATCGTCTTGCAATTAAGAGCTACCAGAACACTTTCCAGTATGAAGAACCACAAGCAGTTACCTATTATTATATCGGAGAGTGCTATGAAAAACTGGAACTTTACCGTAAAGCCATTGAAGAATACAATAAATCAATAGCTGCTGATCAGGAGCTTGCAGATGCATGGATAGGTGCAGGGGTTTGTTATGATGAGCTGAATGAGCATCCCGCAGCACTCCAGCACATGAAACGGGCCCTCGACCTGGAAGAAGAAAATTCAGAATTCTGGTATATATACGCTGATGCATTATATAAAACAGGGATGAAAGCAGAAGCCCTGGAAGCTTACAAGAAAGTCAGTGAACTGGATCCTATGCATCCCGAGATATGGCTTGACCTGTCGGATATGTATGCAGAAAAGGGTGAGCTGGAAGATGCGGTACTTCTTATCCGTGAAGGGCTTGCCCAGCAACCTCAGAATGCGACCTTACTTTTCAGGCTGACGGCCTATCTGATGAAACAGGGAAAATACAATAAAGCTTACGAAACCCTGGAGAACGGGCTGGAAATAGATTACAGTAAACACGTTGAATTGTTCGATTATTATCCGCACCTCAGAGACAATCACAATATAGTAGATCTGATCCATTTGCATGAAAAACGGCCGGAATGACAATTTTGGCTATCCGTCACTTTTATGCTACAGCCAGATCAATTTAAATGAAAGTTCAACTGTCTGATGAAGTATGTCAGGACAAGCTTGAAAATTAATCTTCTGATTTCCGCTTTTTATTCGAATCGATCACTTTCTCCATCAAGTCAGGCAGCTTGTCGAATACACCTGAAAGACCTTTTTTCCTTTCCATACTCAGCACGGTAATCTCATCCCCTTTGGTCACCAGGAAGGCAACCGGGCTTATTCCGATTCCGCCTCCGGCGCCCACTCCGGCTCCTTTGCCCCTCTTTGACTCTTCACCGGTTCCTGAACCGGAAGCAATGCCAAGCCCAATCTTGATAACGGGTACGCAGGTGAATTCACCCAGTTTAAATTGTTCTCCTATAACAGTTTCGGTTTTAGCAAGACTTTTGATCTGATCGATAAGTTTTTCAATGGTAGCCTGGTAATTAGTGTCCATGATTTTTTGGATTTAGAATTTTATACTTGTAAAGATAATATACTTCATACAAATGATTTTATTTAAGCTTGTGATGCAGCCAATAAATCCGTATTCCAAAAAGTACAAAATTTACAGGCCTGTTACTAATCTTGAGGATCATATCCACATCACCCTCATAATTCACATCCATCTTTAAATTATTCTTGTCCATGAGATATGCCAGCGGAAAAAGCCATGCATTGCCGCTCACATCACCAGTATCGACATTAAGGTAAAACTCCCTGATCTTAAAGGAACGGATAAGTTTAAATATGATCCCAAAAAGCACATCAGGTTTCATAATCACTTTAGAATAACTTCTTTTTGATGTTTTATATTGCTTTTTTTTCCTGTGTTTTTGTTTTTCAGGATTTTTCCCGATGCGGATTGTTTTGAGCGGCAGCCCGAATAAAAAAAGACGGAATTTCGCTAAGGGGGTGCTTTGATAAATTTGCAGGCGAATCGTTCCCGCTTGTCCTATATAGTATTTGTCGTCGTAAGTATTGATATGCAGCACGACAGGAGAATATAGCAGGCATACCAGTATAAGTAAAAGAATCCCGGATATAATCAATAATACCATAGAGCAAATTTATCCTTTTTAAAACTCCAAAGCAATGCAGCGGTTTAAACTAATACAATGCTTTCTGCCAAATATCTTCAAGGCACCTGAATATATCATGGAATTTGTAATTTTGCAGCCCAAAAAGTATATGGCATGAAAGAATATCTCGGATTTATCCTGAAAGGCATTGCAATGGGTACGGCAAATGTAATCCCGGGAGTATCAGGTGGTACCATCGCCCTGATTACCGGAATATTTGAGCGCATCATCAATGCAATTAAATCCTTTGACATCACTGCCATCCGGCTGCTGTTAAAAGGCCATATCAAGGATTTCATCCGGCATACCGATTTATATTTCCTGCTTTCCGTTGGGTTTGGGATCATAATTGCCATTATTAGTCTGGCCAAATTATTTGATTACCTTTTTACATACTACCCGGTTTATATATGGGCATTCTTTTTCGGGCTCGTTCTGGCCTCGGTCTATTTTGTCGGCAAAACAGTAGAAAAATGGAAGTTTAGTGTCATCATAACTTTTCTTATAGGAACAGCATTCGCTCTGCTAATCTCTTTTTTGAACCCGGCCAGGGAAAATGACAGCTTCATGTACCTTGTAATTTGTGGAGTGGTGGCTATTTGCAGCATGATACTGCCCGGCCTCTCAGGTTCATTTGTATTATTCATCATGGGAAATTATAAACTGGTCGCCATTGATGCAATCAATGAAAGGGATCTGACCATACTTTTGCCGATGGCAGTAGGGGCCGGCTTTGGAATACTCGCCTTTTCCCATCTTTTGTCATGGATTTTAAAGAAATTCAAAGATGAGACTATTTCACTTCTGACCGGCTTTATCCTTGGTTCGGTGAGCATATTATGGCCATGGCAGCATAAGATATACCTTCTTGATGAGCTTGGAAATCAGATATTGAAAAGAGGAGAACCAGTAATTATTATGTACCATCGTTACATTCCTGAATCATTCAACACCCAGACTATACTTGCCATAGTTTTTATATTGCTTGGAATAGCCAGTATATGGTTTGTTGAAAAAGCCGCCCTTCAAAAAAGCTAAAATGCAAAAATACGGCCTCATAGGATATCCGCTTAAACATTCTCTTTCAAAAAAATATTTTGAAAAGAAGTTCCACTTAGAAAATATTGAGGGTGCAGAATATGAGTTATATCCACTTGATAAAATTTCAGACATCGATTCATTAATTGAGAATACGGATAATCTGAGGGGTTTAAATGTTACAATTCCCTATAAGATACCTGTACTTGAATACCTGGATGAATTGGATGAAGAAGCTCAGAAAATTGGCGCAGTCAATTGTATTAAAATATCCCGAAAGAAGGGGAAAATACAAACGACTGGTTACAATACTGATACCCCTGCATTTATCATGAGCCTGCTTCCATTTTTACAAAGCCATCATAAAATGGCACTGGTACTGGGAAGCGGCGGCGCTTCAGCGGCTGTTTGCAGGGGGCTAGATGTACTGCATATTTCATGGCTAAAAGTGTCGCGCGATCCGAAAGGCAAGGATATATCCTATGCGGAGATCTCATCTGATATATTGGCTTCCAGCCAGTTGATTATCAATACCACTCCCCTCGGAATGTATCCTGACGTTAACGAATGCCCGAAACTTAATTATAAAGCCCTCACTCCTCTCCATTTACTTTATGACCTGGTCTATAATCCGGAACTGAGTTTATTTCTGAAAAAAGGAAAGGCTGCCGGTGCCATTATTAAAAATGGTGAAGAAATGTTTTTCCTGCAGGCTGAACTGAGCTGGAAAATCTGGGAGATTTAAAGCCCCCCTTTCTTAAGAGTTAATTTTTAACTTATTCAAACAAAATTATTCCATCCCTTCCACTTTTTAAGAATTCGGGATTATAGTCTTGAATTTTTCATTTTTATTGATCTTAATTACTTGCGGATCTTTTTCAGCCAAAAACTTGTACGACTAAGCGCAAAAATCACTTATTCGTACAATAAAAATTTGTCTTTTGGAACACATGTATATAATTTAGCTGTATATCAAAATAGATTATTAATCACCAAAACCAATTAATTATGAAGAAGACGATTATTTTAACATTAGCATTGAGTATAACCGCGTTAATGATGTTTTCGCAAGAGAGGCAACCTGGCCCGAATAAAATTGGGATAAAAGGACCGCTATCAACCCTTGTGGTTACAGAACTGGATGGAACCACTTTAACGGCTACGAATTTGGTAGAAGCAATCTTGGGTACAGGAGTTTCATATAGTAACGTCAATTATATTGGAACCCTTGCTCCAGTAGCCTCTGCCGGCACATATACTAACGGCAACGGAGCCGGATTGGATATAGATCAGGGGGTAATCCTTTCCTCCGGCTATGTTATGAACGCACGGGGCCCGAACATTGAAGATGGTATTACCGGGATTCTAAACCTGGCTGGAGATAGTGACCTGGATGCCCTGATCCCGGGCTATGGCACATTCGATGCCACCGTTCTGGAATTTGACTTCATTCCTACGGCAACAACTATTTATATCGAATATATTTTTGGATCAGATGAATATAATGAATTTGTAAATTCATCATACAACGATGTTTTTGCATTTTTCGTTAACGGGGTGAATATAGCCCTCATTCCTAATACAAATACACCGGTTGCCATTGACAATGTCAATAATGGATATCCTTATGGAGACCTTTGTACCAATTGCGCTTTTTATAATAACAATGACCTGGATGATGGTGGCCCCTTCTTTGACATTGAAGCAGATGGTTTCACAGCAAAATTTACGGGTCAGATAGATGTCACACCCGATGTGAATAATCACATTAAAATCGCTATAGCGGATGCTGGTGACCATTCGCTTGACTCATGGGTATTTATTAAAGCCGGAAGTTTTTCTGTGAATAATCCGGATGTGCCCATTTCTTCGTGGGCGCTCTTTATCGGATTGGGCCTGATAATTGCCTTTACAGTGATCCGTTACAAGAAATTCTCCTGAGAAATTATTCGTAAATACATTAAAAGCTGCCTCTTAAGAGGGGCAGCTTTTTTTTGAATCAGCTCAGACTGATCCAAAGGAATTACTTTCATCCATTATTATTCCTTCCTCTCAACCACAATAGTGAAATGAGCTGCCAGTGCTGCAAGGGCACCAATGGCCGCAAATATTGGTGCAACAAGAACACCTATCAGTCCGATCGTCACCGGGATTTCCAGAAAGGTATGGCCTTCCATATCTTTTATGATGATCCGTTGGACATTGCCTTCATTTATCAATTCCCTGATCTTGGCAAGTAATTCTTCGCCTTTTACTTTGAATTCACTGAATTTACTATTTTCCATAATATTATTTTATTAAGGTGATGATTTTGATGTTGATAAGGAAGTATAAGGAATAAAAATTATGCCAGAAATTATTTTTAGCATTTTTCTGAAAAAATTACCAGGATATACTTAATGTTCTGAGCGGATAAGTTCAACTTTTATTAAAATTCATCCTTTATAAAGAAGAAAAATTCTTTCTAATATATGAAGGCCTTAAGATTAATTATGGATGAGCTTAATACTATTTGTGCCCGCTTTTAATAGATATATACCGGAATGCAGACCGGAAGACGGAATGATCAATTTATCAGTTGCAGCCATCCTTTTCCAAACCAGACGGCCTGTCATGTCATAGAGGCTGACGACTTGTCCGCTTAATCCATTCATGCTGACATTTATCTGGTCAATGAATGGATTCGGGCCGGCAATAATTTGATTTACAGAAGGCAATATCTCTTTTTCGCCGGTAAAATAAAGCTGACAGTTATCTGGTAAAGGATTAAGTTCGATAGGCTCTCCCCCTGTCAGGTCATATCCTTCCAGGCCGGGATAATCAGGGGCATAGCGGGTAATCCTAAAAGTAAAATTCAGTCCGGGAGTTAAACCTTGTGTACCGGGCCCCGACAAACCAACCGGGTTAACATAATCCCAAACCTTATTTCCTGCCGGGTCTATTTCAAAAAAATGCCCCCCCACTCCTACGCAGATAAGCGTATTTCCATTTGGCATACGATTGGCCCCTGCAATCATGGGAGAATAAAAAAAGTTTGAATCGGCATCCCCATATGTCCAAAATGGAGTCTGAGGTCCATAAGCGCTGTCGGGTACAATAGTATAATCATTATTCTGCTCAATAGGTGGTCTGATAATATCAATGGTGGAATATTCTGGTCCCCATACACCATTATTATAAACCATGATATCTCCCCCATCGGGATAAGCGTCAGGAATCCAGTGAGCGCTATGCTGTCCCCAGAACTGACGGTTTTCGGTAGTTCCCCTGTTATAAACCGCAGGATTTCCCCATCGGAATAAGAGGTCCCCGCCATGCCCCAATGTTCCTCCGCTATGTGCAGCAGCTTCCTGCATACTCGTGCCATGATCAATGATCCATATTTCACTCAAATGCCTCATACTAACCATGACCTGATCAAGCCGGGCATTGTAATCCACTGAATTGAAATGTAGCCAGTCGCGGGGATCAACTTCCCCAACACTACCCACATAATTGATATTGATCAATTCGGGATGTTCCGAAACCACTCCATAATTATCTTTGGTCGAATCGAAATCCTGGATAAGATGATCCCAAACATGCCATTCCCAGACTATTTCAGCTGAATCCGAACCAATAGGTTTCAGTTCCGCAAGCTCTTCCGACCAGATCCCGCCAGAGGTCAGTTTTGTAGTATCTTTCCCTGCCTGCTTACATTCCGCAAAGGTTTTATATTCATAAGCTATGAGTAAGATATTCCCGTTTGGCATGGGATGAATATCGTGATGCTGCACAGTGCTGTCGGTACTGAACTGATATTCCCAAACTACATTTCCATCCTTGTCATACATCCGAAGTAAGCCCCCGGTCCCTGCAACATTCAG
>CAWBCI010000082.1:0-9499 GCA_963787195.1 uncultured Bacteroidales bacterium
TCATCCTTATACATTTCAAAAGCTCCTTCTTTGTTTTGAAGGGCCCTGAAACACTTAGCGCCAGCACATGTATGGTAACGGTCGCAAATGATAATTCCGATTTTTATTTTTTGCATTTAATTTTCGCTTTGATTGTAAACAACAAAACTTCCTTTTTCAACATTTAAAATTTCAGCAATCACATCGCACTTTGCCATTAGCAGGAAAAATATTCGCTTATCATTCTCATTAATCAATCCTTCCAAATTTCCTTGTCCTTTTGAAATGATAATATCAGCAGAATTATAAATTTCAGTGAATTCATTACTGCATTTATGCAAAACAGTTGAAGGGGCATCGTATCCGTTTGAAATTACTTTGGAGACCTTGCCCATTCCAACCTCAGTAGCATCTTCCATTGTTACATCGTTTAGCACATGAGAACCTTTGACCGCATAAGTGATATCATTATGCATCATGATTTCAATAAAAAGTTTGTCAAAAACTATTTCTCCGGCATTGTCTCCCAGGTACAAAATTCTCTTTGCCTTTTTTATCCTGTTCTTAAGAAGTTTTGAATGGTCAATTGCAAGAGTAGCCTTTATAACTTCATTTATTGTCACATTTACATCGAAGCTATTATTTGCTCCATAATCCATGATATTTCCTGCTATAGCAAGCCTTAACGCTAAATTAAAAGGGTCGCCAGATGAAAGTACTTTCAGTTTCCATTCCTTGTATAACTCTAAAGCAATGGCGTTACTGTTTATTTTTTCTTCTTCATAAGGATTGGAGATATTGATAATCCGGCAAAACTCATTATTCAATTCCCTTTGTATTACAGGACTTGAAAGGTACTTGTGATTATTTATTGTATCCTCAAAAAATGTAATAAATTTTTGACGCCGAACTTCTCCGACTTTAAACTTTTCAAACAAGCGTTGATAAGTATTAAGGAAACAAATTTCACACCGCTTATCAAGCTTATTTTGCAAATTAATATTAGCAATTCCCGTGTTCGTGGTGTTCGTCATGATTGCAATAATTGGCACTAAGACTTAACTTGTTGGCTATAAAATCGTTGACCAGTTCTTTGGCTGGTTTTGTCGGTGCGCCAACAAAAGCATTGATATTTTGCTGATTGAACAGCATGATTGCCTGTTGCCCCATGCCTCCCGCAATTACGTCGGTTACGCCAAACTGAGAAATCCAACGGGGATACAATCCCGGCACATGATCTGGTGGGATTACTTCTTTTATCTCCGTTATTACATCATTTTCTACATTTACAATGGCAAATGTCTGGCAATGCCCAAAATGAGCACATAATACTCCATTTTCCATGGGTATTGCAATTTTTTTATTCATGATACTATTTTTTTAAAATTGTTTTTTCGACTTCTTCCCTGCTGATTGGTTTGGTGCAGAAAAACCAATCATAGCATTTAATATCCTCTTTGCTTTCCATACGTTCTTTAGCAACTCCGCAGGAACCTGCTGTCGGAACAATTACATCGTCACCCGGACGCCAATCGGCAGGTGTTGCAACAGAAAAAGCATCTGCAGTCTGCATGGCGATGAGAGCACGATATATTTCGTCAAAATTTCGCCCCAGACTTAAGGGGTAATAGATAATTGCACGGATAATTCCCTTAGGGTCAATAAAAAATACTGCCCTGACTGCTTTGGTGTTGCTTTCTCCGGGCATCATCATGCCATATTTTTTAGCAACTTCCATAGTAATGTCTTCTATCAAAGGAAATTTCACTTCAACATCCTTCATCCCATTGTATTCTATTTTTTCCTTTATTGTTCTGAGCCAGGCTATGTGACTATACAGCCCGTCAACAGATAATCCAACAAGTTTGCAGTTAGCGTTTAAAAACTTCTGTTCCTGGCTTGCAAAAGTCATGAACTCTGAGGTGCACACCGGGGTGAAATCAGCAGGATGACTAAATAAAATTACCCAGGCATCTTTGTAGTCAGCCGGGAAATTTATTTCTCCCTGCGTTGTTACAGCCTTGAATTCAGGTGCTTTCTCGCCAATACGCGGCATGGCAAAAATTTCTTGATTTTGATTTTCCATTTTTTTTATTTTTTAAAACAATTTTCTAAAGAATTTCACAAGGAGTATTTAGAATAAGCCCTTAATGTATTTACTGCTGACCTCCCCTGAAACAGTTGCGTCGTCCCATACCCAAACCTCTTCCGCCTCTGCCCCGTCCAAATCCAAATCCTCTTCCCTGAAAGTTTTCAGGAGTATTTTCGTTGGCATTTTCTGTTGTTTCGGTGGTTTTGTTTTTGAGATTTGCACCAAAATTGGTACAAGCCCCCATTTTGCGCCCGGTCATAGAACCTTGTCCCATAGGGCCTTTGTGATTAAATCCTGGCATAATAAGCTCCTTTTTAGATTGTTAATACTACTATGTGTTGCTTTTTAAGCGTTTCCCTCTTCCCTCTCCACCTCCGGAATTACGTTTTTTCCCCAAACCTTTGCCGAGCTTTTTCAATTTTTCAGCATCTGTTGCTTTTTCACAATTTCCTAATTTGCGACCTGAACGAGAACCATCTCCTTCTGGGCCTGTACCGTCAAGTTTTGGCATATTTCTATATTTTAATGATTTAACATTTCGATAATTTCCTTAATCTGTTTCTCTGGTTCTTTTAAAATAATCATTTGAATTTTCAGGCTATCCAGCAAGGATTTAATTTTCATCCCAAACTCACCTGAAATAATCTTACTTACATTGCGGGACGCAACTAATTGAACAGCTGCAGGGCCAGCGCCTTCTTCTGCGTCTTTGTTTGGGTTAGGAATAAACTCTACTGCTTTACTTTCTGTGTCGTAAACAACAAAGTAAGCACAGCGGCCAAATCGTTGGTCAATTATTGATTCTAATGAATTTCCTGTTGATGTTATGGCAACTTTCATATTATTTGATTAAAAATTTTCGTGATCAGGACTTCCCTTTCTTATCATAGCAGTACTGCATTTAGGGCAAACTTCATGTTTACAAGGAATTCCGTATTGATGTTTTTGCTCAAATCCACAGTTTGGACATATACACAAAAAATCACATTGCTGATCAGCAAGGTCTTCATGTCTATTCTCAAAATCAAATTTGTCAACATGTTTGCTTCCACACAGTGGACAATTCTCAACCGGCTTTTCCTTCTCAGGATTATTAAAGTAACACCTGCATTTTTTACAATGATACCAGTCGCTGTCGAAATAAACCTTACCTCCTTCAATGGATATTTGTCTGCCTTCAACAAATGCTCTGGCAATCTTTTGAAGGGCAGATGCATAAATACGTGTAAAAGTTGGTCTGGAAACTCCCATCATGAGGGATGCCTGATGATGATTAAGTTTGTCATAGTCGCTCAGGCGAATGGCTTCATACTCCTCATATAATAAGTTAACAATGTCCAGATTTTGTTTTCCTGAATCTGGGCCATAAGGCTTAAATCCTTTGATTATCGGAGGATTTAAAACTTTTCTCAGTACTTTTATTCTAGGGCTCATATTTATATTAAACAATAGTTCGCTACAAATGTAATGAACTATTGTTCAATTAACAAATTTATTTTTACTTTTGCTGAAAATAGATTTTTATGGATGAAAGAATATTAAAATCAGAAACAAGACAGTTTAAAGTCATTTTTCCAGCAACCTTAAATGATCACGATACTTTATTTGGCGGAACTGCTATGCAATGGATGGATGAAGTGGCATATATCACCGCAATTCGTTTTACAAGAAGCAAAATGGTTACAGTATCGGTTGAAAAAATTAATTTTTTATTGCCAATGAAATCCGGTACAATTGCTGAAATTATTGGAAAAGTAACTAAAGTAAAAAATGCTACGATTGAAATTCAGATTGAAATTTATATTGAGCATATGTATTCTGATGAGAGACAAAAAAGCATTGAAGCTCTATTCACTTTTGCAGCTATAAATGATAAAAACCAGCCTATTCCTATTGATAACAGGATATATTCAAATCAAATGGTATAAAAATTACCCTCAAAATATAAACACTTTCAATCCAGGCCAAAGAGAAGAAAGCAGCTGATTGCCGATAAATTTCCCAATGCTCATAAATCTGAAATCTGAAACCAAACATTTCATACTAAGTTTTGAACTTTGCATTTAAGGCTGTACTTTTATTGCAGAATCTTTTCCGTGATGATAAAATTTATCGCTTATCAACTCAACATCTTTAAATAACATGATCAAAGACAGAACCATTCTGGCCGGATTGCTATTCTTCTTCAGCCTGGCTTCCTCCTTCCCCACTTTTGCAGATTCCAAACCACAGCCTGGCATCGATAAAGAAGCTATTATAGGATTGATTGAGCGCATTGCACCCGCTCACACTCAGGACTTCATCATCGAAACACTTCCGTATGATAACAATGCTGAGACTTTTGAGATTGAAGGCCGCGATGCTAAGATAGTCCTCAGGGGCAACTCCACCCTGGCTTTATCCCGGGCTTTCAACTGGTACCTGAATAACTATCTGCCATACTTCCGTGTCCTGGTATAAGGCAGAGCCTATCGATGTCCCGGCAGTCTTTCCCCCGGTAAACGAAAAAATCCGGAAGAGCTGCCGCTTCGAAAAACGTTTTTTCCTGAATTACTGTACTTTCGGATATACGATGTTATGGTGGCAATGGGACGACTGGCAGCGCTTCATCGACTGGATGGCCCTGAACGGCATTAACATGCCCCTTGCGATTACAGGCCAGGAATATATCTGGGAGAAAGTCTGGGAGAAATTCGGTTTGAACGATGAACAGATCCGGGCCTTCTTCACAGGGCCGGCCCATCTGCCCTGGCACCGTATGGGTAATATAGACGGTTGGCAGGGGCCCCTGCCCCAGTCCTTTATAGACCAGCAATTCGAGATGCAGAAAAAAATACTTGGCAGGGAGCGTTCTTTTGGTATGACGCCAGTCCTGCCGGCTTTTGCCGGCCACACTCCCAAAGCTATCGGGGAAAAATATCCAAATGTAAAACTGACTGATATGGGCTCTTATTCGGTCGGTGACCAGTACGACGCCTATTTCATCGATCCTATGGAACCTTTGTTCCTGGATATCCAGGAAGAATTTATCCGTCAGCAGACCAAATATTTCGGCACCGATCATTATTATGGCACCGATCCTTTTAACGAAATGGATCCGCCAAGCTGGGAACCCGATTACCTGGCCTCAGTTTCAAGGACGATCTACAAGGGGCTGTCTGAAGTCGACAGCAATGCAGTTTGGGTGCAGATGGGCTGGACATTTTACTACGACCGGAAGCATTGGACTAATCCCCGGCTGGAAGCGATGATAAAAGCCGTTCCTGAAAACAAAATGATGATACTCGACTACTTTTGTGAAAAGACAGAAGTCTGGAGAATTACGGATGCTTTCTTCGGAGCCCCCTATATTTGGTGCTACCTGGGAAATTTCGGAGGTGGAACTCAGATGGCAGCGCCATTAAAAAAAGTGGCTGGCTTGCTCAGAGCTACCGAAGCCGACAGCAGCAAGGGCCAGATGCTGGGGATAGGTTCCACCCTTGAAGGCTTTGGAGTGAACAGGTTCATGTTTGAATGGCTTTTCGACTATGCCTGGGATAGCACCGCCGCAAATACAGCGGAATGGATCAGTCGCTATGCTGATACCCGGGCCGGACATGCAGATCCTGTTGCTGAAGATGCCTGGCGCCGGCTTGTAAACCTGACTTACGATCAACAGGTCTCTGGCGTTGGACTTGGAAACACAATCGAGATGCGTCCCCGCTTTGAAGGAAATGCTCACTATACCAGGCGGAGTGATTTGTATAACAGCAGGGAGCTTTCCGATATTTTTGCAGAAATGTTGCTTGCCGATTCCAAAACTCTTGCAAACCCGCGTTACCAGTACGACCTGGTTATGGTTTGCAGGCAGGTGCTTGCAAACCTTGCTTTCGAGCTAAGAAACAAAGCCTTCGAAGCGTACAAAGCAGGGGATATTGAGTCCTTTGACAAATACACCGGTCTATTCCTGAACCTATGCTCTGATGTGGACAATATCGTTTCGACGAGGGATGAATTCTCCTTTGATCAGTGGCTGCAGGCTGCAGATAAATTTGAAGCAAAAGATGCTCCCGCCTCCTATTTCGAAAAGAATGCCAAGGTGCTTGTCACTACCTGGGGGCAGCAGGGTAATTACCTGATCGATTATGCTGCCCGGGATTTTAGTGGCCTTATAAATTCATTTTACAAGAAACGCTGGGAGATATTTTTCGATACAGTTAGAAAATGTATGATCGATAAAACTGCCTTTGATCAGAAGAAGTTCGACACCGACATTTCAGACTTTGAATGGCAGTTTTGTGAAACACCTTACAAAACCCAGCCAAAACTGAAGTCAGATGCAGCGGAATTAGCAAAGGAACTTTACGCTAAGTATGTTAGCTACTTTGTCCTTTTCAAGGATCCTGCTGACAAACCATAACATTTCCTGTACTCCTACCCTATCAGCGCTTCACTACTTTAAAGGTCACCGGGTTTCCACCATCAGCAGAAATCCTGATCATGTAAACTCCCGCTTGCAGACCATTTCCCATATTCGAATTTCCATTCCAGGTAATACTGTGCACACCTGCTCCGGTTTTCGCATCATACAGCGTGTTAACCAACTTTCCGGCGATATCATATACCTGAATAAGGAGCTGTGATTCATTCAAGATACTGAAATCAATTTTCAGTTGTGAGCTAAAAGGATTGGGCCCCATTTTGATCATGCCAATATTATTAGACAGGCCGGGTTCCAAGATTCCCGTATTCACATCAGTCTGAACGGTATCTGAAGGCAAAGATTCATGGCCGGCACGATCAACTGTTGTGACGTAGAACTTATATGTCCCATTAGAAGGCGCCGTCAGGAAATACTGTACCCCGATGGTATTGTCAAGCAGAGGAAAAGTTTGTCCGCCGTCGCTCGACCAGTAAATATTGAAATGGTCAAAATCTGTGATAGCAGGCTGCACCCATTGCAGCATTATATCCTCGGGGATTGGGTTTTGAAGAATGAGATTTTCAGGCGGTGGTGGCACTCCGTCAATGGCGCCGAAAGTAAGGGTTCCATATCCTTCTGCTGTAAATATATTCTGGTTAAGGCAGGGCCACCATCCGTCATAATTGCTGGGATCATCCAGGGCAAATATGAAAACACCGCTCTGATCCTGGCTATTGAAGCCTATTTCCCAGTTAGTAGCATTTCCCAATGGAAGTACAAATTCGTAAACCATATGGCCAGTGGAATTCGAAACTGATATCTGTGGATCGGGCAGGAAAAATACCGGACCTACCCCACCATTGTTGTATATAGGGCGGTATTTGATCACATCGCCGGAGGCATAATGAGCCGCCCAGTAATTGCCTTCGGTGCTATCACCCGGTGCAGGATAAAGTCCGTCATTGTTATCATCAATATAAAGGGCAATCTCATCATGATCTTCCATGACAGTGTCATTCGTATTATCAACAGCCACATAAAGTGATGTCAAATCTGCATTCACTTTGAACCAGGCCATCACACTTCCAATAGGACGGGTCGTATTATCACCCCTACCAAGGAAATTTGAAATATCAGTTTCATATGCATCACTCCATTCACCCGGACTGATCACCCCGTCGATCGTGGGAGTTGAACCCACCCAGGCGGATATTTCATTGCTGATAAATCCTGTGGCTATCCATCCTTCAGCATCGTTGGAATAAGGACTTTGAAGGTCACCAGGCAATTGAGCCGTTACAGCGTAATAATAATGAGTAAGAGGTAGTGCACTGTTGTCTGTGTAACTCGTTTCATCCGGGCCCACAGTTCCCAAGCGGAGTCGGAGGATAAAAATCAAATGGGTATATTTTGCGGTAAATATTATAGCCGGTGATACCGGCAGCGGGAGAAGGCTGCCAATTCAGCCCGACACTCAGAGAAGCTCCCTGTGTTGCGCTCAGTTCTGCTGGTGGTTCAGCGGTTTGCAAAAGGCTAACATCCATGTTCGTAATTCCCCCATCAACTATTTGCAAATCACTGATGTCCTGCGTAATATAACCAACAGCAGAATACCTGGCAGTATAAGTTCCTTCCGGGATATATTTAAGCTCATAAATAGATGAATCATTTGAAAAAGTAAAATAGCTATCCAAACCGATAATTTCAACCTTAACTCCGGCCTGTTGGTTTGATCCCGATTTAAGAGCCAGTCCTCCAAGTGTTCCGCCACCCAGGTCGGAATTAATATTGTAAAGTGTGCCGCCATAACCAAAGTCGCGGGCATGGACAGCTTTTCCACCGGCTGCACAAAGCTTCCCGTCGGCCGAAAGGTCCAGGCAGAAAATCGAACCGGGCGAATTTACCGTAAGATAAGGCTCACTGCTTTGCTTACGAAATAGAAACACATCCGGGGCGGAATTATTAATTGGGCCCCAGCCGCCTGCTGCAATTATTGATCCGTCGGAACTTAAATCTACACATTGCACCATGTCGCCCATATGAGAGTATATCCATAATGGCACTGGTGAATAATTATTGAAAACATATAATTCACCGTCATATCCGCCTGAAGAAGTGAATATGAGCGTGCCGATCGCTATGGTAGTGCCATCTCCGGAAATTCCCATGCTTGCAACCCAGGAATTGGTTCCGCTTACCGTATAGTTCCACCTTTCGCTATAGCTTGCGTCCGATTCATTGTATTCGAGCAAAAAAACATGTCCGCTATAATCGCCGCTTACAATATATTTTCCATCGTCAGAGATTGCCGGGGGATTCTGGTCTGCAAATACGGTCTGGTATATCTGTCCGCCAGTGGCCGGATCAAGGACAAACAATTTATTATTTCCACCGCCATATTCTCCGAGAAGTAGCCGGTTGCCGCTCCCGCTCAGGACTAGCGCGGTATAATTCCCTGCAAAGACTTTTGTCCAAACAGGATTATCCTGGCCTACGTTGAAACAGTATACAAAAGAAGAATCCTGTGTAGCCAGGTTTGCCGCTGCAACAAAAACCTGCTGACCATCATAGCGGATCCGGACACCTCTTGCAGATTGGGCAATAGTCGCCGACCAGACTGGTGTAGATGAACCGGGAGCATACACTTCCACCTGGTCATTCACAGCGGATGCAATATAGTTGCCATCTTCTGTCATATCAATCACCTCGTCCCATGCATTGATTGTAAAAGGCACTTCCCAGATAGGCACATTCGAATCACTGTAAAGGGAAATTCTCTGGCTATTCAATCCCCAGGCAGCGATCGTATTTAAACTTTTAGAAGAGACCTTGACTAAGTTATCAATGGCAAGTTCATCGGTCGCTTCCCAGTTGACGCCGGGTGCCAAAGGAGCAGCCATGTAAAGAGATTTAGTAGCTGAGGAACTATTAATCCCTGTTTGAATTTCAATGCCGGAACCCTTATCAATAGCGGTAATGCTTCGCTGGGCTTGTGTATTCTGGTTTTGAGCAAACCCGAATTGGGC
>CAWBCI010000083.1:0-41071 GCA_963787195.1 uncultured Bacteroidales bacterium
CCCCAAGCTCCTTCACCAGCGCCTCTGTCTTCTCCCAGAGCTTTTTCCCGTTCGCCGGATCCACCGCTTTGGCATCCATTGCTTTCCTTTCCATGAGGAAGAGATAATCCAGAGCTTTGCCTTCCTCTTCGGCTGAGGCTGACAGGTAAATCACCGGTTCGGCAGCTTTTTCAGGGGAACGGAAGAAGATAGAAAAGACGAGTTTTAGTAAGGGTTTGAAGATGGCCGGGATTTCCCGGGCTATGTTCGAGTTTACCGGGCCGGGACAAAGCGAAAAGACAGAAATATTCGTTTTGCCATCAGGGTTGAGGCGCCTTGAGAGCTCGTTTACGAAAGTTGTTAACAGAAGCTTATTATAGCCGTAATTCTCAACGGTCTTGCCTATGCCGGTCTCCTGGTAGATACCGAAATTATCCCAGTCGAATTCCCTGGCATTGCGGTGGCTTTCAGAAGAAACGACCACTATGCGCGGTATATCGCCATTGGAGGAACGGATCAGATTTTGCTTTAACATCAGTCCTATGGCCATGAACTTGGAAAGGTAGTTCACCATGAACATTTCATCCACGCCGCTTCGCGTTTTACGGCTCTTTTTCGTAACGACTCCTGCATTTGAAACCAGGATATCGATATTTCCGAACTTTTCAGCTATTTCATTTACATAATTCTTAATGGAATCAGGATCTGTAAAGTCCACATGGACCATATGTATCTTATCCGATCCGGAGAGCCTGCGGGCTTCTTCCCCTTTCTCCGGGATGCCGCTGCGGCAGGCCATGATCACGGTAGCGCCTCTTTTGGCAAGCTGCACCGCCACTGCAAAGCCCAGTCCGGAACTGGCCCCTGTGACTAATGCTGTTTTTCCATCCAACCGGTCGCTGTCCTTCAGAACAGCATCTCTTTTTCTCTTTTTAAACAAATCTGTAATTCCTGAAAAGGTAGCCTGTACAGGATTTTGATAGCGTTCTCCGGATTCTTTGGGCATGATGATAGATTTGGGTAGATCAGGGATTTTTTGTAAGGTTCAGGACGAAGGTCTGGTATTCATCGGTGTAATCATCGATGATACCGGGGTCCAGGCCGAAATCCATCAGCTTGTAATCGTGCACACCCGTATTTATTCCTCGGGTTCCTGCTATCGGCCTGCCGGAAAGTCTCCTCAAGATAAGGCTTCCAGCCTCCATTATAGGAATAAACCTCTTTGAGGATCTTTATGGGTTCGGCAATAAATTCTTTATAATGGATATCGGTGAATTTCACGCTATTGCCGGGTTTATTCCTGTACTCAAGTCCTTTGCGAAGCATATAACCGGCTTTGCGGATCCAGTGATGGGCCACTTCTTCCTTCTTTACGTGATCACTGAAGATTACCTGGCTGTGCGACACCATGCTCAGGAATGAGGGGATGGATTCGTTCACATTCCGGTGGGTCCAGAGGAAATTCACATCCCCGTAATATTTTTCCACCAGGTCAAGGAATTCGAGGTGATGCGGCGATTTGAGGATCCAGCGTTTTCCAGGCTGCTGCCATTGCAGGAGTTTCAAAAGCTTAACTGCATAGGCGTAAGCTGGCGACTGGTCGGTCTTTTCCAGCCACTCAGCATAGGAAGGCACATGCATAGTGGCTTCCGGCGTGGTGCTCAGGAATGAGACATCCAGCAATAGTATATCTTCTTCGGGCGCCTGGTGTTCGACGGGATGTATAGCGAAAAAGCCCGGGGCCATATATTTCAGGGCGGTTTCACTGGTTTTGGCTATGCGGATACGTTTTTTGTCGGAATGGGAGCCCATATCCAGTGGCACGGGATTAATGGCTTCCCAACTTCTCAGTACCCTGTGGTCGGGATCGGCTGCCAGGAGTCGCTGCAGCTTGGTGGTGCCGGTGCGTTGCAGGCCTACGATCATGGTCACGGGATAGAGTTCCTGCTCCAGTATTTCGGGATGCAGCCGGAAATGCTCCTCAGCCCTGAGCCTTATGCTTACGAGGCTTAGCAGTCGCTGTTTGGAGATGAAGGCCCCCACAGGATGCAAATGTGCTTCTTCATTCACCGACCTGAGCAGGCGTTCCAGGGGCTCATCATTAAAATCTTTGCCCAAATCATTCAATCCCGTGGTCTTTCGTGCCGATTTGATGATATCGTCCTTATCCAGTTTCACCCGGGTCCCGAGCGGATAGCTCAGCTTCCAGAGCCTGTTCAGGGCTTTGAACCAGAGTGGCTGGTTGCCGTAACTTTCGGCGCTTATGATATGTTTCTTTTTCACAAAGATTTCATTTCGTTAATTTTCAATACCCTGCAGGTCGGCTCGACCGCTTCTTCACCTTCCTCCAGGTGGTACCAGCGCCAGCACATAGTGCCTTCATCATGGCCGCAGGTCTCTATCCAGTTGGGCAGGCCCGGGTTTTCATGTGCGACGATGACCCTCACGCTGCCGTCTTTTTCATAAACTGCATTGGCTTTATTTACGCAGATGTTAAAGTAGCGGTAATCCAGCGATTCCATCCAGTAGTTATTGAGCTGAAAATTCCAGGAGTCGCATCGCGGGGGCATAACTTCAATTACAAGGGCCTCATCCGGAGCAAGTTTCCAGTGACTGTGATGATAGATTATATTGGCGACCCCGCCGGCAGCATTGGATATTTCCGGATCGAAAAGGGGCAGTTTATTTGTATGTTTCTGAAAATTATTGGCCCAGCGGGCGAAGAGAAGAGGGGCGCCGGCTACGAACATGGAGGCCGTTTTGAGCCCTTCATCCACCATAGCGGGTGTGATGGGATCGGGTTTTTTTCTCCCGTTAAGGTTTTCTATTTCTATATCGGCTGCTTTTTCTTCTTTTTTATTGAAGAAGGTTTGACGGACGATGAGTAAAGATGTATCATCTTCTATCTTCAGCCAGTTTTTGCCTTTGGGTGTTTTGGTAAGGAAGATCTCGAAACTGCCGTCTTCTTCAAATTTCATGGACTGATGTTCGAGCACTCCGCAAGGCGCAAGACCGCCGGTGGTGCCATAATTCCCGTTCTGGGTAAAGAAACCGAGGTAATGGACTGTATTCCTTTTACCGCTTATCTTATATTCGTATTCGCCGCTGATCTGGGCATTCTGATAAAAATTATCGGGATTGTCGGCCCCCATTTTCACGGTTTCGTGGACCATGCGGCAAAGGGTAGGGAAGGCAGGATCATTATATTCAACAAAAGCCTCCAACCCGGCGCGGGTGAGGCGGCTCAGGTAGCGTATTCCTTCCGCTTGCTGGAATGGATCCCTTGGAGCGCCCTGGTACATCATGACAGAGCCGGCCAATTTCAACTGATCGCAGAACTCTTCCCAGGCTTTTCCACTGACTATCCGCTGATCATGAAGGTCATTTTCAGACTTTCCTTTCAGTTTCAGAATGAATCGCCGGTATGAACTGAAGATTCTCAGGAAGAAAAATAAGACGCCTCTCATCCTCTGATCAATTAATGTGAATACATTTGGAAAAGGCAAAGATATTAATTCTAATGAAAGATTTCAGAGAACAATACGGAGCATGGGCTTTGGTGGCCGGAGCCGCCGAAGGGCTGGGTGAAGCATATTGCAAAGCACTGGCAGGCAGACATATCAACATATTAATGATCGATAAGCGGGAGAAGACTATGCAGGATTTGTCGGAGAGACTAAAACTTGATTTCGGGATAGAAACCCTCCTGCTCGGTCTTGATCTGGTCGAAAAGGAAGCATCCACGAAAATCATGGATGCCATTTCAGGACTGGATTGCAGGCTCATGATATACAATGCCGCTTATAGTCCGGTGCGGCCTTTCCTTGAAAATACTGCTGACGAACTGGATTATCACCTCAATGTCAATAGCAGATCAGTTTTTCTATTAGTGCATGCTTTTGCAACGAAAATGAAGGAAAGGGGTCCCGGAGGAATACTTTTGATGTCTTCCCTGGCCGGTTTATGGGGTACGAACCTGGTGGCTGCTTACGGAGCCACCAAGGCTTTCAATATTAATCTGGCAGAAGGCTTGCATCATGAGTTAAAGCCATATGGAATTGATGTGATGGTATGTATCGCAGGAGCAACTGCCACTCCCACCTATTTTTCCACCCGGCCTGAATATGGGTTAATACGACCATCAGTAATGGATCCGGAAAAAGTTGCTGAGGGGGCGCTCCGGAATCTTGGGAAAAGGGCATTATTTATCCCGGGATTTTCAAACCGGCTGACTTATTTTTTCTGCACCAGGATACTTCCGAGAAGAATGGCTGCAGGCCTCTTCAACCATACGATGGCCGGGATGTACCGTAAGCGGTAAAAAACTTGTCCGACACCTATAGGTGTCGGACAAGTATGATCACAAAACTTATTACTTTTGCCGGAGTTTTTTTAAAAATTTCTAAAGCATCTAAAAGACCTTTAAACTAAAGTTCGCTGATAACGTCTAATAGGCCTGTACAACAAGCAACAGAATCTTATGAGAATCTCATTGATAATTATCTTTTTATCCATTTTAAGTATAACATATTCACAACCGGGCCCGGGTAATGGAAAAGGTCCTTATAATCCTGCTGGTCCGGCCAGGGGCGGAATCATCAGTGGCACAGTCCTGGAATCCTCCGCCTTAAGCCCCATGGAATTTGTGAATGTCGTCCTCTTTAATTCCAAAGATTCCATGGTGGATGGCACCATCACAGATGAAAAAGGAAAATTCATCCTGAAGGATATTCCTTTTGGAAAGTATCACCTGACGGCTAATTTTATCGGTTATGAAAAACTGAACATTCCGGACATAATATTAAAACCGGATAAAAAAATAATAGACCTGGGCAAGATAAAACTTCAGGCATCGGCTACCAACCTGGAAGGTGTAGAAATTACGGGCGATAAGCAAAGGGTGGTTTATCAGCTTGACAAGAAAGTAGTAAATGTAAGCCAGGATCTCAAGTCGGCCGGGGGGACCGCTGTGGATGTGCTGGAAAATGTTCCCTCAGTGAAAGTCGATATAGAAGGGAATGTGACCCTCAGGGGTAGCGGGAGCTTCACAGTTTTAATTGACGGAAGGCCCAGCGTGCTGGAAGGAAATGATGCCCTTCAGCAAATCCCTTCAAGTTCCATCGACCGGATTGAAATAATTACCAACCCATCGGCTAAATATGATCCGGACGGTACGGCAGGGATTATCAATGTGGTGATGAAAAAGCAGAAAGAGGGAGGATTGAACGGTATCATTAACGCATCAGTGGGAACTAAAGATAAATACAGTACCAGCGCACTGATAAATTACCGCTCCGGCAAATTCAACATATTCGGAGGCGCAGATTATAATAAAAGGTCCTTCTCGGGATTTGGCCATTCTTCTAATGAAACTTATCTCCTGGATACCACCAATTACAGGGATACCCGATCTGAATTTCTGATGCACCGCGATGGATGGGGTGTGAAAGGTGGGGCTGACTATTTCATGACTAAAAAATCGACCCTAACCTTTTCCGGAAGATATGGATATTATGAATTCGGACGTACCAATCATTCTAAATTACATCTCTATACTTTGCCTCTAAGCCAGGATGATTATACCTTTTCAAGTGATGCTTCAAACCGTTATGGGCATTATTATGAATCTACCCTGAATTATCATCTGGATGTGGATGGCAAAGGACAGAAACTGGATGTAATGGCCTATTATTCAAAACGAAACGGGGATGATAAAGAAGATCTGAATGAGTTTCAGACCAATAATGAGTGGATTTCTATAAATCCGCCCAACAGCCAGATTCATACCAACGAAATTAGTGATTCATGGGAGTTTACGGGGAAAGCCGATTATGTGAAGCCACTGGGTGAAAAGGGTAAACTGGAAGCGGGCTATCAAAGCAAGCTGGACTATGAAAATGAGAATTTTATTTTCAATAATTTTGATACCCTGACAGGAACATGGATCAATGACAGCATTTATAGCAATGAGTATGATTTTATCCGGAATGTACATTCAGCCTATGCCATTTATTCGAATGAATGGAAAGGTTTTGGCCTTCAGGTTGGACTTCGCGGTGAATATACCGACAGGCGCATTAAGAATGTGAATCAGACCGATAATCATACCATCAACCGTATAGATTATTTCCCTTCTATTCATTTATCCAAACAGTTTAAGGATAAGAACCAGTTCCAGGCGAGTTACAGCCGCAGGATCAACCGGGTCAGGTCGTGGTACCTCGATCCCTTTGTAAGTTACATGGACCCGTACAATGTCCGGGTCGGGAATCCTGACCTGCAGGATGAATATATTGATTCATACGAGCTGGGTTATCAGCGGAGGATCAAGACTTCTTCTTTCGTTGCCCTGGAAGCCTATTACCGGGTTACCAACAATTCAATCTCCCGGATAAAGACCCTCCTGCCCGACGGGATCATGGAAAATACTTTTGCAAATCTGAATACAGATGAAGCCCTTGGTTCAGAACTTTCGGCCAATATCGACTTTACCGAATGGCTGAATATATTTGCCAGCTATAATCTTTATTATTATAGGATAAAAGGGGAAGTTGACAATCAGAATATAGATCAGAGCAGCCTGAACTGGGACAGCCGCATCTCCGGCACATTCAAGTTCAAACACGATTTCCGCCTGCAGGCTTCCGCTAATTATGAAGGTCCTTCAGTTACGGCCCAGGGAAAGGAAATGGGACATATATCTTCCAACATGGCTGTACGTAAAGACTTCTTCAAAAGGAAATTATCGGCCACCTTATCCGCCAGGGATATTTTCGGAACCCATAGCCATGAATCCACTTCCTCGGGAACCGGATTCTATAATTATTCATATTTTAAAAGGGAATCTCCCATCGTGATGCTCTCCCTGAGTTTCAAACTCAATAATTATAAAAAGCCAATGGATATTCCGATGGATAATCAACAGGGCGGCGGGGACAATTTTGAAATGTAAGGCCGGAATCCTTCCGGAAAGTATGCTCCCTTTGACCCCGAAAAGATGAAGGCTTATTCGGGATCTTACGGCATTAAATTGCCCTTATCCAGGGACGAATAAAAGATATTTCTTTTAGATACCCCGTTGCTAAGGGCGGGGTAGTTCATTTCACGGAAACTTAACATAAGCCTTTTCCCAATTCAAAATAAAAGACTAATTTAGCTCTCCCTAATTGAATGGCTGTTAATAAAATGCTCAACTAAACTACTATTTTCTGTCAGAGATGAAATATAAGATCAGTCTGCTATTTACCTGTTTGTTTTTTGTAAGTGTGATTTTTGTAAGGGCCCAGATCCCCGACGGCTATTACGATTCCGCAGCGGGATTATCCGGCCCGGAGCTGAAAGCCGCCTTGCATAATATCATCAAAAATCATCATTATTTGAGTTATGATTCGGTTACAATTGCTTTGAGAGTGGTTGATGAAGATACCAATAATACGAACAACGTGATTTGTTTATACACCGGCTGGTCATATCCTAAGAATGCCTTTGGAAATGGAAGTTCGGAATGGAACAGGGAGCACACCTGGTCCAAGTCCCATGGTGATTTCGGGGAAAGCCCTCCGGAAGGAACAGATCTGTATCATCTTCGCCCGGCAGATGCCTCGGTAAATTCGGCTAAAAATAACCGGGATTTCTCCACGGGAATTATTGAATATTTAGATAGTGGGGTTTACCATACAGATTGTTATGAAGCTACGGATATCTGGGAACCCCGGGACGAGGTGAAAGGGGATGTGGCCCGTTCCATGTTTTATATGGCTACACGATATGAAGGAGAAAACGGAGAAACGGATCTGGAGCTGGTGAATTACTCTTTTTCATCCCCGAACAAGGAGCCTCTTTATGGGATACTGGATACCTTGCTGAAGTGGGCTGAGCAGGACCCGGTAAGTAACTGGGAGAGAAGACGGAACGATATCGTATACAGCACTTACCAGCACAACCGGAACCCTTTTATTGACCATCCTGAGTATATTGAAGAGATTTGGGGAACCCCTGAGCCTGCGGATTATCCTACAGGTTTTTCAGGTAATACCATTACCTTAACCTGGACGGACGCCAACACCGGAGTCCTGCCCGATGCCTACCTGGTTGAAAGAAGCACTGCCGGCTATGATGCCATGCCTGTCCCGGTAGATGGAGTTGGGGAAAGCAATTCTGCTGATGTAAAAAATATTACTTTCGGGGTAGGGCGCTGTGTTTTTGGAAATTGCATACCCGGCACCACTTATTATTTTAAAATCTACCCTTATAAAGGGAATGATAATACCATCAATTATAAAACTGATGGAGAAATTCAGGAACTAACCATCCAATACAATTAATTATGAAAAAGATTTTTACGATTCTTCTATTTTTATTTAGTACTGTGATTTTCAGTCAGGTAAGTTACCAGACTGTTGATGATTTTAATCGGGCTGATAATAATACTTTAGGAACAACCTCTTCGGGGAATTCAGTTTGGCTTGAAAATGAACTTGCAGTTACCCAATTTCAGATCAGTTCTAATGCATTATTTTGTTATACTGGGGCACTTTCCGGCCCCGAACCTACAAATGCTAGCATTGATCTTACAAACGAAATTGCCTCATTTGACCTTGGCAATGGATCTTACGGTTGGTCCTTTCATATGGATTTGAACAGGGCTCCATCTGGTTGGGGTTCAGCTTCGTATAGTCTTGGATGGGTTATAGCAGGCAATGAAAATGATTTTTCATCAAATACAGTCAGCGGATGGGCAATTTTGTGGACATACACTAATCATGAACTTGTTTTGGGAAGATTTTCTGCGGGTATTTCTGGTAATGATCCCTTAACAGTCATTATTCATACTGGACTTTCTTGGGATGTTTGTGATGCTGCAGGTGTGAATATCAGGTCCCAAGTTGATGCCAGTGGTAATTGGGCTATATGGTGGGAAGAAGGTGCACCAATAAACAATGTCTCTGACATTGATGCAAATTCAGCAACTAGTATCAATCCAGATAATACGTATTTTGATGATAGTAATATGAAGTATTAGTGGTCCAATTTGGTCACATTCAACATCTACAAATAGTACTTCCAATGGAACCATTGACGATTTTGCCTTTGGAGAGGCAACAGGTACAGTGGTAAATATCCCGAATAATTTCATAGCATGCAGCGGTTTCCACTGATCAGAACAATCTGTCTTGGACTCGAAATAGTAGTTTGGATAATGTACTTGTTGCTTGGAACAGTATCAACTATTTTCGGAACCCCTAGCGGATGTTACAGCATCGGTAATCAAATAAATGGAGGAGGGACAGTTTTATATGTTGGACCGGATACTACATTGATCCATAATCCTTTATCTCCGTTTACTACTTATTATTACCAAGCATGGTCTGTGGATGGAAGCAGCAACTATTCAGTAGCAGTTTTAGCCAATGCCACAACCTGGGCCGTCGAACCCAGTGAACATCCAACAGGTTTTGGAGCCGTTGCAGATAATTTCTCCCAGATCACCCTTAGTTGGACTAATCCCACTCTAGCACCGGATAATTATTTGATCAAGGCAAGCACCGTTGGATATGGAGATATAGTGGCTCCGGTGGATGGGGTGGCTGAAGCAAATTCTACTCTTGTACATAATATCACCTCAGCCTCAACTTCTTACCAGTTTTCAGGCCTTAATTATGGGACCCCTTATTATTTTGAAATATTCCCATACAACGGCACCGGACTTACAGTAAATTATAAAACTGATGGCAGTATTCCCCAGGCTACTGCCACTACCGGTGATTTCAGCCTTGACCTGATTATTTCTGAAGTGGCCGATCCCGCTGATGCTGCCAATGCAAAATTTGTTGAGCTTTACAATACAGGTTTAACAGATATAGATTTTTCAACTACTACAGTTTATTTGGCTAGGCAGGCAAATGGTGGAACTGTCGGTTCCTTTAAACTTAATGGTATCATTGCGAGCAATGGAAAATTTGTCATAGCTTATGATACTATAGTTTATCGCAATACATTTGGGATTAATGAAAATCAATGGAATGGTTTGATTAGTGGAAATGGTGATGATGGCTATTTCCTTTATTATGGAGGGGATCATTTAACAGGCGCTGTGTTTGATGCTTATGGTGTTCTTGATGAAGATGGCACCGACTCAGCCTGGGAATATACCGACAGCCACGCAGTCCGCGTAAGATCCGTAACTTCTCCCAATACAACCTGGACAGCCTCCGAATGGGTCATAGTCGGTGCGAATGCCGATAATATGACACCGGGCTTCCATGCCGGAACAGTTAACTGGCAGGGAACCTCTTCCACCGATTGGAATGCCAAAGGAGATAATTGGGATTCGCCCTATGGTTATGTGCCGGATGCAAGCTGTATCGTAAATATACCTTTGGTTACGAACCAGCCTTCAGTTACTGAAGCTTCCGCCTGTGATGAACTTCACCTGGCTACAGACGCATCTTTAGACTTAAGTACAACCGGGAGCCTATTGGTAGGGAATGTGCCTTATTGATCTGAGGAATTAACATACTGCTATACACTCACGGATCGTCGTCTTCCTTTACCCCCACTATTCCTCTTGCATAAGGTGGGACGGGTCTGCATATGCCTACCAGATCCCTCCTGCGTCGGGATGACGGTTATTTGAAGGAGTTAAGAAAAAGCGGCACGGCAATGGACAAGTAAAAAGTAATTAGTAAAAAGTAATTAGATTTAAGTAGTTTTTAAACATCTTAATCTACTTACTAATTTCTTCATACTAATTACTTGATTCGAAGTACAGAGTAAAGATTGAAATTGAAGACCAAGGTGCAGCGCACCGAAAATATTTGTAGATATGAAATCCTGATAAATTATGAATGAGGTGCAGCGCACCGGTGATATTAAAAATTATGGCCAATACTTACACACAATCCCATTTTCACCTGGTTTTTGCAGAGCTTTTACCCATTCACATTCACAAATCGACAAGGTCGTAAAATATATTAACGGACAAGAACAACATCATAAGAAAAAAACTTTTAAGGAAGAATATCTTGAGATTTTAAATAAAAATGATATCCGGTTCAAGGACGAATATTTATTTGATTTCTTTGAAGATTTCCCTGGTTAAAACTAACAATTACCGGTGCGCTGCACCTCATCAAACTTTCACTAGTTCATCTTGCTACAACTATTTCCGGTGCTCTGCACCTCGGTTCGGAGGATTTAGATTCAATTTCGCCATATACAGGGAATTATGGATCAAAAGAATTTCTTCCTAATATGACCCTACAGCTATTTCTGGTATACTGCAGCTCTGAGAGTATTTTTTGTATTAATTTCCTACAAATATCCCCGTTTTCTATCGTTAGTCGTTGGTCGAAAAATAAAATCCCAATTTAGAGAGTTCGGATCAGAGGTGCAGCGCACCGGTGATATTAAAACTGGTGACAAATCCCAATTATTGATTATAGGTCGTTGATAAAGAGAAAAGGAATCCTTCTGGCCGGATCAATTTTCAATATGCAATTTACAAACTTCGGACTAAATGCTACCAGATCCCTTCTGCGTCGGGATGACGGTTATTTGAAGGAGTTAAGAAAAAGCGGCACGGCAATGGACAAGTAAAAAGTAATTAGCAAAAAGTAATTAGATTTAAGTAGTTTTTAAACATCTTAATCTACTTACTAATTTCTTCATACTAATTACTTGATTCGAAGTACAGAGTAAAGATTGAAATTGAAGACCAAGGTGCAGAGCACCGAAAATATTTGTAGATATGAAATCCTGATAAATTATGAATGAGGTGCAGCGCACCGGTGATATTAAAAATTATGGCCAATACTTACACACAATCCCATTTTCACCTGGTTTTTTCAGAGCTTTTACCCATTCACATTCACAAATTGACAAGGTCGTAAAATATATTAACGGACAAGAACAACATCATAAGAAAAAAACTTTTAAGGAAGAATATCTTGAGATTTTAAATAAAAATGATATCCGGTTCAAGGACGAATATTTATTTGATTTCTTTGAAGATTTCCCTGGTTAAAACTAACAATTACCGGTGCGCTGCACCTCATCAAACTTTCACTAGTTCATCTTGCTACAACTATTTCCGGTGCGCTGCACCTCGGTTCGGAGGATTTAGATTCAATTTCGCCATATACAGGGAATTATGGATCAAAAGAATTTCTTCCTAATATGACCCTACAGCTATTTCTGGTATACTGCAGCTCTGAGGGTATTTTTGTATCAATTTCCTACAAATATCCCCGGTCCGCATTTATAATCTGCAGGCCGGGGATTTTTACTTCTTCCTATTTTAAAAAGAATATTTCAATTCATCCTTTCTTCTTTATTCCTTATACAGAACAGGATCACCGAATCCAAGGTCCTTCAATGAACTCATCTGTGTTGCAGCATCCCCTGCAATTACATAATACATAGCATTCGGGTTAATGTATTTGTCGGCAAGTTCTTTATGCTGTTCCAAAGTCATATTCCTTACAATATCCTGTTCATTTTTAACATAATCTTTGGGAAGGTCATACATGCTCATATCTTCCAGCATCCCGATCAAAGCCCTCAGGGTTTCAAAATCCCTTGCATTGGATTTGATCAGTGCATTTTTGGTAAACTGCAGGTCTTCATCCGTAATGCCGGCCCTGTATTTTTCCATCAGGTCTTTGAAAATAAGGACCGATTCGTTGGTGGCCGATGAACGTACACTGGAGGAAGCCATGAAAGTACCCGGCACATAAGATCCGCTGAAATTGGTGCGGGCACCGTAGGTATATCCTTTTTCTTCACGAAGTATCATATTCACCCAGCCATTGAAAGCGCCTCCGAGTTTATAATTCATAACCGTAGCAGGGTAATAATCAGGATCGCTCTTGTCGAGGCCGAGGCAGCCGATATTGATGACCGACTGTTTGGCGCCCGGAACATCCACGAAAATTACTTTGGAAGTGCTGAGGGGTTCAGGATAGGTATATTTCGGGAAATTAACTTCCTTGGCCGGCCATTTCTCCGATAGGTCCTGCAGGGAGGCAATAACTTTTTCCTTTTTGATATTACCGGCAATATGGAAGCTTGCAACTGAGGGACTGAAATTGCTTGCATAGAAGTTTTTCAGATCATCCAGAGTGATAGCCTTTACCGACTCTTCAGTTCCAAGCCGGTCGGTCGAGAGGATATTGTCATTACCATAAACGAGTTCATTGAAGGCATCCCTTGCAAGGCTGTTCGGGTCGGCTTTCTGCCGCATCAAGCGGTTCAGGACCTTGCTTTTGGCCATATCAAATTCCTCTGCATCCCAGCGTGGTTCCAGCAGAATTTCTTCTACCAGGGCCAGGGCTTTATCATAATTCCTGGAAAGAGTATTCACGCTAATGGTGATATCACTGCCGGAAGTATTCATATTGATACTTGCACCCAACTTTTCTATTTCTTCTTCAAGTTGCTGTGGACTTTTGTTTTTAGTTCCTTCCATCATCAGCTCGGAGACCAGATTTGCCACGCCGGGTTTTTCAGGATCATCCAGGTAATGGCCGCCTTTCAATACGATATTGAACTGCACCAGGGGTAATTCGTCCTGCTGTATTCCGAAAATGCGCATCCCGTCGGCCAGGTTTGCGTCCCACACCAGGGGAATGTTCAGCAAAGGATCCGGCCCGTCTGAAGGTATTACGGAACGATCGAATGAGGAAGGCGTCTTTTGGATCGCTTCTTCCTTCATATCCTCTATCTTAACCTGGGTGGCATTGCTGATATCCTCTTCCTTCACATTGGCATCAACAGAACCCTCGGCAACCAGGTCGAGCTGTCCCTTGGGAACAAAACTGGTGGCCAGGTAAGGTTTACCTTTGATATACTTGTCGTATACACGCATGATGTCTTCCCTGGTAACGGCTTTTAATTTTTCAATGTCAGTCTTGTAATATGAAGGATCTCCGGCATATTCATTATAGGATGCAAGCTGGAAAGATTTTCCAAGGACGCTGCTGATGCCATTGTAGAAATCAGTTTCCTGGCTGGCTTTGATCCTTTCCACATCTTCAGTGCTAAAACCATCGGTTTCAAATTTCTGCAGGGCTTCGAAAATTCCGGCTTCCACATCTTTCAGGTTAACCCCTTCGTTGGCGGTAACGACTATATTAAATGCTCCGGCAATTTCCTGGCTTCCATTATAAGCATACTGGCTGGTGGTCAGTTTTTTTTCTTTTTCGAGGACTTTATAAAGAGGAGCTTTCTTACCCTGCGACAGGAGCTGACCCAAATATGTCAGCGGATAGGAATCTTCGCTATATTCCTCGACAGTTGGCCAGATCATGCGTAACTGGGGAGTTTTGGCAAAATTGTCTTCATGATAAAGCTTTTTGGTAGCTTCAAGAGTAATGAGTTGTGCCTGTGAATCTTTCACATCGGCGCCGCGGGGGATTTCACCGAAATATTTTTCTACGAGCCTTTTAGCTTCAGTTGTGTCAAAATCTCCGGCCAAAACAAGTGTGGCATTGTTGGGGATATAATATTTACTATGAAAATCTTTTACATCAGCAATAGTTGCGTTGAAAAGATCCTGCATATCCCCGATTACAGTCCAGCTATAAGGATGTCCCTTGGGATAAAGATTTTTAGCAATGACCTCCTGGGTGTAGCCATAAGCGCGGTTGTCATATGATTGCCTTTTTTCATTCTGGACAACATTTTGCTGTACGGCAAATGATTTGGCAGTGACCGTATTGATCATATATCCCATGCGGTCGGATTCCATCCAGATTATTTTTTCCAGGGCATTTTTCGGAACGACCTCAAAATAGGTTGTAGCGTCATTCCCGGTACCTCCGTTAAGCGTGCCGCCGGCATTCTGGATTAGTTTAAAGAATTGGTCTTCCGGAACATTTTCAGATCTCTGGAACATCATGTGTTCAAAAAGGTGGGCAAAGCCTGTATGGCCTTCTGTTTCACGGTTGGAACCAACATGATACTGCACGGCAAGTGCTACGATAGGATCCGATTTGTCGACATGCAGGATTACGTCCAATCCATTGGAAAGACTGTATTTTTCATAATCCAGTTTTAATTCGGTCTTCTTCACGGGTTCTTTGCATCCTGCCATAAGTATCACAATTAGCCCCAAACTTGCATAAAATAATTTTTTCATTAGTTAATTATGGTTTTAATTTATTGGAATTTGAAAAAAGCTGTCCTAAAAACAAATGAAATTGGGTGTTTGCAAAAGGGGGGATAAAGCTATGAAATAAGCTTGTAAGAACAAGTGTTTTTTTTAGGAAAATTTAATGGTGATTTTGGTAGAAAATTGGAATAGTGAAATTGGGTGAAAGTTAGCTATGTACGTAAAACTGTTTATGGTTAAAACTCTGCTGAAAGACCTATTGTTTTCAGGGTTATGGGGTCGAATAAATTGATTAACAGTATATTACTTATGAATTTGAAGAATTGCTAAGGTATTACTAGGATTAAGCTTTAAAAAGTTATGTTTCGATTTGCTTACACGTTGCTAATAGCTACCAGATCCCTCCTGCGTCGGGATGACGATTCATTCTATTATATATGAAAAGCGGCGGGCAAGCCTTTGAAAACTTCAAAGGCTTGCCCGCCGCTTTCTAAGAACCACTACAAAGCCCGTCATCCCGAACGCATGTAAGGGATCTGGCGGCGGATTGCAGAGGAGAAACCAATCAGTTCAAAGTTCAAAATGCAAAGTGAAAAGTTGAAGTTTATAAGTTATTGGTTAATGGTTGAAATTCATCGACTGACGACTCACGACTTGCTCCCCGCGCTTCTTTTCTCATAGGTCAAGTGACACCGTAATCTCGCGGGAATCTCCATAGCTATTAAGACAGAAATTCAATTTTATTGAAAAGTATCAAAAAAAAAGCCAAATCCTACAGGTATAAATCTTTTTTATCAGGATTAATCAGAAGATGAAAGCAGGGTATATTTACATATTGACAAACAAGACAAATGCCGTTTTCTATGTAGGAGTGACATCAAATTTGTCAAGACGGATGCGTGAGCACCGCGATGGGGTAGGTTCGGTCTTCTGCAGAAAATACCATATCAGAAAGTTGGTTTACTATGAACAGCAGATAGATATTATGAGTGCTATAAGAAGAGAAAAACAACTAAAAAAATGGAAGCGTTCCTGGAAGATTGATCTCATAAGACAAAGAAATCCAGAAATGAAAGATCTGCTGGATAAAGGAAATTTATCCATGAAATGAATGCAGCTTCTAAATAAGTCTGGCACGAAAGCTGGCCAGATCCCCGCGTTCGCGAGGATGACGACCTGGACGAAATAGAAAAGAAAAGCGGCGCGGCACACCTTAATGATTTCCAAATGTGTGCCGCGCCGCTTTTCCTTAGATCAAACTGACCCCGTCATCCTCGCGCAAGCGGGGAAACGTCATCCCGGCGCAGGCCGGGATCTCGTAAGCGGGATGCAGAGGAGAAACCCATTAGCCCGAAGTTCTTATTTCATAAACATAAAAGTACAAATTGAAGCAGTACTTTTAGTCTGATTTTATAGGGGGCTGGCACAATACCAACTGCTGACAACGACTGAGTTAAGATGTAGCTTATGCACTGCAACTAACTGAAAAAGGATTAAAAATCATGGTCTGTCAACCCACTTCATCACCTTGATCTTCAGAACATCAATATCCTTATACTGATAGCTGCGGTTTGGCATCTCTTCTCCCGAAGCTTTACATTCAACCGTCTGCCAGTTCCCTCTCGTTATTTTAAATTCCAGTGTCCCTTCACTTCTTGGGATATCGATGGAATAAGTACCGTCATTGTCTTTTTTCAGCATCCATCTTCTGCTGCCCGGGTCCCATCCGTTAAAATTCCCGGCTATGTAAAGATCGTCCCCGCGAGGGGTATTTTCCGGAATACTTTCTACAATAATATGTACCGGCACATCTTGTTTCCTGCTGAGGTCGATCCAGTTGGCGATCTTAACATAAGCCGTATCCTGATTCATATAGTTCAGGATGCGGTCATTAATATTATAACCGTATTTATCCACTTCCACCGTTGACCATATGCCCCGGGTGAATTTATACTTAAGTTCTTTCCCGATTTTTGGGATTTTGATAAAGTACTCGCCTTTATTATTTTTCTCCAGCCGGAAGTTGGCCTGACGCGGATACCAGTTATTGATATTACCGGTCAGATAGATGCCATCTCCGCTTGGGGTGTTGGCCGGTATGCTTGTCACTATGATGGTCAGCAGGTTGCTGTTGAGTTTCGAGAGGTCTTCCCAGCCTTTTATATTCAGGAATACCGTATCGGCATCACCGAAAGTTAGACTGCGTGCAGGGATCTCGTTTCCGAACTCATCCGATTCGACCCTCACCAGGCTCCCCCGGGTAATCTTGAATTCCACAGTCCTGTTATCTCCAAGACGAGGCAGATTCAGAACGGGTTTCCGAAGAGTGGAATCATAGTGAAATTCGAAATTTTCCTGGCCGGGATCCCAGTTATTCATGGTTCCGGCAAGGCTGAATATAGAACCTGCCGGTGTGTTATCAGGTAAATGATTGATCACAAGGGTCACATGGGGACAATTTATTTTCGGCAGATCGTTCCAGCTTTGAATCGTATCCCGAATAATACTTTCTTTTCCATAATCAGCGGTCCGGTTATCAGTTTCAAAGCCACAGGCATCTTTTTCAACCGTGGTCCAGTCGCCCCGGGTAAATTTATACTCTATCTTTCCTATTCCGGAAGGCAGGTCCACCACATAAACCGAATCAGCGCGCAGTCTCAGCCTGTAGCGATCATCCCCGGGATCCCAGTTATTAAAATTCCCGCTGATATATATGGGATCGTTCGCTGGTGTATTCTCCGGCAAACGTGTAACTTCAACTTTAAGTTTATAACAGGACGAAAGCAAAATCATCATCAGCCCTAAAAAAATCAGGATCTGATAATTCAGCCTGAAAGGACCCTTCCTTGCTCCAATCCTGTATTTAAATAAAATCTTCAATCTTCAATCCTCTTTTTAATTCTGAAATCTGAAATCTGAAATCCTCATTTCACCTGTCCATCCATTCCATAAATTCCGCAACTTTAAGCCTGCTCACCAGCAATTGCTCGGGTGCCGGGGGAAATAATTCGACCAGCAGGCGGCTGTTAAAATATTTACTTACTTTTTTCACCGAATCAATGCCTGCTATGCAATTCCGTGTAATACGATGAAATTTTCCCGGATCAACTAATGTTTCCAGTTCATTCAAAGTATAATCCACTATATATCTTGATTTATCTTTCATTATGGCAAAAACCACATTGTCTTCTGAATAAAAATATGCAATATCCGTCAGCTCGGCTGATTTCAATGTATCCCCCAGTTTCAGCAATATTCTGGATTTATATTCCGGCCGGCCCAGCTTCAGGAGCTTTTCAAGTTGTCCTTCTTTCATCCAGGCAGGTTCGGAATTAGCTGACATCAGATCATCCAGTTTTTTCAGGGCATTTTCAAGGGCTTCCGGTTTAATGGGTTTGAGCAGGTAATCAATGCTGTTCAGCTGGAAAGCCCTGATTGCATATTCATCATAAGCAGTGGTAAAGATGACAGGCGTTTTGACCCTCAGCTGCCTGAAGATCTCAAAACTGATCCCATCGGCAAGCTGTATGTCCAGGAAGATCAGTTCGGGATGAAGGTGTGTATTCAGCCATGCTACACTGTCTTCAACTGTATCAAGCTCTTCCAAAACTTCAAATTCCCGGCCGCTATCTTTCAGGAGCCTTTTCAGTTCTGCTCTTGCACGAGGTTCATCTTCTATTATTAATATCTTCATAAGATCAGATCAAGGGTATCTTCACTTTAAAATATTGATCATCATTCAGGATTTCAACTTTTTTATCAGTCAGAAATGCATAGCGGCTTGCTATATTTTTCAGCCCAAGTCCTGTATTTTCTGCATTTTTTTTAAGCTGAAGATCATTTAGCACCCAAAGGTATTCATTCTCGATAAAGATGCGGATATTCAGGGGATGACTGCGGGATGCAATATTGTGCTTCACGGCATTTTCTACCAGCAGCTGTATGGTCATAGGCGCTATTTGCCTTTCCAGAAATGCCGTTTCTATTTCTATGCTGATGTTCAGCATGCCCTGGAAGCGCATCAGCAGCAGAAATGTAAATGAATTTATGAATTCCATTTCCTCTTTCAAAGCAATCAGTTCACGACTGCGGTTGTCAAGGACATAGCGGTAAACATCCGATAGTTTACGGATAAATTCGGAAGCTTTTTCCGCATCTTCATGTACAAGGGACGAAAGGGTATTCAGGCTGTTGAACAGGAAATGCGGGTTCAGTTGTAATTTCAGCATTTCAAACTGGTATTCAGCGCTTTCCTTACGGAATCTTTCGGCCTCTGCTAGAGAATTCCGGTATTTCCTGTTAAGGAAGATGCCCAGTTCCGTGAAGTTAAATGCAAGTACTACCAGCACAATCACCAGACTTATCAGCAATTCATCGGCAAGGATGATCAGTCTTCCTGCTTGCATGATTTGAGCAAGTACCAGACGCAAAATAACGGCAATGAACAGGGCCACAAAGATATCGCTCAGGCTTTGTATGAACCATCTCCGCCCGGGATGCCGGTCCCAGGGAAGCTTTTTATCGATCAGGCGGTTAATCTGTATGATCGCTTCCATTGTGATCATTCCCAGGATAATAGCGTTCAGATAATTCGGCGCCTCTATGAAAGGGCTGTAATACCGGTATTTTATACTGAAGACGATCTCTATGAGGAAATAGGTGAAAGCCCCGGCAAATAAGCCGGAAAGCAGCCTGACAAAAATGTTTTTATAGAGGATACGGATCATACACGGGCTTTGTATTGGTCAATGCCGGATGGGTGCTGCACTTCCTTATCAAAAGTATGCAATTTTTTCAGTAAGAGAAAGAACGTTAAAATACATGTTTAAAAAAGCTTAATTATTTAAGGTCGATTTCTTTGGAAAGGACCTCTTTGCCTTCTTTTTCAATGACAAAGCGGTAAGTGCCTTCCTTAAGAAGCGACATATCGCAATCTAACTTAATAGCATTTACTTTTTTCAGATTGCGTTGATAAAGTTTCACACTTTTCCCGGAATAGACTTTCAGTTGCACTTTTTCTTTATCCGGGTTGATCATCCGGACCTGCACTATATTATCATGGTTCAGGTTTACGGCTGCCTCGAATTTCTGCTCATTGCTTTTTTCCGGGATATAAGTACTATCGCTTTTTGAGAATGCTGCCGGGGCGATCATTACTAAGCTCATCATCAGGGTCAGGATCATTGTTTTCATTGTATTTGTTTTTGAAGATTTGATAATTTGTTTTGTTTGATGAATCAAAAATAGGGAGGAGGGAGGCGGAAGGAAATTGAAAAGGGGTGGACTTCAGAATTTGATCGCTGAACTTAAGAATATGCAGGCTGAATTGTCTGACCCGGATCAAGGCATATATACTTTGCAATGCAATAAAAAAAGCCGCCCCTTACGGAACGGCCTTGAAAAAACAGAATCAATATGAATATTAACGGACAATCAGCTTGATTATGCCTGAATTTCCGTTGGATGTTACTTTGGCAAAATAAATTCCTTTGGGCAGTCCGTCAGCGTTAAAATCAACCTGCAAAAGACCTTCAGCTTCACGGCTTACTAAATTACTTACCTTATATCCGGCCATATTGTAAATATCAACCCTCACATATGATCTTTGCTGCAGATCAACAGTGATAGTCGTATTGTTTTCAAAAGGATTCGGATAACAATTCAGGCCTGCAAAATTATTCCTGTTATAATCTTCAATTCCCTGGGAGCCCCAGTATGAACCGGTGATTACAGCAGAACCTGCCTTGGGGAGGAAATTCGGGGCGCTGAGGTTGAAGGGATCTGTAATATTCAGGTCGTCATTAGAAGCCATAACTCCATTGTTGCGTGACGGATCCATGTACCAGGTTTCTTCCTGTGCTACATCCCAAAGATCGCTGAAAGCAACACCGAAATTGCTTGTGGTACCTGCAATGATATCATTCTGCAGCTTCAGCATATTGTCCTGTGCATTGGTGATGGATGGACCCTCAATATAAAGTCCGGTCAGGTAACCGCCAAAAATTGTATTGAATATGTTTATAGCTGAGTTGCGCCTCAGATGCATTGCACGTTTATAGTTATCGTTTACCGTGGTATTAGGAGTTACCAGCGGTCCGAACATACTGATATTGCTGAAAATAGCCTGAGTGATTGGAGTATCGCCACTTCCGTTCCCATCATTATCGGATTCGAAACCGTTCGAACCGGAACCTGGATCAGCAATCGCCGGGTCACGTAATCCGACTCCAAACTGTACCATTCCGCGGTAGCCATAGTCCGTATCAAAATCATCGTCCCATCCGCGGAATGCGATCATATGCTTGCAGTTGACAAATCCGCCGAACCATTCATATGAATCATCTCCTGAATATGAAACCTGGATATAATCTATAGTTGTGCCACTACCAACACCTCCGAAGGTAAGACCGTTGATCTCCTTGTCAGGCTGGAAAGCAATTCCGGGGAATTCTATCCTTACATATTTCAAACTTCCTGAATTATCTGTATCATCTGTTCCGCCATAATGTGAACGTGGGCCACCTTCGATCTGGGGCTCAACTTTATTAACCTTTGCTTTGCCACAAAGGATTACACCGCCCCAGTCGCCATAAGTCCGGCTGCCTGCTGCCTGGTTGGAAGTGAATATAATAGGTTCGGAAACCGTTCCGTTAGCAATCAGCTTGCCGCCTCTCTCAACGATGAGAGCGGCTTTATTTGCTTTGTCCCCGCGGATAATAGTCCCCGCTTCAATGGTCAGGGTGACGCCGTCAATTACATAAGCCCAGCCGTTCAGTTTATAGGCAAATACCGGGCTGAAATTAGGCTTGGAAATTAAATTGAAAGGATCGATAATGCTCAGATCCGTATTACTTGTGAATATTGTATTATTGAAATTTGGAGTATTAAACCAGTTGGTTTCTTCATCAACAGTCCAAAGATCAGAGGCAGCAACCCCGAAATTGGTTGCACATCCTGCCAGCACTACGTTTTTAAGTTTTAACTCACCGTTTTGTGCATTGGTAATAGAGGGGCCTTCGATATAGACACCCGTCACATAACCTGCCAATACAGTATTGAATATCTGTAACTTGGAATTCCTTCTAAGGTGCATTCCACGCTTAAAATTGTCATTAACTACAGTGCCTGGGGTTACCAGTGGCCCAAACATGCTGATGTTAGTGAAAATTGCATTGGTGATCGGGGTGTCCGAACTCCCGTTGCCATCATTATCGGATTCAAAACCGTTTGAACCGGAACCTGGATCAGCAATGGCCGGATCCCGTAAGTGCCTACGCCATACTGCACTATCCCACGGTAATCCGTAATCAGTATCGAAATCATCATCCCATCCCCTGTAATGCGATCATATGTTTGCAATTCACTTTTCCGCCGAACCATTCATAGGAATCATCACCGGAATAGGAAACCTGGATATAATCTATCGTTGTACCGCTTCCAACACCTCCGAAAGTAAGACCATTAATTTCTTTGTCAGGCTGGAAAGCAATCCCTGGGAATTCTATCCTTACATATTTCAAACTTCCTGAATTATCTGTATCATCGGTACCGCCATAATGTGAACGTGGGCCACCTTCGATCTGGGGATCAACTTTATTAACCAGGGCTTTACCGCAAAGGATTACACCACCCCAGTCACCGTAAGTCCGGCTGCCTGGTGCCTGGTTGGATGTGAATATAATAGGTTCGGAAACCGTGCCATTAGCAATCAGCTTGCCGCCTCTCTCAACGATGAGAGCGGCTTTATTTGCTTTATCCCCGCGGATAATGGTTCCCGCCTCTATGGTAAGAGTGACCCCGTCAATTACATAAACCCAGCCGTTCAGCAGGTATACATTATTTTTGGTCCAGGTGGTATTGGTGCTGATATCACCGGCATCAATCGTTACGCTTGTAGCGGGATAATCAGTATTCTGTGGGGTCCAGTTGGTCCAGCCGCTTGTCCAGTCTGTGCTTCCAAATGCACCACGGTAGGCAACATGTTCAAAGAATGAATTATCGATGCTGTTTTGCCCGAATGAAAGAGCAGCAAAGATCATAATGCTTAGAACTGAAAGTAAAATTTTCTTCATGATATTAATTATTTTTTGATTAAATATGGATTTAAATGATTTCTTAATTGCTTAATTCAGAGTCCAAAAGTAGAAGGAATGGGAAACCAGGCTGTTAACTTAAAATTATCTAATCCTTAAGTTGAAGTGAAGAATTCCGCCCGGTTTTAACAAATACTTAATTTTAAGGTAATATATCAGAGGTTTACCGTGACACCTATCTTAATCAGCCTGCCGGGCTTGTATGCCTGATTGATTTCTGCACGTTTAACCATGGTGTCCCCAATATTGTCGCCGTTAGTATCCTTCATGTATTTTTCATACTGCTGGAAAACGATTTTATCATCCAGAAGGTTCCTGATACCGGCTTTTAAAGTGATGTATCTGTTGATACGGAAATTCAGGGTCAGATCCAGGGAATTGAAAGGTTCCTCCCAGATATGCGGGTTATTTACATCCCCTACATATGCAATCCTTTCTCCGATACGGTTATACATCAGGCTGGCCGAAAAACCAAGACTGTCGTTCTGATAATAAATACCAAGATTAACCAGGTAGGGCGACTGTCCCTGTAATTGCCTCACTGCATCCCTTTCTGTGGGATCATCGTTTTTAATCCGGCTTTTAATTAGGGAAGCATTCACTATAAAGGTGAAATCTTTGAAGAACTTTGTGAATGCATGGGATGAATTTTCCAGCTCGTTCAGCGATTTCCGGACATCCAGTTCCAGCCCATAACTTACCGCGCTCCGTGCATTGAAATATTTATAATTATAGCCGGTGCCATAATCCTTGAGGTGGGCTTCGATGGGATTGTTAAAATGCTTGTAAAATCCGCCCAATGAGATCATTTGCCCTGGACTGGGATACCACTCAATGCGGGCATCATAGTTTTGGATATAGCAGTTTTGCAGGCTGTCGTTCCCGTAAATAGTGGCTTTCTGTTCAAAATCATAAAAGGAATAAGGGGCAATTTCCCTGAATTCAGGCCGGTTGATGGTCTTTCCGTAAGCTAAACGGAATAATAGTTTTTGGCTCAGGTCTATCGATAAATTTGCAGAAGGGAAGAAGTCGGTTTTATCGATTACCACATGTACGGGATCACCTATCTCATTATAGCCGTCTAAAACCTGCAGATTTTTCTCCATCCTGACTCCCGGGTAAAAATGTATCCTTTTGGCTATGGGGATCATGATGCCGATATAGCCGGCCAGCAGTTTATTATGGGCGGTATATGAATCAGAAAGGTTGGTGGATTCATCGACTTTAAATCCCGTGCTATCATTTATGTTTTTGTTTGTGAGAATGGCATCGATGCTGTTAAAGACTTCGGATGAAAATATATTGTTAGTATCCAGAGGAAGTTTGGTAAGGTTGAAATTGAAGGTACCGAAATTGGCCGCCGCGAAACCTATATTCCGGGCCTGGAACCTTCTGTCCTTAAATTCAGAATAAAAACCCGCCTTAATTTCAGGATTGAAATTTTTAATATTTAAAGTCTGACTGATATTAGCTCCTCCAACATAAATATTTTCATAATTATTCATGAAAAGCCTGCCGAGCTGGGTTGGGTCGGCATTAAAATTAACCCCGATATGATAAGGCGTGAACTCTCCGGCATCATCGCTTTTCAGGGTCTTGATCCTGCGGATATCCGGCTGTAATTTGTTTCCGTAGGAATATCCAAGGACCCAGTCAAGTTTCGTTTTTTCATTGAAAAGTTTATGCTCCCCGCTGAGTTGTCCTGAATAGGTTGTCCTCGATTCATAAGCCAACTCATAGGAGCGTTCATAGCTTCCGCCATAATGATTTTGGCCGTCCCTGAGGATAGTCCGGCTCTGACCTAGTTGATTGAGTAAATTCCTGAATTCTATTTTCTGATTATTCCCGAATATAAATGACCAGTTCATAAGTACTCCGGCCCTTACCTTGGTTAAATATTTGAAATCATTAAACTCATATGAATAGCTTGGCCTGTCCCTGATTGTATCATAACTCTGGTAAGCAGCCCTGTAAATATTGTCGCTTTCGAGGCTGTTGCTGTATGTGATGGCTGAGATATTTCCGATAGAGATATTTCCCAGGACGAACCTGTGCTGTATACTCGCTGCAAAGCTTTGGTCGGGCCTCGCTTTTGTCAGATTTGGGGTCCAGATCTTAGAGAATTCCTGCCCCAGGTGGGTGATGAAAGCTTTGTCGGCTTCGGTGGAATTGTCGGCAATTCTTCTGAATTCGGTAGTGCCCGGAAAATCAGAAGGCAGAGCCCGGGTTCCGTTATCAAAACCAAGCCAGTCGGTTTTACTTCCTTTATAAGTATAAAAATCCTGAAAGGTGGTCCTCTGAAGAAAACCCGCGCCATAGCTGATCTTAAAACTGTTTTTATCCACCAGGTTTTTGGTCTTGATATTGATCACGGCGCCTGCAAAATCGGCGGGTAATTCCGGTGCAGGTGTTTTATAAATGAAGATATTATCGATCAGGTCGCTTGGAATGGCGTCGAAGGAAAAAGCCCTTTTATCGATCTCCGAGCTGGGGGTTGATGCATTGTTCAGCAGGACAAAATTATAACGCTCTGTCAGGCCGCGCACTATGACAAAACGCCCGTCGCGTATACTTACTCCAGGTACCCTGCGGATTACTTCCGAAGCGTCTTTATCCTGGGATTTGGCAATTTGCTGACTGGAAATGCCCGAGGCAATCAGGTTGCTGGATTTCAGGGAAGAGATCATCGAAACTTCCGTATTGGTGCGCCTTACAGCTTTGATCTCGACTTCCTTAAGCTGGGTTGATGCCGGCTTGAGTTTTACATTTAAGGTGAGGGTTTTTCCTTTTTCAATGCTTATTTTTTGGATCTGCTGATCGAAAGAAATGTAGGAAATTACCAGGTTATAGGCACCCGGGGAGATATTTTCGATAAGGAAATTTCCATCCAGGTCGGTGGTGGTCCCGATGGTGGTGCCTTGTAATAATACATTGCAACCGACCAGGGTCTCATTCGTCTCGGCATCTGTGATCTGACCCTTTACCGAGCCATTTTGGGCCTCTGCGGCTATGGAAACACTAAAAGCTAATATGAGTAATATCAGCGTTTTGTATATCTTCAACATAAATTATATTTGATTCTGTTTTCAGACTGCGAAGTAAGCCTCTATTATCCAGTATCGTTTTAAATCTATGTTATGATTATATTATTGTATGATTAAGGCAAGGTTATGGAATTGTTAAGGGGAAGCCCCATAAATAACCGGATTTTGAACTTTCGAAGTGGCGAAATATCGAAATGTCGATATGACGAGGTAATTGGTCCATGGGAAATCGAAAATTACATCGACAATCGACAATGCAGAATGCCGAATCGACAATTCCCACGGCCCGCCCCCATCCCCCGGCCCCTTCCCCCAGCCGGGTGAAGGGGAGGAGATTTGATGTAGCGAAGTTACGATCACGAAATGTCGAAATGTCGAATTAAATGGGAAATGGGAAATCGAAAATTACATCGACAATCGACAATGCAGAATGCCGAATCGACAATTCTGTAGCTCTTACGGGCAAGGTAATTGACACAGTTATGCATAGATATTTGGATATTGGAATTTCCTTCGAATATCGAATATCGTGATATCGCTACATCTTTTCGCCTTCCCAACCGCACCCAGATTGTGGGAAGGGGACAGAATATTGAATATTTTAAAATTCTGACGACTGCCGACTGACGACTGCCGACTGCCGACTGACGACTGACGACTGACGACTGACGACTTCGCCCCCTCGTCATCCACGCGGAAGCGGGAGCCAAAAATCCGGTATTTACTTAATCACAACAAAATCTCTGAAATTATCCTTATCAATCACCATACTCACTGCATTATAGGCTTCGGTGAAAGTTTTTGGCAATCTGGAATTTTTCTTTTTATTCCATTTAAATTCATAACCATAAATCTGACCACTCTTTTCCTCAACAAAATCAACCTCTTGCTGCTGTTTGGTCCTCCAGAAATAGATGTGAGCCAGACTTTGCTTATATTCAATTTGTTTAACCCGCTCCGATATCAGGAAATTTTCCCATAATGCGCCTTTGTCAGTCCTTAATTCAAGCGGGTTAAAGTTCCCTATTATCATATTCCGGATGCCATTATCATAGAAATAAATTTTCCTGTTGGTTTTTATCTCATTCCGAATATTTCGGCTAAAGCTTTGCAGTTTAAAAATGACGTATCCTTTTTGTAAGATATCAATGTACTTATTGATAGTATTCTTATCGACATTTACAATCTGAGCCAATTCGGAATAGTTAACCTCATTCCCGACCTGTAGGGCAAGCGCTTGCACTAATTTATCAAGAACTTCGGGTTTACGTATATCAGCATATGAAAGAATATCCCGGTATAAATAACTATTCATCAGGTTTCTTAAGACATTAATTTCATCCCCGCTATTATTCAAAACATCCGGGTAAAATCCATACAATAACCTGTTTTCCAATTGCTGCTCTGCGTATAGGAAGCCATGATGATTTTCATATTCTTCCCATGAAATCGGGAACAGGCAGTATTCCCACTTTCTTCCCGTTAATGGTTCATTGATTTTATTAGATAAATCAAAGGATGAAGAACCACTTGCAAATAATTGAACATCCTTAAACCTGTCAGTAATAATTTTCATAGTAAGTCCAATTCCCTCTATCCTCTGCGCTTCATCGATAAAAACAAATTTGTAATTGCCTAAAATTGCCCGGATTTGTTCGGTATTTGGTTCTCTTAATAAAGTCCTTGTTTTTGGATCATCCCCATCAAGTAATAAGTAATTCGTTTTTTCAAGGATGGATTCAATTAATGTGGTTTTACCTACCTGCCGGGGCCCTGTAACAACGATAGCTTTTCCTGAACCAATACGCTTTTTGATTATATCACTTAAATATCTTGAATACATTTTTTATGTAAAGATATATCATTTTGTGATCATATTCACCATTAGTTATGTTTTTAGGTGATTTTGATTATTTATTTACTTGCGAATGGAGGGGGCACGATTCAGATTTCAGATTTTTGTATTTCATCATTAAATGAATTAAGTAATAGCCTGAAACCCCGAACATCAAACTTCACCTCGTAACATCGTCATATCGTGATATCGCTACATCGCTACATCTTTTCGCCTTCCCTACCGCACCCAAATTGTGGGAAGGGGGCAGAATATTGAATATTTTAAAATTCTGCTGACTGCTGACTGCTGACTGCTGACTGCCGACTGCCGACTGCCGACTGAAGACTGCGACGACTGACTTCCCCAATCCCTCCCCCATCCGGACCTCTGTCTCAAGTCCTTTCGCGGTGTTTTCAAGCAAATCGCTGTCTATCCCGACTTTTCCTCTTTCAAATAATAACACTACCGTAGAGCCCCCGAATTTGAAATAGCCCGCCTCAGCGCCTTTTACTGCGGTGTCGCCGCTATATGTCTGGATGATGCTACCCACCATGGTAGCCCCGACTTCCGCCATGATCACATCTCCAAATATTGGATTTGAGATAAGTAAATAATCCCTTTTATTCAGACAGAATATCTCTGCCATCTTTCTCAATGCCAGAGGATTTACCGAATAATATTCTCCATCGATCCGGCTTAAAGAAGAAAGGGAACCACTCAGGGGAAAATGAAAGCGGTGATAGTCGGGTGGGGCCAAGGCGTATGACTATAAGGCTGCCATCTATATATTTCTCAGCAAGAACAGTATCTTCCAAAAAAGATTGCACATCAAAGCGGTAGCCCTTGACAATGAAATCGGAGTTAGAGATGTCAGCCCAGGCCATAATCTTGCCGTCGGCCGGAGAAACTACAATATTGGAAGCAGTATCCACCGGCCGGGCGCTTTGCTTAAGTTCCCGGGTAAAGAAATCATTGAAAGAATTGAATTCCTGCTTTTTTGCGATGCTCAGATCTATATTATATTCTTCAACAAAGGGAGGTATTTTATCAGCTGATTCCGGACTGTCCATCATCTTCCCGTAAACCGAAGAGAGCATTTTTCTTTTCACCAGTGTCCATAAAGTAGCTTCTCCAACAGGATTGTTATAAAGCCATACCAGCCATTTTTCAGCGGGGACCTTTTCGGTTTTTATCATCCCGTTTTCACGGTCCACATATTTTATCGGGGCTTGCTCAGGCGAAGGGTAAATGGCCAGGATAAGGATGCTTATTATAAGCACCAGGACTATTGTCCACTTCTTATTTAGCTTCCGTATTTTCATATCCCTTCCATAATTTGCTGCGATTTGGCAATTACGATGTTTTATCCTGAAGACCAACGACCAACGACTAACGACTTCTCTATCTACCTCCGCCAAACGGCCACAAACAGCAGCACCCATCCCGCTATAAAGGAAAGTCCGCCAAAAGGCGTAATAGCCCCTATCCACCGGATACCCGTTATCGCCATCACATACAAACTACCTGAGAAAAGAATTATTCCCAGACCTAAAAACAATGCCGACCAGTTCAGCAGGCTTGAAGGCATATTTAGCGCCAATACCCCTATCAGTAACAAACCCAGGGCATGGTAGAAATGATATTCCACACCGGTTTTATAAACCTGCAACATATCTTCAGCCAGTCTGGCTTTAAGCGCGTGAGCCCCGAAGGCCCCTATGGCGACAGCCAGAACCAGGAAAGCTGAGGCCCACATCAGTATAACTTTACTCATTTTTTTACTTTATATCTTGATATCTTTTCAAATGTAATAAGAACGAATGGATTTTGTTAAGAAATCTAAATTCATAAAAAAATATAAAAAAACTTGCCAATCGGGAAAATCAAATTAAATTTGCAAGCGATTACTCACTAATAATTATGACAGAAAAACAGGAAAAAATATTGAAAGCAGCCCTGGAATTATTTGCCAGGGACGGATTCAGGATGACTTCAACCAGCAAGATAGCAAATCATGCAGGCGTTTCGGAAGGACTGATATTTCGTCATTTTAAGAATAAGGACGGGCTGCTGACTGCCATAATTAAAGAAGGTGAGGAAAGGGCCAAAGTACTGTTCGCAGATATCGTCCTTGAAACAGATCCCAAAGAAGTGATCCGAAAAACTCTTGATATGATACTGAATATCAGCAAAGATAAGGATGCACTCGAGTTTTGGAAATTGCAGTACAAGATAAAGTGGGAAACCGAGCAATACGGTGGACATAAATTAGAGCCGCTGCATATGGCCCTCAGCAATGCATTTTCAAAGCTTGGCTATGAAAAGCCCGGACAGGAAGCCATGCTTATCCTGATTATCATGGATGGCCTGGCAACAAGCTTAGCATTACAGAAAGGATTTGACATCGAATCAATGATATCTTTTTTGAAGAATAAATACCAGATATAAATTTTTTTATATAAATGAGAGAGTAAGTACTCACAAATAATATTAAACAGAAACAATGAAAATTTATCGATATGAATAATGTAGCATTAATAACAGGAGCCTCGTCGGGAATAGGAAAAGAGTTAGCAGCAATTCACGCCGAGAAATGGGGTGATTTAATTCTCATTGCCAGAAGTAAAGACAAACTTGAAAAAATCAAAACGGAATTAGAGAATAAACACTCGGCAAAAGTTATGGTCATCGTCAAAGACCTTAGTCAGCCCGGGGCCCCCGGAGAGATTTACGAAGAAGTAAAGAAAGCCGGGATCGAAATTGATATCCTGATCAATAATGCCGGTTTCGGAGCCCTTGGCAAGTTCCAGGAATTGGATTGGAACAGGCAATTGAATATGATAAACCTGAATATTACTGCCTTAACTGCACTTACACATCTGTTTTTGCCTGATTTCGTGAAAAGAAATAAAGGAAAAATATTGAATGTATCCTCCACTGCCAGTTTTATGCCGGGGCCTTTGCAGGCTGTGTATTATGCTACAAAGGCATATGTGACATTTTTTAGCAATGCTTTAGCAGAGGAACTGCACGATACCAATATCACAGTTACTACCCTTATGCCCGGCGCCACGGATACAGGTTTTGGAGCAATTTCAGGCATGGATAAAACGGATATGTTTAAAAATACCGCCAGCGCCCGAAGCGTCGCCGAAGCTGGATATAATGCAATGTTAAAAGGAAAAATCAATGTGGTTGCCGGTGTACCGGCTTCACAAAGGATGATGCTTGCCATGGTCCCTTTTGTACCAAAAAAGGTCTTGTTAAAAACAGTGCGAAAAATGCAGGAGGTGGATTAGCGAATCATTGCTGATTCCCTTTACCTGCTAATACATCTTATCGATCACTTCCCGGTAGTAATCCATGATAAAGCGCCTTCTCAGTTTAAGGGTGCTGGTCATGGTCATATTCTCAATGGAAAACGGCTCTTTGAGCAAGGTGAACTTCACCACTTTTTCATATCCGGTGAGTTCGGCCTGCAGCTTATCAATCCTTTCTTTCATATGATCGATAATTTCCTGCCGTGTCAGCAGAATATCCTGATGCAGGTTTCCAAGTCCGAGTTTCTCGGCATAGGCCTTGAGTTGTTCTCCTACAGGCACTATGAGGGCCGTAACATATTTACGGTTGTCGCCTATCACTATAACTTGTTCTATATACTGGTCCTGGGCCAGCAGGAGTTCCACTTTCTGAGGGGAAATGTATTTTCCTAAAGAGGTTTTGAATAGGTCCTTGATACGATCGGTCATCACCAGATTAGCATCGGCTGATAAACTGCCTTCGTCGCCGGTGCCATACCAGCCGTCTTTCAGCACTTCAGCGGTTTCCACCGGCTTCTTATAATATCCTTTAAAAACAGTTTTGCCTTTCACCTGTATTTCACCTTCATCCCCTATCCTCACTTCAACACCCGGCAAAACAGTCCCCACCGTTGTGAAATCATAATTATCAGCTTTGAAGCAGGAAACTGTTGCAGTTGTCTCAGTAGCTCCGTAGCCGTATAAAACATTCAGCCCGGTGGCATGGAAAAATTTCAGAAGTTCGGGCCTGATAGCAGCCCCGGAACAAGGCATGGAGCGGATGTTTCCTCCAAAAATGGCTCTCAGCTTGCGGAATACAAGGCGGTCGGCCATAAGCCTATTTAGCTTCAACGTGACAGGGACAGATTTCGATTGGCTCCTGTAATCGGAATACTGGTGCCCAACTTTAATGGCCCATTTAAAAATATTTTGTTTCAGGGATGACCATTTTGCAACTTCAGTTTCTATGCCCTCATAAGTCTTTTCGAAAAAACGGGGAACAGTACACATTAAAGTTGGCTTTGCTATCAGCAGGTTTTCCATTACCTCCCGGGGATTTTCCAGGATAGTATTCACAGCCCCGCAATGCAGCATGTAATATGACCATGTGCGTTCAAAGACATGACTTAGCGGAAGAAAAGCCATGGAAACATCGTCTTCTCCCACGTTAAGGCGTTTATCATGCAATGGGAAGGTATGCATAAAATTTTCATGGATAAGCATCACTCCCTTAGGTTCTCCCGTAGTTCCGGAAGTATAAATGATGGTAGCCAGATCTTCTGCTTCAGCTTGTTCAAATATCTTTTGAGCATTTTCCTTCTCCGAGCCATCGGCCAGGGCAATGAAATCTTCCCAATTCAGGAATCTTTCGCCGGAGTCAATGAGACCGGGTTCGAAGATGACTACTTTTTCAAGTGTTTCTGAATTATCAAATAGCCACTGAGCGACTTCAAGCTGTTCTTTCCCGCCTATGAACATGATTTTCATCGCGGTTTCATCTGCAATATACTTGACCTGCTGGCGGGAGGCTGAACTGAAAAAGGGAACGCTGACGGCCCTAAGCGAGAAGATACCTATATCGGCAATCATCCATTCCAGCCGGTTGCTGCTGTATATCCCGATATTATCCATGGGGCCATAACCAAGCTTTAAAAGCGCTTCAGCAACCTGGTCGATTTTGCTAAGGAAATTCTCCCAGCTTAATGAAAGGTATTTTTTTCCGGATTTGTCTTTATAACGAATGACTTCTCTTGACCCATAACGTCCGGCCCTTTCCCTGACCATGTGGGCAATGTGTTCCTTCATATAATTTTTTGTTAAATAATGTAACAGTCAATAATTGAGGTGATAAGTTCTGAAGCTAAATGGGTTGGTTTCTTATGCATAAATTTAACACAATGCAAAGATAATACTATCCTTCTAACAATCTTACATTATTCATATTATTAAAACAAGATATATGGACCTAAACAGTTACTGATAAGATAGTAAGAAGGTGTATTTTTGAAGAATTTTGAGGATAGGAGCTATTTCGGCAAATCTCAGTTTACAATTTTTTTATCTATATAATTTGAATTGAGGATACTCAGTATCCCCATGTAATTCAAGCGAAAACTCACCAGGTCGCCTACTTTATAACCTTTTTTATTGTTCCCAAGATCCATCACTATCATGTCGCTGCTGGCGCCCGAAATTTCCAGCCTCTCGTCTTCCGGGAATATATTTTTTAAGTCAATATCCAGTAGACCGATATCCAGTATGGCCCTGTACGAAGTTTTTCCGAAATCCTTTTCATCAATTTCAAGCTCTTCCCCGGCAACATTGGTCCCCATTTCTCCAATGGGGACTTTTGGTTTCTCCATGAGTTCGATAATCTCGGTATAAAGTTTGAAAACATCGGATTTCATGCCTTTGATAGTCTGTCCTGTGATCAGGTTATTCCCCAGAAACAAGGTTTCACCTACCCTGAAATGGTTGTTCCCTTTGGGGATTTGTTTCTTGAATATGAGCGGAATGGCCACGGAGGTTCCCCCGCTGACCCACTTGATCTGTTTGTTGAATTTAGTATTAATGAGTTCTTTATAGAGACTGAGCTGTATCAGTTTATCATGTGAAGGATGAACTCCGCTGAGACAGTTAAGGTTGGTCCCCAATCCGATTACTTCTATATTGGGTAATTTGAAAACACTTTCATAAAATTCTATCAGATCATCTCCCATGACCCCTTCCCTGAGGTCCCCCATTTCGATCATGATGATGATTTTATGCTGTTTTCCCTGTCTTCCGGCCTCTTCAGAGATGAGCTTGATGGTTTCAAATTGAGTATTGAAACTCACATCCGCAAATCGGACCAGGCTTTTGATGCTGCGTTTGGCCGGTGGCTTGATATAAACCGTCTGAACCTCGGGATTCAGCCTTTTAATTACTTTCAGGTTGCTTATCCTGGAATCCAGTATTTCAGAGGGTCCCAGGGCTATGATCTCCTTCAGATAGATTTCATTTCCGCAGAGCATTTTAGTCACAACCCCCCAGGAAATATGATTGTTTTTGAACAGTTTGTCCAGGAAGAGGTAATTGTTTTCAAGCTTTTTGGTATACAATTCTATATAAGCCATTTTGAAATGGATTTAGGTGATTATTTTCCGGGTTATATCTTTGGGAAGACGGGCAAGCAATTCATAATTCAACTGATCGCTGATTTCACTAAAGGAGGAAACTGATATTTCAAGTAAACCCTGTTTTCCTATGATGACCACTTCATCCCCGGGTTTTGCTTCAGGCACGTGACTGATATCTGCTATCAGCATGTTCATATTGACCATACCGATCACCCCCACTTGCTGCCCGCCAATCAGCACCCTGCCCTGATTGCTGAGAGAACGGCTGAAACCATTGGCATAGCCCACCGGAATTACCGCAATCCGTCTGTCGCTCTGGGCCAGGTAAGTTGTACCATAACTCACGAATTCCCCTTCACTCACATCTTTTATGCTCATAATCCGGCTTTTCCACGACATAATTCTTTGCAAAGGATCATTGTGGTTTTTGGTCCTTTGTACATAATGGAGATAAGTCTCTTTAGTCGGCCAGAATCCATACTGGGCTATGCCGATGCGGACCATGTCCATGCGCGTGGAAGGATATACCAGGGCAGCCGCCGAAGAAGCTGTATGCCTTAGTTCCGGAACTATTTCCTGGGCTTCCAGCCATTTGCTGTAACGTTTATATCTGCGGATCTGGTTCTGGATCCTGTAATAATTTGCAATACTTTCAGCTCCGGCATAATGAGTACATATTCCGGTAACATTGAATGAAGATGCATTTTTATGGATAAAATCAACTGCTTTCCGGAGCGCCTTTTTATCCAGTCCGGTCCTGTTCATTCCGGTTTCCAGTTCAAGGTGGATGCGGGCGGGGATGCCAGTCCGCTTTGAAGCTTCAGCAGCTTTTTCAAGACGGCCCAAATCAAAAATATAGAATTCAACTTTATTCTGTAAAGCCCATTCAATTTCATCATCATAAATCCAACCCATGATCATTACGCGGCTTTCTTCGGATTTAACCTTGCAAACCGCTGCGGCTTCTCCCGAACTGAAGACTGAAAAATGGTTCAGGCCTTCATCTTCGGCCATCGGAACGAAATAGTCAATCCCGTGGCCATAAGCATTAGCCTTTACCACCGAGGATATTATTACATTTCTTCCTATATAGGACCTTAAAAACTCAATATTGTTCTTCAGGGCCTGCTGATCCAGTATCAGTCTGGAAGTTGATTCTATCATGAGGTTTTAAGGATTTTTTCAGCTATTTTATAAAATGTAAAGGATCCTCTTTCTATGATTTCATCCGGGAAATCATAGTCAGGATTATGCAGGGCAGGGCAATCCTTTCCCGAACCAAGACCAAACAAGGCTCCTGTATAATTCCGTGTAAAATGGCCGAAATCTTCCGACCACCTGAATGGCTTTTCCAGCCATTCATACTCCCAATCTTCTTCATCGCATATATTGGCAATGCTCTCTGAGCTGACTGTGTCACAAACAGTGGAGGGAAATTCTTCATGGAATGAAATACTTGCCTCCAGGCCTTCTTCGGCAGAGATCCGCCTTGCTATCTTCACAGCATCCGCCTTCAGTTTTTCCATATCTCCCTGCCGGAAAGCCCGCAGGGTAGCCCTCAGTTCAGCATCTCCGGGAGAAGTGCCGTAAGCTATTTCTCCTATTAAAGCATGTATGATAGTGATAAGGGTAAAATCCCTGAAATTCCCCAGGATTTGCTGGTAATCAGCAAATGACTGTATGATGCGCGATACAGCTATAGCCGGATTGATCCCTTTTTCGGGTTCAGCCGCGTGGGATGATTTCCCTTTCAAGAGGATTTCAAGCCCGGTGGATGCCGATGCAAAAATAGTTTTGGCCAGGACAATTCGTCTGGCGGGATATCCCGGAAGATTGTGCAGGGCGAAAACATAATCGGGTTTGATATCCTGAAATTTTGGATCCAGGATTACTTTGGCAGCACCTTCACCGGTTTCTTCAGCCGCTTGAAATAATAATACAACTTTCCCTGAGTCCGGCCTCTTTTTTCTGAGAAGAGTTGCCAAACCAAGCATAATAGTCATATGACCATCATGACCGCAGAGGTGTCCTGTGTTTTTGTTTTTTGAACGATAGGGTAGGGTAGAAATTTCAGGTATGGGCAATGCATCCAGTTCACAACGAAACAAAACAATGGGTCCCTCAGATTTTCCATTATAGATGGCTGCAAGGCCATTCCCGCCAATATTTTCTATGATCTGATCCGGGCCTGTTTTTTCCAGATGGGTCCTGACTTTTCCGGATGTCTGAATTTCAAAACCCGAGACTTCCGGATGCCGGTGGATGTCTTGCCTGAATGAGATCAGTTCCTGCAATTGCTGCCTGCTGAAATTTTTCAAGTCTTGAAAATTATGCTGGTTTCATCAGCCTCATTTCGAGGTATTTATTTTTGAACTTGTATTTTTCATAAAGAAAACGTGCCGGATTATCAGGCTCCACATGCAATGCGATATTTCCTTTCGACATTTTAATGGCTTCCTCCATGAGTAATTTTCCAATGCCTTTACCCCTGTGATCCTTGTGCACAGCAATATAAACCAGGATATTCTCCGGAATGTATCCTTCCATACCCGTACGGTTCATAACCACTGCTCCTACAATTTCATCATTTTCATGAGCAGTCAGAAGAAATCCCCCTGCCATGGGATAGGAGTTTAAGGCATATTCAATTGAATTCCGGATGGAAGTTTTCGAATCGCCATACTGTTCCAGGTGAGTATACAAGAAGTCTACAATTTGTGTCCGTTCCAATGTCGAAACAGTGTCGCTTGTCGAATAATATTTGATTTTCATAAAAATTAAGGTGTTAATAAAACATAATTCAGTCCGATAAGTTTGATTTCACGCATGTATGAAAGTTCAATACGGAAACAGGACTATGTCAATCGGGTTCATAATTTAATAATCGGATTTGATTTGGGATATTGAATGATTCTATAGAAACAAAAACAGGATTCTTATAGATACAAATTTACTCTGAGCTAAGTAATTCCAATTTTACTTAGATTTAAATGATTAGAATACAGATAATAAAAATTTGTATAATGCTTTTTAAAGATCATTTATAATAAGTATTAGTTTCTATGCAAACAAAAGTACAAAAATTTCTTCAGATCCCACTCATCAGAGGGGGATAAATGCAGATGGGTGCATTCCTAAGACTATAAAATGTTTTTCAATCTTCAGGCTGAGCAATGGCATCTTCACTGGTAATGAGTGGAGATGCCTGGATATTTTCTATTTCCAGGGCCTTTATCAGGATATTCAATGTATGATCAATTTCGGACAGACTGTCTTCCGGCAAATTCTGTAGTTTCCGGGACAGCCGTTCATGTAAAAGCTGCGGTGACTTCTTCAGCAAAGTAGCCCCACCAGCCGTAAGAGAGATAAGGATCACCCTTTTGTCGCTCTGGTGCGGCAGGCGGGCTACCAGGCCCCTGGCTTCAAGGCGATGGATTATGCCGGTGACGGTGCTCGAATTGAGGTTCAGGTAAAGGGCGATTTGCCTGTGAGAAGCCCTGAAATCCGCCTGGGTTGAGAGGTAACTGAGACAGAGTAATTGCGGGATACTCACTCCATATTCTTTCTCTATTTTCTTGGATTCGAGATTTATAGCCCTGACTATCTTGCGGATATTGATGAGGATACTGGTATACTCCATGAGATTTCCTTATTTTTTTACGAAGATAATTAAGATTGAAAAGTTCAACCGGGCTGGTCTACCACTCTGATTATTAATTGCTGCATGCCATCCGGAAAGTGGAAAGAGCCTGATGTCCTCTTTTCCTTATATTTATCTTAATTAAAATTATCATTATGAAAAATATACACTTTTTCCTATCCTTATTGCTCCTGTTCATAGCATGCACAAACTCTTCCAATCCGGTCCCCAAAAATAGTTTCCCTTTCAGGTCCTTATTTGGGGCAATCTGCACCTGAAAAGCTTCCTCTTCGCCGGAATTGTTTCCAATGGTATGAACAACAGGGATATTACAATCAGTCCTGACGCTAAAGAATTATATTTCTGCAGTTCCCTGGGGAATTCAGATTTCAACACGATTATTTATATGAAGGAAATGAATGGAAAATGGTCAGATCCTGAAATAGCTGATTTTGCCAGCGATCCCCACTTTAAGTTTTATGGACCATCATTTTCACCCGATGGGGAAAAATTATTCTTCGTCACAAATATGCCCGTTGATTCCGGGGCTCCTGTAAATGAGGATGTTTGGGTGATGGAAAGATCAGGAGACACGTGGGACAAGCCCTATAATATCGGTGCTCCGGTGAATTCGGATGCTCCGGAATTCTTCCCGTCTGTCACAAAAAATGGCACTCTCTTCATTTTACCCGGGACGATAATGAAAGCGGAGTCAGTAAAATTTATTTTTCCCGGTTCAGGGACGGAAAATATGAAGTTCCGATGGGAGGGAGCCCCTCAGATCGATGCGGGTATCAGCCGCTTCAACGCATTCATCGCTCCGGATGAAACTTATTGCATAGTCCCCGTTTACGGCTTACCCGATTCATACGGAGGAACCGACTATTATATAAGCTATCAACGTAAAGACGGAAGCTGGACAGAAGCTATTAACTCGGACCAAACATTAATTCCAAAAGCCGGCAGGAATATTCGCCTTTTGTAAGTCCTGATGGAAAATACTTCTTCTTCATGTCTTCACACTTTAACCAGGCTTCTCTTTTCCATGGAAAGGCCGATTACCATACGTTACAAGAGGCTTTTCTGAAGCCGGAAAATGGTTTTACGGATATTTATTGGATAGATGCTTCCTTTATCGAAAAGCTCAGGCCCGAATAATTTGTCATGCTGCTTTTAACCACTTAGTTTGCCCTGCATTCAGCCACGCAGTGCAGGCTGAGAAAACTAAATATTGAACTTATTGTAATACTTTTGTGTTTCATCTCAGGCCAACATTTATTTTCTTATTATGAAGAAATTCTATAATATTATCCTTTTTGGCTTAATCATTTCAAATCCGGTAATTATCAGGTCACAGTCTTCTGAGATCAAATCCCCGGAAAAACTTAAGCTTTCAGCCTCGGTTGAAGCCCCTGTCATATACAATGAAGATACACTCTTTTATCTTCACCAGAGCCTGGGGTCTTTTTCAGCTTCCGAAAGAGCTGCCGCCATTACAAAAAGGCTCGAAAGCATTGTTAAAGACCTTTCATTCAGCCCTGATTCAATTGCTTCTTCCAATTCTGAAAATGTATTTTATATCACTTATAAGGACCAGGTCATTCTCGCAATCAGCCCGGCCGATACGATTGGTACCAATATGCCCCAGGCGCAGCTGGCTTCTGAAACAGTCAAAATACTTCAGAATGAACTTAGCACCCACAATAAAAGTTTTAATATCCGCCGTATTATAAAGGAAATTCTGCTCAGCTTACTTGTAATTCTGATATTTGGAGCCATAGTTAAAACGCTGAATGTTTTATTTGCCAGATTCTTAAAGTTTGTTGAAAAAAAGAGGGATAAACTCTTCAAAAGTCTGCAGTTTAAAAATTATGAATTTCTTACTAAAGACAGGCAATACGCCATTTCCCTGGCTGCCTTACGGATTCTCAAGATAGCCCTGATCGTGCTCACTTTCCTGATAGCCCTTCCGGTTATCTTTATTATTTTTCCCGCTACAGAGGGAATTACAAGGAAGATAGTATCCATGATATGGGGGCCTTTCAAGGGTATCCTGCTCAATATTGCCAATTTTCTCCCCAATCTTATATCCATTGGCCTCATTTATTTTGTAACGCGTTACCTGATTAAATTTTTAAAGTTCCTTGCCGGTGAAATTGATCGGGGCCAACTCGTTCTTCCGGGCTTTTATTCCGACTGGGCAAAGCCCACATTCAAGGTCATCAGCTTCATCCTCTATGCTTTCATGTTCGTGGTGATCTTTCCTTATCTTCCCGGATCAGATTCGCCGATATTCAGAGGTGTTTCGGTATTTCTGGGACTTGTTGATATCCCTGGGTTCCACCTCTGCCGTGGGCAATACCGTCGCCGGACTTGTGATAACATATATGAGGCCCTTTAAGATAGGCGACAGGATAAAGATCGACGATATAGTCGGTGAGGTGGTGGAGAAGACCTTGCTTGTTACCCGGATCAGGACTATCAAGAATGAGGATGTAACTATGCCGAATGCGAAGATTCTTACCGGTTATACAGTGAATTACAGCACTCCGACTCCGATAATGTGGGACTGATCATACATACTACAGTGAGCATAGGCTATAATGCTCCCTGGAGAAGAGTCCATGAACTGCTTCTGAATGCAGCTGAAAAGACGAAAGATGTCATAAAGGAACCGAAACCCTTTGTCCTGCAAACCAGTCTCGATGATTTTTATATCAGTTACCAGATCAATGCCTATATTAAAAATGCCCGGCAGATTATCCAGATTAAATCAGATCTTCATCAGAATATCCAGGATGCTTTTAATAAGGCTGGAATAGAGATTATGTCACCCCATTACCGGGCGGAAAGGGATGGAAACAATTCTACCATTGCTGCTGTTGATCCTCCCGGAAAAGAAGATAAACCAACTGATTTACATGAATAATAATCGAAAAATTCAGAAT
>CAWBCI010000084.1:0-9210 GCA_963787195.1 uncultured Bacteroidales bacterium
GTTGATAGATAGACGTAACGAGGTAACGACGTAGCGATGTAACGATATTTGAAGGATTTAAATCTTATACGTCGTTCAATCGTTCCGTTGTCTACTTCGCGCAATCGAATATCGGATATCGGATATCAAAGCCGGATTGTGCAACGAAGGTAATTGCGTAATATCAGAAGGAAAATCCCAAATCCCAAAAACCAAATCCCAAATAAATTTCAAATCACAAATTCAAGTCCTTGGTCGTGGAATCTTTTACTGCTTAATACTGTTAGATCCCGGCCTGCGCCGAGATGATGGCATATGACCTCTCCCCCCTGCCTCCCTCTCCAAATTGGAGAGGGAGGATAGGGGTTGGGGGTAAAGGGGAGAGGTCGTGTGCCGCGCCGCTTTTCTCCTATGCAAGATTCACCGTCATCCTGACGAATGTCAGGATCTGTTTGCGATTTGCAGCGTCGGAAACAAATTCCAAATCCCATTAATTAGTCGTTAGTCGTTAGTCGTTAGTCGTTGATCGTCAGTCAGCAGTCTTCAAAAAGTCCGTATAATAGCTATATTAATTTCTATAGCTTTTTTACTATTAAGAACACTTGATAACATAGCCACACCATTTTCAGTAAAAGCAAAAGGACGGGCCCCACCAAAATGCCTTTTGGAAGGTATCACATTTTGTGATACCACATCATCTATTTCGACATGAGTAAGTACATACATGAAGTCAGCAGGAAATCGTTCTTTATTTCTCCGTACAGCTTGTTTCAAAGCCCTGGTTTCGATTCCATAAAACTCAGCAAGGTGAACATCAAGTAAAACCCTTTCATCTCTTAAAGAAATGATTTTGCTTGCGATTAGAGCTTCCTGTTTTGAAGCGGTATTAACTTCATACATAAATCCATCAATTTAAAAATTCAGTCCAATTATTTAAGGATTAAAATTTTTGCTCCCTATCCTTTCTATTAATCGGCTCTATTTAAAAATATACCTGTCCAAGAAGATCTTTTTTTTTAATTATAGGCTGATGCTCATTATCACTTTTCCCCAATCATTTAACGAAAAAAAATACCCATCTTCATATCGCCACCGGATCCCTCCTTCGTCGGGATCTGGTAGCGTATTGCCAAGAAGTTGCTAAACAGAGTCCGGGGGAATTGTCGATTCGGCATTCTGCATTGTCGATTGTCGATTTAATTTCCGATTTCCCAATTCACATTTCCCATTTAATTCGACAGTTCGACATTTCGTGATATCGTTACTTCGTTACCTCAAATCTCCTCCCCTTCACCCGGCTGGGGGAAGGGGCCGGGGATGGGGGCGGGCCGGGGGGATTGTCGATTCGGCATTCTGCATTGTCGATTGTCGATGTAATTTCCCAATTCACATTTCCCATTTAATTCGACAGTTCGACATTTCGTGTTATCGTTACTTTGTTACCTCAAATCTCCTCCCCTTCACCCGGCTGGGGGAAGGGGCCGGGGGATGGGGGCGGGCCGGGGGAATTGTCGATTCGGCATTCGGCATTGTCGATTGTCGATTTAATTTCCGATTTCCCAATTCACATTTCCCATTTAATTCGACAGTTCGACATTTTCGTGTTATCGTTACTTTGTTACCTCAAATCTCCTCCCCTTCACCCGGCTGGGGGAAGGGGCCGGAGATGGGGGCGGGCCGGGGGGATTGTCGATTCGGTATTCTGCATTGTCGATTGTCGATGTAATTTCCCAATTCACATTTCCCATTTAATTCGACATTTCGACATTTCGTGCAACCGCTACATCGTTACATCTATCCTTCCTCCCCTTCACCCGTTTGGGGGAAGGGGCCGGGGGATGGGGGCGGGAAGTGGGAATTGTCGATTCGGCATTGTCGGTTGTCGATGTAATGTCCGATTTCCCATTTAATTCGACATTTCGTGCAACCGCTACATCGTTACATCTATTCTTCCTCCCCTTCACCCGTTTGGGGGAAGGGGCCGGAGATGGGGGCGGGCCGGGGGAATTGTCGATTCGGCATTCGGCATTGTCGATTGTCGATGTAATTTCCGATTTCCCATTTTCCATTTAATTCGATGTGCGAATTATATCTCGGAATTGGCACAACTTTGTCAAATATCGTTGCCCGTAGGGCATAAACTATGGTAGCATATTGCGCCTCCGTGAATTTTCAAAACCCCGCAGGGGTGAAGGGAGAGATTGCACGATGTACCGATTGCCCGATATTCGAAGGAAATCCCAAATCCCAAATCCCAAATCCCAAATTTCAATCATATTCCCATTAACCTATACACCATTAACCATTAACTTACCCCCAATACCCAATACCTAATACCCATTACCCAATACCAAAAAGAAAAGGCTGCCAAGTTACGACAGCCAATCTCAAATAATTGCCAAATTACCGGTGGGACAAGTTAAATTGCAGTTTTCAATGGTAAGTGAATCGAGTTTAAGGGAGAGACCAGCATTTGACAGATTATTTTAATTAATATTAGTACAAGTATGGATGGAGGTTTCAGATTCGAAGAATATTATTTCCCGGCCAAAACCCATTAAAACCGTTAAATAATATTCTTTTCATCTGAAATATCTTTATTTATTTGTATCTGTTATTTGAGCCAGGTCCGGATTGTTTTCCTTCGCTGTTACAACCACAAGATACTTGCTTTTTGCCCAGAATTTCTCCGGATCGGTGATCTTGATAAACTCAACTTCATTGCTGTTGTTCACAAGCTCATAGCTACTCCGGTCGTGATGTGTGATGATATCCATTTTCTTGCTGTACACCGGAATTGATTTGATGTCGCGGATATCCACCTTTTTGAAATGATCGGTTTTAAAATTATCATTCAGCGTTTTTGTCGCAGCGATTCCAAGAAGCCCGCCTTCCTTTTCCACTATACTGTCTTGATTCAGTTCTTTATAGGTACCAACGGCATAATAGGCTGTGTAAATTTCCTGGTCCAGTTCATTCAGCTTTTCTTTCTGCTGATCAATAGTCTGAGCGCTCAACTGTAGTTCCGTATCCTTGTTTGCGATCGTCGATTGCATTTCAGAGTTCTGTTTCTGCACCATGGCCAGGTTGTCGACCAATGAATCATTACGGGCGGTCAGCTCAGCCATCTGTCCCTTATAATTATCCAGACGGGCTTTCAGTTCATTGTTTGATTTCTTATAACCTGAAAGTGCTTTATTCTGGGTATCAACCCTGCCGTTCAACTGGGCAATCATATCCCTGTTTTCCTGCATGAGTTGTTCTATAATGGCAATCTCTTTCGATATCCGGTCTTCAGGACTGGTTACACCAGCGAGTTCCTTATCATCAAATCCTTGTTGCAATACACCTTCATGTTCCCGCACTTTTGCCAGATTATCTTCGATTTTCTGGAAAGTCGTGTTGATATAATCCTGTGTTGCCTGGCGTTCAGCCGTAATGGTAGAGCTAAGCTCCTGCTTCTGGTTGTAGAAATTATAAGTTTCATATCCCAGGAAAATTGTGGCAGCAGCTAATAATACCAGGAAGACTATCAGTACCCCAGATATTGTTTTGCTTTTATTTGTGTTCGTATTCATAGTTCTTTATTTTAAATCAGCGGCATAAGAATACCGTTTAAGATTAATTTAATTTTATTGACGACTCTTCCAATTGGCATAAATGGTGCCATGGATTATAATTATTTTTTAATGATTTGAATTTGTGTGAATTAAGGAGAAGATGAAAATCCGGATCATTCGAATTCTTTTTCAAAATGAAAAAAAATAATTCAGAATGAAACAGGAAAAGGGCGATTCAGTGTCATTTTTATATGGAAAGGTAGAATGGATTAGATGGAAAGTGGCAGTTATGCACCTGGCTGCTTTCCGGATTTAGCCACTAAAACACAAATACACCGAGAATATTCACCAAGTAAAAAAAGCCATAAATAATTAATAATTAATCACATAATCAATAGAAAAGCATGCTCAATTGTATGTTTGGATTTTGATTTGGATATTGATTTTATTGATTTTTTCCGGGAATTGGAATTTCCTTCGGATATCGAATATCGTGCAATCCTTTACATCGTTATATCTATCCTCTCCCTTCACCCGTTGCGGGGTTACGAAATTTCATGGGGCGCAATTTTCTACCATAGTTTATGCCCTACAGGCAAATTAGATTGATGCATTTGTGCCAATTCGGAGATATAATTCGCCCATCGAATTAAATGGAAAATCAAACATTCCATCGAAAATCGAAAATGCTGAATGCCGAATCGACAATTCTATATTCCCTACGGGCAACAGTAATTCAACCATTTGCGCCTGGATTATTGGAATTTGTGATTTGAAATTTGTTTGGGATTTCCTTCGAATATCGTGCAATCGTTATATCGTTATTTATCGCTACATCGTTACATCTATTCTTCCTCCCCGGCTTTCTCTTCCTTCAACATCCGGTAAATAGTCGTTTGTCCTATTCCCAGCTTTTCAGCCACCAGGCGGGTATCATCATTATATTTTTTCAGGTAGAAATTCACGATCTTCCTTTCATATTCCCTGAGCGTAAGCTCTTCTGATAAAATTTCCTGCATGATGCCTGAAGAGGACAGTACGATATCCCCCTCTTCTATCTCCTTAGCCTGTGACATAACCATGGCAAGTTCTATAACTGATTTCAATTCCCTCACGTTTCCCGGCCAGGAATAATGCATCAGTTTCTCCTGGGCTTTTGGACTCAAACTTTTGGCCGGGATATTATTTTCTTCCACGAATTTATTGATGAAGTAGGAAGAAAGTATCAGTATATCTTTCTCCCTTTCGCGCAAGGGGGGAAGTTCTATGGGCAGGCCGAAGAGGCGGAAGTAGAGGTCCTGCCTGAATTTACCCTGGTCTACAAGTTCTTTTAGATTACGGTTGGTAGCAACGATGATCCGGCAATCCACCTTTAATTGCTGGTTGCTCCCTACTCGGGTGATTTCCTTTTCCTGCAGGGCCCTCAATAATTTAGGCTGAAAATTCAGGTCCATCTCCCCTATTTCATCCAGGAAAAGGGTGCCTCCGTTGGCTTCTTCGAATTTTCCTTTACGCTGGGCGATGGCCCCTGTGAAAGATCCTTTTTCATGGCCGAAAAGTTCGCTTTCGAAAAGTTCCGAAGGAATTGCCGCGATATTCACCGGTATGAAGGGCTTTTTCTTCCGGGCCGAATTATAATGTATGGCTTTGGCAATAACTTCTTTACCTGTACCGGTTTCACCTGAAACAGTGACCGTTATGTTCGTGGAAATCGCTTTTTCAACCAGGGCAAAGATCTTTTCCATGGCCGGGCTGCTCCCTATAATGGTGTCGCTCAGGCGGTATTTGTGCCTGACTTCCTGCTCCAGCACCGAGATCCTTTTCTTCAGGCCGGCGCTTTTGCGGATATTGTTCAGGGTATTCAGGAGCCGGTCCCGGATGTCCTCACTCTTCACCAGGTAATCAAAGGCACCTGATTTCAGCAGGTCTATAGCCGTTCCCACATCTTCCTGTTCGGAAATGATGACCACTTCTATATCTTCATTGAAAGATTTGATCTTCTTTAAAAGTTCTGATCCTTTAATATCCGGCAAGCGATAATCAAGGGTGATCATGTCGGGATTCCGCTGAAGATTGTCCAGCAAGTCTTTCCCGCTGAAAAAACTCTCCACCCTGGAATCCGGGTCCAGTGAAAGGTTATGAACGAGCAGGCGGTTATACCACTCATCATCTTCAACTACGAAAATACTGAAATAATCTTCCTTCATTTTTGACCTGGTCAGAAAGTGTAAAATTACAGATATTTCTCTGGCTTTTATAATAAATCAACTCAAGCCTTTGCTGATGTTTTTTTTCTTGAGGATGGCCCTGATCTGCTTTATCACATTTCTGACTTCCTTTTCAATTGCTTTAAGCTCTTTCTGCGAATCACCCGCCGGCTTTGATTTCCGGAAATCCTTTTCTGCTTTTTTGAGCATCCGGAATAATTTATCAGCACCGACATATTTCGACGGAGGAGACAACTTATGTGCCTGTTCGGATATCTGCTGCCAATCTTCCTTTCCCAGTGCCAGCTTCATAGCAGCTATACCTTGTTGAGCTGAAATAATATATTTCTCCAGCATCTCCCTGAAAAAAGATTCATCCCCATTGCTCAGCTTCCAAAGAGCTGCTATATCTAAAGGCTGTTCATCTTTTTCAATAAGCACATTCTTTATATTTTCCTTTTTTTCATCTAAGCCAGCAATTTCTTTTTCATCTTTATTTTTATTTTTTTCAAGGACTGAAGATATCACCTTAAGTAACTCAGCCTCCGCGAATGGTTTCGGAAGAAATGCAGCCATTCCGGCATCCCGGTATAACTGACGATCTTCATCAGAAACAGCGGCCGTGAGCGCAATCAAAGGTATCCCGGGTTTGATTTTCCGGATCTCTCTTGCCGCTTCTATACCATTCATTTCCGGCATACGGACATCCAGTAAAATCACATCAAAATCCTGTTTAAGAACCAGGGCCAGGACTTCATGTCCATTTTCAGCTTCCTTATATTTTATCTGATGTTTCTCCAGAATGGAGCGGAGGAGTTTGCGGTTAAATTCTTCATCATCAGCCAACAAAATATTCAATCCCTTGAGGTCCCCGGCTTCCGTTTCCACAAGTTGTTCCCGTGGCAGGTCATTTTCAGATCCCGAATCAAAAGGTATACTCACACTGATCGTGGTGCCCTTTCCCCTGCGGCTGAATACCTCTATTGTTCCTTTCATAAGCTCCGTCAGCTTTTTCGTGATCGCAAGACCAAGGCCTGTTCCTCCGGGAATAGCCCTGGAGCTGGATTCCACCTGTTCAAACTCCCCGAAGATCTTTTCCAGATCGGGTTTATCCATACCTATACCAGTGTCTGCCACTTCGATTTTCAGGATCAGACCGTTTTCCAGGAGGTTCTGACGGAACATTTTAATGGTGACTTTTCCTTTCGAAGTAAATTTAATGGCATTTCCGGCAAGGTTCAGAATGATCTGCTGAACTCTGACCGGATCACCCAGGAGAATTTCGGGTATATCTTCATCCAGGAAATAAGTAAGGCTGATGTTTTTATTTTTTGCAAGACTTTCCAGTAAAGCGAAAGAATCTTTTAAAACACCGGCGGGCCTGAATCCTTTCATTTCAAGTTTGAGTTTGCCAGCCTGTAGTTTTGAATAATCCAATACATCATTTATAATATGCAGCAGGTAATCCACCGATTTTCGTATAATATCCAAATTTTCTCTTTGGGGCCTGTCGAGCGAAGAGGACAACAATTGCTCGGTGAAGCCTGAAATGGCATTCATAGGGGTCCTGATCTCATGACTCATATTGGCCAGGAAACGCTCCTTGGCTTTAGCCAGGTCTTCCGCTTCCTGCTTGGCGCTTCGCAATGCCTGCCGGTATTTATTATTATTCCTCACATAATTCACAATTACTATAGCTGCGAAGAGAAGCAGAATGGTAGCGGAAACACAGAAAGCCGCGATCAAAAATTTGGTCTCAGCGGCCAGTTTTTCAGTCATCTCCGTCTTCTGGGCTATAGTGTTCATTTGCATTCCTTCCATATAATTCACCAGGCTCCGGATCTGGTCCATTATAAGCTTATCCTGTCGTATCAGCTCCAGGTCCCTGCTCTTCATTTTCTGTTCCAGGAGCTTCTCCTGCTTACGGATAGCCTTAACTTCTTCGCTGATATCCTTTAAAGCTTCCTTTTCCTTTGCAGTATCCGAGATGACGACAACTTGCTGTGGGACACCTGCAACAGCCATGGTATCCGTATCTTTATTCTTTTTAGATCCGAAGAGTCTTGCAAAAAAACCCTCCTTTTTTTTCCTCTCCTTTTTTCCGGATTCTACACTATCTATGACTGGATTTTGTTGAACCATCAGGGTGGTATCCCTCACAAGGGTATCGACCTTCTCCTGCATTTCCATGGTTTTAAGCACCTTGTCAAGAGCGGCTCGTCCACGGTATTTATCCTGGGAGGTGAGGAGCTCATTCAGCAGGTTATATTTTTGTTCCACCATGTTTTCCAGGGAATCAATCAGGGGCATAGTTTGCTCGTCCCCTCCGGCAAGTTGCTGGAGTTCATCCAGTTTTTCATCGGTTTGACGGGCTTTTTCGTAAAAGAGGGCCAGATAATTATCATCTTTGGTCAGGCTGTATGATTTCACCGAGTTTTCAGCATCACTCAAATCATTCAGTATATCTTTCACGATGATCAAAGGGGCGTCGGGGCGGGATTCATAACTGATAGTATCAACGATATGGTTCAGGCGCTGATAGGCCAAAATACCCGTAACGGCAACGATAGCAAGGATCAGGAAAAGAAGGCCCAGCACCTTGAATTCAAATGAGAACCGTTTTTCTGTATTTGGCTGATCCATTGATATTCAAATTAGATTAAAGGTAGGGATAAAGCCTTTGATACATATGAACTGAAATATTCTTTTAGAATTTCCCAAAAACCCTGTATTGTAATGAAATATCAACAATTAAACCTATAAATTGTTTTAGCATTGGAATTGATCCCCCCACATGGCATTTATGATATTTTAACATTTTTGGAAAGAAGACCTGCTCCTTTCCACGATTCAATTGTTTTTCATTACAAACCAGAATATTAACTGTTAATCATGAAATAAATTATAAGCCAAATGTTGTAAAAAAGCCGGCTGAATGCCGCTGCGGGCTTTCTTTTCATTTCTGATTTTTGTATCTTCATCCACCGAAATTAAACCGGTAAATTCACCAATAAGGCTTATGAATTCAATCCGAGAATTTTTTGCGCAATTATTTCCTTCATATTCCGGTGAAGCTTACAACATTAACCATCTCTTTCTTCAATTTCTTATCCTGGCAGGTATTATTGTTGCCATCGTTGCCGGGATGGTTATCTTCGCCGCTATTTTTTACAATTCAAAGAAGCATCCCGGAGAACCCCGCCAGGTTTTCGGAAACAAGAAAATAGAAATTTTGTGGACGGTGGTTCCGCTTATCCTGGTTTCACTTTTCTTCGTGCTTACCTTGAGGTCGATGCGTGAAATTAACCTTCCTTTCACTAAAGGACAGAAACCGGATATAGTGATCATCGCTCATCAATGGTGGTGGGACATGCGCTATCCGAAAGAGAAGGTCATCACGGCCAATGAATTGCATATTCCGGTTGGAAAACGCCTTCTGATGCTGGTCGAATCGGCCGATGTGA
>CAWBCI010000085.1:0-20053 GCA_963787195.1 uncultured Bacteroidales bacterium
GCCCCTGGCTGAGTCCCAGCCCCTTTCGCTGGCCGATGGTATGGAACCAAAAGCCTTTATGTTTGCCTAAGATCTTCCCTGTTTCCAGTTCCACGATATCTCCTTCCCTTTCCCCGGTATAGCGGCGTATGAATTCCGAGTAATTGATTTTGCCCAGGAAGCAGATGCCCTGGCTGTCGGGGCGGTGGGCGCTGGGCAGGCCCATTTCATGGGCCAGGCGGCGTACATCCTTTTTTTCCAGGTCGCCTACGGGGAACATGGCTTTGTTGAGCTGGGAGTGCGTTATCCGTCCCAGGAAATAGGTCTGGTCCTTCCTCCTGTCCCTGGCAGTTCCAAGGTAGCGCTCATTGGCTTCGTCCAAAACCCGGGCATAATGGCCCGTGGCTATGCGGTCGTAATCTTTGCCGAACTTATCCTCGAAGCTCCCGAACTTGATGAAGCGGTTGCACATCACGTCCGGATTGGGCGTAAGGCCTTTCTTTACAGTATCAAGGGTATAGGAAACCACACGCTGCCAGTATTCTTCGTGCAGGTTGGCAATTTCGAAACGGCAGCCATATTTCTTCGCGATAAAAGTCGTGATTTCAATATCTTCTTCCGAAGGACAATCCATAAAACCGGGTTCATTTTCCATCCCGATCTGTATATAAAATATATCCGGCGTATAGCCCATTTCCTTTAGCAAAGGCACCATCACCGAGCTGTCGACACCTCCGGATACAAGAGCAGCAATTTTCATAGAAATTAAATTGGCTGCAAAGATAGAAAATTGGGTATTAGATATTGGGTATTAGATATTGGTTAATGGTTATATGGTTAATGGTTAGGTGTAGAAATTTCATATCGTATACATCCTATATATCGGGCAATCGCGTATCGAATATCGAATATAGAAGCTTTTTTCAACACAACTTGTCCCGAAACCTCGGGGATAGAAAACACATAGGACTACTCCACTATTCCACCTGATTTTTTTATACTACACGGAGTTCCACGAAGATAAAAAGGAGTTCCACAGAGGGGAAATATGAAATATTATATTGAATAGTGTATATTTTAAATTTTGACGACTAACGACTAACGACTAACGACTGACAACCGGGCCTGGGATTTGTTATTTGGGATTTGTTTGTTATTTGTTATTTGGGATTTGGATTTTTTAGATTTATCGGAGCTAAGTGCTTAGAAATAAGCACAAAAAAGACGCCCATATAATTGGGCGTCTTCAAAGTCTTTTAAGCTTTATAAAATCAAACCGGCATTTCTGGTTTTTTTGCCAGTTCCGCAGGGACTTTTCCTGTCATCGATTTCAGGAAAAGCACTATCTGGGCAACTTCATCATCTGTTAGATCTTTATTGAGCTGGGTTTTGGCGATAATCTTTACGGCTTCCGAAAGATCAGCTACGCTCCCGTCATGAAAGTAGGGATATGTTTTTTCTACATTCCTGAGGGAAGGCACTTTAAAGAAATATTTGTCGGCATCATTCTTAGTTACATCATAACGCCCCTCATCTGTTTTCTTACTCTTGGTGAAGTCCCAGTAATTTGCAAATAGTCCGAATTTCTGATACATGCTTCCACCCATCACAACTCCGGAATGACAGGCTGTACAACCGGTGTTCATAAAGGTTTCCATGCCATGTTTTTCTTCAGCAGTCAGGGCGTTAGCATCCCCGGCCAGGTAAGCGTCAAAACTCGAAGGAGTCATCAACATTCTTTCATATGCCCCGATAGCTTTTTGAAGGTTTTCGTATTTGATGGGATTAGGGTCGTCGGGAAAAGCCGCCGCAAACATCACTTTATATCCCGGAACCTTCGAGAGTTTTGCAATCACGACCTGGGCATCGGGCATGGCCATTTCAACCGAGTTCAGAATAGGTCCGCCGGCTTGCTCTTCAACGTCTTTCGCACGACCATCCCAGAACTGGGTCATATGCAGTGCTGCATTCAGCACGGTTGGGGAATTCCTGCCGCCAAATTCTCCCTTGTCGCCAGGAGAGGTCGGTAGGTTATCAACTCCGTATGTATCCAGGTTATGACATGAATTACAACTGATTACATTGTCATTTGAAAGCCTTGTATCGAAATACAAAGCATGACCGAGGGCCACTTTTTCATCTGTAATCGGGTTTTCGGGATTCACAGCCATTGCAGGAAGGACCTTAAAGATTGCAGTGGCTTTAGTCATAAGTTCATCGCTTGTACTGCTGGCATCCGCAGAAGCTCCGGCATTCTTTTGCGCACTTTGATTACATCCCCAGAGGATGGGCAAAAGCATCAGCATAAATAAAATTAATTTTTTCATTTTACTTTGGTTTGATTAGTATTAAACTGTTCTGTTAGAATCAGAAATAATTATTATGATTTTCAGACTTTATTAAGGAAACTTAAAGTTAAGAATTATTTGACTGTGTACAGCCGGATTTAAAAAATAAATGGCAGGATCATCCGGGTCCTTTTCTTATATAGCTTATATTCTTCACCAAAGTAATCGATATTTTCCTTTTCTTCAACCAACATTCCGCTAAACAAGAAAACAGAACTTATTAGAGCAACTCCAATGAGGTAGGGCTGTGGGTTTTTCAGCAAGGTACCCCAGGTCAAAAAAAGGAGAGAAGCGAACATCGGGTGGCGGATAAACTTATATATGCCGCTTTCAACCAATCGGGTAGTTTTTTCAAAGGGGAAGAGGGTTTTATCGTAGCGTTCTTCACGGGGTTTACCTAACTTCTTCATAAATAAAACACCTGCTATTACAAGATAAAGAGAATATCCAAGGAATACCCACGAGAATATCTGTCGTATCGACAAGGGATCATCAAACCAATAAGTGAAGTTTGTAACTAACAGAAACAGGATACATTCCCAGCTTATGAAACGGTGAAATCCATGGCTCCTGGGATAAAACAGGACTTTCCTGGAGATAAAAATAACCGGGATACTCAGGGCGATAAAAACTATGATCTCTATTGTATTCATCTTCTGCAAAATTAAACAAGCATATCCAAACAGGTACTCATCGGGGTGTTAACAATTATTAAAATCAGGAATTATACATCAAATCAAACATATTTTCAGAGACTATCAAAAGTTTCAAGCGCGGGGACCAGTGATTTTATTACCTGGTTCCCGACGGCAGGCAGTCCCAATAAAATAGCACTGATAATTTCTTCCCGGCTTGCCCCGCTTTCCCTGGCGATCTTAACATGAAAGGGGATGCCCGATTCAAGCCCAGCCACAGCGAGGATCCCAAGGTAAACAAGGGCAGAGGTTTTCGGATCCAGTGCATTTGCTTCTGAAAGTTTCTGTATCATTTCAGCCCAGGCCTTTGAATGTTGAGGCGCTTCCTGCATGAAAGTCATGAATGCTTTGCTAATGCCTGCTTTTTCCATAATATGTATTTTAGATGAATATTTTTGGACTGAAAATTACAAATAAATCCTTAATGCTATATAAGCGTATGAGATATATGTATCAGTAAAGTCGGTGCTTTTATTTATTTTTGCCTGAAGAAATTCGTGGTATATGGAAAACAAGCTTGTGATATTTAATACACTTAGCCGGAAGAAAGAAATATTTGAACCCCTTCACCCTCCATTCGTGGGTATGTATGTTTGCGGGCCGACGGTATACGGGGACGCACATCTGGGCCATTCCCGCCCTGCTGTGACTTTCGACCTGGTATTCCGATACCTGAAACATCTTGCTTATAAAGTTAGATATGTCAGGAATATTACGGATGTGGGTCATCTGGAAAATGATGCGGATGAAGGGGAGGATAAGATCGGGAAAAAGGCCCGCCTGGAAGAGCTGGAACCCATGGAAGTGGTACAGTATTATACCGACCGCTATCATCGGAACATGCGTCAGTTAAATGTTTTAACTCCCAGCATAGAACCGCGTGCTTCAGGCCATATCATAGAACAAATCGAATTGGCCCGTAAAATTCTGGATGCGGGTTACGGATATGAAGTGAATGGTTCGGTTTATTTTGATGTAGAGAAATACAGTAAGGATTTTCCCTATGGAGAATTGTCCGGGAGGAAAATTGATGAACTGATCGCAAATACCAGGGAGCTGGAAGGACAGGATGAGAAGAAAAATAATTTTGATTTTGCAGTTTGGAAGAAAGCCCAGCCCGAGCATATCATGCACTGGCCTTCTCCATGGAGCGAAGGTTTCCCCGGCTGGCATGCCGAATGTACGGCCATGGGATCCCGATATCTTGGAGAATATTTCGATATTCACGGTGGAGGTATGGACTTGCTGTTCCCCCATCATGAAGCTGAGATTGCCCAGGCCAAGGCTGCCAATGGCCATGCCCCGGTGAAATACTGGATGCACAATAATATGATCACCCTGAACGGGCAGAAAATGGGCAAATCGCTCGGAAATGCCATATCACTCGACGACTTCTTTGCCGGGAACCATCCCTTGCTGGAACAGCCATACAGTCCTATGACCATAAGGTTTTTCATTCTGCAGGCCCACTACCGCAGTACCCTCGACTTTTCGAATGAGGCCCTGCAGGCATCTGAAAAAGGACTTAAAAGATTGATGCAAGCAATGAAAACACTTGATCAGCTGGAAGCCAAAGCTAAATTTGCAGATCAGTCTTCGGTGGATGTCAAAGCCCTGGAAGAACAGTGTTATGAGGCCATGAACGATGATTTCAACAGTCCGGTGCTGATTGCTAAACTCTTCGATGCCGTCAGGATCGTCAATTCACTGAAAGAAGGAAGTGAAAAGATTGCAGAAGTGGATTTCAAGCGATTGAAAGGACTTTTCAACAGTTTTGTACTCGACATACTCGGTTTGGAAATTGAAGAAGCAGGGGAGGAGCAAGGCGGCCTGGTCGACGGCCTGATGGGTACTATCCTTTCGATCCGGCAGGATGCCAGGAAAAATAAAGATTTCGCCACTTCCGACAAGATCCGGGATGAGCTGCTGAAACTTAAGATACAGATCAAGGATACTAAGGAAGGGGCTGATTGGGAGATGGTGGAGGAGTAGCCAGTCGTCAGTCGTCAGTCACCTTCACGGCAGTATTAATATTTCCTATTAACCAATAACCACTAACCAATAACCAGTACCCAATACCCAGTACCCGGAACAATAAAGCTATAATTCTGACAGATAGCTATTTCCTTATTTCACTTTTGAATATTTCACAATAAGCTTTGATGCTTTCTTCAAGAGGAGTGAATTCGAAACCGATGGCTTCTTTTATTTTTTCGGTTGAATAGAGATATTTATTCATGGCTGTGCGGGCGGTTTCCTTTGTAATAAGCGGTTTTGTTCCAAAGAGATATCCCCGCATCATTTCCATCCTCCAGCCTGCTTCTGCAATGAACTTACCAGAGCGGATAAAGGGGGCCTTCTTCCCCAGGCCTTCTGCTATTAATTCGAAAAGTCGTTTGTATTTTAGATTTTCAGAATTCAGGATGAAACGTTCATTCTTAATATCGCTCTCCATAAGATCAATCATGGCTTTCACCACATCCCTTACGTCTACAAAACCATTGATGCCGGGAGGATAAAATTTCAGTCCCTTCCAGACAGTTGTAAACAGACGGGAACTGCCTTTTACCGGTCCGGCAACTCCCAGGATAATAGACGGGTTCACCACGACCGCATCCAGGCCTTCCACGGTACCGCGCCAGACTTCCCTTTCCGAGCCGTATTTGCTGATAGCATACATGGAATTATTCCGGGATGCTTTCCAGACAAGGTTTTCATCTATGACCATGTCCATATTCTCGGGCCGGCCAAGGGCGGCTATGGAGCTGATGTGACAAAGCTTGCGGACTCCTTTCGAAATGGCGGCATTCACCACGTTCGCGGTACCTTCCACATTCACTTTCAGCATCTTTTTATGATCTTTCGGATGAAAGGAAACGATGGCCGCGCAGTGATATACATATTCAACATCTTCCATAGCGTTTTCCAGGGAGTATATATCCATGATATCCCCCTCAATCCATTCAATACGGCTGAAAAGTTCTTCTTGTTCTTCAGAATAAATCCTGAAAACCGCCCGGATCAATTGCAGATCACTCTCAGGTCTTCTGATAGCTCTGACACGCCACCCATTCTTCACCAGTTCATAAACCAGATGAGACCCTACCAGCCCTGTTGCTCCCGTTACAAGTATCATGCGGCAAATGTAAGAAAGAATGTCCAGCCTTCAGTCTTCAGCCTTCAGTCTTCAGTCGTCAGAAAATTAGCCCAATACCCAATATCTATTAACCAATACCTAATATCCAATAACCATTATGACCTCATCCCCGTTCTCCCGCAAAAAGCGGGACAGGCTTTCTCCGCAACGAAGAAGGGTGACTATATTGATTTTTTTCAACCCAATATCTAATACCCAATACCCAATATCTAATACCCAATATCTAATACCCAAATTCATATCTTTGCAAAAATTAAATTGTAATTATGAATTTCATTGATGAACTGCGCTGGAGGGGGATGATACATGATCTGACCCCCGGACTGGAAGATGCCATTAATAAAGAAGAGATGATGACGGCCTATGTGGGGATAGACCCAACGGCCGATTCACTTCATATCGGCCATCTTGTTGGTGTGATGATGCTAAAGCACTTTCAGATAGCCGGCCATAAACCCCTGGCCCTGATCGGAGGCGCTACCGGCATGATAGGTGATCCATCAGGAAAATCTGAAGAAAGAGTGCTGCTTGGAATCGACGTTATCAGGCATAACCAGGATAGCATACAGTCTCAGCTTGAGAAATTCCTGGACTTTGAGAAAAGCGGGAATGGGGCCGAGATGGTAAATAATTACGACTGGATGAGCCAGTTTAGTTTCCTTGATTTTGTACGTGACATAGGAAAGCATATTACTGTGAATTATATGATGGCCAAGGATTCGGTTCAGAAACGCCTGGAAAGTGGTCTTTCCTTCACCGAATTTTCATACCAGCTTGTACAAGGTTATGATTTTCTTCATTTATATGAAAAGAAGAATTGCCACCTGCAGATGGGAGGCTCTGATCAATGGGGTAACATTGTCACCGGAACAGAATTGATCCGCCGTAAGACAGGCGGTGAAGCCTATGCCCTCACCTGTCCCTTGATTACCAAGGCCGATGGCGGAAAATTCGGGAAAACAGAGCAGGGCAATGTATGGCTGGATCCCCGGAGGACTTCGCCTTACGCATTCTACCAATTCTGGCTGAATACCTCGGACTCGGATGCGGAGAAATTTATCAAGATATTCACCCTTTTCTCTAAAAAGGAAATAGAAGAATTAATAGAAAAACACCGCCAGGAACCCCATTTGAGGGAATTGCAGAAAGCCCTGGCAAAGGACCTGACCATCAGGGTCCATTCCGAAGAAGATTATAATGCATCGGTGGAAGCATCGACCATACTTTTTGGCTCCGGAACAACGGATGTTTTAAAAGGTCTTTCGGAACAAATGCTGCTGTCGGTTTTTGAAGGCGTTCCGCAAAGCAACATTCCCAGGGAAAGGCTGAACGAAGGCGTGATGATCCTCGAATTCCTGTCCGATCTGACCGGTATTTATCCCTCCCGCGGCGAGGCCCGCCGGATGGTGAAAGACAATGCCGTTTCAGTGAATAAGGAAAAAGTTGGAGAAGACAAGATGATCAAGGTTTCCGACCTGCTCCGCGACAAATATATCCTGGTCCAGAAGGGGAAGAAGAATTATTACCTGGTAGTGGTTAATGGGTAATGGGAAAACAAGCAATTTCATACATCGTAAACATCTTATACATCGTTTATATCGTTCTATCGAATATCGGATATTGAAGCCCTTTCCACTTTTCTACCTGTTTTTTTTATTACACGGAGATCCACAGAGATAAAATGGAGTTCCACAGAGAGAATATTTGAAATTGTATATTGAATATGTGCTATTTTAAAAGTAGGGCCATTGCTATCTATTAACGTGCTAATTACTTCTCTGCATCTCGTAAGCGGAATGCAGAGGAAAAACCCATTAGTTCGAAGTTCTTTTTCATAAACATAAAAGTACAAATTGAAGCAGTACTTTTAGTCTGGTTTTATAGGGGGCTGGCCCAGGTATTGGGAAAAGTTATTGCTTAGTGCTGTAGTGGTTAATGGGTAATTTTATTGAGATTTGGAATTTGTAATTTATTTGTTATTTGTCATTTGGGATTTGTTATTTCAATCCTAGCTAACAGATTCACAGGCACTGTTAACATAATACTCTGTCCAAGAGCGTCAATCTGTACCTTCATCCTGCTCTTGCCTTTTAACTGTATAAGTTCTCCGCTGAGGCCCTGCAAGGGGCCGTGTGTGATTTCCACCTTATCCCCCGGGGCATAATCTATTGCTTCATCAGGGACATAATCTTCCATTCCGATATAGTACTTGATGGCATCGATCTGTACCTGCGGTATGGGCACGGCTTTGCCTTCGAAAGTGATATAACGTACCAGTCCCGGGGTGTTCAGCACTTTATAATAATCCTCAGGCTTAATATATACAAAGAGATAGGAGCGGAACAAGGGCTCTTCCACCCATTTTTTACGATCAGACCATTGTTTTAGGGTTTTTATTAGGGGAAGGAAAACTTCTATGCCCTTATTCCGGATTTCTTCGCAGGCTTTCTTCTCATTCCTGGAACGGGTATATATGGCGTACCAATGGGAAGTTTTCTCAGTTTTCATCCTTCAAAGATAGGGAAGAAAAATAAAGGCCTGCTATTTTTCACTCAGCGAATTCCAGTACCATTCACAGGCTTTTTCGAAACCTTTGCGGGCATCGAAACGGGGATTGTAAGCGATTTCTCTTCGTGCTTTTTCGATGGATGCCATGGAATGAGGAATATCTCCCGGACGCTCCGGCCCATAAACAGGCTCTATTTTGGCAATCTGTGGATCAAATTTTGACAGATTATCGCGCAATGCAATGAAAAGCTCATTCAGACTTATATTCCCTCCAAAGGCCACATTATAAACGCTTGCCCCTCCTGCCTGTGCCGGACTGATTGCAGCTCTTTCATTGGCATGCAATACATTGTCGACATAGGTGAAATCCCTGGAATAATTACCATCCCCGTTGATCACCGGGCGTTCGTGCCGGATCATCTGCTCGACCCATTTAGGGATCACAGCCGCATAAGCTCCTTTCGGGTCCTGTCTTCTTCCAAAAACATTAAAATAACGTAAGCCGGTAACTTGTAATCCGTAAATATCAGCAAATACTTTTCCGTATTTCTCTTTCACCAGTTTAGTGACGGCATAGGGTGAGAGAGGTTCTCCGATTTCTTCCTCAAGCTTGGGAAGCTTTTTGGAATCGCCGTAAACAGAAGAACTGGATGCGTAAACAAAGCGCTTTACTTTTGCATCGCGGGAAGCGATCAGCATGTTCAGTGTCCCGTTCACATTGATATCATTGGTACGGGCAGGATCTTCTATAGAGCGTGGGACCGATCCCAGGGCGGCTTCATGAAACACATAATCTACAGCTTCAGTTGCCTTTCTGCAAATCTCCAGGTCCCTGATATCACCTTCAATCAATTTAAAATTTTTATTTGAAAGAAAAGGCCCGATGTTTTTTCTGTGGCCGGTAAGGAAGTTATCCAGGCAGATGACTTCATTATCATTTTCCAGGAAATACTCACAAAGGGACGAGCCTATGAAGCCCGCGCCTCCGGTAACCAGGATACGCTTTTTGCTAAGTATTTCAGGATAATCTGCCAAAATATAAATCAATTTTAAAATAAAAGAAGCCGGAATTCAATAGGGTTCAATACTTACACTATCATCCCCACGCCCACTGTATTATTGGTAGCTTCATCAATAAGGATGAGGCTGCCGGTCTGCCGGTTTTTCCGGTAGCTGTCGTAAAATACCGGTTTGGTGGTCCGGAGCTGAACCCTCGCAATTTCGTTCATCTTCAGGCTTGGCCCGTCTTTAATATGGTCCAGGGTGTTCACATCAATTTTGTAGGTGATCTCTTTCACCAGAGCACGCACTTCGGCAGTTGTGTGACGGAGATAGTATTTAGCGCCGGTATTCATAGGTTTGTCGCTCATCCAGCAAACCATCACATCCAGGTCCTGGCTCACATTGGGCACATTATTTTCCTTCACGATCATATCCCCCCGGCTGATATCCAGGTCATCTTTTAATCGAAGGGTTACCGACATTGGCGGATAGGCCATCTCAAGTTCCTGGTCATAAAAATCGATGGATTCCAGGGTTGTCACAAATCCCGAAGGGAGGACTTTCACCTTGTCGCCTTTGCGGAATACGCCTCCTGCAAGCCGGCCGGCATACCCGCGGTAGTCGTGGTAAGCATCGGAAATCGGGCGGATCACGTATTGCACCGGGAAACGGGCATCAATATGATTTTGGTCGCTGGCTACATGAATATTTTCCAGGATATATCTCAGTGTGCCCCCGCCGTACCAGGGCATATTGGTGGAATGTTCCACTACATTGTCGCCATTCAGTGCGCTGATAGGAACAAAACGGATATCCTTCACGTCCAGCTTGGCGGCAAAAGCCCCGAATTCATGTTTAATGCCCTCATAAACTTCCTCGCTGTAATTCATCAGGTCCATTTTATTGACGCAGACGATGAGGTGAGGAATTTCGAGCAGGGATGAGATAAAGGCATGCCGGTGTGTTTGTTCGGTAACCCCGTTGCGGGCATCGATCAGGATGATTGCGGCATTAGCTGTAGATGCCCCGGTAACCATATTCCGGGTATATTGCACGTGCCCCGGCGTATCGGCAATGATGAATTTACGTTTTGGAGTGGCAAAATAGCGGTAAGCCACGTCTATTGTAATCCCCTGCTCCCTCTCCGCTCTTAAGCCATCAGTAAGAAGGGCGAGATTAATATGTTCATTCCCTTTCCGGATGCTGGCCCTTTTAACGGCTTCAAGCTGGTCCTCAAAAATAGACTTGCTGTCGTATAACAATCGTCCTATGAGGGTGCTTTTTCCGTCATCAACACTCCCGGCCGTTGTGAAGCGCAGGAGTTCCATATCAAGATATGCTTTGGATGAAAATTCGTTTTCAGACATATTTATATTCTGAGCTAAATCTTTTTAAAAATAACCTTCTTTTTTGCGGTCTTCCATAGCCGATTCACTTCTCATATCATCGGCCCTGCCGCCTCTTTCGGTAACCCTTGTGGCGGCAATTTCCTGTATGATGTCTTCCAGGCTGGTAGCTTCGCTCATCGTCAGTCCGGTACAGGAAATATCCCCGATTGTCCTGCAGCGTATCCTTTTTGTAACAACCTGTTCGGAATCCCTTTTCAGCATGAAAGGGGCATCGGCAAGCCATACGCCGTCGCGCAGAAAGACCTGTCTTTCGTGGGTAAAATAGAGATTGGGGATATCCACATTTTCCATGTAAATATATTGCCAGATATCCATTTCGGTCCAGTTACTGAGGGGGAAAACCCGGAAATGTTCGCCCATATGTTTGCGCCCGTTGAATATATTCCAGAGTTCGGGCCTTTGGTTTTTAGGGTCCCATTGTCCGAATTCGTCGCGGTGTGAAAAGAAACGTTCCTTGGCACGGGCTTTTTCCTCATCCCGGCGGCCTCCGCCTAAGGCTGCATCTATCTTATATTTAGTAAGTGTATCAAGCAGGGTGTGGGTTTGTAAGAGGTTACGGCTGGCATCAAAACCGGTTTCTTCAACGGATTTCCCATTATCGATGGCTTCCTGAACGGAGCCCACGATGAGCTGCACTCCGAGTTCTTTTACAAGTTCATCCCTGAAAGTAATGGTTTCTTCAAAATTATGGCCTGTATCAATATGGATCAGGGGAAATGGAATTTTAGCCGGCCAGAAAGCTTTTTTTGCCAGGTGGACCATCACTATGGAATCCTTCCCCCCGGAAAACAGTAAAGCCGGCCGCTCAAACTGGGCAGCTATCTCCCGGATCACAAATATGGATTCGGATTCCAGTTCCCTCAAGTGACTGAGATTATATTTAGGATTGGCAGACATGGGTATATGATATTTTGAATATTCTGATTGTATTATAATGTATGTTTGATAAATGAAGATAAATCAGCATTTAACATTCTTCTGATTGATAAGTAATTTTTGGAATGATGAATTCCAGTAATTTCTGAACGGAATCCTCAATGTTCATCCTATCGGTACAAATCTCAATATCGGGATCCTGAGGGCTTTCAAATGGAGCGCTAATGCCGGTGAACATTTTGATCTCCCCCCTGCGTGCTTTGGCATAAAGGCCTTTCACATCCCTTTTCTCGCAAACTTCCAGGGGGGCATTTACAAATACTTCGATAAAATTGTCCTTTCCAATGATATCAATGGCTAACTGACGTATCTGATTGGTCGGGCTGATGAACCCATTGATGGTGATGATGCCGCTTTCCAGGAAAAGTTTCGAAACTTCCGCAATCCGGCGGATATTCTCCATTCGGTCCGTATCCGAAAAGCTCAGATTATTATTGATGCCAGAACGGATATTGTCGCCATCCAATACCTGAATAAAAAAATTCCGGGCAAACAATTCTTCTTCCAGATGTTTGGCTAAAGTAGTCTTTCCAGAGCCAGACAAACCTGTGAACCAAATGACTTTAGCCCTTTGATTCAGTTTCTTTTCCTTGGCCTCTCTTTTGAGGATCTTATGAAAGACCGGAAATATATTTTTATCTTCTTGCATCATTTGGAATTAAAACAACTTTGTTTTAACTAAATTTGAGCGCAAATTTAGCCTTTTTTTGTTAGAAATGATTAAATTGCGGCTAAGCAATGCAGCTATTAGTCATTAAGCCTTAGCTTTTAGTCTTTATATATTTATGACAGGAAAACAACTCAAAATTTCCTGAGTTAACATCAGAAAGTATACAGCCAATAGCCATTATATGACTTTCGACATTCTCATTGTAACCCTGGTGCTGATCTTCATTATAGTCTCACTTTATACCGAGATTGTGGGGCCGGCATTTACTTTTCTGATAGGGGTTATGGTGCTTGGATTTTTCAAGATACTCACCCCGAAAGAGATCCTGAGCGGACTGGCGAATGAACAGATTATCGCGATTATCTTGTTATTGCTGTTGGGAGAGATTATACGCAAGACTGATATGATCGACGGGCTGTTTGACCGTATATTCCGAAAGGCTAGGTCCTACAGGGGTTTTATGGGTAGAATGACTTTCATTGTCGCAGCATTCTCGGCTTTCATGAACAATACTCCACTTGTAGCCATCATGATGCCTTATGTGCACAGTTGGAGTAAGCGCAATAAGATTGCCCCTTCCAAACTTCTGATCCCCCTTTCTTACGCCGCTATTTTAGGGGGTTGCACCACCCTGATCGGAACTTCTACGAACCTGATCGTAAACGGGATGGTGACCGACCAGCTGATCATCCCCGGACTAAAGCCACTTCAACTTTTCGATTTCACTGTGGTCGGACTGCCCATGGTTTTTATCGGCTCACTTTACCTGGTACTTTTCGGAAATAAATTGTTGCCCTCACATACTGACGTGATTTCCGATTTTTCATCCCATTCCAGGGAATACCTCGTAGAAGCTCAAGTCAGGTCAAAATCTTCCATTATTGGAAAAACCCTTGAAGAAGCCCGCTTAAGGAACCTTCCCGGACTTTACCTTGTTGAGATCAACCGTAGCAATATCAGCCTGCCTGCCGTTTCACCGAATTTCAAACTGCAGTCGGGCGATGTGCTTGTCTTTGCCGGGGATACCGCTACCATTGCTGAAATGGTGAATTCAAACACCGGCCTGATGTTGACCCAGGTTGGGATGTTTACCAAAAAATCGCATACAGAAGTGCTGGAACTGGTGATATCACACAACAGTACCCTCATCAATAAAACCGTCAAGGATACAAATTTCAGGGCTAAATTCGACTCGGCTATACTCTCAATACACCGCAACGGAGAGAAACTTACGGGTAAGATTGGCGAATTGAAACTGAAAGCCGGGGATGTGTTGCTTGTACTGGTGGGGGATGACTTCGCAGAACGGGCTTCCGATACCCAGGATTTTTACCTGATTTCTAAAATACGGGAATTCCGGAAACTGAAGTGGTATAAGGTCCTGGCCCTCTTCGGGGGTGTGGCCCTTGCTATCATAGCTTCTGCACTTGGCTACATTTCACTCTTTATGGCCCTCCTCATCCTGATGATCCTCATATTCCTGCTGAAAATTGCATCTCCCAAAGACATCCCTAAAAGTATTGACTTTAACCTGGCCATCATTATAGCACTTTCCCTGGCCATTGGCACAGCCATGATCAAAACCGGCATGGCGGATATGATCTCCGATTACCTGGTAAAAGCCTTTATTCCGTTTGGCCCGGTAGCTTTGTTAGGTGGAATTTTTATCATAACTAATATCCTGGCATCCTATATTACGAATAAAGCCGCCGCGGCTATCATCTTTCCGATATCGGTCACCGCGGCCATACAGCTCGGTTTACCAACTGCACCCTTTATCCTGGTGGTTGCTTTTGCAGCGGCGGCCAATTTTATCACACCTATCGGCTACCAGACCAACCTCATGGTATACGGGCCGGGACGGTATAATTTCAAAGATTACCTGAAGATAGGACTCCCCCTGACCCTGATCTACCTGGTCGTTTGTGTGTTTATGCTGAGCTGGTGGTTCGGTCTGGGAGCTTTTTGAAAAAACCAGGCTCCTTAGCCTTCTTTTTCATGGCTGTGACAGCAGCTTAAAATATGGCTGGCCACGAGCAGGAAGATCCCTAGAAATAGAAAGCTGTTGGCAATAAAGAACCAATTGAAAAAATTGCGAACCATGAGAAAGTTTCCCCCCATGAAGAAGCCAATTACACCACAAAGCATCAGGATAGCGCCGAAAAGACCTGCAGCCCATCCTAAATAATAAATCAAATCTTTGAATTTCATATGATTGATTTTTGGTTAGAACATCAAATATACTAAATACAGATAGGGAAATAAAGAGAAACAATCAAAGGGTCTATATTCATTCAATAAACTACGCCGCCGCAAGCAGCGGGGTAGTTTAAGGAAATATCTCTTATTCGTCTCAAGAGACAGGGAATTTAGTTCCATCAGATCCCGAATAAGACTTCGTCTTTTCGGGATCAATTCGACTAACAATTTTTTCAAGCGAAGCGAAGAAAAAATTGAGTCTCATTGATTCAATTTTGGATAAAGAAATTGATTAAGTTTGAGTTTTAAAACGAGTTTGGTCGGATAGTCAAAAAAAATAATATGCAAAGTGATGAACCCCGCGAAAGGATATTGAAAGTAGCTTCGAAGATCTTTGGTAAGTATGGTTTTCAGAAGACTACCATGGATGAGATCGCCCGAGCCGCCCATAAAGCCAAAGGAAGCGTCTACTACTATTTCCCAAGTAAAGAAGACCTTTTCAGGGCCGTGGTTGAACAGGAAATAAGCCTCATTAAATCGGGACTTACCCGGGTGATCATCAACGGGGGGGATGCCACAACCATGATCATGGATTATATGATCAGCCGGATGAAGCTCCTGAAAGATGCAGTGAATTACCATGAGACCCTGAAGTCGGATTTCACCTCCGGCTTTGTTGCCCTTTCCGATATCCGGGATGAGTTTTTTAAATTTGAAGTTGAACTCCTGAATGCTATCCTCGAAAAAGGCGTAGCGGAACATAAATTCGAAATCCGTGATACCCATGCTACCGCCAATGTGATCATCCTGGCCATGAAGGCCATAGAGATCCCATTCTACCTGCAGAACAAGATCAGCCAGTATGAACAAACCATCGTTGAATTGCTGGAGATCCTCATCAGAGGTCTGGAAAAAGGCTGAGCCGGATTGATCATAATTTTCTACCTTTATCATCCCAAATAAAAAGCATATGCCTGAAAAGGAAATTGAGATATTAAAAGCCCAGATTGACAAGCTAAAAGCGAAAGATTTCGATCTGGAAGCCTGGAAAAAATATACCATCGTTATACTTGCCAGGATTTTTGGAGATGAATCCCAGAAAATCAAGCAGGTCGAAAATATCGAATACGATTACAGCTCCTGGTCATTGCGTGACACCACCGGCTCAAATTCATATCTCGATACCTGTAAGAAACTTGGGAAAGAGATACTGCAGGCTTCTATTGATGAAATTGAAAATCTCGGATTGCCTCAGACTGAAAAGACTTCAGATGAACTTTTTGAAGCCATTTCAGAAGCTCTTCAGGATGAGATGAAAGGAAGTCAATTTAAAGAACTGAAACAGATTCTTTCTTCAACTGACTCTTCGAAAATCAAAAGGGATAAAATCCTTGAAAAATTAAAAAGTTACGGAAGTGATATGTCTTTCATGATATTGTCGAACATCCTGACCAGCCCCGCGGTCATAAAGAAATTTAAAAGTTAATGCAGGAATTTCCATTTTCACAACAGGATTTGCCAAAAGTTGAAACAGCCCGCCTCCTGATAGATTATATGCACCGTTCTATGATGCACCATGCCATGTGGTATGCCGAAGTAAGGGAAAAACTTGGCCCTGAGAAGGCTTTTGAAGCCCTTCAGACCGTTTATGACCGGACTTATGATATACAGATGGCCCGGCTTTCAAAAGTCCTGGGATTCGAATTCCGTGATTGTATACCTGAGCCTATGCTGGATATGCCGGATGAAAAATTGAAGGAGCTCAAAAAAAGCCTCGCGATAAACTGGCTGGCCAACGACGGTATTTGGTTCCAGGCAGTCGAATTTGTTGACGGACTGGAAAAAGCAAAAATGTGTAACGATGCCTGCTGGGAGAAATTCTCACCCATGGAAGCATGGTCTGTAAAAAAATTCCTCGGCCTGCCCGAAAATTCCGGACTGGAAGGCCTGAAGAAAGCCCTGCAATATCGGCTCTATGCCGATGTTAACAAACAGTCTGTCACAGACGAGACAGCCAGTTCTTTTGTGTTTCGCATGAATGAATGCCGGGTCCAGTTAGCCCGGAAACGGAAAGGACTGCAGGATTATCCATGTAAGTCTGCTGGGATTATAGAATATTCCACTTTTGCAAAAGCCATCGATTCCAGAATAAAAACAGAATGCATGGCTTGTCCTCCCGATCCTCATCCGGAGGAGTATTTTTGTGCCTGGAGGTTTAGTTTAAAGGAAGAAGTCTGATTATGGCTTGAAAATCCGACAGATACCACATTTCTGTATTCCATTTGGTTTGGCGAAACTTATTTTCAAAACCTTTGAAGTATGGAATTAAGTTGCCCTACATAAGCTGCTCCGAAAAGATTAACATGTACCAAGAGCGGATAGAGATTACATATATCAAGCCGCTTCTCCCAGCCTTTCTCCATAGGATATTCCCGATTATAGGCTTCATAGAATTCCCCGCTGAAACCCCCGAACAACTTTGACATGCCAATATCCATCTCACGATGTCCATAATATACGGCGGGATCTATCAAACAGGCATGCCCGTTTTCATCTGTCATATAATTCCCGTTCCAGAGATCTCCGTGGAGCAGGGCAGGGGCTTCTTCCGGAAAAATCTCCGGGAGCCGCCTGTAAAGTCTGTCAAGTGCAGATAATATGCCTGCACCTATCAAAGCCTTATTCCTTGCCAAACGTGCCTGTCTTTCCAGTCTTTCTTCAATAAAAAATGAAATCCAGTCAGGATGTTTATTATTGTGCTGATGAAGTGAACCGATATAATTATCATGGTCAAGTCCGAAATATTCCCCTGCATGCCGGTGCAATTTAGCCAGGGAAGTCCCGAATTTATCCCAGAAATCAGGCTGTTTTGGGGCGGATTCAATATATTTCAGCAGGAGAAAAGCTTCGTCATTACTCTTACCAGTGGCAATTAGCTCCGGCACAGGCAATTCACCTGCCTGCCGGAGCAGTTCAAGTCCCTTTTCTTCCTTTTCGAACATCTCAGGAAATAGACTTGCTTTATTATGTTTCAGGAAATAGATTCCCGCATCTGTTTCAATACGAAAAGCATCATTTATAGATCCTCCGCCTAAAGACGAAATTGAGAGGATATGCACTGGTTTATCCTTCAAATCTGATAAGATGAGGGCGATTTTATCCTGAATAAATTGGAGTAGCATGGCTTGCCTGGATTTTCTTTCAAAGTTAAAGCAAAGCAAGCCTGGGTTCGGAGATAATTTTTTACAGAAGGATATTTGTTTCGGTATGGCGGTGAAAGAGGATTCTTTCAAGAATGACCAATAATCCCATCGCAAGGAAGATAGTGATACCGATACTGCTTATATGTATGGTATGGAAGAATTTGATGAAGCTTCCTATAAACTGGGATGAAAATACCTGTTTGGCAATTTCCTCAATACCGATTGAATTGAAAAAATTCCCAACAGAAAGGAACATCTATAAGGAAGAGCATAGAAATGGCAGTCAGAAGGCCAAGGCCTATAAGTATCCAGGAAAGCGGGCTCAGCAAAGGGCCCATTTCAATGGATGTTTGCTCACGTATCTTCTTCATGACATTATCGGTGAATTTATCAGGGGCTGTTTCAAGGCCCTTTTCCCGGATTAAATTGTGGATGAAAGCATCCTGTTTATTAGTTGATTCCATAACGGAAGGTATTTTTAGATGAACGCTAAATTTTTCTTATCAAGTATTTCCCTGATCTCTTTATATATTTTTTTCCTGATCCGGTGCAGCTTTACTTTCACATTGCTTTCGCTCAGTCCCGTCACTTCGCTGATGCCGCTTACCGGATGATCTCCCATATAAAAGAGGGTTATCAGCAGCTGGTCTTCTTCAGGGAGGCCCTGCAAAACCTTTTCTATGACCAATTTCTGCTCCCGATGGTCCAGCCCCATCACTTCTTCTTCCAGGGAGTCTTCAGGAAGATTTTCCGTAATCTGCTCTTCTATGGTGACAGTCGGAAGAATTTTCTTTCGCGTCTTCGAAACAGCTTCATTATAGGCGATCCGGTAAAGCCAGGTGGAAAACTTTGAAACTTTCCTGAATTCCGGCAACTTCTGATAAGCTTTCACGAACACATCCTGGGCAATTTCCTCGGCATCCTCCCGGTTCCGGGTAACCCGCATGGCTATGGTAAAGACCAGGTTTTTATGCCTGTCGACCAATTGTGCGTAAGCGGAGGCATCGCCACCAAGCACCTTTTCGATGATCAGGTTTTCGTCGGGTTTTTCCATAGTGATAATTAGACGCAGGGGAATAGTAGAAGTTACAATCGGATTAAATCATTAAGATCAAAAACACTTCTTTGTGAAAACCTTTGAGTTTTCGTGATTTTGTGGCTAAAAAGTTGATTCTGTATATATGGATGCTTTTCTTTATGCCACTAAAACACTAAAACACCAATTTTACACTAAGCTTCAAGATCCTTCCCATTTATTAATGGTTCACGCTACTTTTATAAAATTAACAAAATTATCTCCTTTTGTAACCGGCATTAAAGGCATTGCGTCAAATAGCTGAAAATCGATTAAAAACCAATTTAAAATTCAATACTATGGAATTAGAATTAACGCCAATACTCGTACTGGCAATCATTTTCGGGACCATTTACGCCATCATCGCCCTGAATATTCGCAGAAAAGAACGCATGGCCTTATTGGAAAGAGGAGCTGATCCGGCTATTTTTCATGAACCTAAAAGGGAAAAGGTTACTTCCCTGAAATACGGGCTTTTCCTGATCGGCATTGCCCTGGGGATTTTCATGGGGAATATCCTGGAAGAAACCACCCGGCTCGAACCAGAAGTCACTTACTTCTCCATGATCTTCCTGTTCGGGGGCCTGGCCCTGGTGATCAGTTATTTCCTGGGGAAGAAGCTTGACAAGGATTGAGCTATCTTTATGAAGAGATTTCCCCGGTATTAGAATCGGGGCAATATTTCCGAAGAGATTGATTCGGTGTTATTGTCCCGATTTTTTTATGTTAGTCCCCTGCGGGGAATAGAAAATCATTTTGCAAACATCGTGCTACCATTGTTTAACCGCTACGCGGTAAAACAAAACATCGCATTACAGGTGAAAAGAATTGAAAGAAGGAAGAACCGGAATAATGATGCAATGAATTCCTTG
>CAWBCI010000086.1:0-17418 GCA_963787195.1 uncultured Bacteroidales bacterium
AAAGATCTGATTTTTTAAATGATTGTTTTTATAACAATAAATAGAAGTGATTATTGTAAATATGCGACAAAATTAAGCAACTTAATTCAGGCATCGAAATTTCCCGATATGTATTTCATTTTCCGGGTAATTCGGAATATTCGGTATAGCAAGACATGATAGCGGCATAAAGCTCATAATCAGTTGCATTCAGGATAAATTGATCCTGCAGCTTACAATAATCCATAAGTTTCTGGATTTCCTTTTCATCCTTTAAACCTGTTATTCTTGATATCACCGACGGATTATATCTCGTCCTTACCTTATCCAGTATATTCAATTTCGCCATCAATCTTTTAGTTTTGGCTTCCTTACTGAACTGGCCATATAGCAAAGAAAAAGGGCCGGGAAGAGTTATGGCACCGGAGCTTCCAAGGGCTTTGAGTTCCTGTGGTGAAGGAATGTGAAGATCCAGGTTGGCCAGGGGATCTTCAATTTTCATTTCCATGAAATCTCTTTTAAAATCAGCATAGCTGGAAGGCCAGGGATATATGACCATTTCAGGAAGAATGACAGTGTCCTTTTCCAGGATAAAAAGATAGGGGAGGTCGGAATTATTTGATGGTATCAGGAACGATGAGATTTTTGTTATGATAAGAAACAGCCGAAATGATGAGGGTATCCCCCGGGTAAGCACCTATACTGAAATAACCATCATATCCACCAACTACTCCCAGTTGCCTTGCTTTGTTGACTATATGGGCAAAAGACACAGGCTGTTGCATTTGATCAATTATTTTTCCATCAATACGTAAAGCCTGCTTTTCATTTTCCTGTGAATAGGAAGAAAATGAAATGAACAGGGAAATAAAGATGAATATCGTCTTCAGCATTATAACTAATAATTGGGTAAAAGTATGACGGAATTATTAAGCTAAATGTTAAAGGAAGTTAATAAATCCGAAAAGCAAAGGCTGTTTTTGCACAACCCAGACAAATCATAAAGGCTTTAACGATTTTAAGTTTTACTTATTTTCTCCACCTTTCCAACTTCGGGATGTTGGAAGTGAAGATTCCGGCCATGAATCCGGGGAAACCCATTTCTTTTATCTTCCCTTTTACCAGTGATTTCACTTCCAGCAAAGTGATATCTTCACGTGTGAATTTACCATCCTGATAGCAATATCTGCAATACATCTGGCTTTTACTGCCATCCGCATTGGTTCCGCAGCCCTGTTCATCCCTTTTCAATGGCATACCACAACTCTGGCAATTTTTATAAGTCTTCATGTAAATAGATTTTAATATTTTGAAAAAGTTTGATCGGTCTTAGGTTATGAAATTATTTAATCATTAGTCAACCGAAATAAATTTTAGAATTTTTTTTCTATGATTAAAAATAAAACAGATATAGATAATTAGATAATAGTAAATGGCAGGATAATTTTTTCCTAAAAATCGCTACCTTTGCAAACCGTTAATATCAAGTTGAAATCAACTAAATTAATCAACATAAATCATCTATAAATGGCATTCGATCTCGAAATGATTAAGGGCGCTTACGCCGGAATTGAAAAGAAAATACAGGAAGCACGCAAGCTTACTGGAAAACCCCTGACGCTCACTGAAAAAATTCTCTATTCTCACCTTTCTCCGGAAAATGAGAACGGTCCTTTTATTAGGGCTGAATCTTATGTAAATTTTCATCCTGACAGGGTAGCTATGCAGGATGCCACAGCACAAATGGCCCTCCTGCAATTCATGCAGGCAGGCCGGCCAACAGTTGCAGTACCTTCAACGGTCCATTGCGACCACCTGATCCAGGCTAAAATCGGAGCCAGACAGGACCTTGCAACTGCTATTGATGTGAATAAAGAGGTTTATGATTTTCTGTCTTCTGTGTCGAATAAATATGGCATAGGTTTCTGGAAACCAGGGGCTGGGATCATACACCAGGTGGTCCTTGAAAATTATGCTTTTCCGGGTGGGATGATGATAGGTACCGACTCCCATACTGTAAATGCAGGAGGACTTGGAATGGTAGCTATTGGTGTAGGCGGGGCTGATGCAGTGGACGTTATGGCAGGCATGCCCTGGGAACTGAAATTTCCTAAACTGATAGGGGTGAAACTGACCGGCAAGCTCAGCGGATGGACTTCTTCCAAAGATATAATTCTGAAAGTAGCCGGTATACTCACTGTAAAAGGCGGCACAGGTGCTATCCTTGAATATTTCGGACCGGGCGCCACAGATATTTCCTGTACCGGGAAAGGCACCATATGCAATATGGGCGCTGAAATCGGCGCTACCACCTCAGTTTTTGGCTATGATAAAAAGATGGAACAGTACCTCAGGGGAACCGGCAGGACAGATGTTGCTGAACTGGCTAATGCTGTTGCACAGCATCTTACAGGAGACCCCGAAGTTTACGAAAATCCTGAAAAATATTTTGACGAGGTTTACGAGATCAACCTGAGCGAGCTTGAACCCTATATTAACGGACCCTTTACTCCTGATTTGGCAACTCCGGTTTCAAAATTCGCTGAAGCTGTTGAAAAAAACGGATGGCCTGAGAAGCTCGAAGTTGGACTGATAGGCTCCTGCACGAATTCTTCTTATGAGGATATTACTCGTGCTGCTTCTATTGCAAAACAGGCGATTGATAAAAATTTGAAGGCAAAATCAGAATTTACAATTACCCCCGGCTCAGAACAAGTCCGTTTTACGACGGAAAGGGATGGCTACCTGGATATATTCAAGGAGATGGGAGGTGTGGTACTGGCCAATGCATGCGGGCCCTGTATCGGGCAGTGGGCAAGGCACAATGCCGACAAGCAGGAGAAGAATTCTATCATGACGTCCTTCAACCGGAACTTTGCAAAGCGCAACGACGGGAATCCCAATACTCATGGCTTTGTGGCTTCTCCAGAAATCGTAACAGCTTTTTCCATTGCCGGTACGCTGAAATTCAACCCTCTTACCGATTATCTCGTTAATGAAAAAGGTGAAAAAGTTAAGCTGGACGAACCCCAGGGCATTGATTTTCCTGTGAATGGTTTTGAAGTTAAAGATAGTGGTTATCAGCCTCCTGCGGCCGATGGCAGTGCTGTCGACGTGAAAGTTAAACCCGATTCCGACCGCATTCAATTATTGAGTCCCTTCGCAAAATGGAATGGAGAAGATATCCTGGGACTGAAACTTTTAATTAAAGCCCGTGGAAAATGTACGACCGACCATATTAGTATGGCGGGTCCCTGGTTGAAATACCGAGGTCACCTTGACAATATTTCGAATAACTTACTGATAGGCGCCGTAAATGATTTCAATGGCAAGACCAACCTGGTGAAAAATCAAATCACGGGTGAATATGGCGAAGTTCCGGCTACAGCCCGTTATTATAAAAAAGATGGTTTTGGCTCTATCATAGTTGGGGATGAAAATTACGGAGAAGGATCTTCCAGGGAACATGCCGCTATGGAACCGCGTCATTTGGGAGCCAGGGCAGTTTTAGTCCGTTCTTTTGCCCGGATCCATGAAACCAACCTGAAGAAACAGGGGATGCTTGCCCTCACTTTTGCCAATCCGGCTGATTATGGTAAAATCCAGGAAAACGATACTATTGATATCCTCGGTTTAAAGGAATTTGCGGCAGGGAAACCTTTAACTATCGTGCTTCATCATGCTGACGGAAAGAAAGAGGAATTCAAGGCAAACCATACCTATAATGAAAACCAGCTGGAATGGTTCAGGGCAGGTGGAGCGCTAAATCTTATCCGGGAGAAAAACAATTGATGCCATAAGCAGAGAAAAGCGCTGATATTATTTATTTTTATTAATATTATACTATTCCCGTACCGATCGACGTTTGTAAATATTATTGATAAACTAAAGAGCCAAATAAGTGAATCGGACATCTTTACTCATAATTTTAGTCTTTTCGCTGGGATTATCATCTGTGACTTTTGGACAGATTGGCGGAATTGGCACATATAAATTTTTGAACCTGCCCAATTCAGCCAGGATTGCTGCTATGGGTGGAAATTTCCTGGCAGTGGATGACAATGATATTACCATTGCGCTGGCAAATCCCTCTCTCATCAATGAAAATATGAACAATCAACTCGGATTGAGTTTTGTTGATTATTATACTGATGTGAACTATGGTTTTGCCCAATACGGAAGAACTTTTAACAAGGTCGGAAGTTTTGTAGGGACCCTGCAGTTTATCAATTACGGGACCTTTACCGGGGCTGACGAAACAAGTGCTCAATACGGAACTTTTTCTGCGGGAGAGTACGCCCTGAATGTAGGCTGGGGGCGTATGCTAACTCCACGCTGGAGCATTGGGGCCAATTTTAAAGGAATTTATTCACATCTTGAATCCTATAATTCTTTCGGCATCGCGGTCGATGTGGCAGGATCATATCGTAGTAAGGATAATAGCTTTAATGCTTCTTTAATTGTTCGTAACCTCGGTTACCAGATTGTTGCCTACAGGTCAGGGAACCACGAACCACTTCCTTTGGAAATTGATGCAGGCTCTGTCACAAAGACTTGCCCATCTGCCTTTTCGCTTTTCAATATTATTTACCAACCTCCAGAAATGGGATATACGGTACGAATTTGCTCCTGATACTACTTTAGGTGAAGTGAAGAAAGTAGGTGGCGTTGAGAAATTTGCGGATAACTTCATGCGCCATATTGTGGTCGGTGGTGAACTCCTGCTTGGAAAAAATTTCAGTCTCCGGGCCGGATATAACTACCAGCGCAGGCAGGAAATGAAGATAGCTACAAAATTATCAACTGTCGGCTTCTCATGGGGTTTTGGCTTCCGTGTTTCCCGCTTCCAGTTCTCCTATGCGCGTTCCACTTATCACCTTGCAGGTTCGCCGAATTTTATTACGCTTACAGTAAATCTTGGTGAGCAAAGCAAAAAATCTTCCGACTAATTTGCCATCATTCCGTTTATTTTTTTAAAGGTATTTGGAAGCTATCCACAGCTTAATTTATGATCTTATGGCTCCTGTACCGATGTTTTCTCCTGAACAGCTTTTTCCACTAACTTTGCCCGCATGAAAGTGATCATTGATCCATATGCAGGATTTTGTTTTGGAGTAAAAAGGGCCATTGATATGGCCGAAGAGGAGCTTCAAAAAGAACATCAGCTCTTCAGCTATGGGGAGATCGTGCATAATGAAGAGGAGACAGAGCGCCTGGAGAAGGAAGGCCTTAAAACTATCGGCCAGCTTGAGTTTTCAGGGCTTAAAGACGATAGAGTACTTTTCAGGGCCCATGGTGAAGCCCCCTTATCTTACCAAAAAGCTTCTGAAAATAATCTGAATATTGTTGATGCTACCTGTCCTATAGTTAAGAAATTACAGGAGAAAGTAGCTGATCAATACCGGGAAATGAAATTAAAGGATGGGAAGATACTCATCTATGGTAAAGCAGGCCATCCCGAAGTTATAGGCCTGTCAGGACAAGCAAAAAATGAAGCTTTGATTGTCAGGTCGGTCGATGACTTAAGCGGAATTGATTTCAAAAAACCCATCAGGCTCTTTGCCCAGACTACCATGGACGGGGAAGGATTTGAAATCATAAAATCCGGTATTAGCGAGCGTATGAATGCAATGTCAGATAAGCCCGATTTCAAAGCTTACAAGACGATTTGCAGACAGGTTTCAAGCCGTGAACCGCATATCAGGGAACTCGCGGGGCAAATGGATGTCATGATTTTCGTGAGTGGTAAAAACAGCTCGAATGGTAAATATCTTTATGAGGCATGTCATTCAGTAAATCCTAACACTTACCATATTTCAGCGCCTGAGGAACTGGAGCGGGAATGGTTTAATAATGCCTCCAGTGTTGGGATCAGCGGTGCTACTTCCACTCCGGGATGGTTATTAACAAGGGTGGCCGAAATAATTCAAAAAATCCAATAATGTATCTGCAGAAACTTTCGCTGTCAAATTTCAAGAATTATACGGAGGCCAGCCTGGACTTTTCCGATAAGATCAATTGCTTTATCGGGGATAATGGGGTTGGGAAAACCAATTTACTGGATGCTATTTATTATCTCTCATTTTGTAAAAGTTATTTCAATCCAATAGATTCTCAAAATATTCGCCATTCACAGGATTTTTTCAGTATCCATGGTACTTACAGGAAAAATGGCGATCAGCTTGACAAGATCAGCTGTATTCAAAAATTAAATCATAAGAAGCAATTCAGAATTAACCAGAAAGAATATGACAGACTTGCAGACCACATTGGATTGTTTCCGCTGGTAATGGTTTCTCCTTACGACAGGGATCTTATCAACGAAGGAAGTGATGTCCGCAGAAAGTATATCGACGGAGTTATATCTCAGTTCGATAAAGCTTACCTGGATGATTTGCTGACATACAATAAAGCTTTGGCCCAAAGGAATGCTTTACTAAAGCAATTCGCTGAACAACACTTTTTTGATACCTCGATGCTGGAAATATGGGACCACCAGCTCATAGAAAACGGCAGCAGGATATTCGAAAAGAGAAAGTTATTCCTGGAAGAATTCATGCCGATATTCAGGCATTATTTCAGCTTTATTTCTGGAGGGAAGGAGCTGGTTTCGATAATCTACGATTCTCAGTTGATGGAAAGCAATCCGGCCCAGCTTCTGAATGCTTCGGTTGAACGTGACCGTTCAGCAAGATACACTACAACGGGTATACATAAAGATGATCTTTTATTTGAGATAGAAGGTTATCCGATAAAGAAATTCGGTTCGCAGGGACAGCAGAAATCTTTTGTGGTGGCCATTAAACTTGCCCAGTTTGAGCATACCCGCAATTTGAAAGGTTATAAGCCTGTGCTGCTTTTTGATGATATCTTTGACAAACTTGATGACCATCGCGTTCAACAGATCATCAATTTGGTCAGCGAACAAAGTTTCGGGCAGGTTTTTATTACCGATACTCAGAAAAACCGCATTCGTGCCCTGTTCGAGAAAATGCAGATCGATCATAAAATATTTGAGATCCTTGGCGGAGAAATAAGTAACTTAGACGATTAAAGATCATCCTTGAATAATGAAAAAATCCAATGATCAATCCCTGGGAGATGCCATACGTGAAATGGTTGAGACTTATCATCTTGACGGTAAATTGAATGAGTTGAAGCTGATCGCTTCCTGGGATAAGGTGGTCGGGGATATGATAAGCAGGCACACCAAAGATGTCAATATCAAACACAAAAAACTCTACGTTACCCTGGACTCCCCGGCATTAAAAAATGAATTGACTTATTCCCGGGAACGAATAATTGCGGCTCTCAATGAGGCAGCCGGAAAGCAGGTTATTGAAGAAATTATTTTTCTTTGATTTCAGGAATTTCACTTTTTGCTTTTTCAGGAAAACTGATCCGGGCTTCCCTTACAAACAGTGACCTGAGTTTGTCCCAGAAATCCCCTCCCAAAACAAATAAACTCATTAATAATAGAAGTTTTTAGGATGAGATTTGTGCCGGAAAATCTATTTAATCATAAAATCCAGCATTTTCTTATCCCCAAGATAAACTTCCAGCCTGTCGCCGATTTGCACCGGACCAACACCGGCAGGTGTTCCGGTAAATATCAGGTCACCGGTTCGAAGGGTCATAAAAACGGATACATAAGCAATGACTTTCTCAAATGAAAAGATCATATCCCTTGTATTTCCCTGCTGTACAGTCTTGGAGTTAATATCAAGATGAAATTGGATATCCCGGAGATCAGAAAATTCATTCAGAGGGATGAACTCTTCGCTCAATGGAGCTGCCTGGTCGAAGCCTTTTGCGATTTCCCAGGGAAGTCCCTTATCTTTAGCTTTTTGCTGCAGGTCGCGGGCAGTAAAGTCAATTCCCATACCTATAGCTTCAATATAGGAAAGGGCAAACTTCTCATCGATTTTCTTACCCACTTTGCCAATTTTCAGGACTACTTCAGTTTCATAATGGATATCTTTCGAAAATTCAGGATAATAAAAGGGCCGGTTCCGGATCAGTATGGAGGTGTCGGGCTTAAGAAAAAAGACCGGCTTTTCAGGCAATGGATTGTTCAACTCTTTAGCATGTTCAACATAATTCCTGCCTATACATATTATTTTCATATTATAAAATAGTGAAGAAGTATTTACTAAAGGAAAGTCAAATCTAAGCTATCCTCATCTTAATTGCCTTAATAACTTTTTTGGTGGATAAAGGGAACTGGCTTTTCATCATCCAGTCGAAATAGGCAGGTTCCCGTTTAAAAATATCTTCAACAGCCTTACTTTTATATTTTCCGAAATTAAAAACTTCCTGTTGCTTATCATTGAAAATAATATGTCCCACAAGGTCAACATTTCTTGTGGTAAATGAAAAGTCATTCAGGGATTTCATATCATTTTTAACCGGGAAAGTAATGTTTCCATCACGGTCAATATACTCCTGACCTTCATACATGTCAAGTTGAGATTTGAGTACTTCATAGGTGGCCATGGTATCGGCAACAGCGGTATGGGCAAGCTCCAGGTTTTTCTTGCAATAAAATTTATAGGCAGCTTTAAGGGTGCGGGGTTCCATTTTGTGGAAGATATTCTGGACGTCAATGATATTGCGGCCCATGAGATTGAAGTCAATTCCTGCCCTCAGAAACTCCTCTACCAGAATGGGGATGTCAAACTTATTTGAATTATAACCGGCCAGATCGCAGTCTTCATAAAACTCATTCAGCTTTGGGGCGAACTCAATAAATGTAGGTGAATCTTTTACATCATTGTCAGTAATCCCATGTATGACCGTGGATTCTTCCGGTATCGGGATACCTGGCTGAATGCGCTGATGCAGGGTGATTTCAGTATTGTCAGGCAGGATCTTGATAATTCCAATTTCAATGATACGGTCAGTTGCAACATTGACGCCGGTAGTTTCAAGGTCAAAAACACATAATGCTCTGTTGAGTTTTAATTGCATAAAGAATTTATTATGAAGGAATAAACCGCTTCCATGATCCGGAATATTCGATCTGATTTTATGATTAGTATATAATTCAGATATTCCGCTCAGTATCCCAGTTTTCGAGGATCTCCTTGAGCCGTTTAAGATACATGCCCCCCAGAGCCCCATCCACAACCCTATGGTCGTATGCCAGCGAAAGGATCATGATATGGCGGATCCCGATCACATCACCCTGCGGACTTTCGATCACAACCACCTTTTTCCTGATGGCCCCAATTCCCAGGATAGCAACCTGGGGCTGATTTATTATCGGGGTTCCTGTAAGGCTGTCGAAGGTGCCGAAATTAGTGATGGTGAAGGTGCCTCCCTGGATTTCATCCGGGATCAACTGGTTATTCCTGGCCCTTTTTGCCAGGTCGTTGATATCTTTGGTAATTCCAAGAAGACTCTTCTGATCGGCATTTTTCACGACAGGCACTATCAGGTTGCCGTTTGCCAAAGCAGTGGCCATGCCTATATTGATTTTCTTACGGTGTATAATATTAGTGCCGTCAACCGATGCATTCACCCTTGGAAATTCCTTCAGCACCTGGGCTGCTGCCTCAAAGAAAATAGGAGTGTAGGTGATTTTTTCTTTTTCCCTTTTCAGGAATTCATCTTTGACCTTTTCCCTCCATTGCACGATCTTGCTTACGTCCACATCAATGAACGAAGTTACATGAGCAGACACATGTTTTGACATGACCATATGATCTGCAATGAGTTTCCGCATACGGTCCATTTCAAATATTTCATCCCCGCTTTCAGCAGTGACTTTAGGGGCATCGTAAGTAGGGGCCATTACTTTAGAAGCAGTTGTAAGACCCGCTGACCTTGCTTTTCCAGCCGGACGTTTTTGCAGATAATTCAGGAGATCATTTTTGGTTAAGCGATTGTCTTTACCTGTACCGGGTATGCTGTCCAGTTCATTGACAGGGATGTTTTCCTTTTTAGCAATATTCTTTACCAGGGGGGAATAAAAGCGGGTGCCTGACTTATAGTCACTTGTTTCCTGATGTTCATCAGTGGCAGGTTTTTCACCGGACGCATCGGCAGCCGCTGCGTCCTTGAGACTTGCTTCCTTAATTTCTATTTTTACTTGTTGTCCCTCGCCGGATTCTTTATCGCCTTCATTGCTTACCTGGCCTTCATCTCCCTCTTCACCCTCCATTTCTATGGTGGCAATTATTTTCCCCACGGGCACCACATCACCTTCTTTATAAAATAATTCCGAGATTTTTCCTTCCACAGGAGAAGGGATCTCTGAATCCACTTTATCGGTTGCGATTTCGGCAATGGGTTCATCTTCCTGAACCGCGTCACCGACAGCTTTCAGCCAGCGGCTTATAGTAGCTTCAATAATACTCTCGCCCATTTTGGGCATCATTATATCAAATTTGGCCATCTCAACTGTATTTATATTTGATCTGCATCAGGCTGTATAAGAGCCTGCAAAAATAAGCATTTATATTAACATGGATTGAGTCCAAATTGTTTGCAAGGTCTGTATCTTTTATCTGACAGGCATTCTGCAATTAATTCGTATTCAAAACTCATACTTATGTTTTTCTTCCAATATGGCGGTAAGCTCTCAGGAGTATGACCAGGTCGCCTAAAAGGTTATAATCCCTGGCATAGGCGTAGTTTAGCCGGGTGCGTGCATCTCTTCCAACTTCATTTTTACTGAAGGCATCGGCGGGATTTAAAATGCCTGTGCGGATATGGGGGAGTTTATCGGCTTCCTTATTTATGTCGTCAATATAACCGATCCAGGTGCGGCGAGCTGAGATTACCAAAAAGATATTGCGGAAAAGCCCCAGGGGCTTCTGCACAAAAAACACCAGCACAGGGGAGAGGATAAACATGATCAGACTGGCAGTAATATCAAAAAAGCGTTTATTCCGGCGGTTGGGGAGTTTTGAAATGGCATTGATATCAACAGTGTAGAGATCTCCTGAAGTATTAATAGAGTTGCTGCCAATAATCGACAGACTGTCTTCGGGTGCAATTTTATAGTTCACTCCCATATCCTGCAATGAAGACATCTGGTCCATAATAGCCTGAGGAGGAAGACTTTTGGAGCAGAAAATCACTTCATCAATCTGGTGGATCCGAATAATTTCTTTGATTTGATCAAGGGAACCAAGAAAGCCATCATTTTTAGGAACTTCGGGTGTTACAGAAACAAGGCCGGTGAATCCGGCATTCACGGCCGATTTTTTCAGCAGGTCCTCCACCCGACGGGCTTCAGGCATGTCCCCGACTATAACAAAGCGGCAGGTTTTAGTTGTTCCTATCTGTAGATTCCGGATTTTAAGCATATGTACGAGGAGCCTGAAACTGCTCATAGAAACAGCTCCCCAGCTTGCTCCAAGGAGTATAATTGCCCTTGAAAATCTATATTTTTCAGGTAATAAAGCATAAACAACCAGGATGAAAAGTGTACCAATCGTGATTCCCTGAAATATCTTCCGGAATTTAAGAGGAAGGTCATAACCTCCGCTCAGATAAGTAGAAACCAGCCAAATCAGAATATAGACCGGAACCACCACAATAATAAATCCTCCCGGGTAAGAACCTCCTTCCTTGAAAATCACATGTTGTTCCCAATAATTTTTAATAATGAAGATGCCTATATACAGGAGAATAAAATCCATTAAAGGAAGAAAGGCCCTGGAAAAGAAGCGGCTGACGATGGCCAGCGTGGCCCTGAAATAGATGGCTACGTTGATAAGCATGGAGAAAAGGCGGGCATTTTTCTGTGAAAAATGTTTCCTGGCAAAAATTATCATTGCATTATAAAATACAAATACATAATTGATGCTGCCCTTTTTGGTGCTTTCACCTTTATAATGTATAATGCGGGTTTCAGGATAATAATAATTTTTATAGCCGGCCAGGTTTATACGGTATGAAAGGTCAATATCTTCACCATACATAAAGAATGTTTCATCCAAAAGGCCGGTCTTGTCCAATACACTCTTGCGCATCAGCATAAAAGCCCCTGAAAGTATGTCCACTTCATGGATCTGGTCCCTATCCAGGAAGCCTAAATGGTATCTTCCAAAGATCCTGGATTTGGGAAAAATTTTCGAAAGTCCGAAGATCTTGTAAAAAGCCACCACAGGTGTAGGTAATCCCCTTTTTGACTCGGGCAAAAAATTCCCTTTGCCGTCTATCATTTTAACTCCCAGTCCACCGGCATCCGGATGTGCATCCATGAAAGCAATGACTTTCCTGAAAGTGTCGTCTTCCACAATAGTATCCGGATTTAACAGCAGCACGTATTCGCCCTGGGATTGCCGGATGGCCTGGTTATTGGCACGACTGAATCCGACATTTTCCTTGTTCTCTATTAACAATACTTCCGGGAATTTCTCTCTCATCATCTTTACCGATCCGTCAACTGAACTATTGTCAACGACCCAGGTTTCCACCTCCATGCCTTCTGAAGCCCTGCGAACAGAATTGAGACACTGTTCCAGAAAATACTTTACGTTGTAGTTGACAATTATTACGGATAATTTCATAGATATGCCGGAATATCTGCTAAATATGGGGCAAAAATACAAAGCCCTGATCAAAATTCCTTATTATATTTTCAACAAGAGTTTTATGTAGAACATAGGATTGCGCAATTTAGCCTTAGTATCCTGATTATATATCATATCGGTAAGCAAATTCCTGATGTGAATATTGCCAGCCGCCCTGCCAATCACCAGGTTAATCAGAAATGGCCGGCGGGCAAGCTTTTGCAGTTTGCTTCCAAGAACCAGTTCCTTTTTCATTTTCTGGTATACTATTTTCTTATATGCTGAGGTTTTTTGATAACTGAAATTTCCTGACTGCAGGCATTCAATTGCCGCAGCAGCTGCAAGCGAACCGCTCAAGGCTGCATTCCCCATGCCTTCTCCAGTAAAAGGATCTATCAATCTTGCATTATCTCCCATGAGCAGATAATTATCACCGGCTATTTTTAAGGGAGCTGTGTAAAAGGGTAGTTTGTGGGCTCCGATCTTCCCGGATAAACTGGCTCCTTCAAATCGTTGGCGGAGATGCGGATATTTACTGATAAGGTCTGCCAGAAGTTCTTTTAGCGACTTAGCCTGAGTCCGGGCAAGACTTTCAGGTAAGGCTAATCCAACGTTTGCACTTCCGTCATTGAAGGGAAAAATCCAAAGGTACCAGGGGCTGAGCTCTTTCAGGAAATGTAATTCAATATAGTTTTCAGGGCTGAATGATTTTACGTTTTCATAGTAAGCCCGGACGCCAATACCGCTTTCTCCCGGTGGAAAAGGCTTCTCCTCCACCTGACGATACAATTTGTCGTCGGAGCCGGTCCCGATGAGCAGGAGTTTGCACTCTACAGATATCTCCCTGGTACTGTTTTGTATCAATAGGTGACCGTTTTCCCGGCTGGCCGAATCCGCCTTAAATCCTTGCAGGATACGTATTGACGGAAAGAGCTTTAGTCTTTCCATAAGGAAATTGTCGAGATGGACCCTCCGGCATACAAATCCGGGCGGAAGACCTGAGGTGTCCTTTTTAAATGCCAAAGCAACATTTTTAAGAGATGGGGAGAAAAAACGCATGCCCCATGACGGGGTAATAAATTCCTGTTTCCCGAGTTCGGAGATAAGACCTGGATCGATCCGGTTCAAAACACTGACGACTTGCCCGCTTATACCGTCTCCGCATATTTTCTCCCTTGGAAATATGTCTTTGTCTATTAATATAGCAGGTATTCCCCTTGATCCAAGATACAAAGCGGCCGTCAGTCCCGATATGCCGGCCCCGGCTATACAAATATCTTCTTTTATCCTTTGACTCATAATTGATAAGAGTTTCCGTTTAGCGGAATTTAAACTAATGTCCTTTTTAAATTAATTTAAGTTTTTAAAGATAAATGATGATTCCTGCAATCAGGGAATCGCCAGAATAGGTATATGGGTCAAAAAAAGATCCTTTTTGCTTAAGTCCTGCCGGGATAAGTTCTGGAAAAAACTCCGGTGGTGTGGAATAAAAGCGATTAAATCGGCTTTATGATGCTGGCAGAAATCTTTAAGACTCAGCTGGGCATTATCGCTTTTCAGAAGATGGAAACTGATATCCGGGGAGAGTTGAGCTATCTCATCCCTGATTTCCTGCTCTGCTATGACTTGTTCTTCCTCTTTATCCTTTTCCGAAACATCAATGTGTAAAAAATAGATTTCCACCGGCGTTCCCTTGAAGATCGCCAATAATCTCTGGACAGTCCGCACATCTGCTTCACTATATTCCGACATATAAATGATCTTCCGGATACCTTCAAAACTAATATCGGCCGGAACTGTAAGTATTGGACATTGTGCATGATCCATGATCCTTCTGGAAACCGAACCGGAGAGAAAGTGTTTTTTTCCCATTCCACTCGAGCCCATTACTACCAGCATCGGCTTGATATTTTCAATAGCATTCAGGATTTGGACCTCCGGGTCACCACTTTCTATGACAAATTCAACCTTCAGATGAGCAAAATTATTTTTATATAATTCCTCTGTTAATTTATCCCTGATTTCTTCAAGTTTTATCTCTTTTTGCCTGTAGAAATCGAATATGATCTCATCTGTCAGCATTACGCCTGACTCAAAACCGGTGTTAAAACCCCCGTCGGCAAAATAGATCTGATCAAAGAATGAATGGAACAGGGTAATATCCGTTTCAAAGAGTTTTGCCAATTCCACCCCATAGCGGCAGGCTATATCACTGTGCTCTGAAAAATCAACAGGGATGAGGATCTTTTTCATTTAAGTATTTATTGTCATGATGAGTATATCAAATATACGCATTTATGTTTTTGAAACCATGTGACTTACATGATGCAAAAAGTCTATCAGTCAAGTATATTCCAGATAATGTAAAAAAGAGTGAAAGCACTCAGGAAAATAATGCCGGTAATGGCATATATTTTCAAGCCTAATCCGGGACGTGCTTCAACCGGCATATCCTTATGGGTTATGACTTTGTAATTAAGAATGGCCAGTACAGGGGCAGTTATAAATGAAAGGCTCGTAGCCAGGTCAACCATAAAACGCATGCTCTTAGCCAGGTAAGCAAGTGTTAAAAGTGTGCCGCTGACAACTATGACAAGCCAGATCCAGTAAAAGGCATTGGGATTTTTAAATCTATTTTCTGATCCTGGGAAGAATTCAATGGTTAGAGGCTGAAGCACCCTTGGAAATGCATCTATGCAGGTGAGGGTAGTACTGTACATGGTTGTCAATGCAGCCAGGGCTATAAACCAGAAAGCCCATTCTCCAATAGTTTTAGTATACATCCCAATGAGCTGGTTGGAAAAGATTATTCCGTTGGCTGAGAGCGACTCCCCGGAGCCATACATTACTTTCGCCCCGAGTGACAGAAATGCCAGAGCAATCAAAGCTGTTCCAATATATCCAATGTTGAAATCAAGAAGAGAATCTTTGAGATTAATTTTTGTTTTGTTCGATTTGTTTTTAGCAATTGTCCATAATGATGACCATACTGACACATCGATGGGGGCCGGCATCCAGCCGACAAAGGCAATCAGGAAAAGGATATCGGCCCGTTTTGTCCAGTCAAAATGCACGCCGCCGGCATGAATTTCAGAGCTTGATTTTCCAAAGGCAGAAAAGACGGCAACGATAGTGGATACAGTAAGGACAATGATCACGACTTTGATCAGCCGGTCAAGGGCTTTATAATGTCCAAGAATAAGAATAAGCGTGGTGGATCCTAAAATGATGGCGCTGATCATTACAGGATTCAGATTTATGTGAAAAATGTTACCCGCTATCCCCGCGGTTACTATGGTCACTGCTGCCTGAATAGCGAACATCGACATTATAGTCAGGATGGCATAAAGCCCAATAGCCCATTTCCCAATCTTCGCATAACCATGAATGAGGCTATGGCCTGTTGCTGAAGCATAACGGGGAGCAAATTCAAAAAAGGGATACTTGATTATATTTGCCAGTATTGCAACCCAAACCAGGTCAAAATAATAGTCGGCGCCAGCCCTTGTCGACTGCACCAGGTGAGAAACTCCAATAGCAGCTCCGGCATAGAGCAAACCCGGACCAAGGATAGAAAAGAATTTTTTTAGTCTCATGAGGTGGATTATGAGTCAATGGATTTCAAATTTAGAAAAATTAATCCATGAGACTCAATTTTTTCAAGCGAAGCGAAGAATAAATTGTTAGTCGAATTGATCCCGGAAGGACGAAGTCTTATTCGGGATCTGATGGGACTAAATTCCCCGTCTCTTGAGACGAATAAGAGATATTTCCTTATGATACCCGCTGCGCGGGGCGGGGTAGTTTATTAATCAGAAGTAAAAAAAATAAATACAGAAAATCCGGAGCTGTTTACCTATACTATTGTAATTTCGTTGCCTGAAAGATCATTTAATTAGATGATTCTAATTAAAATTAATTGAAATGAAGCATAAAATACCTGTTATTTCCCTTATTGCTATTTTGTTCCTGAGCATTTCCCTTAGGGCACAGCAAACGATGGGTCTGTTTTTGAACAGTCCGGATTCTTATAATGGATACACCCTCTTCTCTTCTGTCACCTATCCGGATGTATATCTGATAGATAATTGCGGCGACCTGGTGCATTCGTGGCATTGTGAAAATAACCAGGCCAATTCCGTTTATCTGCTGGAAAATGGATTACTATTGAGACCTGAACACATCGATAATTTCCTGAATGTTGCAGGGACCGGGGGCTTACTTCGGATGTATGACAAGGATGGAAATGTAGTTTGGGAATATCAGTTCAGTACCGACAGCACTGTGCAGCATCACGATATTCATCCCATGCCAAACGGGAATATCTTACTCATAGCTTATGAATATAAAACCTTTGCGGAATGTAAGCAGGCAGGGAAAGATACTACAAAACTGACCTCTGGCGGGATCTGGTCGGAAGAGCTTGCGGAACTGAAACCTATTGGTTCGGATTCAGCTGAAATAGTCTGGGAATGGCATGTTTGGGATCATCTTATCCAGGATTTCGATTCGACCAAAGATAATTATGGAGTGGTTTCGGAACATCCCGAATTGATCAATATCAATTATGTGGGTAGTGTTGGGGAAGTTGATCCCCGCGACTGGCTACATTTCAATTCAGTGGATTACAATGCCCGGCTTGATCAGGTCATGGTTAGTATGAGGCATTTGAGTGAAATATGGATCATTGACCATGGCACGAGTATGCAGGAAGCTGCTGCACATAGCGGAGGAACATTGGGGCATGGCGGGGACCTCTTATTCCGATGGGGAAATCCTGCGGTTTATAACAGGGGAACTACCGAAAACCGTCAGTTCTGGGGACAGCATAGCGCTCACTGGATTCCTGACGCTTATCCCGATGGGGGAGATATCATGGTTTATAATAATGGTGTATGGGGACCAGAATATT
>CAWBCI010000087.1:0-67158 GCA_963787195.1 uncultured Bacteroidales bacterium
CCAGTCGAAAACTATCCGTATCCTTGCTTTTAAAAATAAATTCACGATAAGCGATTGCCTTGCGGATAAGCGACCTGAAAAAGTCCTTGTCAACCAATGATCTTTTTCGAAAGTCCAGGTCCTGAGACTAATCTGTGATTTGGGGGACCAGGCCCCTCTGGCGAGCCATTCGCCACCAGAAGTAATTATATCCACTGTTTCACCCGCCTGCGGATTTCCGCTCACCTGGCTGATGGCACCTGAAAACACCCAGGGATGCATACTTTTCAGGGAGTTTTCCCTACCTTGTTTTAAAACTATCTTAGTGCTCATCTGAATTTTTCCGCGAAGATAAGGGAATAAGCCGGATTAAACTCAGTTCAGCCGGCAATACGGAGTACCTTGGCCCCCCGGATTTTCTGTTGCTTTATTTCCATCAGGGCCAGGTTTGCATCTTCCAGGGCATATTCCTTCACATCCGGCAAAATAGGAACCTCAGCAGCCAGGTCGAGGAACTCCCTCACATCGCTAAGGGCCACATTGGCAACCGATTTAATCTCTTTTTCCATCCAGAGATGCTTCTCATAATCAAGTTTCAGTAATTCTTCCTTATCGTTTTCCTGCTTCCTGATTGCATTGATCACAAGCCTTCCGCCCGGTTCGAGATTCTTTAAGGCCTCTATAACCGGCTTCCATACCGGTGTGGTGTCAATAATGGCCCTGAGTTTTTCAGGAGGTGCATCGCTGCTGTCGCCCGACCAAACGGCTCCCTGCTCCAGGGCGAATTCCCTCTCACTTTTATTCCGGGCAAAAACATAAACTTTTGAATCAGGATACTTAAATCTAACCATCTTCAGGACCAGATGTGCTGAAGCACCAAAACCCGTCAGGCCTAATGTATCCCCGTTCTGCATTCCGGTGAGCTTTACCGAGCGGTAGCCGATAGCCCCGGCGCACAAAAGGGGAGCAGCCTGAGCATCACTGAATATTTCAGGGATGAGGTGGGCCGATTTCTCAGGCACCGTCATATATTCGGCATAACCTCCATTTACATCCCTTCCGGTAGCCACAAAAAATTCACAGAGGTTCTCATTTCCGGAAAGGCAATAATGGCATTTTCCACAGGATGAAAAGATCCAGGCCACTCCCACCCTGTCGCCATGCTTCAGTCGCTTCACCCCTGGGCCCAAATCCTCTACCAGTCCAACTACCTGATGCCCTAATATTACCGGAAATGCGGGCGGAGCTGTCCTGCCTTCAATCTCATCCAGTTCGGTATGACAAACCGCGCAGCAATGGATCTTGACAAGGACTTCCCCGGATCCCGGGATCGGTTTTGAAACTTCCTTCAATACCAAAGGTTTATGATTTTTTGATAAATCTTCGATCTGATTTAATACCATGGCTTTCATACACTACTCCTTTCATTAGATCCACAAAATTAAGGAAAGCAGTCAGGTATTTCAAGCTAAAAAGCTTTACCTTTGGGAACATCTAAACCAACTGATCAAACCAATAGGCTACTTTTCCTCATGGGGAACATCAAAATAAACAGATTTCTTGCCGGTCACTCTTTCATTTATATAGTTCAGCAGAACGATAGCTTTATAATTGTAGATACCGGAATGAGTGGACTTGCTGAAAAATCTATCAAAAAACTGATGGAATATGGAATAGGTCCCGGAAACCTTCGCCTTATTATACTAACACATACCCATTATGACCACAGCGGCGGGGCAGCCCGTATTAAGGAATGGAGCAAAGCTCCCCTTCTGGTTCATGAAAGAGAAGCTGATTTTCTGCGTCAGGGTTACACACCTATCCCAAAGGGATCCATCTTCCTGACCCGTATTATCTCCTGGCTCGGACGTAAAACGAATTACAGCAAGGCCCATTATCCTGCAGTTAAAGAGGATATCCGGATGAAAGGTCCTTTCGACCTGAAACCCTTTGGAATTGACGGCCGTATAGTTCATACACCCGGCCATACCCTGGGTTCTGTATCGCTAATCCTGGAGAACTCAAAAGCAATTGTGGGAGACACCTTGTTCGGTATCCGTAAAGGTTCGGTTTTCCCTGTTTTTGCTGACAATGTGCCGGAGCTATACAGGAGTTGGAAAAAACTTATAGAATGCGGTTGTGCCATATTTTTCCCAGGTCACGGGAGACCCGTCACGCTGAAGGATGTGATGACCGATTATCAAAAGCGGGCCGGTCTCACTACTTCCGGGAAAGATCAAAAGCCGGATCATAGTCACTCACGATAATCCCTTCATCCCCAATTCGGTACCCTTTTGAATTCCATCCTGTTTTCACAATATTTTTGCCCTCACATGCACTGATGCCCGTCCATTTGCAATTCTGACAGTGCTTCAGTCCATTAATCTGAATGCTCCAGCATTCATCATTCGACAATTTCGATGTATCTACTCTTCTCATGATTAAAATTATTCCGTTCGCGTAAAAATTCTCTGAATTGGGAATTCCTCTCTAATCTTTGTAAAAATAAGAAAAATGCACGAATAAACTACCCCGCCGCAAGCAGCGGGGTATCTTAAGGAAATATCTCTTATTCGTCTCAAGAGACGGGGAATTTAGTTCCGGCTTGATTTCACCTGGCTTTTTCTTTGAGCCATTCAAATTATATATCTTTGAAAAATCAAATTAAACTTCAATTTACTATGAAAATTCATGCTCTCAGACATGTTCCCTACGAGGGGCCCGGCTTTATCGAAGAATGGATAGATGAGATGCAATATGAGCTTACTTTCACCTTAGCATATGAAAAGCCCGAATATCCCTCAAAGGATGATTTTGATGCACTGATCATTATGGGTGGGTCCATGAGTGTCAATGATGAAGAATTATATCCCTGGCTTAAAAAAGAAAAGGAATTTATACTGAATTCTATAGAAGCCGGTAAACAGGTCCTGGGAATTTGCCTCGGGTCGCAGCTTATCGCATCCGCACTCGGGAGCAAAGTTTATCAGAACAAGACGAGGGAAATAGGATGGTTCCCGGTAAGGAAAAGCTTCGAAATGCATTCCTGGTTTCCCGAATTTGATGAAGCCGAACAGCAAATACTCCTGCACTGGCATGGCGACACCTTTGAACTTCCTGAAGGAGCTGTCAGGCTCTTTAGTTCAGAAGCTACCCCTAACCAGGGATTTGCTTTCGGGGAAAATGTTATTGCTTTGCAATTTCACCCGGAAATGAACGAAAAGAATATCCGGGATCTCGTAGATCACACAAGATCTGAACTGGTGAAGGATACTTTTGTCCAGACAGAATCTGAGATCCTGGAAGGCTATTCTAAGTATGCTATGACCGGCAGGAAAATACTGTTTGAACTATTAGATTATTTAATAGGATAAGGTTTATGTAAGAAAGTGATCATAGTCTGAATATAATTTTGAATATGTCATGAAAAGATATTTCATACTGATCCTTATAGCTTTAAGCCTGAACTCGTGCAATTGGAATAAGGGGATTTCGAAAGATTATCCGATACAGCCGGTTCCTTTTACCAGGGTACATCTCAGCGATCATTTCTGGGCACCACGATTAAAAATTAATAAAGAAGTCACTATTCCTGTGGCATTCCGGCAATCGGAAAAAACCGGGAGGATAGAAAATTTTAAAATTGCAGGCGGACTTGAAAAAGGCAGTTTTTGTTCAAAATATTCTTTTGATGATTCGGATGTATATAAAAATATAGAAGGGGCTGCCTATTCCCTGGAAGAATATCCTGATCCTGCCCTTGAATCATACCTGGATTCGCTCATCACTTATATTGCCGCAGCCCAGGAAGATGACGGTTACCTTTATACCAACCGTACCATCGATCCGGAAAATACCCTGCCCATGTCGGGCAAAAAAAGATGGGAACGCATAGAGGAAGGAAGCCATGAACTTTATAACCTTGGTCACCTTTATGAAGCTGCTGTCGCCTATTATCAGGCTACCGGGAAAAAAACGCTTTTAAATGTGGCACTGAAGAGCGCCGACCTGATTGAACGGGATTTCGGATGGGGAAAGATTGAAAAGGTTCCCGGACATCAGGAAATAGAAATCGGGCTCGTAAAACTTTACCGCCTTACCGGAAAAGAGAAATACCTCAATTTGGCAAAATTTTTCCTGGACGCCCGGGGGCCCGGAGGAGAAAGGTATAACCAGATGCATAAAAAAGTTGTGGATCAGGACAGTGCAGTTGGCCATGCGGTGAGGGCCCAGTATATGTACTCGGCCATGGCTGATGTGGCGGCGCTCACCGGTGACGGGCAGTATATCAGGGCCATTGACAGACTCTGGGAAGATGTCACAAACTGTAAGACTTATATCACCGGGGGCATAGGTTCAGATAGGAATAATGAAGGATTCGGACCGGCATATGAACTGCCAAATCAGACAGCTTATTGTGAAACCTGCGCTGCTGTGGCCAATGCTTTATGGAACCAACGCATGTTCCTGCTACACGGCGATGCCAGGTATTATGATGTTCTGGAAAGGGTTCTATACAATGGCCTCTTATCCGGAGTGTCCCTGTCGGGCGATCATTTCTTCTATCCCAATCCACTGGCATCGCAAGGAAATTACCAGAGGAAAGAATGGTTTGGATGTGCCTGCTGCCCGGTGAATATTTCCCGTTTTATTCCTTCTGTCCCGGGATATGTGTATGCGACTTCAGGTAATAAACTCTATGTCAATCTCTATATTTCTGATTCTGCAGAGTTTGAGCTCGATGGAAAAGATTTGCAAATCAAACAGGAATCGGATTATCCCTGGAATGGCAAGATCAGGATTAGCCTCAGTCCAGGGTCATCTCAAAACTTTGTACTGATGCTCCGTATTCCGGGCTGGGCGATGAACCAGGCATTTCCGGGCGATCTGTATAATTTTGCAGAAGACTATCCTAAGGCGGCTGAACTAACTGTGAATGGCGAAAAAACTCCTGTAAACCTGGAATATGGCTATGCAAGCCTGAACAGAAAATGGGAAAAAGGCGATGTGGTAGAGCTTAATCTTCCCATGCCGGTCAGGAAAATTATTGCCAATAAAAATGTTAAGGCTGATAAAGATCGCGTGGCTTTGCAAAGAGGGCCGGTAGTTTATTGCCTCGAATGGCCCGACCAGGCCGGCATAAAGCTAAGTGAACTCTCAATCGGAGAAGATTTCAATCCCGTAGCTGAATATAGAACTGATTTGCTGAATGGAGTGGAACTTATTCATGGCCGTGGTACTATCCGGGAAACCCTCAGGCATAAAACTCAGGTCAAAAGTGTGGAAATTACAGCTATCCCCTATTATTCCTGGGCAAACAGGGGGGCCGGAGAAATGGAAGTCTGGATCCCTGTGGAATAAAATTGACCAGGCATTTAAAACAGCATAAAATATCTTTAAGCCTTTGCTCAAAAAGATAGAAAAAAAACCAGTTGAAGATTTATTGCCATCAGGTTCAGGAAACGCATCGCCTCTTTTTCTATAAGATAAACCGGTCGGCAGCCATTGATAAATTCCCCGTGCTTTTTAACCCGGAAGTATCCTGGTATGGATTAAGGCAATATAGAGTATATAACTCTTAACGGGAGGGTGCCCGGCCTGAATCTTTCATCTTATCGATATCTTCTCGCAGACGGCGGGCGAGTTCACTGCTTTCTTTGAGTGATGCTTTTATCTCTTCATCTTCCCTGGAAATATCAGTAATATCCAGGCCTATACTCATGATTCCATTGATTTTACCTACCGGATCCTTCAAGGTTACATTATGCCAGGCAATCATGCGTTCTTCCCCGGATTTAGTCAGAATGGGATTATAATAAACCTTATGGAACTGATGTTCAACAATTTCAAGAAAAGCCACCTGCATATCATAGGATATATTTGGTGGAAGAAAAAAATGAAACCAGTCTTTACCTATGACTTCTTCCCTCTTATACCCTGTTATTTCAAGAAGGTAGGGATTAACGTAGTCAATAATTCCCATCCTGTTAAGAGTTATTGCGATCAGCTGGGCTTCAGTAACAAATTGTTCCCACACTTTTTCATTAAGCACTACTTTATTCCGTCTGTTCAACTCCCCGGTAATTCTATGCTGTAGGGTTAGTAAAAGCATTATTAATCCGCCAAACAATACAAAGGCTTGCACAAATATCTGGCTGAAACCATATGCGACCACTATCAGGTCATAGATTCCTGCTGCCAGCAATGCTACCACCCCTGCCATGGCAAATTTACCTTCTTTTTTTTCGAGTTTTGATGTTTCAGTTATCACCATATAAAGGGCAACACCAACAGTGTATACCAGACCGATTAGCATAATAAAAAGCCAGGGAGTAATGCCACTGCCCGTTTTAAGAAATCCATCCACCGAAACAAGGCTACCTTCAAAGGGGGGGATTAATAATCTGAATATTAAGCTCGCCGGCAATATTAGGTCGATCATCATTAAAAGGCCTAAAAATAAAATAGAGCTTTTGAGAAGTCTTTTATGCTGCCGGCTTAAGAAATAATATATTCCACATATTAAGGCCAGGTAGGATGCCAGCCGGAAAAATTGCTGAAATTTCAAAATATTCAGACTAAGCTGGGCTTCAGTTGACGGAGATAATCGTAAGAAAATGGTGATAGAATACACAAAAAGGGCATATCCCATTAAAGCCACCGTCAGATTAGAATCCCTAATTGGTCCGCGTTTTAATAGGTATAAGGCCAGAAAGCCTATAAACAAACTGATGGCAGCAATTGCTACCATCAGGTAAGCGTAGATTGTCATATCAAACAATAAAATAACTTGCCCGGCAAAACTTACCCAACTAAAGTACTAATTATATTTATCACAAATCAAATAAATTTTGCCGGATAAATTGCAATGTGCTTATGGAATTTCCAGGGAATTCAGCAAAGTTTTTTTCAGAAATTGGTGATATGGCCCTGCATAACCACCGACTTGTCGATGGGAACAATATTCCCAATAAAAGATACAGTCCCGCCATGATCGCTATTGACCGTCAAGGTGCTGTTTCCGTCAGAATCAATACTCAGGAACTGGTAAGATGCTACGCCGGCGCCCTGAATATGCAACTGAACAAATATGGGTTTATTCGATTTACCCGGATCAACTTCGAATTTATCAACGTGTCCCTGCACTGTGATTCCGCCCAATCCATTCCAACTCAGCAGTCCTTTAAAGCTTAGTTGAACAATTGCCGTATCCCCTTCAATTTTTATAAAATTAAACATAGGGTTTATAAAGACACGTCTTCCTTCATCATTCTGGATAAAATTATTCTCAAGCACAAATTTCCTGCTGTTGACTAGTTCCAATATTTGCTGCTTGTTTTTTTGCATTTGCTTTTGTCGGGATAACTTCGTCTCTTTCAATTTCATATCTTTTGTCTTTGCATCCTGTGCAAAGGAAGTTTGCCATGCAGTCATCATAATTATTATCAAAACTGAAATAATCTTTATTCCGAAATTTATTCTCGTTTTCATAGTTAATTCTTTATTTAATTAAAATTTATCTTACATAAAATTTTCAAAAATTATACCAGACATCCCGATTTTCAAAATTAAGTGACTGATTTTAAATATATTTAACAAAGGATGCCAGGACTTGTAAATATCCTTCCGTCAACAAATATCGGCATCATCAAGTGGGCAGAGAATTTTTCTAACTTTACGGAAATTTATCAGCCATGCTCTCCAAAAAAGCACAATATTCAATTCAGGCATTGTTGCGCCTGGCGAGGGATTATGCAAAAGGCCCCATCCAAATCCGTCAGATTGCCGAGGACCAGAATGTTCCTAAAAAATTCCTGGAAACCATATTACTCGACCTAAAGAATGAAGGGATATTGGGAAGTAAAAAAGGTAAAGGGGGTGGATATTACCTGATAAAAAGACCGGAAGAAGTAGACCTGGCCTCAATCATCCGTCTTTTCGACGGAGCTATTGCATTGCTTCCCTGCGCCACTTTTAAATATTATCAGCCTTGCAATCATTGTAAGGATGAAGCTATTTGCGGAGTAAGGAGTGTCATCAGGGACCTTCGCGACGCAATGGTACAATTTCTTAAAAACACCAGTCTACAGGATATACTGGAAAGAGAAGACAGGCTTAAAGATATTCCATAAAAAAATATATTTATTAGTCTACTATTTCTATAGATTATATATATTTACTATTTATAATTTATTGACCAGATATCTTAAGCTAAAATGCACATCTATCATAGAATAAGCCCGGGAAGCATATTGTTCTGTATAGCGTTTTCCATGATCAATTTAATTTCCTGTACTGAAAACCGGCAAAATAATTCCAATTCCCATCATAAAGCTAAACAAAAGGCTAAGATCACGAATCTTGAGATCCATGGCGCCAATGCACTTTATCCACTTTCCCAGGTTTGGGCTGATGAATACAGCAAAAACCATCCACTGACGAGGATAAATGTTTTCCCGGGTAGTTCCTCAAAAGGACTTGCCGATACCAAACACGGCTTAGCGGACCTCGGAATGTACTCAGATTTACCGGACAGCCTCGATTTTAAAGACCTCATTTCGTTCAAGGTAGCAAAAGATGCTGTGGTCGCGGTCATGAGCAGTAAAAATCCAGCCATTCATATCATTCAGACAAAAGGGATAAGTAAGCAAAGTTTTTATGAAATTTATGTTAATGGAAGAATAAAACGCTGGGATCAGTTTGATGGAATCAGCAAACGGAACAGGATAAATATTTTCACCCGTTCGGATGCCAGTGGGGCTGCCAGTGTCTGGGCCGAATATCTGGGCTGTAAGCAGGAATCCCTAAGGGGAACCGGCGTTTATGGTGATGCCGGGATGAGCCAGGTGATCCGCACGGATGCATACGCTTTGGGCTATGACAACCTGCGTTATGTTTATGATATCACCACTGCAGATGTATATCCCGGTTTGCAAGTGGTTCCAATCGATCTGAACGATAACGGCCGGCTGGATCCGGATGAAGATTTCTATTCTGATGTCCGAAGTTTTAACCAGGCTGTCAAAAATGGTTTATATCCCTATCCGCTCTCCCGGGATCTCTATTTTGTGATAAATCCTGCAAAAGTCCGGCCTGAAACACTGGATTTCCTCCACTACGTCCTAAATGAAGGCCAGGCTTTTGTGAGCCCTTCAGCTTACATAAACCTCTCATCTGAAGATATTTCAACCGAACGACAAAAACTGGAAAAATTATTATCAAAAATTCATCATACTGATACCTCAAACTAATTAAAAATGAAAAAGGCTCACATCATTTTCAAAATGTCTTCAATTCTGTCAGTTTTAGTGATCATAATAGCTTTGAGCTCCTGTTCCGGCCCTTCTGCAAAAAAGGCTCATGACAAGCATCTGGAAGGCTCTGTTTCCATTTCGGGAGCCTTTGCACTTTATCCCATGACGGTTAAATGGGCTGAGGAGTTCCGGAAAAAAAACCCGGATGTTCGCATTGACATATCTGCAGGAGGAGCAGGGAAAGGCATGATGGATGCCCTCTCGGGCATGGTCGAACTGGGTATGTTTTCAAGGGAAATCAGCCAGGCAGAAATTGATAAAGGTGCATGGTACATAGCGGTGGCCAAAGATGCAGTGCTACCGACAATCAGCAGTGATAACCCTTCTCTTGATTATTTGACAGGTCATGGTTTTACTCAGGACGTTTTCAAGCAGATTTTTTTGGATGACCGCATTCACACCTGGGGAGAATACACCAAAGATCAGAATTCTTCCAGAATGAATATATATACCCGCTCTGATGCATGCGGAGCTGCGGAAATGTGGGGCAAATACCTGGGCCAAAACCAGGAAGCCCTGAAGGGTGTCGGGGTATTCGGGGATCCGGGCATCGCCGATGCTGTCAAAAACGATCCCCTGGGTATCGGTTATAATAATGTGGTCTATGCCTATGATATGACAAGCCGGAAACTATACCCGGGCTTGCAGATCATCCCGATAGATCTGAATGCGAACGGGCTCATCGATCCTGATGAAAACTTCTATGGCAGCCTTGACTCTGTCATGAATGCTATACGGGATATGCGCTATCCCAGTCCACCCGCCAGAGAACTGTATTTTGTAGCTGGTGGCAAACCCGATAACCCGGTCGTAATTGCCTTTCTGGATTGGATACTTAGCGAAGGCCAGCAATATGTCAATCAGGCCGGATACGTGCAGTTGTCCCCTCAAATGATTGAGAGCGAAAGAAATAAACTTAAATCCGGTTTAAAGCGATGAAGCTCAGCATACAAAGGTATTTGCGAAACCGCTTGCATAGTTCATGGATGTACCTTAGCCTGGTCTTAGTGATCCTCATGCCCATAATTCTGGGTTTGGGGCTTTTATTCAAATCACACATGCTCCTGGAAGGACAATCCCTTTCGCACTTACTCTTTTCGGCAGACTGGAGGCCACTTTCGGGAAAATTCGGTTTTCTGCCTTTTATCATCAGCTCCTTATGGGTTACTATCCTGGCATTGCTAATAGCAGGACCGGTTTGCCTGCTGACTTCCATCCATCTGACCCAATATGCCAAACGCTGGGTTCTGAAAATCATGCATCCGGTCATCGACATCCTGGCCGGAATCCCATCGGTAATTTATGGAGTCTGGGGTATTCTGGTCATAGTACCCTTTATCTCCAATTATGTGGCGCCGCTTTTCGGAAAAGAGATTTCGGGTTATAGTATTATTTCGGGTTCCATAGTATTGGCCGTGATGATCATTCCTTTCGTTCTGAATATTCTGATCGATGTTTTCAGGACCATTCCTGACGAACTGAAAGAAGCTTCCCTTGCTTTGGGAGCCAGCCAGTGGCAGACCATAAAAAGGGTTATGGTTAGAAAAGCTTTTCCGGGTATCATCTCAGCTTTTGGCCTTGGATTGTCAAGGGCTTTCGGGGAGACGATCGCGGTTCTGATGGTGGTAGGAAATGTGGCGAAAATCCCCACCGGGGTATTTCAGCCCGGATATCCTCTTCCGGCACTTATAGCAAATAATTACGGTGAAATGCTATCGATACCGATGTATGATTCAGCATTGATGCTGGCTGCCTTAATCCTTTTCGTGGTGGTACTCTTGTTCAATATCGCATCCAGACTTGCAATTATCCGCCTCGAAAAACACACAAATTGATCTTTTCATTTTAAAAAAATAAAAATGAAATCTTTTAAAAAGGCAAGATATATAGAAGAAAAAGTATTCAGGGTACTGATGTTTTTTTCCACCACCCTGATCGTCCTGACCCTTTTAATTATCATTTTCAGTATTTTATACAAAGGCCTGCCGGCTATATCCTGGGAAATGCTCAGCCAGACCCCGAAAGGGGGATTCTATTTCGGAAAGGAAGGAGGTATCCTGAATGCCATAATAGGTTCGCTCTACCTTTCGATTGGAGCTACCCTTCTTGCCTTTATCTTCGGTTTGCCTGTTGCTTTGCTGATGAATACAATTCTGGTAAGACGCAAAAAGCTGGTAAACACCATACGTTTTTTCCTGGACCTGCTATGGGGAATTCCATCAATAGTATATGGGGCTTTCGGCTTCTCAATCATGATCTATTTCGGCATGAGGACCTCCCTGCTCGCCGGGATCATAACGGTTAGCCTTTTCATTATACCTATTATGATCAGGGCCATTGATGAAGTTTTAAAAACGATTCCAATTGGCTTGCTGGAAACCTCTCTTTCCCTGGGATCCACAAATTCCGAAACCGCTTACCGCGTTTTTTTGAGACAGGCTTCACCCGGCATAGTCACTGCTATACTTCTTTCGTTTGGCAGGGCCATCGGAGATGCGGCCTCAGTCTTGTTTACCACTGGTTATACCGATCATATTCCGACTTCCCTTTTACAACCTACTGCTACACTGCCCCTTGCCATCTTTTTCCAGTTGTCGTCCCCTATCCGGGAAGTACAGGAAAGGGCTTATGCTTCTGCCCTTGTCCTGACTGTTATAATTTTAATTATCAGCATACTGGCACGTCTTTATTCAAGAAAGTACCAAAAACATAAAATTAATTACTAATATGGAGGAAGGCGTTAAAATAAAAGTTCAGGACCTTGACTTGTACATAGGTAAACAACATATACTTAAGAACATCAATGTTTCTATTCCTGAAAAGAAGATTACGGCTATTCTGGGACCTTCGGGTTGTGGAAAAACGACCCTGATGAAAAGTATGAACCGACTTACCGACCTTTATCCGGATGTAAAGGTTTCCGGACAGATTTTTATTAATGATGAAGATATCCTGAATCCACAGATTGATATTTTTAGTCTGCGCCAGAAAATGGGTCTTTTATCTCAGCGGCCCTTTCCTTTGCCGATGAATATTTACAATAATGTAGCTTATGGATTGAGGATCAGTGGCCGGAGGGACAGGAAATACCTGGACATGAGGGTCGAACGATATTTGCAGCAGGCCAATCTCTGGGAAGAGGTTAAAAACAGGTTAAAGGAACCGGCTTCTAAACTAAGTATAGGACAACAGCAAAGGCTTTGCCTGGCACGCGGATTGGCGGTAGATCCTGAAATTATCCTGGCCGATGAACCAACTTCGGCCCTGGATCCCATCTCAAGCCAGGCCATTGAAGATAAGTTTATAGATCTTAAAAAGAATTATACCATAGTGTTGGTGACCCATGTTTTACGCCAGGCTAAAAGGATTGCTGATCATGTTATTTTCATGTATATGGGAGAAGTGATAGAGCAGGGCCCGGCAGAAGTTATTTTCAATGATCCCCGAGAAGAAAAGACCAAGGCATATCTGAAAGGTTTATTTTATTAATTTTTAAAGATTATATTGATGAAAAAAATCTTTTTATCAGTCCTCTTCGTATTAGCATTTTCCACAGCCCATTCACAATTCATCCTGAAAGGTGAATATCGGCCAAGATTTGAATTCCGGGATGGATACAGCAAACTGAACAGCCAGGGCATGAGTCCGGTCTGGATTATAACTCAGCGTACCCGACTAACGGCAAATTACAAAACCGGGATGTTGGAGTTCGGAATGGGTATACAGGATGTAAGAGTTTGGGGTGAAGAAGAACTTTACAGCGCTACCGGGGTTTTTGGGGATAAGTCGAGCATTGACCTGAATGAAGCCTGGTTTACCATCAAATTGCCAAAGGACAATCTAATCAGGATCGGTCGTCAGTATTTATATTTTGAAGATGAACGGCTTATTTCACGGAGGTCATGGAACCAGAATGAGCTGAAATATGATGCCTTGTTTTTACAGCATAAAACTGAAAATTTCAGGATAGACCTGGCTTTATCATGGAACAACATAGCAGATAACAGCTGGGGAAATGATTATCCTGCAAACCGTATGAGGACCCTGAATTATATATATTTCAGAAATAAATTAACAAACTGGTTGGATTTGTCAGCCTGTGCCATTGCCTCCGGTTTCACAAAAAATGATAGTTCTGAAGTCTTGTATGTAATGGGCTCTTATGGCTTTTACCTGAATGCCGGTTTTGATCGATTCAATGCAAATGCCAGTGTTTATTATCAGAATGGACGAAACCGGAGCGGGATGAGACAGAGCGCTTACATGCTTTCAGTCAGGGGAAATTATAAGTTAGGAAAACTGAGTCTTGGTGCCGGACTTGACTATCTTTCCGGCGATAATGCTTCCAGTACAAATACAGACTACCTGGAAAAGGAACATTCATTTGATATACTTTATGGCGCCCGGCACAGGTATTACGGCAATCTTGATTATTTTAACAATCTGCAAAAGGCTACAGGTTCAGGCGGACTGATTGACCCCTTTCTGCAGTTCAAATGGGCTTATCATTCAAAATCCTATCTAAACCTTGATTTACATTATTTTCTTTTACAGAATGAAGTTAGAGATCCATATTTTGATGGAACCGGCAAGACTTACCTGGCCAGCGAACTTGGCCCGGAGGCTGATCTCAGCATTTCTTGGGATATGTTCAGTATTGTGAATCTGAAAGGAGGATATTCTATACTGCTCCCAACAGCATCTATGGAAAAGCTGCAAGGCATAAACCCGGCTAATAACCGGATTTATAGTTGGGTATGGATGATGCTTACCGTAAAACCTTTTTTCACGGATCAATCAGGAAAATAGAAATATCTTACTGAATACGATAAAACTGCTTATTAAATTCGGTACCGATCCGGGTGCCTAAACATCAGATACTAAGACCCTGCTCTACAATATCAGGAAAGAATATCGTATAGTTATGGCAGGATATTTGATTAATTTAAATCAGAGGAATAATTAAAAGACCGAAAGAAAAGTTTAGGTGATAAGTTTTTTAATTTTGCCCGAAAATTAGCAGGTTCCTTATTTAAATCTAATTTAGGTATGATTATAGGAATTGGGGGAGTCAGTAATGCAGGTAAAACTACTCTTGCAGGGATACTTCAGGAAGAGTTAAGGGATATTTCTGTGAAGATCATTCACCAGGACGATTTCATCAATGCTGTAGAAAATATTCCCAGGGTGAGGGACCGGATTGATTGGGAGGATCCCTTATCAATTGATTTCAAGCGTTTTCAGCAGGCTATTTCGGACGCATCCAATAAATATCAGATTGTTATAGCCGAAGGTTTCCTTGTTTTTTATCAGCAGGAACTGAATAAATTATATGATAAAAAAATATTCCTGGAAATACCAAAAAAGCTTTTTATTGAACGAAAAATACTAGACAATCGCTGGGGATTTGAACCTGTCTGGTACCTGGAACATATCTGGCAAACTTATCTGAAGTGCGGAACTATAAAAGTTACCGATGCTGATATGTTAATGCTTCGTGGTGACAGGGATTACCCTGTTGGTCAAATAATTCATTTTCTGGAAACCTGGAAATATGTATATGTCCTCCAGGGAGCATCTATGAATGAATGATAAGGTCCATCAGGCTTTTAGCCTTACTTTCGAATAAAAAAACCCGGCCAAAATACAGCCGGGTCATTAGAATACAAATTCAATTGAAACTTCTATCAATCCCCCAGAGATTGTTTCATAAACTGAATTCTTTCAAAAACAGCAACATTATCTTGATAACGGGCTACTTTCCCCTTGAATTCATCGATTGAATCATAGCCTTTACGATCCATCCATTTTTTCAGATCAAACAGCATGGTATCTATATATCCGATCCCGTTATTATAAAGGGTTGAGCATATCTGTATTGAAGATGCACCTGCAAGTAGCATTTTTATCATGCCTTTCGCATCATGTATGCCGGTATTGCCTGCTATATCACATTTTACCTTTTGGGAAAGAAGTGAAACCCAACGAAGCGGTTGTCCCATTTCCTCAGGGGCACTCAAGACATTGGAACGGACGACGATTTCATCATCTATATCAATATCCGGTCGGTAATAGCGGTTAAAAAGGACTACTCCATCAATGCCTGCAACACATAAACGCCGGATAATCTGCATATGGTTACTGAAGAATGATCCAAGTTTAACAGAAACAGGCACATCCACATTCTTTTTAACTTCGGTCACTATCTGGACATAAGTATCTTCAATATCACTGCTGTTCATTTTTTCATTGAAAGGTACAATCGCAATATTTAATTCAATGGCATCAGCTCCGGCTTCTACCAGTTTACGGGCAAAGGAGGGCCATTCCACCGGACTGACACAGTTAATACTGGCAATGATTGGAATTTTTGTATAAGCCTTGGCTTCCCGGATCAGACTGAGATAATTGCCCACTCCAAAGTCCTTAGCGTGGGTGTTTATATAATCAATGGCTTCAGGAAACCAGAAATACTTTTCATCCTGATCCATTAATCTCTCGGAATCAGCAAGGAGCTGCTCCTCGAATAAAGATTTCAGGACAATTGCACCAGCCCCGTAATCAGCACATTTTTTTATATCATCAATTGATCCGGTCAGTCGTGAACTGCTGACAATGATCGGGTTGCGCAATTTCAAGCCCATATAAGTTGTAGAAAGGTCCATTTTCGTTGATTTTCAATTTTTATCTATACATTTTTGATTTGATTCACCAGGCAATTTAAATAAAGAATCCGGTTCAGCAATTCTCTTCCTGAAAAAACCAAGTGCATCCTCAAGGTTTTGTTTAGCCTTTTCTGTGAGTCCTTCTTTTAATTCCCACTCATATCCTTTAAGATGAACTAAAAGGGTATAGGGATTTTTATCAAAAAGATCCTTACTGAGTTTCAGAATATATCCGGGCGAAGCTTCATGAGAGGTGAAGGCCACATCATCCGTACCTGTGACGCGGGTCACGCAGAAACTATCGATGTCTTCAGTAGAAGCGTCTGCAAAAATGACCAGGTCTCTTGTCGAAATTGTATCGGCATCCTCAATATTCAACTGGTAATTGGTATCGAATTCAAAGCCTTCCATTGCCTTTTCTTTTGTCCAGCTTTCCAATCTGTTGGCGAATTCTATACCAAGTCCGTCGTCCTGACGCCCTGGATTTCCAAAACCGTATACAAGTATTTTAAAGAACTTTTTCAATGATCAGGTATGTTTCCTGTCCAGAACATTCCCCAAATTGTCGTAGAGAGTAATGTCGAGTGGCATTTGTCCAAGGGCATGAGTTGCACAGCTGAGGCAGGGATCATAGGCCCGGATCGCAACTTCCACCGCGTTCATCATTGGTTCGGTTATCTCTGATTTCCCATTCATCCAGGATTTAGCCACCCGGTTTACTGACTGGTTCATCGGCTCATTATTGTTTGTAGTCGATACTATCAGGTTAGCCATCTCTATCTGGTCATCAGCGTTGATCCTGTAATGATGGAAGAGCGTACCGCGAGGTGCTTCGATAACACCTACACCTTCATTGACCTTGGTTCCTTTGGTAAGCAATTCACCCTCCATCAGGTCCGGGTCATTCAACAGGTCCCTGATTACTTCAGCCGCATGGAGAGTTTCGATCAACCTGGCATAATGATAATGCATACAATGATTGTTCGGCTTCCCGTTTGTAAGTTTTTTATATTCTTCAAATTCTTTCTGTGCTAAAGGAGAAGGAATAAAATCGCAGGTATTCAGCCTGGCCAGAGGACCTACCCTGTACCATCCTTTTTCTTTCCCGAGATGTTTAAGGTACGGGAATTTCATATAACTCCAGCTCTTGACTTCTTCTTCAATATATTCAAGATAATTCTGGTAATCTACGTCATCCAGTATCCGCTTTCCATCGGCATCAACCGCCCTGAGAACCCCGTGATAGAAATCCAGCGCTCCGTCTTTACGGACCAGGCTGAGGTGATTGGAAGGGAACTCAGCAAAATGATCGATGAAATCCTTGTTCTTTTTATAATAATCCTTAAAGAAATCGAGAGCTCCCTGGGCCCAGCTTATCATCTGTTCTATATTCAGAGGATCGGCTCCGTTTATGAAAGATTCCCTGTCTTCCCTTGATAGATGTTTATTAATCCCGCCCGGAATAGCTCCGGTTCCATGTATTTTTTTACCTGCCGTAGCCCTGATGATCTCCTGCCCGTATTTACGCATCATTACACCCTGTACTGCAAGGTCTTTATGCATGAGGGCTACTCCAATGACATTTCTAATAGCGGGGTCCCCATCTATTCCAAACAGCAGATCGGGGGAGACCAGGTGAAAAAAGTGCAGGGCATGCGACTGGAACATTTGTCCGTAATGCATCAATCTTCTCATCTTTTCACCGCTTGGTGTAAGGCCATCGCCTGTTCCGGCTCCGACAATAACATCCAATGCTTTGGCTGCAGCAAGATGATGACTTACCGGGCATATCCCGCAAAGGCGTTGCACCAGTACCGGGGCTTCCCAGTAAGGCCGTCCCTGTACAAATCGTTCAAAACCACGGAATTCAACTATATGAAGCCGGGTTTGCTGCACATTATTCTGATCATCGAGGTGTATGGTAACTTTGCCATGTCCTTCAACCCGGGTTACGGGCTCAATGGTTATTTTCTGTGACATATTGCGAATTTCTATTATTAATCGAATTTAACAACTTCGTATGGTAAATTAATTTCATTTCCGGTGACCAGGGCAATCAATGCATTCCAGATCAGTTCGGCACTCGGCGGGCAGCCCGGAAGGAAGTAATCCATCTTCACGATCTCATGACATGGATAAACCCTGTCAAGGATCATCGGCAGTTCATCGTCGTTTGGAAGAATCTTTTCCGTATTCAGTCCTACGGTAGGTCCATTCAGGTATGCTTCATTGATGCATTCCTGCACCGGGATGCCATTCCGCAATGCGGGCAGGCCTCCCATGATGGCACATTCACCCACAGAGATCAAAATCTTGCAATGTTTCCTGAATTCCTTCAGAACCGCAATATTTTCGCTGTTACAGCAACCTCCTTCTATGAGGCCAATATCACATTCCTTGGTGAATGTTTTAATGTCATCAACCGGGGATTTATTGAACTCCACAACCTCAATTAGTTCCAGTATCCTTTCATCGATATCCAGAAGTGACATATGACAGCCAAAACAGCCGGCAAGCGAGGTCGTAGCTACAATTGGTTTACTCATTTTTTATATTTTTTAAATATTATGACCTTATTTTTTCTCTAATTCAGAACCTATGGGTTCATGATCAAACTTGCGTTGACCTATGGGAGAATAATAGCCTCTCTCCTTTTTTATGATGGCACCTACCGGGCATATGTCCATGGCTTCCAATGCTTCCTTCTCTGTAAGCTGATCAGCCAAAACATGATCCATTTCCACATGCAGGTGTTCACCGCCTTTTCCATTGAAAGCAAAGACATTTTTCCCGTCTTTCTTCACAGTTCTTATGCAGCGTTTGCACATGATACATCTGTTGCGGTCATGCATAAGGAATTTTGGGGATGCGTCCAGCATCTTTCTTGGAAATTCATATGGGAAACGTGGAACCATCATCTGGTAGCGATATGCCAGAGCCTGTAACTCGCAATTTCCGCTTTTCTCACAAGCCGGGCAAAAGTGATTTCCGGCAACGAATAACACTTCAATAATGGTTTTCCGCATTTCTTCCAGGTCCGGCACCATATTTTCAACAACCATACCCTCTGCCACCGGTGTTGTGCAGGCTGTCATATTCCTGCCATTTACCTTAACATTGCAGATACGGCATGAGCCAGCCGGTTTGACATCTTTGAGGAAACAAAGTGAAGGGATGAAAACACTGTTTTCAACAGCAGCTTCCATAATAGTTTGACCTGCTGCCGCATAACAAACTTTATCGTCGAGAATGAATTTAATCTTGTCACTCATATACATTGATCTTAAAGAGTTTATCCGAATTATGATTGATGGATCTTAGGTATCCTGCCGACGTAAGCACATGAGTCCGCCACCGCATCTTCCATATCAAAAGTTGAGAGATAATCATCGCCTGAAGAAACCAGGTCTTCATAGAGATGCCTGAAATTATCCACGGTTGAAATAATTGGATTTGCAGCAGTTTGCCCCAATCCGCAGCGGTTTGCCTGTTTCATATACTTTGACCAGACCAGGATTTCCTCGATATCTTTCTTAGTGCCATAACCGTCCAATAACTTTTGCAGTTTATTCCGGAGAATAACTGTAAGGGAACGGCAGGGGGCACATGAACTGCAGGATTCCTCAATAAAGAAATCCATAAAATTGAGGACTACATCTTTCAATAAATTGCGATGCTTACCTATTATAATAATAGACCCACCGGTAGCCAGATCTTCAAAACCAAGGGTACGGTAAAACTGCGTTGGATTGATGCAGGTTCCTGAAGGTCCGCCGATTTGCACAGCCTGTACAGAAGATGCTCCGGCTAATTCCAGAATATCATTGACGGTCAGGCCCCACTCTACTTCATAAACTCCGGGATGACGACAGTCCCCTGAAATACTCAGAAGTTTGGTTCCGGCTGATTCTTTGGTCCCCATGGATTTGAACCAATCGCCGCCATTGATCAAGATCTTCACGACAGAAGAAAGGGTCTCAACGTTATTAATAACGGTCGGCTGATCCAGATAGCCCTTTTGTACCGGGAAAGGTGGACGATTGCGGGGTTCACCTCTTTTACCTTCCATAGATTCTATCAGGGAAGATTCCTCCCCGCATACGTAGGCACCCGCTCCAAGCTGGATCCGGATATCAAAATCGAATCCTTGTTTTCCGGCTATATTTTTACCGAGGAGGTTTCCCTGACGCAACTGCCCAAGGACATTCTCCAGGTACTCTTTCATATAAGCATATTCAAAACGGAGATAGAGTATACCCTCTTTAGCACCGATAGCATATCCGGCAATGATCATGCCTTCGAATAATTGTTTGGGCACTTCGGTCAGTATTACCCTTTCTTTAAATGTACCGGGTTCTCCCTCATCTGCATTGCACACAAGATAAGTGCTTTTCCCCCTGGACTTGCGACAAAATTCCCATTTCAATCCGGCAGGAAAACCAGCGCCTCCGCGTCCTCTGAGATTTGAACGCTTTACTTCTTCGGTCACCTGATCCTGAGTCATATTGACAGCCTTCCTCAATCCAAGTCCAACTTCATAATCCGAAAACAGGACCGGGCCCTTTTTCAGCAAATTGTTATGGACCATAGATTTTAACAGCGGATGACTGTTCTCCCCATCGCCATATTTGGTAATCATTTCCTTAACATCTTTACTGCTTCGAAAACCAGCCACAATCTCCCTCACCTTGGAAGGGGTCAATTTTGTAAACACGTTTCCATTAATGATAGCAGCAGGCTCCTGATCATTCATTCCAATATCAGAGGTATCCCAAAGCCCGATGAGACCATCGGCCGTGACTGAATTGAATTTAATACCCGCTTCCTGTTCAAAGGTTTTGGCAATTTCATCCCTTCCCATTAAACAGGCCACTGCACTGTTATTAAGATAGACTTCATATTTCCCCCTGGGCTTGGTGGAGAAAAAATGATAGAATGAAATTGTTTGTTTTACATCAGCTGCTGAAATGTTTAACTGTTTAGATATCTCATTTACAGCATCATCGGCAATGTAACCGTATATACTCCGGACCCCGTGAAGGATATCCATGAGCCTGGAACGATCATTACCGGTTTCTTCAATAATACGCTGTATTTGCGCTTTCATATAGACATATGGTTTATATAATTATTTGATAATCAGTCCTTATTTGTTAATTTTTTCACAACACAAAATTAAAGGTATTTCGCAAGTATACAAGCCTAATAATCAATTTAGAATTAATTCAAATTAAATTCATCTATATATAATTTATATATTGATATAATCACATACATTTATAAATTATTGAGGAGATTTTTCCATTTTTCTGATCATCAGGATATGCGACTCTTTATGGCAAGTTTAAAAGATTATTTTTGCATGAAATTAATTTTTGACTTTTCGGAATTATGAAAGGAAAAGTTCAATCCATATCCGGCAGAAATATACATGTCAGGGGATTGGTTCAGGGAGTTGGTTTCAGGCCCTTTGTATACCGTATTGCTATAGAAAACCATTTGAAAGGATGGGTGGAAAATCGCAACGACGGAGTCATTATACACGTGGAGGGATTGGATGAACATTTGGATATCTTTGAAAAACAGATTGTTTCCAAAGCTCCCCCGGCTTCTCAAATACGGGAGTTCCGGACTGTTGTCTCGGAACTTGAAGGTCATGATTCTTTTAAGATCATTAAAAGCGCGAACCAATCTAGCGAAATAACCGAAGTGAGTCCTGATATTGCTGTTTGTGACGAATGCCTTGAGGATATGAAAAGTCAGTCCCACCGGATCGATTATCCCTTCATCAATTGCACCAATTGCGGCCCACGATTTACAATAATCCGGGACCTTCCCTATGATCGTGATAAGACGACGATGGATGTTTTTCCGATGTGTCCCCAATGCCGGAAAGAATACGAGAACGTAATTGACAGGCGTTTTCATGCCCAACCCATAGCCTGCAATCAATGCGGCCCTGAATATGAATTGCAAATCGGAGAATTAAACTTCAGCCTGCTCCCGGACATCCTGAACAAAGCGGCATCCTTACTTGATGAAGGAAAAATTCTGGCCATTAAGGGAATGGGTGGTTTTCACCTTGCATGTGATGCTTTCAACAACCAGAGCGTAAAACTTTTAAGGGAAAGGAAGATGCGTGAAGGCAAACCTTTTGCCGTGATGTTCGCGGATGTTGAAAGCGTCCGGATCAGTATGGAATTAAACGAAGCCGAAGAAGCCTTGTTAAAGTCATGGCGCCGTCCCATCGTTCTACTGAAAAACAAAGCTGATATAAGTTCCCTGCCCGAAAGTGTCAGCAACGGATTTCACACCTCCGGGGTGATGCTTCCCTATATGCCGATACATTACCTCTTATTTGAAAAACTTCATACAAGGGCCGTCGTTTTGACCAGTGGCAATAAAACGGATGAACCCATTGTGATCGACAATGACATTGCAAAAATTGAGCTCAGTCAGCTTGCCGATGCTTTTTTATTTTATAACAGGGAAATTTATAACCGGACAGATGACAGCGTCACTTTTATTGCCGGAAATGAGCCAAGGCTTATCAGAAGATCAAGGGGATATGCCCCCTCTCCGGTTTATTTAAACCTGCAGACGGAAGGCATATTTGCCGCCGGCGCGGAACTGGTAAACTGTTTTTGTGTGGGCAGGGGCAGCCAGGCATTTCTGAGCCAGCATATCGGGGACCTTAAAAATATAGAAACGCTGGAATTTTATCAGGAATCCGTTAAACGTTTTAACAGGCTTTTCAGGATAAAACCGGATTTGATAGCATGTGACCTGCATCCTGATTACCTTTCCACACGCTTTGCCGAAGAATTTTCAAAACATAATGGAGACATTCCAGTTTACATGACCCAACATCATCATGCACATATTGCCTCTTGTATGGCTGAAAACGGACTGGATGAAAAAGTTATAGGAATCAGTTTCGATGGAGTTGGCCTGGGTGATGATGGGAATATCTGGGGCGGAGAAATATTACTTTGCGATTTATCATCATACGAAAGGCTGACACATCTTGAATATATTCCACAGCCAGGGGGTGATAAAGCAACAAAGGAGCCTTGGAGAATGGCAGTTTCATACCTTTATCATGCATATGGAGATGATATTTTCAAATTGAAGCTGCCTTTCCTTTCCGCTTTCCCTAAACATGATCTGGAAATAGTAATTTCAGCAATCCGAAATAGCATTAATACTCCACTAACTTCCAGTATGGGCCGGCTTTTTGACGCAGTTTCGGCCATGACCGGCCTATGCACAATTTCCTCCTTTCATGCCGAGGCGCCTATGAGGTTGGAACATGCTATTAAGCAATCGGTATCTGAAAGTTATCCTTTCAAAACATCGGACATTATTGAAAGCACTTCCATGATCAGGGGAATTGCAGAGGATATCCTTAACCGGAATCCTGTGAGTTATATTTCATCCAAATTTCATAATACTATTAAAAATATGATACTGGAATCGGTAAATCAGGTTCATCTGAAACGGGGTATATCCAAAGTTGCATTATCCGGTGGCAGCTTTCAGAATAAATATCTCCTCGAATCTACTGAAAAAGAACTCATTGCTCAAGGATTTAAAGTATATTCACAAAAAAGCATCCCAACGAATGATGGGGGCATTGCACTCGGTCAGCTTGCTATTGCAGCAAAGCATCGGGAATTACTAATTTCCGGCTGAAAATCCTTAAATTCAATATAGTACACAATAAATTAAATATATCAATAATATATCCGGAATTATCTATTTATCAGTAACAGTTTTATTATTTTTGAGGGATGAAAAGAGTAATAATATGCAGTTTCACAGCAAACATACATAAGACCCGGACTATATCCACTTTAAATACCTTCTCTTTAGAATTAAATTTTGACAGTAAGGATTACTATTATCCAGAAATAATATAAGCTGATTATGAAACGATTACTCTCATTTTCACTACTAATCCCAACTATACTGATCCAATTAAGCTGCAATCGTCAAACCGATACAGAAGCTCTTGCAAATGAATTATTGAATGTTGACCGGGGTTTTGCTCAGGAGTCAGTCAAGAAGGGGATTAATAATTGTTTCTACGAATATCTCTCCGATGATTGTGTCTTGTTGAGACCCAATAAGTATCCTATAGTCGGTAAACAAAAAATATTGGACATGTACAGTACCTCTGATACCAATATGAGCCTGACCTGGGTACCATCTTTCGCCAGCGTCGCCGCTTCCGGGGAGTTGGGATATACTTATGGCATTTATAAAATGGAAATCCTTTCTCCTGATGGAAATACTATCACCAATGAAGGGACCTATATAAACATCTGGAAGAAAGATAATAGTGGTAAATGGAAATATGTGCTGGATTCAGGAAACCGCGGACTTGGGAAAAAATAAACCGGCATTCTTCACTTCTGTTAAGCATATTGATCATAATTCTTTTCAGATTTTTTTATTTGATTTTTGATGAAATATATAGATGAATACAGGAACAAGGAACTTGTCAGCCAGTTTGCTGATGAGATCCGGAAAATTTCCAAAAAGAAAATCGGACTGATGGAAGTATGCGGTGGGCATACCATGTCTATTCAAAAATTCGGTATACCCAGCCTGTTACCTGACAATATTAAACTCTTAAGCGGGCCTGGATGCCCGGTTTGTGTTACCAGCCGGAAATTCATCGACCACGCGATTGCTTTCAGCCGGCTTCCGGATGTGATCATCACCACCTATGGTGATCTTATCCGTGTACCAGGCTCAACATCCACACTCGATCTAGAAAAAGCCAGAGGAGCTGATATCCGTATAGTATACAGCATATTGGACGCCGTACAAATAGCCAAAAAAAATGCAGACAAAAAAGTAATTTTCCTGGGTATTGGATTTGAGACTACTGCCCCGGCGAGCGCCGCTGCTATCATAAATGCCTTTGGACAGAATATCCTGAATTTTTATCTTCTAAGTTCTCATAAAATAATGCCACCAGCCATGGCGGCCCTTATAGATGAAGGGGTCCGGATTGATGGCTACATCGCCCCCGGCCATGTAAGCACCATAACAGGCATGGAAATATATCGGGATATAGCTGAAAAATACAAACTCGGTTGTGTTATTTCCGGTTTTGAGCCGGTCGACCTTATGCAGTCTATCCTGATGTTGGTCAGACAAATTGAAAGCGGAAAGCCTGATGTGGAAATTCAATATAAGAGAGCCGTCAGGCCCGATGGCAACCCAAAAGCCCGGGAAATGCTGAATGAAGTATTCGAGTTGCGCGACGACTGGTGGCGGGGATTGGGGATTCTAAAAAAAAGCGGCCTGGGCATCCGGATGAAATATGCACAACATGATGCTGAAAGAATGATAGAGGTTCAGGTAGAACCTACCAGGGAAGATAAGGGCTGCATTTGCGGCGATGTCCTGAAAGGAATTAAAAACCCCAAAGAATGTAAACTTTTCGGAAAAGCCTGCACTCCTCAGAATCCTGTCGGGGCTTGTATGGTATCCCATGAAGGTGCCTGTCATGCATATTATCGTTTTAACAGGTAAAACTTATTACAATATTTCTGCCTGATATACTAATTTTGCCTGGTCGGAAGATCTGAACATGTATCTCTTTTTCCGGGAAAGAAGAAAATTTATGATAAAGAATGAAAATATATTATTGGGCCATGGAAGTGGCGGACAACTCAGCCATGAACTGATCAGGGACCTGTTCGTAAGGAATTTTACCAACGACATACTTAAAGAACAAACCGATGCTGCTATATTAAAAACGGATACGGGGCAGATAGCTTTTACCACCGATTCCTTTGTAGTTGATCCTATTTTTTTCCCAGGGGGGAATATCGGTAAGCTGGCCGTGTGCGGAACGGTGAATGATTTAGCTGTTTCAGGTGCCGAGCCTCTTTACCTGAGCGCTTCCTTTATTATAGAAGAAGGTTTTCCGATTGCCAGCCTTGAGGAAATTGTCGGTTCGATGGGCAGGGAAGCCAATAAAGCCGGGATTATGATAGTGACCGGGGATACCAAAGTAGTTAACCGGGGAAAATGTGATAAAATCTTTATCAATACTTCGGGAATCGGAAGGATAGATCCCGCTCATTCGGAAATAGCAAAGGGTTCCCGGATAAGACCCGGGGATAAAATTATAATAAACGGTTCGATCGGGGATCATGGAATGGCCGTCCTGGCTGCCCGTAATGACCTGAACCTCGCATCGGATATCCAGTCTGATTGCGCTTGTTTGAATGATCTGATAGGCCAAATACTGAAAGTCAGTGAGGGGGTCCGTTTTATGCGTGATCCCACACGTGGCGGTCTTGCTACTGTTCTTGCAGAAGTTGCCGAAGGCAGGGAATTTGACATACGTATAAATGAATCTGCCCTGGTGGTGAATGAAAAGGTTAGGGGTATTTGTGAGTTATTGGGATTTGACCCTCTTTATGTGGCCAATGAGGGGAAAGTATTGCTGATAGTGGCAGATGAGGATGCACAAAAAGTACTGGAAATCATGCATAAACATGAATTTGGAAAAGAAGCTTCGCTTATAGGTGAAATAGGCAACACCTATCCAGGCAAAGCGTGGATGGAAACGGGTATAGGTGGAAAAAGAATCCTGGATATGCTGGCAGGGGAACAATTACCGCGGATCTGCTAAGGAATGTTCAGTGTATCTTCCTAGTGATAGCCATATTCATCATAATACTTGCGGATCGTGGTGTCCAGTTCTTCAAACACTACGTAATGGTTCTTACAGCCATTCCTGGAACAAAAACTGACCCTTCCTCCAATACTGCAATTGACCGAAATAATCGGTGCGCCGCAGATATCACATTCTATCTTCTTTTTCTTAAGGTCTTCCTGACACTGAGGACAGGTAAACTTTACGACATCTCCTTCATGAATCTCAAATTCACAGGAATAATTAAAATCCCCGTAAATTGAGCTCAACCAAATATTACCCTTTTGATGGAGTGGCGTTTCAATACTTAGTCTGATACTTGGTTTATTATTGATCAGATGGCCTTCATCCATCAGGGAAGCACTGCAGTGAGGGCATTTTACTGTTAGTGAAACTACCTTAGGCATAATAATATTTTTTACTGTTAATAATACTCTAAGTTACGCAATATAATGACCCTTTGACAAGCATCAGGGCTCAAAAAAATAATTTAGAAGAATTTAAAATTAAGAGACATTCATTCTGATCTGACCTAAATAATACTTAATTGTAAAAAAGTATAGAAAGTACTTACATGTAGCCTCAAATGAACTACCCCGCGGCAAGCAGCGGGGTATCTTAAGGAAATATCTCTTATTCGTCTCAAGAGACGGGGAATTTAGTTCCATCATATCCCGAATAAGACTTCGTCTTTTCGGGATCAATTCGACTAACAATTTTTTCTTCGCTTCGCTTGAAAAAATTGAGTCTCATTGATTCAAACTTAAATCCATCGCCGGGAAAAATTATTGTTAACTTTGCAGCAATATTCAATCTAAAAATTTAAGCTATGTGCGGAACTTGTGGATGCGGTGAAGACAGCCAGATAACTATCAGAAAACCAGGTGAAGAACCTGAACACGAACATACTCATGAACACCCACACGAACATGATGGATCGGAACATGATCACATTCATCCTCACAGCCATTCCCACGATCACTCCAGGGAAGTCGTACTTGAAAGGGATATTCTCAGCAAAAATAATTTATTGGCTGAGCGTAACCGCGGATTTTTTGAAGCCCGTAATATACTTGCCCTGAATTTTGTGAGCTCGCCCGGATCAGGAAAAACCAGCCTTTTGGAAAAGACCATCAAAGAAACAGGGAATAAGCATAAATATTATATTATTGAAGGCGATCAGCAAACTATGCTAGACGCTGACAGGATAGAAAAAGCCGGCGCCCCTGTTGTCCAGGTCAATACCGGAAATGGTTGCCATTTGGATGCCACCATGATCAATACAGCTGTTAAGAAACTCTCCGTACCCGATGATGCCTTTCTCATGATTGAGAATGTCGGTAATCTGGTATGTCCTTCACTTTTCGATCTTGGGGAAGAAATCCGTGTTGTCATCATGTCAGTAACAGAAGGTGAGGACAAGCCGGCTAAATACCCGACTATGTTCCAATCATCCCAGCTTTGTATCATCAATAAAACGGACCTTCTCCCCTATGTCGATTTCGACATTGCAAAAGCAAGGGAATATGCAGGCAGGGTCAATCATCACCTTGAATTTATCGAACTTTCGGTAAAAACAGGTGAGGGAATGGATAAATGGTATAAGTGGCTGAGCGATAAAAAGAAAAAATTGCAGAGCTCGGAATAGGATGGATATTATTTTACAGCCCATCGGAAAGACTCACACTCCTTATACTGACCGCGGACCTTTTAGGCCTGATGAACAGGCGGAAGGTCAATTTTATCTTGAAATTTTTCCGGAATATATAGATGGCCTTCAGGGATTGGAATTGTTCAGTCATTTGATCGTATTATATTATTTTGATAAGATGGACCAGACCCATTTGAAGGCACACCCGCCAATTCAACCTGGAACAGAAGTAGGAGTTTTTGCCAGCCGCAGCCCCAAGAGGGTAAATAAAATCGGGTTCAATGTCGTGAAGATCATCAATATAGAAGATAACCGCATCTACACATCTGCAATGGATGCCTTGAATGACAGCCCCTTGCTGGATATAAAACCCTATATTTCCGAAACGGATTCCCGCCCGGATGCATCTAAAGGTTGGCTGAAATAGCTGTTAAATAATTAACAAAATATTTGGATATTAGATAACCGAAGTTTATTTTTGTGCTGCATAGTATCGATAAATATATATCTATTTTATATGAAAAGTCTTCCACATAAGACAATTGAACGTCTGAGCCAATATCGCAGAGCGCTTTTATTGGTGCATGTCACTGGCAAGACGCATATATTCAGTCACGAGATCGCCCGGATCATTCATATCACGCCGGTGCAGGTACGGAGGGATATTATGCTTATCGGATACACCGGTACCTTAAGAAAAGGATATAATATTAAAGAACTTATTGATCTTATAGGTATCATAATTGACAGCGATAAAGGCCTGAATGTCTGCGTAATTGGTGTTGGAAATTTAGGCCGGGCAATGATTAATTACTTTAGCGGAAAAAGGACCAAACTTTCCATAGTAGCTGTATTCGACAGCAATCCTGCTAAAGTCGGGAAAAAATATTCAGGAGTTCAATGTTTTGATATTGCCCGTATTGGTGAAATGGTGAAGAAGGAAAATATCAAAATCGGCATCATGACAGTCCCGGCCGATCAGGGCCAGCTTACTGCCGATCTCCTTGTTAAGGCAGGAATAAAAGGCATCCTGAATTACGCTCCCAAACCGGTTTCTGTTCCTAAAGATGTTTACCTGGAAGAATACGATATGATCACTTCCCTTGAAAAAGTAGCCTTTTTCGTTAAGACACACTAATAATTTCACGTTTTAGATATCATCAAAATAATAACAATTAAAAAACCGCTTGCTGAATATGAAAATTTCGGCAAGCGGTTTTTTTATTTTGATTGCAATTATTTTCCCAGAGTGGCTACCATTATCGCTTTTATGGTATGAAGGCGGTTTTCAGCCTCATCGAAAACCAGGGATGCAGGGGATTCAAAAACTTCATCGCTAACTTCCAGTTCCGGAGCACCGAATTTTTGGTAAATATCCTCTCCTATTATCGTTTCCCGGCTATGAAATGAAGGCAGGCAATGCAGGAATTTCACATGGGGATTTCCCGTCTTTGCCATCAATGCGCTGTTCACCTGGAAAGGCATCATCAATTCTATCCTTTCTTTCCAGGCCGATTCAGGCTCACCCATGGAAACCCAGACATCGGTATAAAGAAAATCAGCTCCTTTTACAGCTTCCTCCGGATTGTCGGTGATAGTGATCTTTGCACCGGTTTCTTTGGCAATTTCACGGCACTGGGCTACCAGGTCTTCAGCAGGCTGGTATTTCTTGGGGGCCGCTGCCCTGAAGTCCATTCCCATCTTAGCTGCCCCTACCATCAAAGAGTTTCCCATATTGTTCCGGGCATCGCCAAGGTAGCAGAATGAAACCTGGTTCAATGGCTTATCCGAATGTTCCATCATGGTAAGGAAATCGGCCAATATCTGAGTCGGGTGGAACTCGTTGGTAAGTCCGTTCCAAACGGGCACTCCGGCATATTTTGCAAGTTCTTCGACAATATTCTGCCCATAGCCCCTGTACTCTATCCCATCATACATTCTGCCCAGGACCCTTGCGGTATCCTTCATCGATTCCTTTTTACCGATCTGGGAACCGCTTGGCCCCAAATAAGTGACATTAGCGCCCTGATCGTAGGCAGCCACTTCAAAAGCACAGCGCGTGCGGGTTGAATCCTTTTCAAAGATCAATGCTATATTTTTACCTTTCAGCAATTGCTGCTCGGTCCCGCTGTATTTGGCTTTCTTAAGATCGGATGCCAGGTCCAGCATAAATTTAATTTCCTTCGGACTAAAGTCAAGTAATTTGACAAAACTTCGATTACGTAAATTGAATGCCATATCAGTCTTTATTATAGATTATTGTATAAATATTAATTCCTTCAAAATAAAAATCCTCAATACATATTAAACCATGGTAACCCTGGTTCCTCCATCATCCACACCCAGGAGGTTGGATTTCGTGATGATGGTATCGTTCCCGCTGTGTTCCACGAAATAAACTGCCGCGCGGATCTTTGGTGCCATGCTGCCTTCACTGAACTGGCCTTCAGCCAGGTATTTCTTGGCTTCAGCAATTGTCATGCGGTCAAGTGTAATTTCCTGTGGAGTATTGAAATTCAGGCATACTTTAGGAACATCCGTCAGGATAAAGAAACGGTGAGCCCTGATCTGAGCTGCCAGCAGAGCTGAAGCCAGGTCCTTGTCGATCACGGCATCTATACCCTGCAATTTATTCTCGGAGAGGTAAAAAGCCGGGATACCGCCACCACCAACAGCTATCACTATCTGTCCTTCTCTGGCAATTCTTTCAATAGTCTTGGTATTCCAAATGGTAAGCGGTTTGGGAGAAGCGACCACTTTACGGAAGCCCCTTCCCTGCGGATCAGAAGCAAACTTTGCACCTGACTCGGAAGTGATCTTTTCGGCCTCTTCCTTTGTATAAAAGGGCCCGATAGGTTTTACAGGATTCTGAAAAGCAGGGTCATCCTTATTAACCAGGACCTGAGTAATAATGGTAATAATGTCTCGTTCGATATCATGTTTTTTAAGCACATTCCGGAGCTGTTGCTCCATTACATAACCGATAAAACCCTGGGAATAAGCAACACAAATATCCAGGGGCATTTCGGGCAAGCCATAAACTTTATAACCGGCTGCATTTGCAAGCATGATATTCCCGACCTGGGGGCCGTTCCCGTGTGTGATCACCAGGTTATAATCATTATTGATCAGGGTCATGAGCCGCTCACAGGTCTGATTGGCATTGGCTTCTATCTCATCAATAGTCCCTTTCTGCTTCCCTGTAATGAGTGCATTACCACCAAAAGCTACTACTCCAAGCTTCTTCATATGATCTCTTTAATTGTGAAAATTTTAGCAAAACTATGAATATTTAGGCAGACGCTCCGGCTGTGTTTCTAAAATTTTTATCTTGCTCCGTCAAAAGAAGATCATAGACGGATGAATCCTGAAAAACCGATAGGACTGCGTTTTAGTTTCAGATCAGTTACAGCTTATATTATAGCCCCTCTGGGATTTATCTTATTGGTTCTGTTTGGCCATCTAAAACAGGGCGAACCTCAGGTGACTTATACACTTGCTGTCGCTTTGCTGATGGCCGTATGGTGGATTACCGAAATCATTCCCCTTTCCATCACCTCCCTCCTTCCGGTTGTCTTATTTCCATTTTTCGGGATCATGGACGGAAGGGCAGTTTCATCATCCTATTTTAATGATGTGATCTTTCTGTTTATCGGAGGTTTCCTGGTAGCCATCGCCATGCAGCGATGGCAGTTGCACCGGCGCATTGCCTTGCGTATACTCATGATCACCGGGATCAGTCCGGGAAGGATACTCCTTGGTTTCATGCTTTCCGCCGCCTTTCTTTCAATGTGGATCTCGAATACGGCTACGGCCATGATGATGCTCCCTATTGTTATCTCCGTAATTGAAGAGCTGGAAGAAAGCCTTGGAAAAAAGAACATTTCAAAATATACAATCGGATTATTGCTTGGTCTGGCCTATAGCTGCTCTGTCGGGGGCCTGGCTACATTGGTCGGTACGCCGCCAAACCAGGCTTTTGCCAGTATTTTTCACATTATGTTCCCACAGGGGCCTGGAATCACTTTTGCAGAATGGTTCATATTTGGCTTCCCTCTCACCATAATACTTTTAGGTGTCTTATGGATTTATCTCCATTTCAGATTCAGGCCTAAACATCTGGAATCCACTGGTTTGAGTCCATCTACATTCAGGGACCAATACCGTGGGCTCGGGGCCATTACTTTTGAAGAGAAGATAGTGCTGATTGATTTTATTATCCTGGCCCTCCTATGGCTGTTTCGAAGCGATCTTGTCTTCGGAGGGCTGGTTATACCAGGATGGTCCAGGTTGTTTACACATTCGGCTTATCTGAATGACGGAACTGTTGCCATTATGATGTCGATTCCTCTTTTCCTGATCCCATCCAGGCAAAAAACCCGGGAAAGGATCATGACCTGGGGGGCCTCCAGGGAACTTCCATGGAACATCGTGCTCTTTTCGGAGGCGGATTTGCGCTTGCCGCGGGATTTAAAGAATCCGGGCTTTCATCATATATGGGTGAGCAATTGAGCTTTATTATGCACCTTCACCCAATTATAATTATTTTATGCATAGCATTGTTGATGACTTTTCTGACAGAACTTACTTCGAATACAGCTACAACTCAAATGGTTCTTCCTATTTTGGCCGGTCTCTCGGTGAGTACGGGAATACATCCGCTATTGCTAATGTTGCCGGCTACCCTGAGCGCTTCCATGGCTTTTATGTTGCCGGTAGCCACCCCGCCAAATGCAATTATCTTTGGTTCAAACAGGATAAAGGTGAGTGATATGGCATCCACAGGATTAATTTTAAATCTGATCGGTGCGATTATCATAACACTGTATGTTTATTATTTTGCAGGGAGCGCCTTTCATTTCAACCTGGGCGATTTTCCTGCCTGGGCCCTAAGTCCGAAATAAGATGAAAGCACAGGGCAAAGCATATCTTTATGCCGGGACGGCAGTACTCATGTGGTCTACTGTCGGATCCGCCTTTAAGATAACGCTGAGATACCTTGACCCGGTGCAAATGTTATTCTACGCTTCCCTCGTTTCAGTTTTTGTCTTGTTTTTTATTTTATTGATTTTAGGAAAGAAAGAATTACTTCGAAAATCATCTCCAAAAGAATGGCTGGACTCCGCCCTGCTTGGCTTACTGAATCCATTTCTTTTTTATATCATCCTCTTTTATGCTTATGATCTGTTGCTGACGCAGGAAGCCATGGTTTTGAATTTCACCTGGCCGGTCACGCTGACTATCTTATCCCTCTTTATTCTCAAACAAAAAATTAGTGCACGCAGCATCCTCGCTATCCTGATAAGTTTTGCAGGGATAGTCATCATTGCCACCAATGGAAAATTCTGGCTCTTGCATTTCACTAACCCGGTGGGGGTCGCACTGGCGCTCGGAAGTACCGTGATCTGGTCATTATTCTGGATTTTCAATATCAGGGATAAAAGAGATGAAGTCCTGAAGCTTTTTCTGAATTTCCTTTTCGGAACTTTTTATATTTTCCTATTGGTGATATTCCTGGATATTTTCGTCGTTCCCGGATGGAAAGCCATTCTTGGAGTGACTTATATCGGTTTTTTTGAAATGGGAATAGCTTATGTTTTCTGGCTGAAGGGATTGCAATTATCATCCACTACTGCCCGGGTCAGCAACCTGATCTTCTTCGCTCCTTTTATATCCTTAATTATAATAAATATGACTGTGGGTGAGAAAATTCATTGGGCCACCCTTGGAGGACTTGTATTTATTGTAGGAGGAATTATTCTTCAGAGATATTCTGAAGCCATGCACAAATGAAAGAAGTTCTCAAAGCTGTTCCGGAAACTATTCAATTTTGTTGATCTTCGCCAGTTCTTCCCGGTCCATCTTCAAAACCTCCCTGTCATAAGTCATGAGGCCATTTGATTCGGTTTCCACATCGGTGATCTGGGTATAAATACTGGCGCTTAATCCCGGCACCTTTACAAAAAGCCTTATATCCCCATAATACTTTCTGTATAGATCCAGCAATTCCTTTTTATCCTGCATATCCTGATAGCCCCAGTTATCCTGTACCCAGCCATGCCCGTCTATTTTCAGTCCGAGCCCGCCGAATTCCCCTAAAACTGCAGCACGTGTGGCTTCCGGCATTGGGCTAAGGGGTTCCGGATAATGGTGAATGTCAATCACATCCCCGACTCCTTTGTCGGTCCAGCCGCTGGCATCATCCACGAGCCGGGTCGGGATCAAGTTCGCGGATCAGGTCCACGATCGTATCGGTTTCAAATTGTCCCCAGCCCTCGTTAAAAGGTATCCACATCAGTATACTGGGATGATTGAAATGAGTATTGATCATACGTCCCAGTTCTGTTTTGAACTGGGCTTTAGCTGCTTCCGGCATGGCTTCCCTGGTTTCATTTTCGGCGAAATCCTTAAAACCGCTCGGCATGTCCTGCCATACAAGCATCCCCATTTTATCACACCAGTAGTAATACCTGCGGGATTCGACTTTTACATGTTTCCTGAGAACATTAAAGCCAATTTCCCGGATCATACCCAGGTCATATCGCATGGCTTCTTCCGTCGGCGGGCTGTAAATCCCATCAGGCCAGAATCCCTGGTCGAGGGGCCCGTTCTGGAAAACGAATTCATTATTCAGCTCAAGGATAGCTTTCCCATCATCATTATGACCCAGGCTGATTTTACGAAGTGCGGCATAAGCTTTTACTCGGTCGATCGTATCATTTCCTTTAAGCAAACTAATATTCAGATCATAAAGAAAAGGATTTGAAGGTGACCATATACGAGCCTGAGCCACTGGAATTGAAAGCATCTCACCGGCTTTACCTTCAACGCTTCCCACTTTTTTTCCTTCTTCAAACAAATCACAAACCACCCGGCCTTCAGAATTTTCCTGTCCGCAATTTATTTTCAAATTAAACTGAGAATCATCCAGGTCAGGGTATACTTTGTAATCCGATATATAGTTTTCGCCGACGGCTTCGAGCCAGACCGTTTGCCAGATACCGGTAGTAGACGTATAAAAGATCCCGCCCGGATGGAGAGATTGCTTTCCCCTGGGCTGGAAGCCCTGATCCGTGGGGTCCCATACCTCAACGAGCAATTCGTATTCCAGGCTTTCATTCAATGCATCGAGATATATCGAAACTGAAGGGATCATAGCCACCTTTATGGCTTCCAATGTATTGCCCGTTCACCCACACGGTCGTTTGCCAGTCGACAGCCTCGAAATTTAACAGCACACGTTTTCCTTTCCAGGATCTGTTAATCCGGAAATCTGTGCTATACCAAAGTTTTTGATCTGCATTAACTTTTCTTTTCACTCCTGACAGCGAGGACTCGACAGGATAAGGCACCAGGATTTTCCCATCCCAGGCTTCCGGCGCTCCCAGTGAACTGTCCTGTATGGCATAATCCCAGAGGCCGTTCAGGTTTTTCCACGCTTCCCTGATCATCTCAGGCCGGGGGTACTGGGGCCAGGCATTTTCGACACCAACCGAATTGGTCCAGCGCGTGGGAAGCTGGCAATCAGCCACCTGGTATGTGTATTCAGGCGCCCTTACGCACGAAACGATCATTAGCAAAATCAAAATTGATAATGAGCCTCTGAATGTAAAATTGCTTTTTGGCATTTGATTTGGTTTTTATTTAAGCTGATCTTTAACTTTATTTGGCAATCCGGCCCACACAAGTTTATAGCTTTTTTCCAGGTAATGATTCCATTCTTCGCTTCCCAGAAGACCAATATCATCAGTGGCGATCCATTTGCTCCTGGCAAAATGCGAAGCCTGATGAAAGCCTGTACGCATCGATAATTCAAGAAAATCTTCCTCACTTACCTTAAAGGCAGCAGTCACAGGGGATTCATCAAGACTGAACAAAACGAATATCTTCAGCCCTATTAAAAAGCAAAGGTTTTCTCCCCATTTCATATCTTCCGTGACATGAGGAAAAGAAAGACATATATTTCGTAAATCCTCAATATTCATTCTAAATTCTAAAATCTTAAATCTAATTACTAATTACTTCCTTCTGGTTACTTCTCACTATCAGCACTATTCTCCGCAAGCTGAGGATACCGGAAACAATCAACCGTATGGTCATTCACCAGGCCGACCGCCTGCATGTGGGCGTAAACGATGGTGGAGCCCATGAATTTAAAGCCCCGCTTTTTAAGGTCCTTGCTGATCTTATCCGACAATTCAGTGGTGGCAGGAACTTCGCTGATATTTCTGTATCCGTTATGAATAGTCTTCCCATCTGTAAAAGCCCAAAAATATTTACAAAATGAACCGAATTCTTTCTGTACCTGAAGAAAAGCTTTTGCGTTGGATATGGCTCCGAGTATCTTCAGTTTATTACGGATGATTCCGGAATCATTCATTAATCTTTCCACATCCTTATCGGTATACCGGGCAATTTTATGATAGTCAAAGTCATGAAAGGCTTTCCTGAAGTTCTCCCTTTTCCTTAACATGGTAAGCCAGCTCAAACCGGCCTGGAAGGCTTCCAGGATCAGGAATTCAAACATTATTTTATCATCATGGACGGGTGTCCCCCATTCCTTGTCATGATAAGGATAATAAATCGGGTCTTTCCATGACCACTGGCAGCGTTGTACAGGCATGTTTGTTTTTTCTTTTTTAGTGAATGATTTAAGAAAAATGTTTGCAGGCTTTATATGGTACCAAAATACATAAATATCAGAAAAGTGCTGCCAAAAAGCTATGAAATAATTGAGTCTTTATTTTCGACAAAACTCTCCATTCCAAATAAAAATAGATTTATGGAATTAACAAAGGCCATCGTTTCATTAATTGGATCGACTTTTTTAATTTTTACAAATTAAAGTTATATTTGCTCAAATAAATATCAAATATTTATTTTGAACTCCCGTCAGTTATTCAGAAAGAAGAGTATATCCCTTATCCTTCAGGATTCGGGGGTAAATGAACTTCTGCACACCAAACTCACCAAGAACCTTCGTTTGATCGACCTGACCGCCCTCGCTATAGCGGCTATTGTCGGAGCAGGTATATTCAGCACTATAGGAAATGCAAGTGCCGCCGGTGGTCCGGCTGTTTCCATGCTTTTTATCTTTACGGCTGTGGCCTGTGCATTTTCAGCGCTTTGCTATGCCGACTTTGCCTCACGTATCCCTTTGAGCGGAAGCGCCTACACATACGCTTATGCTTCACTGGGAGAGCTATTTGCCTGGATCATAGGCTGGGATTTATTGATGGAATATTCCATCGGGAATATTGCTGTAGCAATTTCCTGGAGCGAGTATTTTACCAGCTTCCTGCATGGTTTCGGGATTATCATGCCGAATTACCTGGCAATGGATTATCTGAGCGCTTCCAGGGGATTTCATGAAGCACTGAGGATGTTGCAGGACGGACAAGCCCTGAGCAGTCTTTCATCACATTTACAGGAGGCTTATGCAGCCTGGAACAGTGCCCCGACCATTGCCGGGATCCGGATCATTGCCAATATCCCTGCCTTCGGGATCGTAGTCTTTATAACTACCCTGGTATATATCGGCATCCGTGAAAGCAAGATCGCCAGCAACCTGATGGTGCTTTTGAAAGTATTTATCATCCTGATGGTAATCGTGGTGGGGGCCTTTTATATCAAACCCTCCAACTGGCATCCTTTCGCGCCGAACGGCGTAAGCGGCGTGCTCAGCGGCGTGGCGGCCGTCTTCTTTGCCTATATCGGGTTTGACGCCATTTCCACCACCGCCGAGGAATGTAAAAACCCGCAGAGGGACCTTCCCAGGGCAATGATATTATCACTGATCATCACCACAATCTTATATGTTTTGATTACCCTGGTGCTCACGGGCGTTGTAAATTATAAAAAGCTTGCCGTCGGTGACCCGCTGGCCTTCGTCTTTGAGGAACTGGGACTGAACTGGATTGCAGGAGTGGTCGCTTTTAGCGCTATCATTGCCATGGCAAGTGTGCTTTTAGTCTTCCAGGTCGGACAGCCCCGTATATGGATGAGTATGAGCCGGGACGGATTGCTCCCGAAAAAGTTTTCCAAAATACATCCGAAGTTCCATACGCCTTCATTTGCCACGGTGGTTACGGGTTTCTTTGTTGCAATTCCATCGCTCTTTACTAACCTGACCGAAATGACCGACCTGACAAGCATAGGAACCCTGTTCGCCTTCATCATGGTTTGTGCCGGGGTGCTTTTCATCGGCCGGGAACGCAGTGTGAACCAGGGGAAATTCAGCCTGCCTTATATAAGTTCAAGATATATACTGCCTGTAATTTTAGGCGGCCTGGGAATTTTTGTTTATCTATTTTACAGGCAGGATGTGGCTGATTTCCTGAACTTCTCAGCCGACCATGCCACGGGCGATTTCTGGGGTGTTTTCAAACATAAAATCCCCATGCTCCTGTTTGGCATAGTTACTATTGTCATCCTTATATTATCCAGTCTTAAAAAAACTCTCCCTGATCCCGGTCCTGGGCTTACTTACCAACCTTTACCTGATGAGCCAGTTAGGCATAACCAACTGGATGCGGTTTCTGATCTGGCTGGTGATAGGGCTTGCGATTTATTTCACATATAGCATAAGGCATAGCAAGCTTAGGGGAGTGAGTAGTGAGAAGTGAGTCGTGAGTCGTGAGTCGGAAGAGAATTTCAGAATTTCAGATTTTCCGGAAAAGATTATTTTCACTTGTTGGAACTCAGCCATTGTATGAGTACCCGGAAGTAGCGGATGCTGGATAAAATCAATGCCAGGCCGATCCCGATATACAGGATCGAGAGATATTGTTTGGGGATGGCCGAATGGCGAAGTAAAATTCCCATGGTGACCATAACTGCCACCAGGGCATAACTCCTGGCTGACATGAAAGAAAAAGCACAGCGTTTCCCTTCCATTTTGGAGATTCTCCCCAGGTTTTTATCCACCACTCTTAAAAATCCGAAATGATGTATTAGCATGGCTGCCAAAACGCCTGCCAGGGGATAAATCCAGATTTCATGTCCTTCAAACTTGAGTAACCAGTGATAGGCAAAGGCGTTGAGCATAATCCCAACCCCTATCCACAAAATCCCGGAAAAAAACAGCAGGAAGTGTTTTGGAACGGCCGGCTTGTATTTATCTTTGAATGTGGTCACATCTGTATTCTTCAATATGAAACTCAAAAGTATCACTATTATTTTTTAAGGCGGAAATATTGAGGAAATAAAAAAAATTATAAAATTCACATGCAAACATCTTGCATTTAAATATTTTTCATATTTTTGCTTCTTCATTCAAGATCAAGCCGATGAAAACGATAGTACGATTTAATACCCCTCTGCCGCGAATTGCGGTCATTGTCTAAATTCCACATCGGGTTCCACTAATATCCGCAGTGGAATTGATCAATTTCCCTTTTTTCTTTTTAAACAAATTCCAGTTTTATTATTCATCCATTAATATTTAAAAAATCATGAAAACACGTGTATTTAATACCATTGTAGTCGTATTTAACGCGATGAATGCTTACCCAGTTAAGCCGGACACTTCTTATCAACATCTTCATCAATATTTAAAACGAAAACGAAATGAGTAAAAAATATACCATACAGTCCCTTTCAATATATCCTGCATCATTCCTATTAAAAAGATTGCTGAGTTTATGGAAGGATATTGTTGAATCGGTATCGGGGACCGAGCAGGATTTCACAAAAGGCAAAATAAGCCGTGCCATACTGCTTTTGTCCATCCCCATGGTGCTGGAAATGGCCATGGAGTCGCTTTTTGCCATAGTCGACATATTCTTTGTTTCCAAACTTGGCGCAGATGCCGTCGCAGTGGTAGGCATCACAGAATCCCTGATGTCTATCGTTTACGCGGTGGGTATCGGGCTGGGAACGGCAGCCACAGCACTGGTCTCCAGGAGGATCGGTGAAAAAGACCCGGACGGGGCATCCCGGGGAGCCTTCCAGGCTATATTATTGTCGCTGGGAGCTTCCCTGATTTTCTCCATACCTGCCCTCCTGTTTTCATCCCATATATTGCATCTGATGGGACTCAGCCGGGGAATTGCCGGGGAATATGGACTTTATACAGCTATTGTGATGGGCAGTAATGGAATTATCATCCTGCTTTTCGTTATAAATGCCGTATTTAGGAGTGCGGGGGATGCCGCTGTTTCAATGCGTGTCCTATGGCTGGCGAATATTTTAAACATGATCCTGGACCCTATCCTGATCTTCGGAATCGGACCCTTTGAAGGCTGGGGGATTACCGGGGCAGCTATCGCGACTACCATCGGAAGAGGCATAGCCGTTATTTACCAGATAATGCTGCTGGTAAGCGGACAAAGAAGGATAGCCATCCGGAAAAGGCATCTGCAATTCAAACCCAAGGTCATCCGGACTTTGCTGAACCTCTCATATGGTACGATCGGTCAGAACCTGATTGCAACCTCCAGCTGGATAGGATTGGTGCGGATCATCTCAGTTTTTGGAAGTGCAGCAGTGGCAGGTTACACGATAGCAATCCGCATAGTGATATTCTCACTGCTCCCTTCTGCCGGTGTCAGCAATGCCGCTGCCACTTTGGTGGGACAGAACCTGGGTGCAAATGAACCAAAACGTGCAGAGCGCTCAGCCTGGATAACAGCCTGGGTAAACGTAGTTTTGCTGGGCACTTTGGGATTATTTTTTATAGCTTTCCCTTCAGGTTTTGTTGGATTGTTTATAGGGGATGAGGAAGTGATCAGGAGAGGAGCTGAATGCCTGAGGATACTCAGCTATGGCTTTATTGCCTATGGTTTCGGGATGGTTATGATCAACTCCCTGAACGGGGCTGGCGATACGGCTACTCCGCTCAAAATCAATATAGTTTGCTACTGGATGCTGGAAATCCCTCTGGCATACATACTGGCAATTTATTCCGGCATGGGGGAAATTGGTGTATTCTATTCCATCCTTATTGCAGAAGTTGCAATGACGGCAACGGCCATGTATTTCTTCAAAAGGGGGAAATGGAAGACGGTGGAATTAAGGTGAAATAGTGGAACAGTGAAAAGGTGATAAAGGTGATAAGGTGATAAGGTGGAAAGGTGATAAGGTGGAAAGGTAATATGTATTTACTGCTGACTGCTGACTGCTGACTGCTGACTGCTGACCGTTCACCGTTCACCTTTCACTTGTTTAATATTCACTTCGAAATAATGATCCGGTCTAACGATCGAATTCATGAATTTCTTTTCAAAATCCTTATTGATATATATCGCACAGAGGGAATTTTCGAAATGGTAAAGATGGTCCCGGAATTTTTCCGGGATACCTTCCAAAATCCCGGCCAGAACTTCGTAGCGGACTGTCTCGGGGTCTCGGGCATAATCGTGCCAGACCACTATGGAGTTTTCATTCACAAGGTGTTCAAACACTTTTTGGGTATCGTTCTTCACCATTTCATAGTGATGGTCACCGTCGATGAAAACCAGGTCGTAAGGGGCCACCTGCGGATGAGAAATCAAAAGTCCTGGAATTTCCTTCTAAATGCCTGACATTGGGCAAATGTCTTGAAAAAAAGCCATGCTGCCTGATATAATCCTCTTCCCTGCCCATGCTTTTAAGTTCATTCGGCAGAAAGGTTGAGTGTGAAGCATTCTGCGGCTTCGGCTGCTACATTTGCTACACTTTCACCCCGCCATGTACCGATCTCGAAATAGCGGCAATTTTTCTTCAGGGAAGCCAGTTTGCGGAGCAGGGCCAGGTCGGTGGGCAAAGAGCCTCCGCCCAGAAAGGCAAAGGGTTTCACATGAACATCAAAATCACCGAAGAGCTGTTTTGCATTGATTTGCGGAAGGCCGTATTTCATATTGTACTTCTTCCCGACATATTTCTTCCATTCCTCATCACTTTCCAGGATAGTATTCAGCAGCCATGGATTTTTCAGGAGCATTCCCAGGGCCTTGAAAGTTTTGGCAATTTTATTCATGCAAGGATTTTTCGCAAAGATAAGGAAATGGAGTGTCAGGTACTAGGTAATGGGTATTAGGTATTGGGTATTGGGTATTGGGTATTGGCTATTAGGCTATTTTCATTTTTGAAAATAACCTCTATGCGTTTATCAGGCACCAGCCAGATAAGGGCTACCAGGATGTAAATGGCGCCTGAGATCCATTCGCTGTAAAAATTTGAAAAGATCGCAATTAAATAAAGAATTGGGGAGGCTTTCCCTTTTAAATCCCTGCCTATAGCCCGGGCAAGCAGGGAATCCGGTCCATGTACTTTCAGTATCTGCTGCTCAAGTATGAAATAGGCAATGGCCGCCATCAGCAGTATGAAGCCATAAAGGGCCATGGGTGTCGGGGCAAAGTGGTTCTCCCCTATCCATCCGGTAACAAAGGGCACGAGCGACAGCCAGAAGAGCAGGTGCAGGTTAGCCCAGAGTATGCCCCCGCTGATCCTCTTCACCGTATGCAACATGTGATGGTGGTTGTTCCAGTATATCCCCAGGTAAATGAAACTCAGGATATAACTCATAAATATGGGAAACAGGGGTTTTAAGGCATCGAAACCGCTTCCGTGCGGAACTCTGATTTCCAGTACCATAATTGTGATAATGATCGCGAGTACCCCGTCGCTGAATGCTTCCAGACGGCTTTTGTTCATAGGTTCGGGTATTAGTTAATGGGTATTGGGTATTAGGTATTAGGTGAATGTTTCAAACAAAACCGGAAGGCGAATTGTTCATAATTGGTGGGGAGGGTTTGTGTATTTGATATTGAGAAAACTACGTAATTCCTTTTCTATTAATGATATAATATGAAATTATAGCTTCCTGGCCTACAATGTGAACTTCACCGGCAAATTAAACTGAACCCTGACAGGCTTACCTTCTACCATAGCTGGTTTCCATTTTGGCATGGACTTCACTACGCGTACAGCTTCCGCATCCAAACTTCTGTCAACTGATTGTAAAACATTTACATCATCAATACTACCATCTTTTTCAACAATAAATGAAACGATGACCCGGCCTGAAATTTTATCTTCCCTGGCCATGCGGGGGTACTTAATATTATCCTGCATGAAATTCATCAATGCTTCCGGACCTCCCGGAAATTCAGGCATATACTTATTATAATCAATTTCAATGTTGCCCTGATTATCGCCGGCCAGCGGAAACTGATCAAAATGCCGGAGTATCACCCCACCCGTATCAGCGAAGTGATACACATATTCAAGGTCCTTTTCATTCTTCTCCTTCACAAAGATCTGTTTCATAGGTAAATTACATTTATCATAGCTTATCACACTTAAATACCTAACGGAGTCCCCTTTGGGATTATCATAGAAAGTGGTGTCAAAATGCAAGCATAACCTGTCATAGGTAGTTCTGGAACGTTTATCATTCAGCTCAGCAGATTTACGGAGATACCTGCAAAAAGCACAGCTATCGTTGTTCCGCATATACAGCGTAGCAATCTCCCTGCACTTTTCAATGGTTGGATATTCATTTAAATAATGACTGAAAAGAGAATCAGCCTGCACGTAATTACCCGAATCATAAACAGCTTTTGCCCTGCTGTAAAGGGCTTCAGATTTTTTCTGGGAATAAACCGTAGTGAAGAATAGTAGTGAAATGAAAAATAACAGTGAATGTTTCATTTCCGTTTTGTTTAATCTTAGTTTACTTATAAAAAAGCAAATTTTATAATTTTTTTTAAAAATTCAAAATAAATCTTGAATGAAGATGTAATTTAATCTTTACTTTAAAATAAAACCTCCCGAATAATCCTGTTTATTTCCCATGACAATCCAATAAAAATATATTCCTGGCTTAAAGTTCAAATACAATTGGAATGAGTGGTTTTTTATATTTGATTTTGATTTGGCAATATTTCAAATATATTCAGCGAAATTTATTCTTAATCAACAGAAAAATTAGTTCAGCCAGGGAAAAATCCGACACTTTTACCGGGCAATTTCTTCATGTGATCACTAGCTTAGATTTTGGTCTGCTTATGCAGCCAATTTAAGAATTATTTTAATTGCTAGTATTAGATTTGATATTTTTTAATGAGTATCGGGTAATAACTTAATAGTTTTTCCACTACATACTAATTACTAATTACTTGGTCTTTATTACTTTTTATTTACAATTTACTATTTACAATTTACTATTTACTATTTACTATTTACTATTTACTATTTACTATTTTTTACCCGTCTGCAATTCTGACTAAGCCCGAGACACCTCTACCTCCTCCCCATCTCCGTAGCATCGCGTATACCTTCGGCTACTTCCGGAATAATGCCCAGTTTCACATAAATTGGACGTATCCTGGTCCTCAGCCCAGGCAGCTTGCGGGCAAATACGGCAGCTCCGATTATGCATGATACACCACCTATCAGAAGTGTTAGAGGTACTCCTATCAGGCTGGCAAGACTTCCGGCAAGAAAACTGCCAAAAGGAGCTATACCGACAAAAGCCGCGGCATAGAAACTCATTACCCTTCCCCTTTTGTCGTCGTCAACTATGGTTTGTATGATGGTGTTGCTGGATGCCATCTGCAGCATCATGCCGGCCCCTATGAGAACCATCAGAAGCATTGACAAAGGCAGCCAGCGGGAGAAGGAGAAGGCCACAAGGCTGAGACCGAACAGGCCGCTTGCCAGGGGGATGATCTTTCCCAGTCCAAGTACCGTCTTACGGGAAGCCAGGTAAATGGCCCCGCTCAGGGCGCCAACTCCTGATGCACCCATAAGGAAGCCGAAAGTGTGGGAATCACCCTGCAATATCTGTTTGGCGTATACCGGCATGAGCACAGTGTAGGGCATACCCATCAGGCTAAGCAGGGCCAGTAATAGTATGATGGCACGTATAGGGGCAAAGCCGAAAGTATAGCGAAAGCCATCTTTCAGTTCACGGAATACAGCTTTGTCGCTGGGCCGTATCTCCCTGGGCTTTACCTTCATCATTAACAAAGAAAAAATGACAAAGAGGTAACTAAGTCCGTTTGAAAGAAAGCATATACCCTCTCCAGCCGTAGCAATGAGAAGGCCTGCAATAGAGGGCCCAAGCAACCTTGCCGCATTTACCATACTGGAATTCAGCGCTATGGCATTCCCGAGGTCCTCCTTTTTCTCCACCATTTCAATAACAAATGACTGCCTGGCAGGCACATCAAAAGCATTGACTATTCCCAGGATAACACTTAAAATAATGATCTGCCATACCTGAATAAGCCCGGTGAAATAAAGGGCTGCCATCGTAAGGGCCTGCACCATAGCCAGCGTTTGGGTAATGATCAAAATGTGGTAACGGTTCAGACGGTCGGTAATGACGCCCGCAAAAGGCGAGACAAGGAATGAAGGGATCTGTCCGGCAAAACCAACCACACCCAGCATGAAGACCGATCCTGTCATGCTGTAGACCAGCCACGGTGTTGCAATCCGCTGTATCCAGGTACCGATCAGCGACAAGCTTTGACCGCCGAAAAAGAGTCGGAAATTTGGGTATCTAAGAGAACGGAAAATTGTCTTAAGTCCAGAAGGACCAGTACTTTTTAATTTTTGGGCTCCCATCTTAAAGTCAGATTTTGTACTTGACTTATAAATACTTACTACGCCTTCCGGCCTTCACAAAATTGCCTTATAATTTTGCTTGAAGTAAACATCCTGTAAAATTATCACTTATTTGTCTTGCCGTTTCCGCAAAATAATGAATCAAAACCACTAAAACCCGGAAAGATGTTAAGGAGAGTTAATTTACTTGCATGACGGGTATTCAGCATCTTACCTTTGTAAAATAAAAATCAAGCCTTATGAAAAAATCTATACTATTAAGCTGTCTGTTGGCAATTACAATTCTGGCTCAGTCACAAAGTGTCTTGCGCTATGAATTTACCAACTCTTTGAATGAGAAGAATGGTGCCGGTCCTGCACTTAAAGTTCTTGGGAATGAAGGGATATATGTTCTTGACACCTTGAATGAAATCAATAATGTTACCAAAACGGTGTATCGCTTTGAGCAAAATTCCGGGTTTCAGTTTGATAATGCTGAAGCAAATAATTTTATCGGTGATTCCTATACCATCGAACTTTATTTTTTGTTTGACAACCTGAGCAGCTGGAAAAGGGTTGTAGACTGGAAGAACCGGAAGACAGATGCAGGAGCATATGTTTATTACGGGAAATTGAACTTTTACCCTATAATATATAGCGGGACCGCTCCGGTACAGCCCGGTGAATATACTTATTACGTTATCACACGCGACGGAACTACCGGACAGGTGTTGATTTATACTGATGATGGTGTCCAGATCGATTTCACAGACAGCAATGGCGATGCACTAATTGACAGTGATCATGTTCTAAACTTTTTCTTTGACGACCTGATAGTCCCTAACGAAGCCAGTTCAGGTTCGGTAGCTTTGCTGAATCTCTATAATTATGTGCTGGATTCAACCACTATTAAAGAGAATTTCGCGAATATAGGCGGGACGGTATTCTCGGTCAATGAGCTTCACAAGAAAAATAATGATCTCCGGATTTACCCCAACCCTGCTACCACGGAAACCAGTATTGATCTGTCGGCTTTCAGGGATATACCAGAGATTACACTTACAATACAGAACTTGTTGGGACAAACTTCTTTCAGCCAGAATGTTGATCCGGCCAAAACTTCAGAATTGAAAATCAATCTGGCCACCTTTACGAAAGGAATTTATATTGTCCGGGCTGAATCTCCATTTATTTCAGCAACCAAGAAGCTAATTATTAAATAATTACAAATATCATATCAACTTTGGATAAGGAGCCTTCAGAATTATTTTTAAAAGAGGAGATGGTTTTCCTGATCGTAATTCCATGTGGAAATAATCATCATACATCCGCTTAATATTTAGATCAGGAAGAAAATTTTTCCCACACAAGCCTTTGGTATCCTGATTCCAGGTTTGCGCTGAGAATGAGCAGGCTTCCCCTGAATTCATAATTCCTCACCTGATCATGGCCTATCCAGTTCGGAAAGGAACTCAGTTTAATTTTGTGGATTACCTGCTGGTCTTCAGGATGTACTTCATAATTTCCTGAATAAGCAAAAAAATCCTGGTAAGCCTGAAGCATTTCTTCAGGCTCTCCTTTCATAATATCTTCCGATTTGAAAGCGGGCCTGACAGCTTTCATAATCTGCACCCACATATTTCCCCTGTCATCGTATCCAATCCTGCCAATCGCGTCCCTTCCGAATGGAAATATGATCTTTCCATCGGGTAGCTTGGCGGTCCATTCAAGGAGCTTCCAGGTTCCGCTGAATATGCCATGGGTTTCATTCATCCTATTATTTATTAAATGATAGATATAAGTTATAATCAGGGTTTAATGAAAGGAAATACCCTGCCTACTTTCGACCTGTAATTGGAATAATCATTTCCGAATACCTCGATTAACTGCTTTTCTTCCTTTCCAATAAAAATAGCCACGCCCAAATAAAGAAAAAAAGCTGTCAAAAAATAGACCCAGGTATAAGTCAAAATTGAAATGGCCGGTAAAATAAATATTATCATGCTCGAATAAATCGGATTCCGGCACAAGCCGTATGCACCGTATGTTATTAATTTTCCTTTCGGGAAAAAAAATAATAACTGAATTATGCCGGTCATCCAGAGCGCTATCCCGGGAATCAGCCAAATATATCCAAAAGGTCTTATTGCTTCAAATCCTGCGGGAAAGGATGCAATGTTCGGAAGAACAAAGTGGCACAAAATGGCGGCTACTGCAAAAGGGATCGTAAAAAAGATAATTTTACCTCCCTGGCCTATGATATTCATCCCGTTCTCAGCTTTGAACAACTTTATCATAATTTATCTTCTTCATAAAGTTAATAAAATATGTTGTTTTATCCGGGTATTAAAGATATGAAAACAGATGTAAGCCTGGTACTTTTAATGTAATTCTTTTGAAAAATTTTTATGTATTAATCAGGTTTTATCCAATAAGAGAATAAGGATATTCCTAAGTAATAATGAAGAAAGAAAATAAAGGGGCAATCAAAAAACCGCCCCTTGTAATAAGTTTAGAAAGTATATTTCAGGCTTGCAATCTGGATTTGACTCAAAAAAAATCACCTGTATTTAAGGGTAAAAAAAAGCCCCGGATTTCTCCGGGGCTGGGCACTCAATTCCACAAAACCCTTTGTAAATCACGAATCGAGTGTGCTGATCTTTATGAATTTATCTGAACTGGTCATAGAAATACCACAGCGCTTTGGGGCTGATGTATCGTAGGTATTGCCACAAGTTGGGCAAACATAGTAGACAGAAGGAAGCGATTTCACATTATTGCTTTCCAGGGCTGCCAGGGCCTTTTCGTAGAATGGTTTGTGTTTTTGTTCAGTCTTGTAAGCATAGTTCAGGCTGATGAGTGCAAACTGGTTCCCGGCAGTATTGGCATTTGTAATGAATTCAGGGTACATGGTATTAATTTCATAAGTCTCGCCGGCAATAGCATCTTTCAGGTTTTCAGCGGTTGACTTCACTGTAAATTCCGGCGTGATTTCAGGCACATTTTGTCCGGCATCGGCTAAAACAGCTTTATGGTTATTTGCATGAACTTTCTCAGATTTCGAAGCTGCCTTGAAAAGCATGGCAATTTCGTAGTAGCCTTCTTCTTCGGCTTTTTTACTGTAAGCGGCATATTTTGCGCTGGCAGTAGTTTCGCCTTTGAAAGCAGCCTGCATATTTTCCATGTTCAGAAACTTAGCCTCGGCTGAACCTGGAGCAAGCGTTCCCAATGTTGCACTAATATTCAGGTGACAGGCTGGCTTCCGCAACCATGGCCTGAATACGGCTGTTTTGTGATTTTGTCTGTTCTGTTGGATTTCCGGTGAACGACTGCAGTATAAAAACCGATGCTGCTGCCGCGAAAAATAAAATAATCGATGTCTTTTTCATTTTATATAAATTTTTGTGATTAATATTATGATACAAAGGTGCAGGCAGGCAGCTTCAGACTTCCTTAAGCAATTCTTAAAATTGGCTTAATACTTAGTAGGGAAATTGGAGAGTAAAAATACTACCGGCTCCTGGCTGACTTTCAACACTTAATATAATATTCTGCAGGTCGGCTAGTTTTTTCACAATGGAAAGGCCCAGGCCATTTCCTCTGATAAGGGAACTCCTGGATTCATCGGCCCGGTAAAAACGGTTGAATATATTGGGGAGATGTTCTGCTGAAATGCCGATTCCATCATCCTTTACCAAAAGAGTTTTTGAGCTGGCATCCCATGAAAGAAATACATTTCCTCGCTCTTTACCATATTTAATGGCGTTATTGATCAGGTTGTCGAGTATCAGTTCAAGAAAAAGTTTATCCGCGGGAACATTTGCATTTTCAGCCACCTGTATGTGAAGACTGATATTTTTCGCTTCAGTATCCTTTAACCATTTCTCTTGCATGGCTGAAATAAGATGCGAAAGATTAATATTTTCACTTCTACTGATGGCTTTGTCTGATTCAACCCGGGCAAGTTGTAAAAGTTGTTCCAACAATGCATCCAGTCGGTCGACCTGGGCTATGATCCCGCTGATTTTTTCTTCGTAGGCCTTAGGTTCGCGCTGCTTGCGGATCAGAACCTCGAGGGTCCCCCGGATAGCGCTGAGAGGCGTCCGGATTTCATGGGAAGCATCGCTGGTGAACTGTTTCTGCTGCAGCATACTTTTTTCAATCCTGGCTAGTAATTCATTGATGGTGATGCTCAGATCATAGAGTTCATCCTGACGTTCAGGTAAGGGGAGCCGGCTGCTGATGTTGGAATCGCCAATCCCGGAAGCGCTGTCGATGAGCTGATGCACCGGCTTTATAGATCTGGATGCAGCCAGGGAGGATGTCAGGAATTGCACTATCAGTACAAATGGAAATGATAAAAGCAATATCCAAATCAAATTTGTAAGTATAGCATAAGACTGTTGTTCAGATACCGCAATAGTCAATCTTCCTATTTCTTCCCCCTTCCCGTTAATTATTGGAAACTGTCCAAGGCGTATCCTCTGTCCAACAAGTTTAGAATTATAATAAGTTAAGGTTTCATTTGAAGGAGAGCTGAGCGACTGGCCTTTTAATAAATTGGCAGATTGAAAAATGATTCTGCCTTCATGGTTCGATACCTGCAGAAAAGTCGGATTAACTTCCACCTGGCTATGTTCGGCTTCATCAAATTCAGGCATCTTATTTATTACAATAGAATCCTGAAACCACATCAGATTACTCAGGACCTCCTCCTTCTCATGCGAAATATTTTCATCCAGATGGTCATAGGCGGTTTTGTTCACCACAAAATAAATGAGTAAAAATACCAAAGCCGTAGTGAAAGCCACGGCGAGCGTATTAAAAAGCGCAATACGATTTTTGAATTTCAGGCTCATTCGTCGGATTCAATTTTATAACCTACTCCCCTTACTGTCGTAATGATGGATGTTTTACCTTCATCATCCAGTTTTTTTCGCAATGAATTGATATATACATCTATTACCGAAGTATCATAATCAAAATGAAGGTCCCATACTTTCTCGATAATGGCGGTGCGCCTGCAAACTTTTCCCTTATTCCTCAAAAAATACTCAAGCAATGAAAATTCTTTCTGGGTGAGTTCAATTGCTTTAGCATCTTTTGTAACACTATGTTTTTCAATGTTCAGTTCAATATCGGCAGCCTTAAAAATCACGGGCTGAGACTCGTTTTTTCGCATGTGAACCCGGATACGGGCCAACAATTCTTCAAAGGAGAAGGGTTTGCGGATATAATCATTTGCCCCGGTCTCCAGGCCAAATACGACATCATCAACAGTATCTTTTGCAGTCAGGAAGATAACCGGAACACTTTGGTTTTCCAGCCTAATGTTGCGGCAAATTTCAATTCCACTCATTCCCGGGAGCATCCAGTCGAGCAGGATCACATCATATTCACTCAGGTAATCGAGGGCAAGCTGCAAACCTTTCTTTCCGTTATCAGCTACATCCACGGCATAGCCTTCTTCCATCAGGCCTTCCCTGATAAAATTGGATATGGATGCTTCATCTTCTACAAGCAGTATTCTCATTTTCCAAAACTTCGGCTAAGATCCCTTCAAAGATAGGGAAAGGATTTAATCTTCATCCATACTTGCAGCGTTAAAATCAGGAAGCGAAAATTCAACTCCCGCCGCGTGCTTGTATACCAATTGTCCGCCTAAGTATCCGGTCACACTTACTGAACCCACTAGTGCCGTGAATAAGATGATGACAGCCCATTTAGTCCAAAGACGATTATACTTGAAGAAGAAAATCACTACCTGGAATAAAGCTGTCACGATGGCAAGCCAGAGTGTAATCTGCGCAGCCAGTTCATGCTGCTCCATCGGAATTTTCAGGGGGCCTTCTTCTATGCCTTCCCCAGCGCTGCTGCCGCTAAGATAGGCTGCGATGGCTCCCAAAGCACCTAATAGCAGGAGAAACATGGCTGCATTTTTAAAGAATTCTTTTTTATTGAATAAGGCAATGATTTCCGCGAGAAAACCCGCCATCAGCAGGGCTATCGGGAAATGTATGATCATCGCGTGGAGATGTGTTGCTGTAAACATAATTATTTTTTCAGCAAAACTAAGGCTGCTATGATTCAGGAATGATTAGATTTTTCTTAAGATTTGCTTAAGAATTGAAATTTTAAGGTACTGATCCTAATTCTTTAATCAGAAATATTCATCACAATAAACTACCCCGCCGTAAGCAGCGGGGTATCTTAAGGAAATATCTCTTATTCGTCTCAAGAGACGGGGAATTTAGTCCCATCAGATCCCGAATAAGACTTCGTCTTTTCGGGATCAATTCGACTAAAAATTTTTTCTTCGCTTCGCTTGAAAAAATTGAGTCTCATTGATTAAATCAAAGAATATATCATTATCAGGCCTATAAAAATACCGGATAAAAGGGCTTCATTTCTCCTTATTGGATTTTTCCGGTTTATCAATAATTTCAGGGCAAGGATCAGAATCAGAAAGACAGTAAAATTTATCCAGGGATTCCCCGAAATAATCACGCAAACCAGTGCCCAGAAAGCAAGCAGGATAAAATTCAGAAACTTCATCAGAATGAATTTCCAGGATGCAATTTTTCTTTTATGATTTTTATAATAAAGAAAATAAAACCCAATAATGAAGATTATGAACCAGATCAGCATATTTCGTCCAAGGTGCAGGAGCGGAAATGTGAGAAGTTTTTTAAAGCCAGGATGCGGCAGATTGCCTTCAGGCATCTTTGAAATTCCGGATTTCAGGATTATTTTCGCAGCGTTTTCAGACAATCCGGAAATCCTTCCAGCATCATTAAGATTTTTAAAATATATGACTGAATCGCGGTACTGTATTATTCTTTCAGCGTCCTTTCTTTTCAAATCCTTAAGGGTCATAAGATCGGCCACTTCAGCGGCATTCAGGTCAAATGTATAATAAGGCGATTTCAGTCCGAACTGGGCCATGATCCAGAAGCTATGCTGAAAATCGGGGGCAAGCAGCCAGATTTCAGGGACTTCATCATTTATAAAATCATGTCCTGTTGCACTCTTAAATACATCCCTGACTATCCCCTCCTCTTGCGGGAATTCCTGGATATATCCTATTATAAATTGTTGCAGGATTGATGATCCGAAATAATTGGATTTCACATATTTATGAAAAACATAAAAGATTTTCAGGTACTGATTTGTCAAAGGGGGAAGAGTTTCCGCGAAATTTCCGGAAAGACTTCCAGATTGAAACAGACTGTAAAAACTGCTGTCACCATAATGCTTATTGCATTCCGAATTCACGAGCTGGTAGAAAAAAGTGGCAATGATCCCTTCGTTTGCAGAAGCTTGTGTGAATGTCTTCAGTCGCGTGCTGTCGAATTTAATTGCTGTATTCCTGTAAAGCAGGTATTTGTCATTACCTAAGCGACCGATTCCGGGATTCAGAAATTTCGCCTCATTATTTTCCGCCCATTTATATCTCTTTAAATTTTCGATTTGCTGATATTTTAAAGGACAGATAACCCGGTAAAAATCCATCCTAAATGGTAAAGAATAGTCTCTTGTGAAATGACCTGAAAACTGTTCCAGGATTTTTTCGTCAATTTTAGTGTCTGATTCTATACCATTTCTGATGTCCTGGTTTTTTTCATTATCCCTGGAGATATTTTCAAAATGCTCGGCAAAGCCCTCGCTGAAGGCAGTTCTATAGTCGGATACTATGCTGAAATAATGCATATTGATTGAACCAGGCAGGTCATTATCCTCAATTTCTCCGGATAATAAAGTCTGGATCACATGGCCCATTTCATGGGGAAATATCTGGGTAATGGATTCCAGTTTGTCGACTCCTTCAAGGATCATTCTCCGGTTAAGGTCGATATAGCTGGTTTCTGATTTGTCGATGAGTTCCCCTTTATCCCTGATCCAAAAACCCGTGACTGCAAAGCATCCGCTATGGCCTGTAAGGGCAAGATATGCCGGCTCCTTCCTGTCCAATGACTTTTCATTTACAAGGTATTGCTGAACATAATCATACAAGACTATGGAATAGCCGGTAAAAGAATCTTCGAATATTTTACGGGCTGCCAAAAAATCCGGATCATCCTGCGGCAGGATCTTAAAAACCTGAAGTCCCTGGTGCTCCACTCCTGTAGGGACCATTACAATCAGGTTTTTTTCGATTCCGGATAAATTTATTTTTTCATCCTGACTAAAACTGTTTTCGAGCGACAGCCACATTAATAAGAGCAGCAGACAAAACCTTAAATTGGATAAAATCTTCATTTTTATTTTTTAAAAAATAGCAAAAATCTGATTTAAGGGATCTAATAATCATAATCAAACCTATTAAAAAGCATAAGAATGGGGATAGGTTTATCCGTCTAATATAAGAAAATATTTAATTAGCCGCCCTCTGGGCATTTTGGGCGTATAAATACTTTATATGCGATAATGTTAAGACTTTTGCTGCAAATGCTCAGCAGTGTTTTGAAATCCAGTCTTTAATTTTTCTGAGGGCATCTGAAAGCTTTCTATAAATAACAGCCAAGCCTACGCCTGCAACAATGGTTATTCCGACTGCAGCAAGCGCGCCGGCCAAGGTGGAAGTGAGAAGAATATCTACAACCCCTACAGCGATTCCAACTATGAAACTTATTACCCAGAAATGATCAATAGCTTTTTCAATGGCCTCTTTTTTCTTTTGGGCATCATTACAATTTTTAGGTGGCATAATTGAAAGTTTTAATAGTTAACAATAAGTCCTCTGAATATTGACCTTTTGTTCTGGTTAAATCTTAAAATCAATGCCTTGCAAGATTCTTCTGATAAGATAAGTGGAAAATTTTAAAGTCCCCGGCAAAACTGCAAGCCTAAGATAATAAATTTTTTAGGCTATTTCAAGTTATTCAGCAATTTATCCTTATTGATAAAATGTGCGTTAAAGATATTTTATGATTGCCTTGTAATTAAACAATTTAATTCATGCAATTTATCAAATTTGAAGGTCAGTATTTTCCCAAAATAATTATTTTAATTAATTCAGAATAATTAAGATATGATATCCGTTTTATAGCGACATTTGCGCCCATTTCAATTCATCCTTCATGAAGAATAAAATTCTGATACTGATAGTTCTGCTTATCACGATGGGAACCAGTGCCTGTACCCAGGGAAAAGAAGATTCTTTGAAACCTGATTACAGCCAGCTTCCCCTGGAAATTAATGATATCAAACCTCTCAGGAATTTAATTGACCTGTCTCTTCAAGACCATTTGATGGCTGAATTAAAACTAAATAAAAAATGGAAACGCCTGATTGAGCAGAAAAAGATGGCCGTGGGCCTGGTTGATTTGAGTGATCCGTTAAATGTCAAATATGCCGCAGTAAACGGGAATGTAATGATGTATGCTGCCAGCCTTCCCAAAATCGCGGTATTACTTGCCGCAGAAGACGCCTTTGAAAAAGGTGAACTACAAGAGACAGAAGAAATAAAAGAAGACCTGAGACAGATGATCTGCCGGTCCAATAATGATGCTGCCACCCGGATGATCGACAGGCTCGGATACGAAAAGATTAAAGAAGTATTAACCGATCCGGTATATGATTTATATGATGTGGACTATGGTGGAGGTTTATGGGTTGGCAAGCGTTATGCAAAATATGGAGACCGTTATCCGGAGCCCATAAAAGGCCTTAGCCATGCAGCAACGGTATCGCAGGTTTGCCGCTATTATTATCTTCTAGCCTATGGCAAACTTGTGAGTTATGAGCGTTCCAAAGAAATGCTTGTTATGATGGTGAATCCTGAACTGCATCACAAATTCGTGAATACATTGGATAAAGCTGCTCCAAGGGCGAAACTTTACAGGAAATCGGGCACATGGAAAAATTTTCATACCGATTCTGTCCTCGTCTGGGGGCCGGATTGGAGAAGATATATCCTGGTTGCACTGATTGAGGACCCGGATGGTGAGAAAATCTGCAGGGATCTGGTGACGGAGGTTGAAAAGGTCCTCAGAGATTAATGCCTTCCCGTTTCCAAATTTTTTTTAGCTGCTTCTTTTCGTAAATTAGCGAATCTATTATTTTTCCCCTGGATGAATATGCTTAAAAAATATTTTGAGCGCGTACTCAGAAATATGTTTGATATTCGTGAAGGCGAGTACCGGAGAGCCATATTGATGCAGTTGAATATTTTCCTGATCATTTCCACGCTGCTCATTGTAAAACCTGCAGTAAACGGTTTATTCCTGGCCAAATTAGGTGCTGAAAAACTACCCCTGGCCTTTGTTCTTGTCGCTGTATTTGCGGGTCTTCTCTCCTTATTATATTCAAGGGTATTATCACGTATACCCATGAATGTGATCATAGTACGCACTTTGTTTTTTTCAGTCATTAGTCTCATCATCTTCGGGGTCTTACTCAGGCTTAATTTTCTTGAAGGCTGGATATTATATCTTTTCTACATTTGGGTAGCTATTTTTGCTGTGCTTTCGGCATCCCAGTTTTGGGTACTGGCCAATATTGTTTTCAATCCTAGGGAAGCTAAAAGACTCTTTGGATTTATCGGGGCTGGAGCAATTGCCGGTGGGATATTCGGTGGATATCTTACCTCTTTGATCGCGGATCTGATAGATAGCGAAAACCTGATTTTCATCGCCGCTTTTCTACTTCTTTTCAGTATCCCAATAACCCAGACAATTTGGAAAAAAGAAGTTTTACCTAACCAGACCAAATTTCAAAGAAAAAATAGGATTAAAGGCTTTGAAGCCAATCCGCTGGCCCTGATCAGAAAATCCAAACACCTTAGCTATCTTGCTATTGTAATCGGGATAAGTGTTATTGTTGCAAAATTGGTGGATTACCAGTTCAGTGCGATTGCTTCGGCAAATATCCATAACCCTGATGAACTTACCGCCTTTTTTGGCTTTTGGTTTTCAAACTTTAATGTAATTTCCCTGCTCATCCAACTCTTCCTCACCCGAAAACTTGTCGGAGTTTTCGGGGTTGGAACATCTCTCTTCTTTCTTCCATTCGGAATTATGTTGGGGGCTTCCCTTGTATTGGTTTTCCCGGAACTGTGGGCAGTTATCTTTTTGAAACTAATCGACGGGAGCCTTAAACAATCCGTCAATAAATCCGCTATAGAACTTATGGCCCTTCCAATTCCCCTGGAAATAAAAAATCAGACCAAGAGCTTTATTGATGTATTTATTGATAGCGCTGCAACAGGTATAGGAGGTTTGATCCTGATTTTTCTGGTGACCGGGCTGGAATTGTCAACCCGTTTTATTAGCCTGATGATCTTAGCCTTGTTTTTGGTATGGGTATATTTTGCAAGAAAGATCCGCCTGGAATATATTCAGTCTTTCAAATTAAAAGTAGAGCAACATAAAGATACTGTTAAGAAAAAAAATGCTTTTGATTTTTCAAATGAATCAGTTTTAAGCGGCTTGACCAAGGTATTGCAAAATGGAAGCGAGAAGCAAGTCATTTTCATTCTCCGGAAAATTAAAGAAGTACCTGATAGCAGGCTATTTGATGAGGTGACTAAATTGATTAAACATCCTTCACCACATATCCGTGCCGAGGCATTACAATGCCTGTATTTTTTCAGGAACAGACCTGTCATAGACAGCATATTGCCCTTGATAAATGATCCGGACCAGCAAGTTAAGTCGGCAGCATTTGAATACCTGATCGCCCATGTGCCGGAAAACCAGGAAGATTTGTTTATTAAATATCTTCAGGACAAGGATTACATGGTGAGAGGTGCTGCCTTGATAAGCCTTGCTATAGAAACCCGCGACAATCCGGAATTAAGAGCCAAATTTGACCTGGGAAGAAGGATTTCAAAAAAAATCGATAGCCTGCCTGGATTAAAAAATCCGGAGGAAATCAGATTCAGGAAACAGGTTATTTTAAAATCTATTGGCCAGGCCAAAATCCCCGGTTTCTATTCAATTATTGAGGGCTATATGCAGGATGAAGATCCGGAGGTTGTGAAGCAAGCTATTCTATCAGCCGGCAATACTATGAGCCCGGAATTTATCAATAAACTATCTGTCTTTTTGGAACAGACCATATACAAAGAACAGGCAAAAACTGCCTTTCTGAATTATGGCCCTTATATTATCGAAAGTTTTGGGGAAATAATCAGGAATGAAACATGGAGCCTGGATTTATTGCATGAGATTCCTTCAGTAGCTGAAAAAATTGGGACACAAGCTTCGGTAGAACTTTTGTTTAATTTGCTTGACCATAATGATATTGGCTTGAAGTTGGAAGCCCTGCGTTCTCTGAATAACCTCAAAATTAATCATTCCCAGCTAAGGTTCCATCACAAGGATGTCTTCAGACGGATCATGGAGGAGGCACATTTATATATGGAAACTCTCGCAGCTCTATACATGCAAACAAGTGCAATTAAAAAAGATGAAAGCCCTGACGAGGAAAAACTGCAAAAACAAGCTGAAGCACGCACAGGCCTGATTTTTTTACTGGAGCGCCGGCTGGATGGAAATCTCGAAAGGATATTCAGACTGCTGGGACTTAAATATCCTCCCGATGACATATTCAACATTTATCAGGGTTTGCAAAGTAAAAAAGAGGATACCCGGATCAATGCCGTTGAATTTCTTGACAACCTACTGGAAACGAACCTCAAAAGAGTCCTGATACCTATTGTGGAAACTGCTCTTCTGGACAGTATATCGGAAAATGCAATTAAGAATCTGAACCTGAAGATCCCGGATGAATTTGAGTGCCTTAAATTGTTGCTTGGCGGGAATGATGTGAGAATTAACATATCAGCATTATACCTGATCATTCAACTTGATAATAAAAAATATATTCCCCTTGTGGCTCATCATACCCAAAGTGAGAATCCCAAAATCAGGAGCTTAGCTAAGGAAACCCTGACGGCCCTGCTAAAGAACTGATCATTTTTTCCGGATTATCCTGTCGATTTGTGTGGCAAGGGCAAAATGGTCGTTGGCTGAATTTTTCCTCAATACATTTGACATAAGAGTTACCATGTAAATGCTTCCATCGGGCTGCTCAACTTCTACCACTGAATTCATATAATTATCGACATTACCCTGGTATTTCTTACAAACAAATCCTTCTTCCTTCTTGCATTTATAAAGACTTCCCGACTTGAAATAAACGGCTGCACTATCGAGGGCAGTTGATGCCGCATAACGGATACGCCTGTCAGTGGAATAAAGAAGTCGTTTAATTTCAAGACTGGATTGGGGGTCAACAATTTTGCCCCTTTCCAAAGCCACCATGAATTTCATTAAACCGTAAGGACTGGCGATTGTCCCGCCTTCGCCCGGTACAATTTGCTTTGCGTCTCGGGTAAACATGCTTCCAAGCTTAAATTCGGCCTCTGTAATCCCAAGTGCCCTCAAGGGTCCGTTCACCACTTTCATGGCTATATCCCTAAGCTCGGATTTTGATTTTGTCCTGAAGAATTCGGCTTCCTGTTCTGAAGTAGGTGGATAATCCGCCCCGAAAGCATGCATCAGCATCACTTCTTTCCAGACTATACTTGCAGCAGCATTATTGCTCACAGAAATCATATGATCGGCCCATTCATAAAGGGAAAAAGTATCATTTTCCTGAACTATTTTCTTAATTAACTTTTGAGTTTCGATATTATAAAAAGGCACAGTATGCTCATCATAATTGGCCCATTTTCCTGCGCGGACCATGCGATTTCTCAAGGCTTCCTGCCGCTTTTCGAATGAATCGGGATAGAGTTTCTGCAATTCGTTAAATAAACCTGCGATGACCGCCAGCTTTGCCACACTTCCAGGCATAAATCCTCTTTTCTCCATGCGTTGAGCATACCTGATCGGTTTCCCGGGAGTAATATCAAGCAGGCAAATGGAATAACTATCATCCATATTGGGAAAGAGGGCATTAATGGCCTTTTGCAGGGCCTGATCGGGTGGAGGGAAATTTTCCAGGCTGTCGCCTCTTGCATTCATTAAATTAAGGTGGATATCCTGCACCGATTTTCTTGCACCGGGCACCGGCATTTTATCTTTAACAGCTCCCAGCATAATCAATTGCAGGCGCACAAGTCGCCTGATTCCTGTAAGATAATAACCATCGTAAGGGTAAGCAACAGATTCTCCCTGCAAGGCAAGCAGCAGTATTGATAGTATGATCAGTCTGATTGTTTTCATATCTAGGGTAATGAGGTATTTAGATTGATAGTCTGTCCATCTGGTATCAACGGAGTTATCGATTTTAAGTATTCCGAACGAAGGGCATTTTTATTCTCCACGAAAGGCCTGATCTGGAATAAGCAAATCTTATCGTCCTTAAAGCCCAGTTCGATATCGAAAGGGCCTGTGGATTTTGAGTATGGATCGGAGCCCATTTTCTGCCTGACCTGTCCGGCAAATTCCCTGATTTGCACTAAATTTTTTTCAGAGAGGATGGGCTCATTAAAAGTCGCTGCTATTTTCACAGTTCCCCCACTTGAGGGTAGTGAAGTATAATAAGCCTCGCGGCAGGGAGAAAGTAAAACATTTTCTCCATTAGCCTTAAGCAGATATGATTCGGCGGCCTGGCCTTCAACAGCGCCACCGGCCCCACGGCTGAAGGCTATGGTAAGGTCGTTCTCCGTGTCTGTCATTATACCTTTGGTAATCAACACGCCCGAATAATCCACATTTACACCCGGAATAATGAGAATGGAAGGATACACGTTTTCAGGATTCAGTAAATAGCGCTGCCTCCACTTGTAACTTCTTTCAAGATAAGGTGAAGCCCAAACTTCCTCAATACCATCCAGAATTTTTTCCCTTTCTAAGACATTGAATAAGGTCAGGTTCAATCCTGCGCCGGTAAAATCCTTCAGGTCCTCCATATTGGTATCGCTTCTGAGGAAAACCGGAATATCCCCAATCTTCTTCCCCAAAATACTTGCAAAAGATTGTTCCAGATCAGAAACAAAATCAGGTCTTAATGGCATTGTTCTGATATCTTTCCTCAACACCTCCAATTCGGAGAGGATATATGCATCAATTTCGCCTTCACTTATACCTTGCTTCGACATTTCTTCCGCCTTTTTAAAAGCAGTGTTCAGGAATTCCCAATAACTTATCCCTTTTCCGGGAATGATCTGTTGCATATGCTGATAAAAAATCCCGAAAGGAATTATAAAACCCTCTACTACATAATCGGGGAATAAATGCTTCAATTGTCCGAGATTGGCAGCTTTGGGGCCACATAGTATACCCGACTGACTCGAATTTACATTCCGGAGGTTTAAAATTTTGCTTTGTTTAAGATCGATTTTATCGACAGGGACCTTTATTTTTTCCTCATTTCTCTTCTTTGTTTCAAACAATTTTTTCTCAATGGCAGTCATCTGGTCGGCAGCTTTCATGATAACCGTTCCTTTATAAGAAACGGCATAGAACACTTTCTTTCCATTATATTTTTTAAGATCTTCAAGGTTTTCCGAAGAAATTACCGCATTGGGAATACCAAGATTTCGCGCAAGTAATTGCACATGCGAAACCATATTCCCTTCGGTAACCGTGGCAATACCCGCAACCGGTTTCAGATCGGCCGGAGGATGATTAAAAACATATATTTTATCCCCCGAAATATTAGTATTCTCATTTATTTCATTGATTACAACAAGTTCCCCCAGGGCGTAGCCTGGATTTATTCCCCTGATATGGCTTTGCCCTTTGATATCCATCACATTATTCGAAAGATGGGCCTGGACCGAAATAAAATCTCCCAGTTCACTCACGCAATTTCCAAGGGGAAGCATTACTGAAGATCTGATCATATCATCGTTAAAGCCTTGCACGAGTGGCTCAAACCCGCTATACAGATCAATTACATCTTTATAAACACCCCGGGGCATTGCGGCCCCCCATTCGATCATTCTCCTGGAATTTTCCAGGATATTATTTAAATCCTTTAACGGAATAAATTGCGCTTCCGGGGTTTGGAGAAAAGTTCTCAGTTTTTCCCATTCCCATAATTCAATATATCCGGCGCCTGCCGATGCCATTCCTAAGTAATAGGTTTTATTCAGCAGATCCTGCAATGTATTGTTTTTCCAGGATCCTGTTTCCCTGAAAAGGATTTCCTCCAGTCTGAGAGAAATATCGAGTAAAGCCAATCGTCCGGAACTTTTAGGAATTGATAGGATTTGTTCACGGATAAGCCAAATCAATTTAGATAGTTCGATGTTTTTATCCTGGGCTGATAACTTATTGTACTGGTCAATTAGCCTTTGAAGGGATTTTCCAACTTCACTGTCTTTCGGAATATATTTCAGATATTTTTTTAAGGAATTCAAATCGGCCGGCTGATAGATGCTTTCCATGTTACGGATCAACTCGTCCATTTTCTTTAGCTGTTCAGGATTGAGCTTGTTTTTATTAGCTTCCTTGAACTGTTTAACAGTTATGATATCTTCAGGGCCCGGCTGTCCATGGATTTTTATCCGGATATTTAAGAAGGCAGGGATACTGTCGGAAAGTTCTTTGGATATGGAACGGACCATTTGAGTCTTGCTTTCATCACCCTGGTGCGGAATATCCTTTGCCGCTTCACGTATCAGGAAAAAGTTTTGTTTTATGTTTTGATCATCTGCAAGAAGCCACTTAAAAAAATCGACCCCCCAATTTTCCTCATCCTCAGCCTGCACGGCACCACGATAAAATTGAGCTCTCTTTAAAATCCATCCATTATCGGTCCTGAATAGATATTTTTCGATCTGGTATTGCTTCAGTCGTGAATGGAAATTATTTGTATCCCAGAAATCATTAAAATCAGTTGTAGCAAGGATTTGGCCCAGGTAGATATGCCTGCTTTTTGCAAGTGACACAACCTCGTCTTTATAGCGGGCTCTTTGCAAACCCGGTTCCGGACAGCGTTCCTGGGGAGGCAGGGTCGTCCCGTCGGAACAAAACCAGCGTATGTCCTTGTAAGGGCCTTTCAGATCTATTCTTATAAGCCTCAAGCATATTTTTAATCTGGCTGTTATCCGGTATTTGAGGCCACACCACGAGTGGTGCTAACAAATATAGTATGGCGATTAAAATCTTTTTCATCAGTTTTAAGGATATCGGGATTGAATGTACAAAAAAAAAGTGCAAGATGCGAAGCTTATAAATAACGAAGCAACGCAGCTTGCACAAATAAATCTGTTTTTACCTTTTACTTTATTTTTTCAATAAATCGCGGATCTCAGTTAGTAAAATTTCTTCTTTTGTAGGGGCAGGAGGAGCTTCGGGGGCGGCTTCTTCTTTCTTTTCAAATCTCTCTTTCACAGTGTTATAGAATTTAACGACAAGGAATATAGCAAAAGACACGATGAGAAAAGTGATGATGGTATTGATAAAAACGCCGTATGCTATAGCTACTTCAGCGACTCCATCACCCGCTCCGGCAACTGATTCAGCTATTCCAGGCTGAAGTACAACTTTAAGTGTCGAGAAATCAACTCCACCTAAGAGCAAGCCAATTGGCGGCATCAGGATGTCGTTCACAAAAGATTTCACGATAGCTCCGAAATAAAGGGCCATGATCAAACCAACGGCCATCTCCAATACATTACCCCTTAGGATAAATTTCTTAAATTCATTCATGTTTCTGGTTGTTTAGTTTATAATTGGGTAAAAGGGAAAATTCAGTATAAATATATTCAATAAACGGATTATGTGCAAAAAATGTTTGGGTATTGGATATTAGGTATTAGGTATTGGGAATAAATAATAAAGTCACCCTTCTCAGTTGCGGAGAAAACCTGTCCCGCTTTTTGCGGGAGGACAGGGATGAGGTCATAATGGGTGACGGGTATTGGCTATTGGTTAATGGTTTTAGGATTTTGGTGATTCTTGGAGCTTTAGTGCCTCCGTGGCTATAAAAAAAAATAGAATAGCCAGGATTTTTTAGCCACAAAAGCACTGATGCACTGAGGATTACACGGAATTTGAATTCTAAATTTTTCATGATTACTGCCATGTCTGGGTGAATGCTGACTGACGACTGCTGACTGGCGACTGCTGACTGCTGACTGACGACATATTAATAAGATTTGGGACTTGTCTTTTGGGATTTATTTGTCTTTTGGGATTTGTCTTTTGGGATTTCCCCACGTTTTGAACAAAATTTTCTTCATAAGTTTTCCCCGGGAACATCATAATTTCCGGATGTTCTCGTTACTTTTACAGCCAAACGCTCAAGAAAGATGACTGAAAAATATAATGAAGAGAGCATACGATCATTAGACTGGAAAGAACATATCCGGCTGAGGCCCGGAATGTATATCGGAAAGCTGGGTGACGGAGCTTCGCAAGACGACGGAATTTATGTCCTTATCAAAGAGATCATCGATAATTCTATTGATGAGCATGTGATGGGGAATGGAAATAAGATAGATGTATCCATTAAAGAAGGGACGGTCAGCATACGCGATTACGGAAGGGGCATGCCCCTGGGTAAGGTGATTGATTGTGTCTCAAAGATTAATACAGGTGCAAAATACGATTCCAAGGTATTCAAGAAAGCCGTGGGCTTGAATGGGGTTGGTTCGAAGGCGGTAAACGCCATGTCGGCATGGTTCAGGGCACAATCGGTGAGGGAAGGCAAAACCAAGATAGTGGAATACGAAAGAGGCGAACTGATACTGGATGAAAAGATACAGGACAGCGACCTGGAACCCGGTACCATCATCACTTTCATCCCGGACGATAAGATTTTCGGACATTTTCACTTTATCACAGAATACGTCGAGAAACTCCTCTGGAACTATGCTTTTCTGAATACCGGACTGGCCATTTATTTCAACGGACAGAAATTCCAGGCCAAAAACGGCTTGCAGGACCTGCTAAACCGCTATATCAACGGGAATGGCGGGCCCATCTACCCTATCATCCATATCAGCGAAGATGATTTTGAATGTGCTTTCACCCATAGTTCCAAGCAATACGGCGAAGAATACTATTCCTTTGTAAACGGGCAGTTCACCCCACAGGGCGGGAACCATCTGCAGTCATTCAGGGAAGCGATTGTGAAGACCATCCGTGAATTTTACAATAAAGATTATGATACCAATGATATCCGGACATCCATCATCGCGGCCATCAGCCTGAAGGTACAGGAGCCGGTTTTTGAGTCTCAGACCAAGACCAAGCTGGGCTCCCTGCATATGGAACCGAATGGCCAGACTATCCGGAATTATATTACCGATATTATTAAAAGGAACCTTGATAACTACCTCCATATCAATCCCGAAACTGCCGAGGCACTTCAATCCAAAATATTGCAGTCGGAGAAGGAACGCAAGGATATGGCCGATATCAAGAAACTGGCCAAGGAAAGCGTGAAGAAGGCCAGTCTGCACAACAAGAAGCTGCGCGACTGTAAGATCCATTACAACAGCAACCACGAGCGCAAGATGGATTCATCCATCTTCATCACCGAGGGGGACAGCGCCAGTGGTTCCATCACCAAGGCCCGGGATGTGGAGACCCAGGCAGTTTTCAGCCTAAAAGGCAAGCCCCTGAACTGTTACGGCCTGAGTAAAAGGATCGTCTATCAGAATGAAGAATTCAATCTTTTGCAGGCGGCGCTTAACATAGACGAAAGCCTGGAGAACCTTAGATACAACAACATCATCATAGCTACGGATGCGGATGTCGACGGGATGCATATCCGGCTCTTGCTGATGACCTTCTTCCTGCAATTCTATCCTGACCTTGTGAAAGCTGGCCATGTTTACATTTTACAGACTCCCCTGTTCCGGGTCCGGAACAAGAAGGAGACCATTTATTGTTACAGTCCGGAGGAGAAGCTGGCCGCATTGGATAAACTGGGACATAATGCCGAGATCACCCGTTTCAAAGGACTGGGTGAGATCAGTCCGAACGAGTTCCAGCATTTCATCGGTGCCAGTATCCGGCTTGAGCCGGTGCTGATGGAAAGGGAATCCTCCATCAAGACATTGCTTGAATTTTACATGGGTAAAAACACACCCGACCGGCAGAATTTCATCATCGACCACCTGCGCATTGAAGAGGATATTTTGTCGGAGGAAGAGGTCGTGTTGGAAGAACTCTAAGTTTTCAAGCTAACTTAGATTAAAAGCCCCAGGCAACTCATTTCTCATTTCACTATGACATTTCACATTTCGTGACAGGTCGCGACCTGTCGCTACGACGGTGTTTGTTGTGAAGATCGTGCTGTTTGCAAAACAGTATATTTTCCATCCAATGGTCTATGATCAATGCTTACTGGTCTATGATCCATCGTCAATGGGCGATGTTCAATGTTCAATGCGTCGATGAAATATCTTTCGAAAATTGAAAATCGACAATCCACAAATCGACAATTCCCTACCCCTGCGGGGTTATCAAAAATCATGGGGGCATGCATCTAGCTACCATACCTTATGCCCTATGGGCAACGATAATTGACACAGTTGTGCAGAGATCATTGGATTTTGGGATTTTTCTGTGAATATCGTCTCATTTAGCGACAGGTCGCGACCTGTCGCTACGACGGTGTTTGTTGTGAAGATCGTGCTGTTTGCAAAACAGTATATTTTCCATCCAATGGTCTATGATCAATGGTTACTGGTCTATGATCCATCGTCAATGGGCGATGTTCAATGTTCAATGCGTCGATGAAATATCTTTCGAAAATTGACAATCGACAATCCACAAATCGACAATTTCTTCACCCCTGCGGGGTTATCAAAAATCATGGGGGCATGCATCTAGCTACCATACCTTATGCCCTATGGGCAACGATAATTGACACAGTTGTGCAGAAATCATTGGATTTTGGGATTTTTCTGTGAATATCGTCTCATTTAGCGACAGGTCGCGACCTGTCGCTACGACGGTGTTTGTTGTGAAGATCGTGCTGTTTGCAAAACAGTATATTTTCCATCCAATGGTCTATGATCAATGCTTACTGGTCTATGATCCATCGTCAATGGGCGATGTTCAATGTTCAATGCGTCGATGAAATATCTTTCGAAAATTGACAATCGACAATCCACTAATCGACAATTCCCTACCCCTGCGGGGTTATCAAAAATCATGGGGGCATGCATCTAGCTACCATACCTTATGCCCTATGGGCAACGATAATTGACACAGTTGTGCAGAGATCATTGGATTTTGGGATTTTTCTGTGAATATCGTCTCATTTAGCGACAGGTCGCGACCTGTCGCTACGACGGTGTTTGTTGTGAAGATCGTGCTGTTTGCAAAACAGTATATTTTCCATCCAATGGTCTATGATCAATGGTTACTGGTCTATGATCCATCGTCAATGGGCGATGTTCAATGTTCAATGCGT
>CAWBCI010000088.1:0-42347 GCA_963787195.1 uncultured Bacteroidales bacterium
CATCCGGTAAAGCCAGGTGGAAAACTTTGAAACTTTCCTGAATTCCGGCAACTTCTGATAAGCTTTCACGAACACATCCTGGGCAATTTCCTCGGCATCCTCCCGGTTCCGGGTAACCCGCATGGCTATGGTAAAGACCAGGTTTTTATGCCTGTCGACCAATTGTGCGTAAGCGGAGGCATCGCCACCAAGCACCTTTTCGATGATCAGGTTTTCGTCGGGTTTTTCCATAGTGATAATTAGACGCAGGGGAATAGTAGAAGTTACAATGGGATTAAATCATTAAGATCAAAAACACTTCTTTGTGAAAACCTTTGAGTTTTCGTGATTTTGTGGCTAAAAAGTTGATTCTGTATATATGGATGCTTTTCTTTATGCCACTAAAACACTAAAACACCAATTTTACACTAAGCTTCAAGATCCTTCCCATTTATTAATGGTTCACGCTACTTTTATAAAATTAACAAAATTATCTCCTTTTGTAACCGGCATTAAAGGCATTGCGTCAAATAGCTGAAAATCGATTAAAAACCAATTTAAAATTCAATACTATGGAATTAGAATTAACGCCAATACTCGTACTGGCAATCATTTTCGGAACTATCTACGCCATCATCGCCCTGAATATTCGCAGAAAAGAACGCATGGCCTTATTGGAAAGAGGAGCTGATCCGGCTATTTTTCATGAACCTAAAAGGGAAAAGGTCACTTCCCTGAAATACGGGCTTTTCCTGATCGGCATTGCCCTGGGGATTTTCATGGGGAATATCCTGGAAGAAACCACCCGGCTCGAACCAGAAGTCACTTACTTCTCCATGATCTTCCTGTTCGGGGGCCTGGCCCTGGTGATCAGTTATTTCCTGGGGAAGAAGCTTGACAAGGATTGAGGGATAACCTAAAACTCTCCAGCACCTTATACAAAGGCCCTTCCCGCCTCAAAATGCTTTCATACAGGTAAAATTCGGAAACGGACACCTCCTGTATGAAAGCATTTTTATACTGATCTATCACCTTCTGGAATAATTTCTTATCCGGGAATATTTTTGATCCTGCCTATGGTCAGGTGGGGTACGAAATTCTGCCGGTCCCTTTCCCAGCCTATTTTCTCCACTTCATCGAAAACTGAATTTGTAAGATCTGCCAGGGGCTCAGCATTCCCCATCCCGAACCAGATCACCCGCGGATTGTATGAACTTCCGAAAATGCCTGTATGCTCTAATTTAACGATAAATGGGCTGTGCTTTCCGGCCGCATCCCCCAGCGCTTGCCGGATTTCAGGGAGACGGTTCTCTTCCGTTTCCCCGAAGAATTTCAGGGTCACATGTATATTCTCCACCGGTACCCACTTAATATCGGCAAACCTTAAACCGGCCCTTAAGGAATTGTAGATACTGAGGAGTTTATCGGAAGGATGTATTTTCACGGCGGCAAAAAGACGTTTCATAATTTAATAATTCTTGTAAAGGCAAATATACGGCCTGTTAAGCTGTAAGTATAATTTACCAATTTAATATTATTTTCGGGGGAATGTTTTATTAGTTTTGAGGGAATTACTCCGTATACCATTTTTTATTTTTTATGAAGAAGATCTTTCCAATTGTCCTCGTAATTCTGCTCTCACTGAATATTACTATTGTCGTGGCGCAGGAAAGCCCGGTAATGAAATATTCCGGGAGCATTACTAAGGAAAAACTCTCAGATTATGTCCATTCCCTGGCTTCCGATACTTTTGAAGGCCGGTATACCGGCTCCGAAGGACAACATATGGCCGCGGAATATATCCGGACGGATTTTCAAAAAGCCGGGCTGGATAATCCCTTTCCGGAATATGATGTACCAGCCTATTTCCAGACATTCTCTTTGGATAAGTGCTACTGGAAAGAGCAAGAACTTAGGAGCAATTATCTGAGCTTTGAACCAGGTGAGGATTTCGTATTCCTGAGCAATCCTGAAAACATCGATTTTTCAGGAAAGATTGTTTTTGCCGGTTATGGCATCGAAGATTCACTTTATTCTGATTATAGCGGGCTTGATGTGAAAGGGAAAATGGTACTGGTTTATGCCGGAGAGCCGGAAAGAGCTAATGGGAATTACCTGCTTTCCGGTACCGAGCGGGTATCCCCAAAAGAATATTATTTCAACAAAGCCCGCCTTGCACGGAAAAAAGGGGCGGAGGGACTCATGATGATAGCGGCTGATGAAAAGGATTATAAAGGATATGTGAGAAAATTGGATAATTATTTGAAGATTAAGCGGATCAATTATCCGGGGGACACGATCAGGGATAATTTTTTCATCATTTATGCTTCGCCTGAAGTGGCTACGGAAATATTCGGATGCAGGAGCAGAAACCTGCATATGGAACTCCAAAACAGACTGGAAGGAAAGACTTTTCATCATGCAAGGTTCAAAGCCAGGATCAATGTGAAAACCCAGGATGATTGTTATAAGATGCAGACAGAAAATGTTATAGGCATGATTGAAGGAACAGACCTGAAAACGGAAGCAGTTGTGGTGATCGCACATTACGACCATTTGGGTAAGAAGGATGGGAAAATCTATTACGGAGCCGATGACAATGCTTCCGGCACAGCTTCTTTAATGGCTCTTTCGGAAGCATTTGCTGCGGCTGAAAAAAATGGTTTGCGACCGCGCCGTAGCCTGGTGTTTATCGCTGCAACCGGAGAAGAACTCGGTTTGTTCGGTTCACGGTATTATTCGGAGCATCCATTATTTCCCATCGACAGTACTTATGCCTGCGTGAATATCGATATGATCGGCAGGGTAGGGAGGAGGTATTCGGATAGTGCTGAATACATTGCGGGCTGGTCCTATAATTCGGAAGCCCTCCTGAGTCTGGCTGAGCGTAATATGAAACATATGGCGCCGGCACTGGAATTTAAGATGAAAAATTCTGAGAGCGTCAGGGGAGGCTCCGACTATTTTTATTTCGCTAAGAATGGCGTGCCTTCTATATTTTACTTCACAGGCATCCACGATGACTATCATCAGCCCAGCGACACTCCTGACAAAATCCTTTACGGGCGCATGCAATCCACCCTCCGGGGAATCTTCTCCACTATCTGGGAGCTGGCCAACACAGAAGAAAATTTGAAGCCGGATAAATCCGGCGGAAAATGAAATTATTTATTATCTTTGCCGCCTTATAATTGAAGACGGGGTATTAGCTCAGTCCCGAAAAACAAGGAATCTCCGATTCCGTAGTTTTACGAGGATCCCGACTCAGTCGGGATTGGTTTTGAGTGATTACTTTATAGAGTTCATAAAATTAATGGGGTATTAGCTCAGTTGGTTAGAGCGTTTGACTGGCAGTCAAGAGGTCATCGGTTCGACTCCGATATACTCCACAAGAAAGCGGCTGATGGCCGCTTTTTTTATGCCTGTAAAGATGGGTGTCTCTTTGCGCATTGTGTGCTGGAAGAGAGTGCCTTACAAAAAACCCGGGCTACCACTATAGTGGTAGCCCGGGTTTTTTAAAAAAGTAAAACAAACCCCGCCCCCTTTCAGGAGCGGGGTATAGGATCGTTATGCCTTAGTTCTTGATGAACTTCCGGCTTAGTATAGTACCATTTTCTTTGAAACGGATCAGGTATACTCCCTTCGCGAAACTACTCATGTCAAGCACTGAATGTCCGCTGAGGTTCTTGTATGTTCCTACCAGCTTTCCATAGGCATTGTATAAAGAGGCTTCACTTACCCCGTTCCAGTCAATGTACAACTGGTTTTTTACGGGATTGGGATACATCCTCAGATTTACCCCGGAAATTTCATCTATGCCGACCGGGTCGGTGAAAATCGTGAAGGCTTGTGTTGTTTCAAGAGTTCCATCGCTTGCAACAAGCACCACATCATAAGATCCCATTTGTGTGGGGGTTCCCGACAAAGTTGCAGTCCCATCACCATGATCAACCAGTGTCAGCCAGGCCGGGATAGTATCAGAAGTGATAGCAATGTTATCGGCATTGGCATCCGTAGCAATCACATCGTAAGTATATTCGACAGAAACCGTGCCTGTTGTGACAGGTTCGGAAACGAATTCAGGGGCCACATTGAAAATGGGATTGGAGAAGCTCATTTCCGACTCACCGGTGGTAAAGATTGCTTCCACAGCATAAACATAGCGGTCCAGAGGATCAGGAGGCCAAGAATTATCTATGAAACTGGTATCCGTTAAGGGTTCAGTATTCAAAGGCGTCCATGTTGATGCCTGGGATATTTCAGAGTACAATCCTTTGTAGATATTATAGCTCTCTATCCAGCGGCCCGGGTCGGAAGCCTGAGGAGGATTCAGTTGATCCGTTGTGTTGACCACGATATCGAATATGCCGGTATTTCCGGTTACTTCACTAAGCAGGGAAGGATCAGCGCCGGGATATTTAATATAGGCCCAGTCTTTAGCAGTTTCTTCCTCTATCCCGAGGAAATGAGTTGTGTTTGGATTATTTTGCCAGTGGACCATCACATAAAAATCATCATCATAGGCAATATTCGGCACATCCACATTGATCCATGCATCCAGGGGCGTTATAAAGGGATCGCTTGTTACAAGTGTCCTGCCTGTTTTATCAAGGATATCAAGACTTACCAATTCATTGGATCCCGGTGCGGGGTAAGCAGCAAAATGCAAATCAACACTGGTTATGGTTCCACGGGAAATAGGGTGGTAAAGATTTCCCATCCAGACTTCTTCATTCACATCGTTGGCATAACCGTTGTTAATATTAACATAATAGTCAAGTTTGCTGTCAATTCCCGAATTGGGTGCATTCCAGCTAACATTCACATGATCCGCCGCTTCAGTTCCATGAACATAGAATGGGATCGTCTGTAACTCATTCAGGACAACAGTTCCTATATTCAGATCAGTGCCGTTGACAACCACATTATTATCCACATAAGTTTCAAAACCTGGTTTGGAAACAGTGAGTACATAAGTCTCATTTCCATAAACTCCCGGCATTGCAAATTCCCCGTCCTGGTTGGTGCTTGTGAAATTGGGGAAATAGCCGGTAATTTCCACCTGGGCATCTCCCAGGAAATGGGCCGGATCATCACTTCCGACCACAGTTCCGCTCAGTGTTATCAATGGCTTGCGAACCATGTTGAAATCAAGATTGTTATAAAAACCAGATACTATGGTTATGGGTTGGGTGTTCTCCTCATATTCAAATATATCAGCGCTAACGCTTTGCTGTCCGCCAAGGACTTCATTGAAGAAATAAGCTCCATTATTATCAGTCGTTGCATTGAGGGAATAGCCGTTCACTTTTATCTGCACCCCTTCAAAAGCTTGTCCGTTCTCATCGTAGACAGTTCCGCCAAGTTCACCCAGACCCAGGGTATTGACAAAGAATACTGCATCTGTCAGATAGTTAGCCGGATTCCCATAAACAGTACTGTCAGGATTAGCCGGGTCGGGACGTGGATTATACTGTGTCGACCAAAGGCCTGCCTGGTAGGGCATATCGGAATTTCTAAAGGTAACCAGTGAGAGATAATCTGTAGAATCTTTCATGACCATCACAGCTATATTTCCTCCATTATAATTAAAAGGAACATCGAAAGGAATGTAGACTTCATGTCTGCCCATCTGGAAATTGAGCGTGTCGGAAATAACAACCTGTGTGAGTTGAGTCGATGGTATCCAGCCATTTGACATATCGGTCTGTGTAGTTGTACCTATCCAGATATTCACAGGCACACCGTTTACATCAGAATAACTGGTGTTTTCATAGAAATAGGTTATACCGGTAATAGGACCTGTCTGTGTGACCATCGTATCAGGGTAGATCATTTCGTCCAAAGAATAAGGCGCGGAGCTGAACAGGGGCATATAATAATCCCAGAGGTCCCCATTCCCGGCCGGATCTTCAACTGTCCCTGCTACCTGAACATAAAGATGTTTCATTACAGTTGCATTATTGCTCATAATCATATCCGGGGCAAAGACAACTTCTGCATAAACATCATATTCTCCGGAAGCCTCGAATGTATAATTAAAGGTGTAATTAATTTGCTGGAGGTGTTGAATGGCCTGGCCTGACAAAGCTTGAAGGACAATGTCATCCCCATCCGGGTTAGACTGCATAAGTTTTACCTGGTAGGAACCGGCATTCAGGTCAAGGGCCCCGATATTCCTTACAGTCACAGTATAAGTTTCCGGCACATTTACAGTTGGCGTTACAGTTCCGTCGAGGTTATAGGCGCTAAGGTCATCATCCACAAAATACATCACAGGACCAATTCCAACCACATCATCAATATCTAGCTGTCCTCCCCAGTAAGCCCAGTCATCTTCATAATTGATAAAGGCTATGTAATTGTTCCCTGCGGCTGCGGAAATATCTACCTTGTAATTTTCGTAATAGATGGTTGGTATAATAGTATCCAGGGTATTGAAAACGCCTGTGTTTCCGTCCACCCAACCGAGAATAAGATTACCCGGCCACCAGAGTGAATTCTTCATCCGGAATGAAATGCTGTCACCCGCACTGATAGTCAGTTGTGGAGTAAATAATGTATCATATGCGAAAGTATTGACATAGGATTCGGCAGCTCCTGTGCCGCTGAAAGCAAACGAAGGATCGGTTTGTTGGTACCAGTAATTGGTCCTCCAGAAATCGGGCGGGAAATTATCTCCTTCAAAAAATTCCACCAGCGAACCAAAGGTGTAGACACCAAAATTCATATTAGCCGAATTATTGGAAGGATCGTCACCGCCATCGGCAGGGATAGAAGCAATCATGGTATGGTTTCCGGTACTGGCAATGCTGGTGGTAAAATCAACAGTAGCATATTCTGTCGGGTTAACATTTCCGGTATTAACGGTCCCAACAACAGTTCCGTCAAGCGTAAAGGTCACATCCTTGGATTGAGCCAGGGCTCCCAGGTTGCGAAGGTTTGCAGTATAGGTGATATTGTCCCCAGTGAAAACAGCATATGATGAACGGCTGAAATCCAGGATGGCAAAATCATTTTCAGGAGTCTGATAGCAGGATATGACGGCTTTCCAACCCGGAGCTGAATCCCAGCCCGGGGCAGCAAATGAAATGGTGAGTGCCCCGCTGAGATTAAGAGCTGTGATAACTCCCGGAGGATCGGTACCGTCGTTCCAGCTTCCCATCAATGGAGCATCCGTATTCTCCCCGTCATAAATCATGAAATCCGACCATGTTACATCAAAAGAAATAAAACTTAGCCGTACTTTATCGCCCGGTGTGCCGGGATAAATTGTCATGGTGGCCATGTCGTTCATGCCAAAATCCCCGTCTATACCACCCGGATCAACGAAAGTCCCTGAACAGGTGGTAATATTCACGCCATCCTGCATGGTATACACCGTTCCATAATTCACCACCTGGCCATAGGTAGTGTCATTGGAAGTGACCTGGTCCCCGCTTAAATTTGTGGCGAGAGTTATATTGTAAATGCCTGGTTGTGATAAATCTGCAGAAGTAGTGAAGCTGTAATCATAAGATTCTTCAGGGTTCACTGTAAGCGAACCGGTATTCTCAATTACAGGTGTGCCATTATTTATTGAATAACTGACATTGAAAGCAGTCTGAGGCAGGCCACCTTCGTTCTTCAGACGCATCTGGATGATTTCAGAATTTCCCAAAGTGGTACTGTTTTGCGGTCCCAGCATTTCCTTCGCTGAGAGGTCATTGTCGAGTGGCGCTTCGTAAAGTGCAAATGACTGGTCCATGTAGCCGAACATAAATACGGTAGTACCGGGGGTCCAGGTAGTATATCCATACCCAAAACCATCCCCCGGGTTTCTCCACTGAACCTGATCATTTAACCAGGGATCATTCATGGCCGATTCCCAGCCCCACTGTCCGTTTACACCATAATCACTTACTACCTGGAATGAAAGCCAGTAATGACCGGCTGAGAGATTTATGGTCGGTGAAAAGGGAACATCAAATAAAGTATAAATCTGGTTCCCGTTTATAGGAGTTTCAGTAACATTAAAATCTGTTACATTTTCAAAAGTAAATAATGCTGTACCCGGCTGCCCGTTGTCATCAGCATATATGTAAACATTGATGGCAGTGGCGCCACCGGCTGCATCCGGCCAATAATAACCGCTAACCCGGATAGTTCCTATATTCCAGGTATCTCCTGCCGGGACGATAAAATCGTCGGCACTCTGGCAGCTCCTGGTTAGATTTTCAGCGTCGGTAAATTCGTCGGAGGCATAATATCCACCAGTCGGGTTACTCAGCTGATCATATAAGACCGGACCGGTCCTGACCGGATTTTGCGGCGGATCGCCTTTGATCTGTCCTGAGATCGTTTGTGCCTGGTTAATAGCAGGAAACGCTGCCATCAACAGTACTAAAACAAGGTAAAGCTTTTGTTGAATTTTCATCATTTTATTGTTTTTTAGTTTTCATTTTATTTTCTAATGATTTGATGATCTTACGGAATGCTTCAGCTTCGGTCTTTCTGTCGGAGATAATCTTTTCCAGTTTTTCCTCCGCAGATGATTTATCTTCTTCTGCTTTCTTCCTGCCTGTGTTTTCTTTATTTTTCATATGTTGAAGTTGATGAGGCAAATAAAGGCATAGAAAAAATCATGCGGATATAAATCAGGCTTACAAAACCTTAGCGACACAATTACAAAAGCATGCAAAAAGCTTACAATGATTATACATTAGGATTTAACTGCCGGAATTTGAGAGGGATATGCACTGAAAAACAGGCCTAAAAAACAATGGAATTTTCAGGGTTTTTCAGCTTTTGTAAGTATAATTTCCAATAATTTGAAATGAAAAAGGGCTTATTAAAGGCTTTCAAGATAAGAAATCAGATTTTCATCCTTATCGATGTCTAGTTTTTTTCTGAGCCTGGAACGGGCGACAGTAATTGAGTTAACAGATTGGTAAGTAATTGCGGATATTTCTTTGGTGGTCATATTCAAACGCAGGAAGGCGCATAGTTTTTTCTCATTGGATGTAAGGTCCGGAAATTGCTCGTTCAGCTTATTGTAAAAATCGGAATGCACTTCCTGGAAACGGAGCTCAAATTCCTTCCAGGTGTCCTTGTCGGCAAAGGATTGCAGGTCCCTGATCAGGTCGTTGATCAGTTGCTGGTTTTCCTTTTTGAAGGACAGTTTATTCTTCAGCAATTTTTCAGATAGAGCAGAAATAAATTCATTGGTCCTGGCCAGGTACATTACATTGGTCGTTAGTTCTTTGTTTTTATAATCCAGGTCCATCGACAGCTTTTCATTCTCCAGCTCCAGGCTGGTCCTTTTCAATCGGTCTTTTTCGGCGATCAGTTGATGTCTTTTCAATTTGCTTCTCTGCAGAAAGAATAAGAGGACGAGGGTAGCAAGTAATAAAAAAGTGATGATCAGGCTGAAAAAATAGATAGTATCGGTTCTTTGCCTTTTCAGATCCTGTTCATGACGCTTCAGGCTCTCTTCCCTTAGTTTTTCATCGAAATGCTGCTGCAATTCCATTTGGGTAATTGTTCTCAGGTTTTCCATTTTCCTGAGGCTGTCATCAAGGTTTTTATATTGCAGGTGGGTCAGGTAAGCATTTTTGTAATCATGCAGATCGCTGTACAAAAAGGCCATCGATTCCAGTGAGATGGTTTGTGATCTTAGATAATTATTTTGTTCAGCCAGTGAATCAGCCTTCAGTAAGGTATCGATCGCCTGCTTCTTATCACCCATTAGTATGAGTACATTCCCGAGATTGTTAAGTGCCTGTATCTGTCCTTCAATTCCCCCTCTTGCATATTGCAAATTCAGAGCCTGGCCCAGGTACTCTTTGGCTTTTACATAATTTTTCCGCTCTTTTTCTATGATCCCCAGGTTATTTAAAATGGATGCCAGCAATTTTTTATCATCCGGCTTCAGATATGAAAGCGCTTTCAGGAAGTACACTTCTGCCTGGTCAAAATCCTGGGATTGCAGAAAAACACTGCCCATGTTATGGTAAGTTTTAATGAACAGGTCCCGGTACTGCGGCGAACCTGCTTTAGATGTGGCTTCTTCAAGCAAATTTATGGCTGCCCTGTAATATTTCTTTGCTTCCTCATATTTGGCAGTTCTGTAATACACTAAGGCAATATCATCCAGGATCATAGTCTTCATGCTATAATATGCAGAATCTGAAAATGTGGTTTTAAGGCTATCTACGGTTTTGTCGGCAAGCTGGTAGTATTTTTGGGCTTCCACATAGTTTATCAGCCTTTCAAATAATTGTCCTTTATATAGTAATAGACGGATATGCTGTTCCTGGTTAGCTTTATTGTTTGCCAGCATGAGGGCCTCATCCAGGTAATGGTATAAGGAATCAGGGCTCCGGTCGATCAGGGTGGGAAAAAGCCGGATCGCGGCATCTATCCTGAGACTGTCATTTTTATTATTATTGAATGAATTGATCAGACTGTCCTCTTTGGATTGGGCTCTAACACTTACAGTGCCCATTGCAAATACCAGGATAATAATCAGCCTTGTCATATTACAAATATAGAAAAATCGATTAAAGGAGAAATTGTGTTTTTATTCGTTCAATTTTTAAGTGGGTGAATTTTAGCCTGTTTTTTCTTGTTTAAAAATAATTAACTAAACATCGTATTGAGAGGTTGTTACAAAAAACCCGGGCTACGACTATAGTCGTAGCCCGGGTTTTTTAAAAAGCGCAAAGCTTCGCCTTACAAAATCCCGGCAATCTTTCCTCTATCGTATCAATAATTTCCGCTTCACTGAACCACTTTCTGAAGATAAATTAATAAGATACAATCCTGCAGGAAGTTTTTCCAGGTCAAGAGAATATTTCTCCGTATTGATGGGGTAAATAGTCATTAAACAAACACCCCTTGTGTCGAAAACCTGTAATGTAATATCCTCTTTCAACATCAAAGGATCGATCGATAGACTTACTTTCCCGCTGCTCGGATTGGGGTATAGACTAAAGCTGAAATCGTTGGGCACTTCTTCAATGTTGAGCAAAGGCCTGCTGCCCTGTGAAAACCATAAGCCCCATTTTGCCTGGGGGATCAATACATTTGCATTAGTTGAAGAAGGGCTGATCTTATCAGCCTGCATACCGATGATGGCAATGCTATTATCACCGCCGTCAGGTGCAGAGAAAATAAGCTGATTATCCAGCTTCGAGTAATTGGGGGTGCCCAGATTGGCATAATTTGTAAAGATTTCGCCAACATCCCCGGTCTCGAAATTTGCCGCGGCTACCGTCACTGTATTGGTGCTTTCATCCAGCAGATCAAAAGCAAAGACATAGGGTGAGTTTTTCGAAAGAGAAGGATTCCCGACACTGATACCTGCTGGAAGGTTGCCAAATAATTTGAAAATCTCACCCGAACCCCAGGAGTTGGAAGCATTATCCCAAACCTTTATTAAATTTATATCCCAGTATTCAATGGGATCTCCATAGGGATTTTCAATCCGGCTCAAAGCATCGTACATGATATATTCACCTGAATAATCCCACTCCATAACATCGGCATAAACCACGGTATTCGTTTCTTCCCCCTGGGCAGTGGTTGAATTATACAAATGGTAATTCATCCATTCCTGTAATTGAAAACTATATACCCAAATCGATGAATCTTCATAAATTGTTATAGCCGAAAGCCTCTTTCCATCCTTTGAAATGGCAGCATTATCCCATATGGCTTGATTCTGAAGGACTGATTCATTTGGATCCTGGCTCAGCTGTATGGATTTCATGATCTTATCTCCCGATATAAAAACAGCATAACTGCCATCATCCATTATACTAGGTTTGTTATTCACTGAAGTTGTTGAAAGAGGTATGAAATTACTTGCATCAGTCGAACAGATATATAAAGTATTGGGGTCGCTCGGGACCAGGTCGCAAAAAAGAATATAGTCCTGCCCGGGGTTCACCTGCAAATCAGTCTGGTAATTTCCGGCCTGACCATCCATGATACCCACCTGATCGAAGGCATTTGCCACTGCATTCTGTTCTGTCGAATTTGCTCCAAACAAGTCTTTAGCCGACTGTATAGTATTCAGCCTAAGATCAATAAATTGTGTAGACCGTGTATTATAATTGAAGCAGGCCCTCCAGAATATCTTTTCGGTTTTATCCTTGCCTATAGCATTGGCTACCCTGTAAAATGCATTGTTCGGAATGCCACTGTTAATATGCACGCCGCCGTTATCTTCAGAACCTGTATACATCTCATTCAAATTGGCTGGCTGGTAACCCGGATCATTTAAACTACTTCCGCCGTTGTGCGGATCAGCCATATTCCGAAGACATCCCGAAGGGTAATAAGCTGTTTTCACAACCTGCTCCCCAATGGTCCAGTTTTGACGTTCAACCATAGCTCCTGAAAAATCGGCATAAGATTCTGCAATTGCTCCCGATTGTCCCTGGTATTCGAGATTGGAGGCAGCCCCTTCGAAGGCATGCCCAAGCTCATGGGCCCCAACATCCAGACCGCCGGCAAGCGGTTTGAAAGCCGTCTGTCCGTCTCCGTAAAAAATAGCAATCCCGTTCCAGAATGCATTATCCAGGCCGCCTCCATTGTCATCAGCTACATGAATGATGGATTTCACAGCCCCTCCCTGGTTATTGTATGAGTTCCGGTTATGGACCGTACGGAAATATTCATAGGTCAATTGAGCATTATAGATTGCCGATACGGAAGTTGCGTTCCATGTATTATTGGAGGAAGTGACCATGGAAGCGGTAAAATTTTCGGAACCGGGTGCGGTGTTCTGAGCATCATAAATACCAAGTATACCGTCAAAATTTTGAGAATTAAACATGGGCCTGGATATATCAGCCAGATAATACACACTATTTTCAAGGTAAGCATGGAAATTTCGATTTACGCCGTTCAGATCAGTTCCGTTGGCAGTCACATCTCCATCACTATGTGTATTATTATAATAATGGATGATCTGGCCTGTATTCGCATCAATGAAATATTCCCATTCTTCTATTAAATTCGGACGGATTTCAACATGCCAGGTCAATTCAGCATGAAATGGATTTCGGTCTTTATGGTAAATTACAAGTTCACATGTGGGCTTATCATAATTAAGGAATTCCTGCTCATCAGGATTAAGTTCACGATAAACGGTCCGGTTTGAGATGTCATTTATGCTTGTTTCAACGGCATCAGATAGGGGAATGTCAGGATTCAAACTGCTGATCAATGGAGTCGGATAACAATTGCCATTGTACAGGTTGATCTGGTCCTGCCGGCTGTGCAAATAGATTTCGGAGCACCAGACCGGAATATCATGACAAACTTGCTGCATCTTTATATGATGCATTCCCAGGTCATCTGTTTCACTGGAAATAACTTTAAACTCTTCCCGTGGATTCTCAATTTGAAGGGCTGATTTGATAGCATCAAGGTATTCAAAACTTGCTGCCTCAATGGCTGCACTGGATTTTATACCGATAAATCCTGCCTTGGGAATTGAGCCATCCAGGAATATCAGGCGCCCGTTTTGATCAAATGAGGTTTTTTTAAAATTTTGATTCAGATAAATTGATGAGAAATTTAGCTGAGATGGCGTGTAGGAAGGGATGGAAGCAGTCCGGCTATTCTGGGCTGAGGAAGATTTATAGGGGATGGCATTCACGGGCCTGGGTGAAACTGCTTTTCCGTTCAGTACTGTTCTTTTCTTTGCAGAAAAGGCATTATTCTGTGCACTAATTTCAGCACAGCTTAAAAATCCTATAAGGATTGCAGATAGTAGTAAGTAAGTTTTTTTCATGTTTAATTATTTTAGTTTGACCTGGCTATTTATGAATTGGTAACATTTAAGAATAGAGTCCGGAACCGGATAAGCAAAAAGGGAAAACTCAACAGGGTCTTTTTTAACATAACATGGCTTTGGTTTATTTAGAGCAAATATAAATAAACCGGAAGCCAAATCAAAAACAAAACTGAGGGATGAAGAATTTTATAATTCTATCTTTTCCTTAATAATACACAGAGGATTCGTGGGACAGAACTTTTGTCATCATTATCAAAATATTCTTCAAAACTGATAATTTCAAAACCGAAATTCATAGCCGGACGGGTAAAATCGGAAATATTATGATTAAAACACTGAACGATTTGGAGACCGTCCTCAGTTTCAAATCTGGCTTTGGTTCCCTTGTATTGTTTATAAGGATGAAGTTCACCAATATAAATATAGCCTCCCAGTTTTAGGTTTTTTGAAGCTTCCTCGAATACAAAGTCCAGATTTTCAACATGCTCTAAAACAAGACTAAAAATTATCAGATCAGAAGGATTTGTTAAAAAGTTCCAGGGCTTTGTTATATCTGCCTGGATAAATCTGACCTTTTCCAGGCTGATCTTTTGTTTCGCCTTTTCAAGCATCTTATCCGATAAATCTACTGCAATGATGAGCTTTGCCTTGCTTACAAGCCATTCCGTGTTTTTCCCCGTGCCGCAGCCAATTTCCAGGCAATTTTCAAAATCCAGTTTATCTAAGGTTTCTCTAATAGCAATAGCTTCCAGGTCCCGGGTAGGATTCAGGTTGGAATCATACTGGCCTGACCAAATGTTGTAAGCTTGTTTTACATCCATAAAAATAGGGCCCACATATGTGGGCCCTTCCAGATTGTAAGATTCTTTTGGTTTACTTAATTCTCCAGCATCTTAGATGATTTTCATCTTTGAAAGTCCTGATGGTGTATTTAACACCTTCATTAAACTTTCTGTATCTTTTCATTGAAGAATAAAGTTTCCTGTAATTTTTATCAGAGTAATCGATAATAAAGCTGTCGCCTACTTCCATTTCTTTGAATGGATATTCAAATTTTACACTCCGCGTCCTTGGAGGAATAGGAATATCTTTTTCAATTAAAATCGAACCCTTTGCAGGGGCATCAGCTACTTTCTTTCTTCTACCACGTGGTTTCTTTTCTTTTTCTTGTTTCATTTTCGTTTTTTTTATGGGTATGCCACAAATATAGGAATTATTATTTAATCTTAATAATCTTAAAATATATTTATCATCCAAGTATTAAATTTTTTATGCTTTCAAGCTATGACCCGATTGTTTTCACCTTGAATTTATTATAAATATATTGGACACCAGATGATATAACAATCTATACTTTATTGGAATTCTGTATTAGATAGTCGTTTTTCAGACAAAATACTATTAGAATTAATTATAATACAAATATGCCTCTCATTCCTGGTAATCTCTGCTTCTTTACATAAAATATTCTACAATCAAAATAACAGCGATAATTGCGAGAAGTGACAAATAGGTGTATGGACTGGCAAAGTTTAAGGTAACTCCCAGATAGGGATTTCTTTTGGGGAGGATGACCCTCGAATCATTTTTATTAAAGTAAAAAACGCCCCATTTATAATTATCCGGATCCTGGTTCTTAGTCTTTGAATCCAGATCTTCTGGTTTGTAGGATGTTTCATTTTTTTTCATGGACTTGAATATTATAGCGAAAATACTGAAATTCTCAATATTACCCAAATAGCGTGCCTGGATATATGCCATAAATTGCATGAACGTTGGATAATTCCGGTCCATTTGTCTCAGATCTCCATGGATAATATTTCAGGATATTCATGATGAATTTTAAGTATCAGCTCACCGAAAAGGGTATTTGCCCAGGCAAACCATTTTCGGTTAAAATCTTTCGGATTATCCTTATTAAATGCTTCGTGCATAAAACCTGTACCGGCATGGGTGTTTTTCAACATCTTCAGACAATAGATTATTTCATCCTTATCAGTACTGGTCATAGCCCTTAGAATAATACCCATGGGCCAGATCTTATCCTTCCCGGTATGAGGACTTGCCTGGCCTTCAGCAGCAGTCCCTTTAAGGAAATAGGGGTTGGAATCGCTTAACAGGAATTTTCTTGTATTCTGATAAATACGGTCTCCTGGTTTATGAGCGCCAAGGTAAGCCAGCGACATAAGTGAAGGTACATTGGCATCATCCATAAAAAGCCGGTTTCCGAATCCATCCGCCTCATAAGCATAGATCTCCCCGAAATCGGAATGTTTTGTAATAGCAAACTTTCTGATGGCAGTTTCAATTTCATCGGCAAATGAAGTACATTCTGCGGCAAAAGCCTCGTCATGCATTACATTCGCGTATATTCCGGATAATTGCCTGAGCGAAAGGATGGCGAAAATGTTGGAAGGTATCAGATAGGGGAAAAGCGTAGCATCGTCGGATGGCCGGAACATTGAACAGATCATTCCGGTGGGTTTTACGGGTCTGCCTGTCCCACCAAAGGCAGGAGCATCAATTACACTATAGCCTTTGCGAATAAAATAATAGGGAGAAGTTCCATCTTTTCGCTGTTCAGTCCTGAAAGTGTTTACTATCAGCCGCATAGCTTTATCCCAGTCCTTATCAAATACCCTGAGGTCCCGGGTAATTTCATAATAGCGATTTGAAAGTCTTATCACATAACACAATGAATCCACCTCCCATTTTCTTTCATGTACGCCGGGACCGGGTGCAGGCTTGTCATCGCTCCAGTCGGATTTCCGACTGGGGTCCTTGTAAAATGCATTGGCATAAGGGTCGGTCAAAACGCATTTTACCTGGCGGTTTATCAGGCCATGAACAAGGTTCCTGAGTTTTTCATCTTTTTTGATCAAAGGCATATAGGGCCATACCTGAGCCGTGGAATCCCGCAGCCACATGGCGTCTATATCCCCGGTGATGATGAAAGTATCAGGTTTCCCCTCAATGATTTCATAGTCAACAGTCGTATCCAGGGTGTTGGGATAACAATTCTCGAACATCCAGGCAATTTCCTTATCGGTAATGACTGACCTGGTCTCATTTATTATCCTTTCCACTTCCTGACTTGCAAATGTCCTTGCATCCAAAGCTGGCCTGTTGGATACAAATTCTTTATCCATGAAAATGCCGGAAGAGGAAAGTGGAGAAAAGGAACCCAGACTCAATCCACCTGCCGCAAGTCCGCTATTGATGATAAATTTTCTTCTGTTCATTATGAATATGATTCTAAAGCAAATTTACAGGAACATAAATCAGTTTAATTTATTTTTTATGTGAAAGGATAAAATTAGAAAGAAAAGCTCTTATTCGTTAAAATCATACATTTGCAGTCCAATAAATCAGACCTTGGACAATCTTTTGTTTAAAGCGGCAATTGTTCTCTCATTTGCCTTGTTTACCCTGCCGAAGAAATTCCAATATAACTGGGCCTTGCTGCTGCATTTGGCCATAATTATAATCAGCAGTTCATGGGCCATCCAAAGCTTATTTTTTACTCACGATATTTTAATCAAACCTTTCATTCCCTTCCTCACCGGAAGCATGCTCAATATTGAAATCGACAAACTTTCGGCCTTTTTTATTTTGGTGGTGAATTTTACCGTCTTGACAGGCGCAATATATGCGAAAGGATATTTAAAGCCCTATTTCAGTAAAAAAAATAAAACAGAACTGGCCCTGCATTTCTTCAGTTTCCTGTGGCTGCATATCTCCATGCTCCTCGTGCTTATGTTCCGGGATGCATTGGCATTCCTTATCATCTGGGAACTGATGTCCCTCTCATCCTTCTTCCTTGTCATTTTCGAATCGGAGAAAAAAGAGACTATCAGAACAGGTATACAATACCTGGTTCAAATGCATATTGCTTTCGTGTTTTTATTGCTTGGTTTTTTATGGGCCTTTGTCAGCACGGGGGCGGAATTTAGTTTTGACGGCCTGGCGCTTTACTTTTCTTCACATAATCCTTTCTTATTGTTTTTAGTATTTTTTATTGGATTTGGGATTAAGGCAGGATTCGTTCCGCTGCATTCCTGGTTACCACACGCCCATCCGGCCGCTCCTTCGCACGTTTCCGGCGTTATGAGCGGGGTGATGATAAAGATGGGCATTTATGGGATACTCCGGGTCCTCACATATATACACCACGATTTATTATATATCGGTCTTTTCATCCTTACCATATCCCTTGTATCCGGTCTGTTGGGCGTTTTGATGGCCATAGTACAGCACGATGTGAAAAAGCTCCTGGCTTATCACAGCATTGAAAATATAGGAATCATAGGGATCGGCATTGGATTGGGCGTAATAGGACTCGCTGTTAATATTCCGGCCCTGACTGTCCTGGGTTTTGCCGGGGCAATATTGCACGTCCTGAATCATTCACTTTTCAAGTCCCTGCTGTTTTATACCGCAGGAAGTGTATATCAGCAAACTCATACCCGGAATATTGAACAACTGGGTGGTCTGATAAAAAAAATGCCAAAAACTGCCTTGTTCTTTCTTTTAGGAGCCCTGGCAATTAGCGGTCTGCCCCCTTTTAACGGTTTTATATCTGAATTTTTGATTTATTCGGGGATTTTTAAATCCATGCTCCCGGGTGATTTATTTACCGACATAGTTTTGCTTTTAAGTTTTTCGGGGCTTGCCATCATAGGCGGACTTGCCATATTTTGTTTCACCAAGGTATTCAGCATTATATTTTTGGGAACTGCCCGATCAGATAAGACTGAGCATGCTGCTGAGGTAGAAAATTCTATGATCCTGCCCGATTTTCTGATCGGATTTATGATCATAGCTATAGGCTTCTTTCCGGCTCTTTTTATGGGTCCACTGGCCAGTGTTGTTGGGATCTTTACTAAAGATACCGCTGCGATTCAACAGATGATTCCGGTGATGAAGGGCGTCAGTATTTCTTCGGGAATATTTATCGCCCTGATCGGTCTTATCTGGATTTTGAGGGCCTGGCAGCAAAATAGCAGGAAGGTAAAGCAGGATGCTACCTGGGGCTGTGGCTATACCGGGGCAAACCCTGCAGTGCATCAGTATACCGCAACTTCTTATGCCGATAACCTGGGTCAATTGGCGAAGCTGGTCGTGAATGTTAAAAATGATTTTGAGCCCTTTCAGGAAACTGAGATATTCCCAAAAGAGAGATCCTTTAAAACACATTCCAGTGATATTTTTGAGGAAAACCTGGTACTGAAGCCGGTCGATAAAGTATTAAGCTGGCTCAAAAGAATCGCAGTTTTCCAGACTGGAAATATCCAGCATTATCTGCTTTATGCACTTGTTTTCCTGATCATTATATTTCTGCTTACTATATTGAAATGGATATAAAATGTTAAGTTTTATCTTAATACTCCTATCGGCATTATTCTTTCCGGGGATAATCGCTAAAATAAAAGCGAAGATCGGCGGAAGGAAAATGCCTTCTGTTTTCCAGCCCTTGTTTGATGTGATCCGCCTGTTTAAAAAAGGGGCGATATACAGCCCCGTAACAAGCATCATTTTTAAAACAGCGCCGCTTATTTACTTCGCATCGGTGCTGGTAGCTATATTATTTATTCCCCTGGGAGGGCGCCAGGGCTTACTTTCTTTCGCGGGCGACTTTGTCTTTTTCGCCTATCTCCTGGCCCTTGGCAAATTCATGATGATCATTTCGGCCATGGACACCGGAAGCGGATTCGAAGGGATGGGTGCTAACCGGGAAGCCTTGTATTCCATGCTGGTGGAACCCGCTTTCTTTATCCTGCTGGGCTCTCTTGCCTTGTTTACCGATCATACTTCCTTCAACGATCTGTATTCCAATATGCATATCAGCAGCGATTTATCTTATATAACCGGCGTGGCTGCAATTTATGTCCTGATGTATATTGCAATGGTTGAGAATTCACGCCTGCCGGTCGACGATCCCAAAACCCACTTGGAACTTACAATGGTGCATGAGGTCATGATTCTGGATAACAGTGGTTTCGATCTGGCCTTAATGAATATTGCTTCCTGGCTGAAATTCGGAATCTACGGGGCTTTGATCTCTGATTTTTTAATTAATTCCATCTGGCCCCTGTACATCCAGATTCCGGCTTTTTTCCTTGTATTATCGGCTTTTGCGGTAAATGTCGGGATCCTGGAATCATTCAGGGCCCGGAATAAAATGGAGAAAAACCCCCAATGGATCATCATGCTGGCTGCCATCGCCGTCCTTATTTTTCTGACAACACTCATCATAACACAAAAGATAATTTTAAGCTAAATGACACTGCTTTTCATCATATTATTTGCCACAACACTTATCTTCTTCGCTCTTGCCGAGCGAGTCAAAAAGTTTGTGGTGCTGCTTTCTGTCCAGGGGGCGCTCTTATTTGGAGTGGTGTTTTTTAGTTTAAACAGGATAGAATTGATCGACTTCATTTTTATCCTCCTCGAAACCATCATGGTGAAATCCATTATCGTGCCCTGGTTCCTGAATAAAGTAAGGAAAACCAATAAATTGAAAAGGGTACATGACCCCTCTGTCCCCGTTTTTTATTCTATTATCGTTGTGATCCTGAGTTTGATATTTAGCTTTCTTTTAAGTGATTATCTTAAAGATAATCAAATACATACCCATTATTTTACTGTGGCATTCGCTTCGGTTATTTTCGGGATATATTTTATAATTATCCATAAAAATATCTTTTCACATGTGGTGGGTTACCTCATCATCGAAAACGGTATTTTTCTGTTTTCTCTCTCAGTCGGCAGCGTGGTCCCCTTAATGGTAAATTTGGCCATACTTCTCGATGTGTTCATGGGAATTTTAATCCTTGGGATTTTTGTAAACCGGGTTGGGAATACATTTAACAGCGTGGAGGTTGATCAATTATCCAAACTAAAAGATTAGCAGCATGTTATTGTTGTTTTTTATCATAGCATCCGGAATAAGCTTAAGTATATTTTTTGCAAAGAATAATACTTTGACAAAAATATTGTCATTCATATTCCTGCTTTCCCAACTTTCACTCAGTGTTTTCGCATTTATACACCAGGGAGAAGCCGATAGCATTTATTTCAGGTTTGATGCCCTTGGAATACTTTTATCTTTTGTCCTGAGTATTTTAAGCCTGGCCACCTTTTATCACAGCTTTTTGTATTTAAAACGCCACGATTTTAGCGAAAGACAGGAAGCGATTTATTATTCTGCCTTGATCATGCTGATAACGGCCATGACGAGCGCTTATTTTGCCGAAAACATTGCTTTACTTTGGGTGAGCATTGAGGCCACGACATTATTTGTAAGTATTCTGATTTTTCATGAAAGAACGAAGGATGCCCTCGAAGCCGCATGGAAATATCTGTTCATTTCATCCCTCGGGGTCGCCATCGCTTTTATTGGGATCCTGTTTCTGAGTTTAGCCGCTACCAAAAATGGCCTTACTAATTTGAGTATAACTAACCTGGTTTCGGTGGCCCATCTCATGAATCCTGCCTGGCTGAAAATTTCATTTCTCCTGGTTCTGACCGGATTCAGCGCCAAGATGGGTTTGTTTCCACTCTATACAGTGGCCGTCGATGCACATACGGTGGCGCCCCCGCCCATCTCTGCCTTTATCTCCACAACCCTCATGAATGTGGGTTTCCTGGGGATATTCAGGGTCTATACCATCATAGCCCAGACTGAAGATTTGCACTGGGCACAGAATGTATTGCTGATAGCCGGGATTTTATCGGTGGCTATGTCGGCCATACAATTATTGAGGATCAGGCACCACAAAAGGATGTTTGCTTTTTCGAGCCTGGAGCATATGGGAATAGTGGCGCTTGGCCTGGGAGTCGGCGGGCTTGGCTATTATGCTGCTATCCTGCAACTGATCTTTCATTCTTTTGTAAAGGCCAGTTTGTTTTACCAGATCGGGCAGGTTCATCATTTCTTCAAGTCTTATTGGATTAAGGACGGAGGAGATTATTTTAAATTAAATCCGGCAGGCGGACTGGCGCTTATTTTAGGCTTGGTCTCCATACTCGCCATCCCGCCTTCGGGCCTTTTCATAAGCGAATTTTTGACCTTTAAAGCCATGTTTATAAGCGGGCACTTCATTCTTGCTATTCTGGCCCTGATCCTTTTAACAGTCATCATTTATGTATTTGCAAAAAACACTTTTCATCTCTTATATTCTGAAAGACCGGAACATCTGAATTTACAGGATATTAAAGTGAATCCTTACGAAACGCTTTCACAGTTTGTACTTTTAGGACTGGTCATATATCTTGGAATTAATCCGCCTGAATTTTTCAGCGCTTTGATTCATAATGCACTTGCTGTTTTAAATTAGAATATTATGAATGGATCCGATAAAATAGTCAGGATAATAAATGGAGAAGCTCTCTCTTTGGATGAAATTCAAATTCTGGATTACATAGATTTTTCAGCTTTTGTTTTAGATTTTTTAAAGAAGGAAGAAAATCATTGTGCAGCTTATTACGCTTTCCGGAGAGAGGATGATTTACAGTTTATTATGGCTATAGCATTGGATGATGAGCATGATATTGCAATCTTGTCGCATGTTTTGAAATCGGACGCAAAGCAGGAACTGGAATCCCTGACCCGTCATATTTTTGCGCTGCATATTTTCGAGAGGGAAATTCACGAGAATTTTAAGGTGGATTTTTTAAACCATCCCTGGCTGAAGCCGGTCCGGTTTGCATTTAACAGGGCGGACCGGGATCTGAAGATAAATGATTATCCTTTTTATTCAATTAAGAGCGAAGAATTGCATGAAGTTGGCGTTGGGCCGGTACATGCCGGGATAATAGAACCCGGGCATTTCCGCTTTATCTGTAACGGGGAAAATGTTTTGCACCTCGAAATCCAGTTAGGCTGGCAACACCGGGGAGTGGAACAATTATTCCTGGATAAGAAGAAAAATCTGCAAAGGAATATTCTGGCCGAAAATATAGCCGGTGATACGGTTGCCGGCCATACCAGCACTTTTGCCTCTGTAATGGAAGCCCTGGCCGGGATAGAAATAAGCGAACAAACCCTTATTGAACGGGCACTGGCTATTGAATTGGAAAGAATAGCCATACATACCGGCGATATTGCCGCATTATGCGTGGATGCAGCCTATAATCTCGGCGCCAATGTTTTCGGGATCCTTCGTACCGGCATCATCAATTTCACCCAGTCGTGGTGCGGCAATCGTTTTGGGAAAGGTCTGATAAGAACCGGAGGAACCCATTTTCCTTTTACGGAAGAGCTGAAGCAGGATTTACTGAAGGTATTGGCCGGCTACGAAAAGCAGTTTATTGAAATGTCGCATCTGACTTACCGCTTGCCCAGTGTTCAAAACCGCTTTGATGATGTGGGGAATATCACTAAACTTCAAGCGGCATTATTAGGAACGGTGGGTGTTTCGGCAAGGATGTCGGGTTTGGCCAGGGATATCCGGGTATCGCATCCTCAATTTGCTTTTCAGAAATTTCCTTATGAAACCATTATGACGGAAAAAGGGGATGTGTTTGCCCGCTTTTTATTGAAACGCAAGGAAATTAAACGCTCCATCGCATGGATCCGGAACCTGATGAAAGAGTATAATTTCGATGCTTCAAAAAGTGAAAATCCGGATTATAATTTATCCTTAAAAGCGAATCACTTTGCCATAGCTCTGACCGAGGCCTGGCGGGGTGAAATTTGTCACTGCGCCATTACCGACGGAAAGGGTGAACTAATGCATTACAAAGTAAAGGACCCTTCAATGCACAATTGGAAGGCCCTGGAGCTTTCACTCAGGAATGTGGAAATATCTGATTTTCCAATTAATAATAAAAGTTATAACCTGAGTTATTGCGGGCATGATCTTTAAAGAGTTCTGTAATCTTAATCAAGATGATTGAAGAAGTTAAAATATTAATACATAACGGAAAACAATACATTCCGGACCTGCAAAAGGCCGTATTGAAGCCTCCTTTTCGCGGAAGGCCTGAAATAAGCGCTGTTAAGGTCGATGAACAGGCCCTGGTGGAAATTTGTCCGACAGGGGCTATTTCTGCTGCTCCTATGAGTATTGATTTGGGTAAATGCGCTTTTTGCGGGGAATGTGCTTTTGCTTTTCCGGAGAAGATCAAATTCAGCACCGATTATAAAATATCTTCCAATAAAAGGGAGAACCTTATTGTCAGGGAAGGGGAGAATACAGAAATCAAAATGGATGAAGCAAGTATCCGGCCTGAAATCCGGAAAAACTTTTCAAAATCCTTGAAGCTCCGCCAGGTTTCGGCCGGGGGGGATAATTCCTGTGAATGGGAACTGGGTGCTTGCGGGAATGCCAATTTTGATATGGGACGCTATGGGATAGAGTTCGTGGCTTCACCCCGCCACGCCGATGGAATAGTAGTAACGGGTCCCATCAGTGAAAATATAGCAGAGGCTTTAAAAATTGCCTATGATGCCGTTCCGGAACCCAAAATTTTCGTACTCTGTGGTGTAGACGCCATAAGTGCCGGGATTTTCGAAGGCAGCAAAGCCCTTGATCGAAGTATTTTGAATGACATTAAAGTAGATTTATACATTCCGGGAAACCCGACGCATCCGCTGACTTTCATCAACGCCATACTGGATTTAACAAGAGGGAGAAAACACTAGTTACCTAGAAACTCATAACTATTCCGAATCCATTCTGGCTTAATCCCAAACCGAGTTCTATCGGCCTCTTCAAAATACGCCTGGTTTTTTCATTGTAAATCCTTACGGCTTTGCTTACATCTTGTGATGAGGAAATGGAGAATGGTACGGCAAGAACTATAAGGCCTGCACCAGCACCGATTATACCCCAGTTCGGCTCCCCGGATGTGAAAGACGTAAGGATTGACCATCCAACTAAGAGGCCTCCTGCCGCCCCAAATATCGTGCTTAATTGTCGACTGGTCCGGGAAGTCTGCAATAGGTCCTGAGCATCGGGATAGGCTTTAGTAATACTCAGAAGCTGCTTAATACTCAGGGCTTCACCATTTTGAACATATATTGTTTTAAACCCTTCCTGTATTGCTATAGTATCACTGATTACCTGACCTGAAAGAAAGGTATATTGCAATATTAAAAGCCAGATAATATAAAACTTCTTCATACAGAATAATAATTTTTGATTTGGATAGTAATGTGTTCTTTAGTTGGCAAAGTCTTGCACAGTTATCAACTTTCAGAATTATGGATTTAAATATAAGAAGGATATTTTTGACAAAGACCATCAAGACAGCTTTATTTGTGATATTAAGCAATATTTGCCGGCTCTTTTTTCATCATTTTCACAGTAATGGTCAATATTTTTAAATACATTCTCAGGTCTTCAAGCTGTAGCTTATCCTTCCAGGTCTCCTGCAAACTCTCTATATGATCCCAATAAAACAAAACCGGATGACTTTCAGAATACCATTAAGGTAACTTTGATCATCCGGTCAAGTAAAGCTGAAGAGACTTAATTTTTAGTAAGGTCAATCAAATCTATATCAGCATTGCATCTTTGCTGAGTGTCTGTCAATGGCGGCAACCATTTTAAGAACAGGATCAGCATCGCGCTTTTCATGATTTGGGTTTATAGTAAGGTCTACTCACAGCAAATATAATCTGAAATCATACGAAAAGGCTGGCTGAATTCAGCCAGAAAATAAAATTAAATGAGCATTAATTGAAGTGGAATCATCCAATTGTCTAAGAAGACTTGACTTTTTATGATACTCAGGATGGACAAAAAATAACAATGCCCGGATGATTTCTGTTAACTTTTGGATAACATTAACCATCCGGACATCATATTGGCTCCTATACCCATAAAAGCCAAGAAAATGAAAAGAAAAAATTTGTCTTTTCGGATAGGGTTCAAAGTAAGGGTCGGATTTGCAAGCCAAATATAAAGTGGCGTTAATTAATAAGAGTAGCAGAATACCACTAGAAAAAAAATAAATTTGAAATAAATATTTGAGCCCAATCCGCCTGATTTCAGGGATTAGGCTGGACTTGAAAGTCTTTTGAGAAAAACCACTTTATGATCATCAGGAGCGTAAAAATCAGGTAGTTCTGCAATTTTTTCACAATTGATTTTCAGGTAAAACTGCCGGGTGGATTCATATAAAGGCCTGGAAGAAGTTTCAATCCATAAATTTTCCCCTCCCCGGGAAGCCACATCATCTTCTATCAAATTCATCATTATTTTCCCTAAACCCATATTCATAGAAGCCTTGTGTACAGCTATCCAATACAAATCAAAGCTGCTAAGGGTACAGGGGGTTTTACCATAACATGCAAAGGCAATGGTTTTGCCTTCGTTTTCAGCAATCAGGAAATTATAGCCGCTTTCTTCTTCACCCTTATTGAAATTGAGTTCAGCTAATTCGAGGGCGATATCCGTTTCAAAATCATAAAAATAACCCGACGATTCCAATATCTCCCGGATGGCAGGAATATCATCTTCTTTCAATATCTTTCTGAAATTCATAAAATATCAGTTCAAATCGTTCAAAATCCTTTCAATCATATATTCCATCGTATAACCCATTTTCAGGACTGCTGCGACAAAGCCACTGTCGGGGGAAATACATGGATTGCCGTTCACTTCCAAAACATAAACATTTTCTTCATTATCCACCCTGAAATCTACCCTTGCATAGCCCTTCAGATTAAAAACTTCCCAGACATTTTTACATGCGTCCTGAAGTTTTTGCTCCAGCTCCGAACCTGCTTTAACAGTTCCGAATTCCCGGTAAGTGTTTTTATATTCCCCGCTTTCTTCATCCCATTTAGCCTTATAACCAAGAATACGATATTTATCCTGGAAGAAGTCAGTATAGATCATCTCCGCTACCGGAAGTATTTCAAAACCCTTCTTTCCCGGCCAGCATGCTCACGTTGAACTCCCTTCCGTCGATAAACTCCTCTATAAAATAATGCGAGTCAGGAAGTTTGGAAATGATTTCCATTTTCTGCGGATCATCAGGTCTGAAAATATAAGCATCATCAATACCCACGGAACCTTCTTCCCATATTGGTTTGGCTATAAAAGTGTGGCTAAGGTTAAGCTTATTAATATCTTTCATACGGAAGAAATCCGCAGTCGGAATACCATTCAGACGCATCATCTTTTTTGCCAGCATTTTATTGGTAGTCATGAAGAGTGCATCCAGGGGCACACCTGTATAGCGCTGTTTCATTGAATTCAAGAGGGCAGGGGCAAAGTAGATGAGTTCCCCTTTCCCGAAAGCGGCCTCTACAAGATTGAAAACGATATGAGGCTGTTCGGCAGCCAGGAGGGAAATATCAGTGAAGATATCATTTCCCACACTCATTGATTTTACTTCGTAATCCATTTTCAGGCAGGCTTCCTTCACAAGATCGCGTTGAATGAGAACATCCTTTTCATCAGGATTATCTTCATCACTTACAAGGTTATGGAGGATGATGATCTTCTTTTTCATCCTTTTTATATTAATTTTTTTGAATGAAGAATTATTATTTGAATCCGAAATTCCTTTTGATGGCTGCATCGAGGATTAGTCCCATCAACTCGTGATAAGAGATCCCATTCAGTTTGCAGAGTATAGGCAGGTCGGAACTGAGCGGGTTGAGTCCTGCCAGTGGATTGACTTCGATGAAACTCACCCTCCCATGTTTATCCACGCGAAGGTCAACCCTTCCCCCGTCAAGACAGTTCAAAGCATTCCATGATTTCAGGGCCACTTCTGTACATTCTTCCAGTAATGCCCCCTTTATAGCGTTGTAATCTACCAGGTCGAGATAATTTTCTTTATTGAAATAGGAATAGATCTCCTGTACATCTTTTTTAAATTCAACCTCCATGACCCCAAGCACACGGGCTTCATCTCCATTTCCCGCAATACCGGCTGTAAATTCCCTTCCCGGCAGGAACTCTTCCACCAGGACGGGCTGTTTGAACCTTTCCAGCAACGATTTGCATGCCAGTTCTAATTCTTCCTTATTCCGGATCAGGGAAGTCGCTTCTATTCCCTTGCCGGTCCCTTCCGATAAAGGTTTTGCAAAGAGAGGATATTCAAGTATTAACTTTTTCAATCTCCGATTCCTGATTAACGACGAAAAAATCAGGGGTGTTCACGCCTGCATCCCTCACGATTCTTTTGGCGAAGGCCTTATTCAAAGAGATGCCCAGGGTCACCGGTCCGGAGAAAACGTAGGGAATGCGCCAGGAATCAAGCAGGGCAGGCACAAGGGATTCCCGCCCGTCACCATAAAGTCCTTCACAAATATTGAAAACCATGTCCCATCTTTCGCCTTTCATCAGGGATGCCATGAGGTGACGTAAATTTCCTATCCTGTGGGTTTCATGGCCCCAGTCCCGGATCGCGTTTTCTATGCCTTCTATGGTTGATTCCTTATCAAATTCGGCTGTCTCCTCCATGGAATAGCCTTCAGCCAGGTAATCGGAGCGGAGATCGTATGTCAGACCGATCTTCATTCAGGATCGTAATATTCGAAGCGCTTGCCTTCGAAATTTTTGAGGATCACATTATTTCCTTCCCGCCCTACGTAATATTCAGGTAGAAGAGGGATTTTGCCTCCTCCTCCTGGCGCATCTATCACGAAATGGGGAATGGCATATCCGCTTGTAAATCCTCTCAGTCCCTGTATAATTTCAAGGCCTTTGCTGACAGGCGTCCTGAAATGGGAGGATCCGGGAATAGGGTCGCACTGGTAAAGATAATAAGGTTTCACCCTCATTTTAAGCAATTCGTGGACGAGTTTTTTCATCACCCCGACATTATCATTAATACCTTTCAAAAGCACGGTCTGGCTACCCATCACAATACCTGCATCGGCTATCCTCTGGCAGGCCTCCTTAACTTCAGGGGTGATTTCATCCGGATGGGTGAAATGTATGCTCATGTATAGAGGAGGGTACTTTTTCAACATTTTCACCAGTTTATGGGTGATCCTCTGTGGTAAAACCGCCGGTACTTTGGTCCCTATTCTTACTATATCAACATGAGGGATATTTTTTAAGGAAGACAGGAGGAATTCAAGATGGGTATCCGGCAGGGTAAGCGGATCACCACCTGATATGATGACGTCCCGGACATTTGGATTATTCCGGATATAATCCAGGGATTTTTCCCATGCTTTGGTGCCGTAATGCTTTTTGTCTTTCAGCACCATGTGGGAACGGGTGCAATAGCGGCAATAGACAGAGCAAAAGCCGGTTGACAAAAGTAATACCCTGTCAGGATAACGATGCACCAGGTTAGGTACCGGGCACATAGCTTCTTCGTGCAGAGGGTCGGATTCTTCGCCGGGCGACAGTTTCAGCTCAAGTGAGGAAGGTACCACTGATTTGCGCAGGACATTATCCTTCCCGCCATTGACCAGCAAACTGGCGTAATAGGGGGTGATTCGTAATGGTAATTTTTTTGATTTCAGGAGAAAATCGATATCATCAACTCCGGTCATATCAATCACCTCAGCCAGTTTCTTAAAACTTGTGTAGCTGTTCTGAACCTGCCAGCGCCAGCTGCTCCATTGCTGGACGGTGGCGCCCGGAAAATATTTTTCCTTGAAATCTAGAGTTTGCTGACTGATGGAATTGAAATCCGAAGGATGGATTTCTGTTTTACTGAAGGGCTGATCCGGATTGGTTTCGAAGATTGCCTCCTGGGAAGGTAACGGAACGCCGTCGTCGACTGCGTTTTCCTGATTTATCTTATTCTCCATTTTAAAATTTATGAGAGAGATTTTGAATAGTAATTTTTTTTAAATTAATATAAAAGTAAGACTAAAATTTTGAATCGGATTTCGGGTTTAAAACCATGGCAAAATTACTGGATTTTTGAATTCATTAATATCTAAAAATATTTTTATAAATATTTTTTTAACACATACAATATCAGATGAATAGAAGGTATAATAGAGTCTAAAATTAGTTTTGAACAATGAGCTGTCCCCATAGCTTCTCTTAAAAAAATATTTTAGTAAAATTAATCGATCACCAGTTCCTGAAGATGATCCACCTGACCGTTTATTACCAGGTAGAGAAAATAGGTTCCAGTGCTTAGCTCAGATGTGTCAATATCAAAGCTGTATGTGTCTTTTTCCCCTTTTAAAGTTGCAATATCCCGCAGATATCTTCCATATCCATCAGAGAGAAGTATTCTGACATCTCCATATTTGAATAGCCGAAGTATCAATTTCTTATGATCCTTATTATACGGACTTAATTCGTTCGTCTCAATTTCCAGGCTGCCTTCACTCCGGGTCATTTTCATTTTATAAGAGGATATTTCCCAGGGAAAAAGAGGCATAAGTCCCATAAAATCAGGGGGGGACCCCGAATCACAGGGGCCTATATAGGCAAGGAATTTATTTCCGGGATCCCCGTCGGCCCGGAAGCCTGGCTTCAGATCGATATTTTGGCCTGCCCTTAGGACAGCATAGGTACCTTCACCTCCGCTAAGTTTCGAATTCATATTGATTGAATCGGAGGCTGAGCCGAAGAAAGGACCTGACAGATCAGATGTGATAGCATAAACCGGAGGGCAGGTATCCTTCAGGGAGCTTTTCCAGATCCCCCTTCCAAAAGTGGCTGCCAGAATCTGATCCGCGCTTTCATTAATTGCCAGGTCGGAAACAGGTACACTTGGAAGACCATTGTAAAAGGCTTCCCAATTTGATGCACCCATGGCTTTATAATAAACACCGATATCGGTACCCAAATAAACATTATTGGCCGCATCTATTTCTATGCTCCAGACAGGAATGTTTGGCAAATCGAAGCTTATATTGGACCAGCTTACGCCGGCATTATCAGAATACAATATCTTCAAGCCATCTGTGTATCCGCTGAAACAGGCATATACCTGGTCTGAATTCGTGGGTCTGACACCTATTTCGGAAATCCTTGGGAAAGTTGAGGGGAAGCCACTGTTAGCGGAAATACATTCCCAGTTAAGGCCGGCATCGGATGATACAAACATATCTCCGTTGATATCATAGAAGGTATGCCCGCCCGCCGCATAAATCCGGTTGGAATTACTGGGACAGGTTCGCAATGCCCAGGCTCCGTGTATACTCGTATCACCTAAAATAACTGCGGTATGGTTTATCGCGTTATATTTAAAAATGTTTGAATAGCTGTAATAAAGAATAACAGGATCACTGCTGTTCAATTCCAGATTTGGAAAAAACCCGGAATTAGCGATAAATGAAGGGGCGAAATTGGTGAAATCGGGAAAATGAAAGATATAGGAATTAATAGCTGCGTAGCCCCTGTTTGGGTTGGAATAAAAGATAACCATATCGGCACCGTCGCAACAATAAATTTGTGAAAACTCCGAGGTATTTGTTGAACGGAATTTAACTCCGTTATCCTGACAACCGGCCAGAATCTCATTTGGATTACCATCATAATCATCTAAATGATAAAACTGTGCCGTATTAATTCCGTTATACAGATCGGTCCAGCTGGCTCCGTCATTAGTGCTTTTGTGAAACCCCCCATCACCGGCAGCATAAAGATAATTGTTCAGGGGATTGTAAGCCACTGAATGTATATCCGGATGGATATAATTTCCATCAGTTTCCCTGTAATGAGTGCAATGATTGAAAAGTATTCCGCCATTTGTAGATTTATAGGTAATTATTCCTCCGGCAATGATGATCTGATCATTATTAGGTTTTACAGCTAATCCAATATCGTACATAGACTGGTCCCCAAATCCGTCTTCTTTTCCCAGAACATTAGGGCTTGTGCAAAGCCGGTTGAAGTTTATTCCGTTGTCGGTGGAGACAAAAAAACCGCAGAATGTATTTGAGCTTATTTTAGGGCCGGCAAGGAGATAAACTTTTTCCGGTGCAGCTGCTGTCACGGCAATTTCACACCTTCCACCGGTGCAGAGCGGGTAATTGAATATTGCATCCCCATTCCAGCTTTCACCTGTATCGCTTGAATAAAAGAAGCTACCTTCACCCGAAGCATATAATCGGGATGCATCTCCCGGTTTAAATTCTACATCAAAGATCTTTCCCGGCAAAACCTGCTGCCAGCTTCCCCCCCCGTCGACAGTCCGGTATAAGCCGTCAGATGTTGCCGCGATAAGAATATTTGCATTCGTGGGATGCTGGATGAGATTGTAACCGGCATAATCATTTGAAGAAAGCTTTCCGCCCATCTGCCATGTAATACCGGCGTCATATGATACCATTACACCTACCGATAAACTATTATAACCGGCCTTCACAACCAGGTAAGTTTCGTTATAAGTATCCCCATCGCCTGTCAACACATATAGCTTATTGGGGTTCACATGATCAACCACTATTCCTGAAATTCCCAGTGAAGGAATAAAATTGCTGAGGCATGTCCAGCTATTCCCTCCGTTTTCGGTTTTCCAAAGGCCACCCGATGGGGTTCCCACGTAAATAATATTACTGTTTGTAGGATGAAAAGCCATCCTGTCAACCCTTCCGTTACCCAGAATTTCAGCTCCCGGATTATTGAGACTTACTGAATTCGGACCCACAAACGTCCAGTTTGCATTTGCTGATCTGCCCGGGGCTTCCGGTTTTTTATCAGCGACTGCCTGCATAGTCCTCTCGTTAATATTCACAAATTTGCCTTCAGGACCAAGGTGCATGGATGCATACCAGGCCCATCGCGAAAAATGCTTTTCCATTTTCTCCTTTTCAAAGCTTTCAGGTTCAGTCTTAAAGAAATCATTGTAAGCTGAGGTAATTTCTTTAAAGCTTACTTTGTCCTTCAACATCAACTGCAGCCTTTCTTTTTGGGCCTGAAGCCTGGTTGATATACATGGGAGCATTCCAAGCAAAAGAATTATTATAAACCTGTTTTTCATAGCCGGGAAATATTCAGAAGATATTAATTAAGGCTGAATTTTTGAAATCAGGCCACGTAACTCTTTGATCTCATCCTGCTGCTGAAGGATATAAAGTGAAAGCTCTTCAATTTTTTCCATCATCAACCTTTGCATTTCCCCTACATCTATGCCCGAATCCTGCATTTCAGAAGCAGCAGGTATATTCGGAAGGTGGCCTTTAAATTCGATAAACTGCCTGAGTTCGTCCAGGGGCATCAGTTTGTAATTCCCGCTGAAAACATAATCAGGCCAGTCGTTAAGCAAATTGACCCTTAGCTCGGTACAGATAACCTTCCCGCTGACCGACAGCTTGTATCCGGTGGCAAAAGTATTCCCGATAGCTATATTTCCTGAACTGCGATCCACCAGCAATTGAGGTTCAGTAGGTAATCCGGCTGACAATCCACGGAGTTCCAGCCTGTCCCCTCCTCCGTTATAGCAGAAGTACATGCCTGAGCTAGCATTCCTGTCACCTGCAAAGACCAGTGTAGCACTGTCTCCCGGAATATCCGACATTGGGCTAATGTAAAGCTTGCTATTATGTCGTAAGGGATCATGCACATGCAATTTACCCAGAGGATTTATAGTCCCGATAGTGACGTCTCTCAGGGTATCGTTGCCTATTAATATATTGGTGCCCTCTATTCCCCAGCTATTGTTTCCCATTCCTTCCACCCAGACCATTCCGTTGTGGAAACAAAAAAGTTCAAGATCTGTGTCATATACTATTAATCCTGCCGTAGCGATGGCGCCTAGTTCTATTCTCTGTGCACTACTCATTCTAGGGATGAGCAAACCTTTATTATTGGATTTTATCTCCAGCATTGCTGAAGCATGGGGAGGGCTTCCATCATCATTTATACTTACCTGGGCTCTAAGGAGAGGGCTGAATCCAAGGAAGGCGATGATTATGATTAATAATACAGTTTCTTTTTTCATGATTTTGGGTGCAAGTTTATTAACTGTAGTCTTTGCTACACTTTATTCACTATGATTTTGGGTCAATTGTAATCTAATTATTTGGAGTAAATTCCAAATACAGGAGCTTGCTAATAAGTAAAGGAAGTGTTCGTCAGAAAAGGCTGTTCAATCATCGCCTGTTAAGGCGACAAAGATACGTAATTATTTGGAAAATAGCAAATTCTGTCCGTATATTAATAAATAAAGAAACCCTGCTGAAAAGGATATTGCAAACATCAGGAAGGGAATATGAGTTATATTTTCTAACTGATTCGCCAGGAATGAATGCTTTCTGTTTAAATTTGCAGTCACGGGGTATTAGCTCAGTTGGTCCCGATTTTTCCAAAACCTTTGGTTTTGTTGAAAAATCGAGGATCCACGAAGGTCTAAGAAATCGAAGATTTCAAGACCTTCGGGACTAGAGAGATAGTCTATAAAAAGTTCTTAAATACGGGGTATTAGCTCAGTTGGCTAGAGCGCTACATTCGCATTGTAGAGGCCACCGGTTCGAATCCGGTATACTCCACTTTTTTCTAGAATAAGTCATTCAAATCTCCCTCCTCATTTCCCATTGCTTCCCTTTAAGTTTGAATCCTGCATTTTCCAGGAAAATCCGCATACCTTCATCCTTATGGTCGGCATTGATGAGTTTCATGAAAGGTATTCTGCCCTGCAAAGCAAACTGCAATTCCTTCAGCATGGCCCTTGCTATGCCCTGTCTGCGGAATTTTTTCTTTACAACCAGGTTCATGAGCCAGTGAAGTGCTGGATAATAAACTATTAAACCTGCAGGACCCTCTGGAATATATGCCAGCCACACCATCACCTCATCGGGTATTCTGAGTATTGAATCCAGGCTGTTTTCCCAGGAAGGCAACCAGTCCATTTCATTTTTAAATTTACGGATCACTTGCCGGTCAGATTTCTCAATCCTGATTTCGGTTAGAGCATCCTTTTCCTGCCCAAATTCAAACTCCCATTCATAATAATCAAAATCCCGGCTGATGTAAAAACCACTCTTCATGTAAGCATTAATGGCTGCTTCATTTTCCTGCAATACCTCCAGGACACATTGTTTAACGCCTTTTTTCTTTAAAAGCGGAAGGGCAAAATCAAACAATTTACCGGCAAGGCCTTGCCCCCGGTATTCTTTTCCCATCCCGGTGGCTATATCGAATGATGACATTATTCCGTCAAACAAACCTATGCTGTTCATAGTATATCCAACCAGCTTTCCATTATCGAAAATGCCGGGTGATACTTCCCAGTCAACACCGTTCTTTATGGCCCTTTTGTAAAGATTTTCTTCAGTAAGATAACTCACATCCACCAGGTAGTCGGAAAAGGATAGCAGGAAAGCCTGGTGAAGTTCCCGGCTGGATATGCCGCTGAGTGGTCTGATTTGTATATTTTCTCCTGAAGGCATCTTTACATTATGTAGTTTCAGTTGAGAAAATTACAACGATTTCTTTAATTGGATATACTTTATTCTGAAATGTAAAAACAGGATGTGAAAAAGAGAAAGGCCGCAGGGTTCTTCAACTCTTTGAACAAACGCACACCCCGCGGCCGGATCATGGATAGAAAATCAAAAACTCAACCATAAGTTTATCCACGTTTTAACATTTAATACCTGTCGGTTTAGTGATTTTTTTGAAATTATTTTTTAAGTCTTTGAAAAACAAAACAATATGATGTGAATTTTTTTTGTTGTTTCATGAAAATCAATAAAAAAATCTTAAATAACTGCAGATCCCCGATCCTGAGAACTTTGATTTTTTCCTGATTCCGTTCTCTTCAGGAATTAATTCTAGTCTTTTTAAAATTGATTAAAATTTTAAAGTATCGGGTAATACTAGAAATGTTTTTATAAATATTGCTGGCAGGGATGAACATTATTCTCAAATTTTCGTTCATGAATCGTTTAATAGCCGGGACTTCAAATTTTTTTAACATTTTTCCATCAATAGGATTACTTATTATGCCAGATTCATTCCAATTGAGCTGTAAATTTTTGTTTGCTACACGAAAAAGTTTTATTAGAGGCCTCGTAATTGCAGCCCTTTCCTTGATGTACCTGGATTCCATACCCCAGGGGCTTAATCAGGATTTCGAGAAGATCAAGGTCGGAGATGCCAAAAACCTGTTTTCCGGTCTGGCCCTTTCTCCGGATGGGAAGACTTTGGCTGTTAGCAGCACCCAAAGCTATCCCCTTTATATTCTTGATTTGGCGACAAAATCAGTGACAAAGCAGTATGACGTTGGGAACTGGTATGCAGGCAGCCGGGCAGATTATTCCCTGAATGGAAAATACATTTTACTGAACCAGCTGTATTATCTCGACTGGGCTCCGAATAAGGACAGGGAAGTAAACTTTGAAGTCGTGGATGCCCAAAGTGGGGAATCTGTGAAAAAGTTTGAAAAGTACCATGATGTAAAGATCTCGGCAGATGAAAGATATGCCTTTGCACTCAGCGGACAGGGCTTAGGTAAATGGAATCTCCAAAGCGGCGATAAAGAAGGTTCTTTTGTGGTCATTGAAGCGACAAACAGCCTGGCCCTCAGCCCGGATGGTAAATTTTTGGCGGTTTCCCATCATACATATATTGAAGACCTGAAAAAGAGCCCTCTTTATGTGAATAATAAAAAAAACAGGCCTATGCTCGAGAAATACAAGCAGCAGGTTACCGTCTATGATGCAGGAACTTTTAAGCCTCTTTATACCATTGATGAATTTTATGATATTATTTACCGGATGATTTATTCCGATGATGGGAGATATCTTTTTATTTACAGCATCCCGCACACTAAATTACAAGGGCCTTCCGGTAAAAAGAGTTATGTTTCACTTGTCGATGGCGTGAGCGGAGAGCCCTTAAGGGCTGCCTTTCCGTCTCTTTCACTTTATGAGCCCGATTTCAAATTGAGCCACAATGCCAGACTTTTAGGGATTTCTTCTTCAGAAAAAAATGTGCCTGAAGTACAGGTATATGATTTTGAAAAAGGGACTATGCTGGCCAGGTTTGAACTCAGCAGCCGTCTTTTTGAAAAGACTTCAGAAGGTGAATTTCCTTCCGACGGAAGAGTTTCATTTGTATTTACACCCGATGACCAGGAAATCCTGATGACCTATGGGAACAGGCTTATCCTATGGAAATTAAAACCCTAATTTATATTTCTAAATGAAAAACTTCGTCATAATAAGTATTTTAATCTTTTCAAGCCTTCTTTCTGCAGCCCAGAAAAAAGAACTCATAGAATCAAATGATGAAATAATAAGAGAAGCCCGTGTTGAACTTGATTCCGCCATGAAAGCCCCGGAAGGAGTCATATATCTATTTGGTCAAAAACATGATATTCATGGAAATTATACGATTGATATTACCATCCGTGAAAAAGGTGAAGTTGCTTCAGTTTTTACAGTTGGGAATACAAATGGTACAATTTCTTCACAAAACATACTGAAGGATTATATTCAAAATTTCAAGTTTAATTTCAAGATGCCCAAGGGCAAACGTTACAAGTTCGAATTCGTTTTTAAATTCCAATAAACAAACCCTAAAATTTATTTTCATGAAAAAAGCAGTACTAATTTTGATTTGGATGATCCCTATGATATCGGGATTTGCCCAGGATAATATGAAGGTCGTCTGGGAGAAAAAAATGGACCATAAGATCATATATAGTGGCACTGGCCAGGAAGACAGAGGCTACAGTTATGCGGCTTCCGATAAGGAGATCACTTTTTTTAACAATAGTGACGGAAGCGTTATCTGGACTAAAACCTTCAAACAAATAGCCCCGAAACTATCAAAAATCGACGAATTGATCCCTTTCTGGGAATCAAACACTATTTTCCTTTTCGACCGTAAGATGGGAAAGGATCAGATAGCGCTTGTAGATATGCTGAAAGGTGACCTGCTGTGGACTTCTGACAAATACCAAAACCTGAGTGCAGGCAATATAGTATACATCCCTGAGAAGGAAGGATTTGCAATTTCCCTCAAGAAGCAGATCGTTTTTGTTAAAGTGAAAACCGGTGAAGAGAAGTGGTCGACTGATAAATTCCAGGGAGTGGTTGGTAAATATGTTAATATGCCTGATGGTAACATGGTTATGGTAAATTTTGTGCCCGGAACTCTCGCCGCCATGTTTACCGGTTTTAAAAATCAGATCGTTAAGATCAATACTGACAATGGGGATATACTTTGGGAAAACTCTTATATTGGAAGGGCTGACCGGAAAGTACTGACCAAGGAATTTGTCTATGATCTGGATGTGAAAGACAATCAGGTTATTTTGAAACTCGGTGGTTACCAGGTTTATGATTATAATACCGGGGCAAACCTATGGTCAGCGGCATTTGATTTTACTCCAGACGGTGTAATCCGGACCCCTCCCGGAACGATTTCATTCGGTGTATATGGTGCTGTTGCCGAGCCCGTTTTAGTGGGCAACGATTTGTACATACTGGATATGTCGAACCGCCGCAGCCAGTACGTAAAAAAGTATGATAAAAATAGCGGAAAACTTATCTGGACTTCCCCTGAGATTAAAGGTGCTAAAGCCATTCCGGGTATGTATGTGGTTGGAGACAAGGTTCTTCTGCAGATTGGTGGGATAGTAGAATTGCAATATCGCCGATCCTATAAATCAGGAGACATGACTTATTATGAATGGAAAATTGCCTATCCGAATGTGAAACCAAACGGAATACAGGCCTTCAATACAAAGGACGGATCCCTGGCCTGGGAATCGGAGAGATTCAAAAAAGGCATTACCAATGCGGAAATGATTAATGATAAATTCGTCGTTTGCAGCGGGAAAGAACTGTATTCCTTGGATCCCATGACTGGTAAGGAGGATTATGAAGTTCCGGTATCAAAAGGAGGGGTTGGAACAGCGGCAGCCATTATGGCTCACAATGGAAAAATAATTGTTGTAGGAGAAAGCGGTGTTTCAAGCTTTGAACCTGCTGACGGTAAACTCATCGCCAGTGGAAAATACAAGAATAGCCAGGCTGAAGACCGTTATGAAGATATGCTGATTATGAAAACGGATAAATCAGATATAGCCGCCTTCAACCTGAATGATTGTTCACATAAAGTATTTAATGCCAGGAAAGGGGCATCTTCCAGCCTGAGTCTTGACGGAAAATATGTTTATGTTTATGAAACCAAGGAGGTGACAAAACTAAGCACGGAATAAGAAAAATAAAATCCTATAATGAAAGGCCTTAGGGATACTTGCTGTATCTCCAAGGCCTTTTTTTTTCTAACTTCGCAGCTTCAAAATTTTTCATATGCTCAGAACTCATACTTGCGGCGAATTACGCCTCTCAGATACCGGTAAATCAGTGACCCTCAGCGGATGGGTGCAACGTTCACGCGATCTCGGCGGGATGACCTTTATCGACCTACGCGACCGTTACGGAATAACCCAGTTAGTCTTTAACATGGATACCGATGCGGAACTTTGCCAGAAAGCCCGTAAACTGGGCCGGGAATTCGTTATCCAGGCCATAGGGAAAGTGAGGGAAAGAAGCAATAAGAACTCTAAGATGCCTACGGGTGATATTGAGATCGATGTTGAAAAGTATGAGGTCCTGAATGCCTCCAAGACACCTCCTTTTACCATAGAAGATGAATCTGACGGAGGGGAAGAACTGAGGATGAAATACCGCTACCTGGATTTACGTCGTAGGGGGTTTTGCATGGGCGATTTTTTCTTGTCTTTCACGGTTGCCACCGCATTCAATTTTATGGCGACAAATCTGATTAAGTACTAAAAGCACAGTCATCCCATAGAAGCCAAGCAACTGACATAACGCCCTTAAAATCAAGGGCAGGTATACCGGTTTAGAAAAAATGGAATTCCGACTTTTTCCGGACAGGATCCTTTTTAAACAATCACTCGGTTGCCATTCCGCTTCGCGTCATTGCTATCGCAAACTCCCGCCTCACTTTCGTGTCGCGCCTTAGAGTGGCCCTTCGGGCGAGAAACAGCCGAGAAGGGCGTCTATGGTACTGGAAACTCGATGCGCAGCATCAACTCTGCGAGCTTGCGAGCCTCTCTAGCGAGGTACGAGCGGTTGTGAAAAAAATTCTATGGGATGGCAATGATGTTGTTTTGTCAGGCTAAACGGGCAAAGCCCTTCCAGCCGCGGCGGAAAGGTCTTCAACCGTTTCCGCCCTACGATTTCATGCGGCATTTCAATCGTTACTTGCTCTAGCCCGGATATTTCACCAACAAGGATTTTTCCACGCAAGCGCGCAGAAGGTGCGCAAAGAGAATACATCGGAGGAATCCGTAAATTCCGTGGCTGAACCAGCAACGATTCGGAAAGCCTTATGGAGCGCGGTGTCGAGAAGCAGACGGTGCCAACGCCGGAACGGGCGCCGACCTCGCCCAGCTCGGCGCGATAATCAGGAGCTTTAAGCTGCGGCACATGGGCAGGGATGCGCCATGCCACGACCGGTAAATCCAGTTGTGCCAACTGGGCCGTACGTTCGGCCCGGTGGCCGCAGCCATTTGGCACAAGTGGCGGTACCGTTCCGTAGACGGGCTTCCAGCCCGTTGCGGTTGGGCGGCCAATCGCTTGGGCTGCGGATCTGCTGGCGTTGCCGAACGAAAGAATCCTTTCTTTTTTCAGTTTATCGTGGTGGTTTGGTATGTCTTATCGTACGATAAAGGACACCCCGAAAAAAGAAAGGATTCTTTCGTTCGGCAACGCCAGCAGATCCGCAGCCCAAGCCGTTGGCCGCCCAACCGCAACGGGTTTGAACCCCGTTCTACGGAACGGTACCGCCACTTGTGGCAAGTGGCTGCGGCAGCCGGGCCGAACGTACGGTCCAGTTGACACGACTGGATATACCGGTCGTGGCATGGCGCATATTTGCCCATGTGCCGCAGCTTAAAGCTCCTGATTATCACACAAGCTGGGCGAGGTCGGCGCCCGTTGCGGCGTTGGCACGGGCGCTTCCGACAGCCGCGGGGCCGGCTCCAAAATGGGTCTCGCTCACGCCACGGAATTTACGGATTCCTCCGATGTATTCTCTTTCCGGCACCTTCTGCGCGCTTGCGTGGAAAAATCCTTGTTGGTGAAATATCCGGTCTAGAGCAAGTAACGATTGAAATGCCGCATGAAATTGTAGGGCGGAAACGGTTGAAGACCTTTCCGCCTGGCTGGAAGGGCTTTGCCCATTCCAGCCCTACAAAACAACGTCGTTGCCGTGCCATAGAATTTTTTTCACAACCGCTGGTACCTCGCTAGAGAGGCTCCGCGAGACTGCGCAGAGTTGATGCTGCGCATAAGGGTTCCAGTACCATAGACGCCCTTCTGGCTGTTTCTCGCCCGAAGGGCTAGCTCTAAGGCGCAACACGAAAGTGAGGCGGGAGTTTGCGATAGCAATGACGCGAAAGGGAATGGCAACTGAGTGACTGTTTAAAAAGGATCCTGTCCGGAAAAAGTCGGAATTCCATTTTTTCTAAAGCTTTATACCTGCCCTTGATTTTAAGGGCGTTATGTCAGTTGCTTGGCTTCTATGGGATGACTGTGCTTTTATACTTAATCAGATTTGTCGCCATAAAATTGAATGCGGTGGCAACCGTGAAAGACAAGAAAAAATCGCCCATGACAACCCCCTACAACATAATCCAGGTAGCGGAGTCTCAATTGTGCGAGTTCTTCCCCTCCATCAGATTCATCTTCTATGAGTAAAAGGAGGGAGTGTCTGGAGGCATTCGGAGGAATTATTTCAACATCGATCTGGATCTCACCCGTCCACATCTCAGGTTCTTATCCTTCTTTCCCTCAGTTTCCCTATGGCCTGGATAACGAATTCCCGGCCCGGTTCACGGGCTTTCTGGCAAAGTTACATAGTTATCATGTTAAAGTTTAACTAGGTTATCCCGTAAGACGCTGGCGTAGAAAATAAAGGTTGATCCCGACGAGATCAGTGAACGTTGCGCCCTGCGGTTGAGGGTCGCTGATTTACCGGCATCTGAGAGGCGTAATTCACAGCAAGTATGAGTTCTGAGCATATGAAAAATTTTGAAGCTGCGAAGTTAGAAAAAAAAGGCCTTGGAGATAAGCAAGTATCCCTAAGGCCTTTCATTATAGGATTTTATTTTTCTTATTCCGTGCTTAGTTTTGTCACCTCCTTGGTTTCATAAACATAAACATATTTTCCGTCAAGACCCAGGCTGGAAGATGTCCCTTTCCTGGCATTAAATACTTTATGTGAACAATCATTCAGGTTGAAGGCGGCTATATCTGATTTATCCGTTTTCATAATCAGCATATTTTCATAACGGTCTTCAGCCTGGCTATTCTTGTATTTTCCACTGGCGATGAGTTTACCGTCAGCAGGTTCAAAGCTTGAAACACCTTCCTCCTACAACAATTATTTTTCCATTGTGAGCCATAATGGTGCCGTGTTCCAACCCCTCCTTTTTGATACCGGACTTCATAATCCTCCTTACCAGTCATGGGATCCAAGGAATACAGTTCTTTCCCGCTCCAAACGACGAATTTATCATTAATCATTTCCGCATTGGTGATGCCTTTTTTGAATCTCTCCGATTTCCAGGCCAGGGATTCGTCCTTTGTATTGAAGGTCTGTATTCCCGTTTGGTTTCATTCGGATAGGCAATTTTCCATTCATAATAAGTCATGTCTCCTGATTTATAGGATCGGCGATATTGCAATTCTACTAGCAAATGG
>CAWBCI010000089.1:0-16121 GCA_963787195.1 uncultured Bacteroidales bacterium
CGAAAGTCAGGATCTGTCGGCGATTTGCAGTGTAGTAATCAAATCTCAAAATCCAAAAAAACAAATCATCTCATCATCTCATCCTCAAATCCCCTCATCCCCTCATCACCACATCCTCAAATCCTAAGCGTAAACTGCTTTTTCCATTTATAAACCTGGTTTTCGTCCTTTATTATGCTGCCTTTGTCCTCCAGCCAGCGGATCACTTTCAGGGCATGCTCTTCCCCGTAATCATCGGCATAATAAACCAGTTCATTTAAGGTCATGGGCTTATCCAGAAGAAGCGTTTTGATCTTTTGCCGGAGCTGGTTAAATTCAAGGTCGTTTAACTCTACCTTGTTACGCTGCCGGCATACATCACATTTTCCGCAGCGGTGGGTGCTGGTTTCGCCAAAATATTTCAACAGGAACTCACTCCTGCAAAAATCATCCGAAGAAACATAATCCAGGGCCGACTGTATCTTAGCCATAGCCACCTTTTTCCTTTCATTATAATTTTCAGGAGAGATAGATAAATTGGCCGTATCCAGCCTTTCCACCAGGAAGATCAATTGGGGTTTATCTTTACGTGGAGCGTAGGTAAGGATATGATTATTCTGAAGGAAGTTCAGCATTTTCACCACCTCCCCTGCCTCCATCCCACCCCGGCGGGCCAGTTCCTGTTCATTTAGCATAATAAAACCCGAAAGTATCCCCGAATAGGATCTCAGCAAAAGCTTGATAAATGGATCGATCGTCCGGTTTTCTACCTGGAAACGGTAGAGATCTTCACGGCTGGCGTAAATATGAACTTTCGAAGGATTTCCAAGCGACTCGTTCATGGAAATATATCCTTCTTTCTCTATAAATTTGAGAGAATTATAGGCGATCAGGGGGGAAAGCCCAGCCTGCTTACTAAAATCGGACAGGTCGAAGTCAAAACTGCTGTCTTTCCCGCTTCCAACCGGAATCTGATAATAATTCCCGAGGCTGCGGTATACATTCCGGATCACCTCCACCGGCGGATAAGTACTGTCGAGGTTTTGACGGAGCCTGGCCAGATCGGTCTCCTGGTAGAGTAATAATGCATAGGACTGTTTCTCATCCCTCCCGGCCCGGCCGGCTTCCTGGAAATAAGCTTCCAGACTGTCTGGCAAATCCATATGGACCACCGTCCTGACATTCGGCTTGTCAATTCCCATACCGAAAGCGTTGGTGGTGACCATCACCCTGATTTCTTCCTTCATCCATGCTTCCTGCCGGCTCTCGCGGGTTTTCATGTCCAGTCCAGCGTGATAGTATCCGGCGCTGATCTTGTTCTTCTGCAGGAAGCGGGCTATTTCAGTCGTCATACGCCTGTTTCTGACATACACTATTCCCGTCCCCTTCACCTTGTTGAATATGCGGAGCAGCCTGCCCAGCTTGTCCTCTTCCTTCACAACCACATAAGTAAGGTTCTTTCTCTCAAAACTCTTGCGAAATACATTTTCCTTTGCAAAACCCAGTTTCTGCTGTATATCCGCTATGACGTCAATGGTGGCGGTGGCCGTGAGCGCGAGGACGGGAATGCCCGGAAGGTATTTCCGGATTTCGAAGATCTGCAGATAAGGCGGCCTGAAGTCGTAGCCCCACTGCGATATGCAATGGGCTTCATCCACCGCTATCAGGTTTATTTTCATCTTCTGTAATGCCTGCAGGAAATTTTCGTTTTGCAGTCTTTCAGGCGAAAGGTAGAGGAACTTCTCTTCCCCGAATGCACAATTGTCAAGGGCCATTTGTATCTCATTGGGATGCATGCCCGAATAGATGGCTGAAGCTTTGATGCCTTTCTTTTTCAGGTTCATCACCTGGTCCTTCATGAGTGCGATAAGTGGGGTGATAACCAGGCACACTCCTTCCCTGGCTAAGGCCGGAACCTGGAAGCATATGGATTTGCCACCTCCTGTAGGTAAAAGGGCCAATGTATCCCTGCCATCCAGGACAGACCTGATGATGTCTTCCTGCAATGGCCTGAAGGTTGAATGGCCCCAATAGCGTATGAGTATGTTCCGGAGTTCCATGCTTTGAATTTCCAGAACGAATATAGTAAAATAAGATGGAAATAAGGATATAAGCCTGATTTATGGGCTTATTCAGACTGCCGGTTTTGCCTTCACTTTGTGTACCGAATCAATGATCGTTCCGTCGACCCATTTGATTACAGCCACTATCTCATCTTCCAGTTCCGGTTTCTCGGGTTTGCCGCAGATCTTTTCGGCTTCCTCTTTCAGCTCCTGGATAGTTCTCAGGGGCAGCCCCGAATCCTTCACTTTATCGATCAGGTCCTGGCGGAGCGGGTTGATGGCGATCCCCCTTTCGGTAACGATCACATCTATCAGTTCGCCGGGTCCGCAAATGGTCGTGACCTCATCCATCACAACCGGCATACGGTCGCGGAAAAGAGGAATAGGCAGGATAGTACATTTGGAGAATAGGCAATTCTGCCATCCGCCGATGCCATGCAGGAGGTAGCCGTCGGAATGGGTAACCACGTTGGCATTGAAATTCACATCCACTTCAGTTGCACCCAGAATTACCACATCCACCATGGATGCGAAATTTCCTTTTCCATGATAATTATAACTGGTGAAAGGACTGGTATTCACATGGTGAGAATTTTCCCTCATAGAACGTACCCCTTCCAGATCGAAGGTCTGCCCGTCGAGTATATAATCCACCAGGCCTTCTTCCAGCATCTGCACCGGATATTTATTGCTGCCGGCACGTATGAAGCGGGCTTTCCAGCCTCTTTCCTTCAATATTTGTGAGAAGTATATTCCAATGGATAAGGCGGTTCCCCCAGCTCCTGCCTGGTATGAAAATCCATCCCGGATGATCCCGGCGGCATCGCAGAATTTTGAGGTAAGTTCGGCTATATACAGGCGGTCAGGGCTTTTGGTGATCTCTGTGGTGCCTGAAATAATTTTTTCCGGCAGTCCGACCTTCTCAACCTTCACTACGAAATCCACCAGGTTACCATGGATTTGCCAGGGTATGCAAGGGAATGGAACCAGGGTATCGGTCACCACGATGACTTTGTCGGCATACTGGGAATCACCCAGGGCAAATCCCAACAAACCGCAGGCAGCCGGTCCGTCCACTCCGTTGGCATTCCCGAAGGGATCGGCTATGGGAGCTGCAATCACTGCAATATCTATCTGAACTTCACCGTCCTGTATGGCCTGGTAGCGGCCTCCATGCGAACGCAATACCCCCAGGCCTTTCATTTTACCATCTGAACAAAACCTGCCCAAAGGACCGTTCATGCTACCCTCAATCCGGTTTATGGTTCCATCTTCAAGGTATTTGATGAGGGGTTCGTGACAGGGGAATGAAGCCGAAGGAAACCAGCGCAGGTCTTTCACGCCCAGTTCTTTGGCTATATCAAAGATCTGGTTGGCAATCAGGTCGCCATTACGGAAATGGTGGTGGGTTGAGATGGTCATGCCATCCTTCAACCCCGATTTTATAAGGGCTTCTTTCAGGGAATCCAATACCTTATTCCCATCGGCAGGATAATTGGCGCAACTACTGATACGCGGCGCAAATTTACGACCATCGGGAATATATTTTCCTACGCCCTGGTAGGCAACTTGTTTCTCTCCGTTCACTTCGGTCGGCACTATTCTGCCCACCGCGTTGGTAACCAGTTTATCATATTTTTTCATAATTCTTCCCTCCAGTTTTTATTGAGTTTCCCGGTGGCAATGGCCAGGTCTATTACTTTCTGCGCCCTTTTCACAACAGGCGGGTCTATCATTTTAGTTCCCAGGGAAACAACTCCCAATCCTTTTTCGGTAGCCTCCACAAATGCATTATAGATCTTTTTTGCCTTTTCAATTTCAGCTGCTTCCGGTGCGAAATTCTCGTGCAGGACGGGAATCTGCCGGGGATGGATACATCCCATACCGTTGAATCCCATGGCTTTTGAACGTTGAACGGTCCTTTTAAGAGCTTCCATATCCCCCACATCAGAGAAGACCGAATCGATAGCCTGTATGCCGGCTGCTTTGCAGGCCACTATCATTTTGGCCCTGGCAAAGAAGGATTCGCTTCCTTCTTCCGTCCTTAAAGTTCCAAGGTCGGCTGTATAATCTTCCAGCCCGATCGCTAAGGCAACCACGTTAGGTGCCGCAGCGGCTATTTCATAAACATTAATTACACCTTTCGCACTTTCTATAATGGGCATTAGCCAGATATTCCCCTTCACGTTTCTTTCAGCCTTAATTTCCTCAATCTTAACATTCACCTGCCTGATCTCATCCGGACTTTCACATTTGGGGATCAGGATCAGGTTAATATTATGGGGGACAAGATATTCAAGATCCTCGAGTCCTTTGGGGAGCTGGTTTATGCGGACCATCCTTTCAGCCCCGTAAAAGTTCAGGCTGCGCAATGCATTCCTGACCATAAAGCGGGCTTCGTATTTCTTCTCAAAGGCAACGGCATCTTCCAGGTCCAGGATGATCCCATCGGGATGATGTATCCCGGCATTGATCATCAGTTTGGGAGAATTTCCGGGAAGATAGAGCCTGGAGATACGGTTCCTTTCTTTTGTAGTCTGATAATGGTTTTCAGGAAGAAAATCAGTCAGAAACTCCCTGGTATCCCCGCTGAGCTTACGAATGGCTGCCTCCATCCTTGCTGCAATGACAAAAGGAAGGGCCCCGCTGTCTTCGATGGTAACGATGACATTCTTCAGACCGTAAAAATCAAGTATCCCGGAGACCTGTGCACGTATTGAATTTCCGTATGCCGAGCCTACTTTACTATTGAGCCGGATATCAATTCCTCCTGCATTTGTCTGCTCCAGTGTCACATGGCAATCAGAGCGGACTTCCTTGCCCTTATTACCGGCACTTACTGTTTGATTGACTTGTTCATCCATAAGGTGTTCCTTTATTTCTTTGGAATGATTTATTGTTCGAAATGTTTCAATTAAGACGTCTTTTCTGCTTAAAATCAAGTTAAACTGTGAATTGCTTAACAGTGGACCAAAGGTAGCATAATTGGGAAATCCGCCAAAAAGTCAAAGCGGAAATTTTCTACCTTTGCAGAAGCCCGGGAACAATTTATCAGGTTGTGAAACCAAGAGAAATTTTTCAATAAGATACCCCGCCGCAAGCAGCAGGGTATTTTAAGGAAATATCTCTTATTCGTCTCAAGAGACGGGGAATTTAGTCCCATCAGATCCCGAATAAGACTTCGTCTTTTCGGGATAATTACTAAGAATTTTTTCTTCGCTTCGCTTGAAAAAATTGAGTCTCATTGATTCAAATTCAAAAAAATCAAAACTTAAAATTTATCCGGATGAAAAAATACACGAAAAAACCAGCCCTGCTCCTCATCAGTTTGATTAGCCTCTTATTCTTATTATTCATTCAGGAATCCTGTAAAAAGAAGGATAAGGATACGACCAAGCCTGAAATCACAATTACCGGAAGTAATCCAGTTACAACCTGTGTCGGTGTTCCGTACGTTGATGCGGGTGCGACTGCCACAGATGATAAAGACGGGGACATCACATCACAGATTAAAGTGACAATAAGTGTTGATACTTCCCAGGAAGGCAGTGGAACGGTCAACTACGAGGTATCCGATGCTGCCGGTAATAAAGCCACAGCAGTCAGGCAGGTAATTGTGATGTATTGTAAATGATTCATAAAACAATCTGTCTGTACTTCGGGCAGGCCCGCCATGGATAAGAAAAACATATGTTTCATCATCAATCCTGTTTCAGGAGTCAGTCATAAAAATGACCTGGCGGATCTTATCCAGGAAAAACTGGATCATAAAAAGTTTAATTACAGGGTTAAATATACCGGGAAGGCTGGGGAAGCTATCACCATAGCGGAAAAATCCCTTGCCGATAATTTCGATGTCATAGTGGCCGTGGGTGGTGACGGAACTATCAATGAAATAGTCCGGAGTGTGAGAGGAACGAATTGCCTGTTGGGGATTATCCCGAACGGTTCGGGTAATGGCCTGGCCCGGCATCTCGGGATTCCGCTTAACGCCGGAAAAGCCCTGCAGCTTATCAATGAACTCTATTCCACACAAATAGATGTGGCAACGATCAATGAGCATCCTTTTGTAAGTATTGCCGGATTAGGTTTTGATGCGAAAGTTGCCCACAATTACCAAAAATTTGGCAAGAGAGGATTCTTTGGCTACTTCCGGGTTATCCTGACACAGTTCTTTCGTTATAAATCAAGAGAGTTCGACCTGGTGATAGAAAAAGAGACCCACCGTAGAAAAGCCATGCTGGTCAGCCTTGCCAATTCCAACCAGTTCGGCTATGGAACAATTATAGCTCCTGATGCCAGCCTGACCGATGGCCTGCTTGATATCGTTCTTGTACAGAAGTTTCCTGCATGGGAAGTTCCCCTGATAATGCACAAGACATTTCGCAATAAAATAAATCAGTCGAAATACGTGGAGACCCTGCATGCCAGTGAACTTGTCATATACCGTGACAAGGGAAAGAGGGTAAATATCGACGGAGAAGCCGTGAAAATGGGGAAGCGGCTTGAAATCAAAGTGCATCCGCTTTCACTTAATATCATTATCCCAAAAAATAATAATATATAAACTTTTCTAAGCTGAATACTAAATATATAAACGAATGGCTGACTGGAAAAAAAGAGACGGAATCGTATATTCAACCAACAATGAATTCAAATACAATACCACTGAAAATGAAGAGCAGGAAAGTATTCCCCCATCTCAGCAGAATCTCTATGTTTCGCTTGACCGTAAACAGCGCAAAGGTAAAGTTGTAACCCTGGTAAAAGGCTATAAGGGAAAAGAGGCTGATTTGAATGATCTGGGAAAGAAACTCAAATCAGCCTGCGGAAGCGGAGGCAGCGTGAAAGAAGGAGAAATAATTATACAGGGGGATTTTGCGCAGCGGGTCATGGATATGCTTATCAAAGAAGGCTTCAAGGTCAAACGTTCAGGGGGATAAAAATAAGCCTGCATGAATTGAATGACAAGCAAAGCTGATATCCGTAAAAGGAAAATGAAACTGTTACTTTATTCACAGTGATTTTTGTCTTATTATTGTCTGAAATTACATTTAAACCTACAATAAACCAGAATTTTACTCATACCTTTTTAAGCCTAATCATATGGACCAAAAAATTATCCTGGAGACGATCGGAACGATCGAGAAAAAAGAATTGCTGGGGCCTGTAAACTATGAAGAACTGGTGCTGGAAACTTCAGAACCTTTCCCGGGTTATCATGGTGATTCGATTCCTGATTCTGTGAAACCGCGCTCTCTTTTCGTCATCACCCGTTCAAAGTATACCGAAGAGAAGATCATCCGTGTGACCCAGAAGATCAAAAAAGAAACGGACCTGCAATTTGACGGTTCACCCGGACTGGTTACCTTGTATAATATGCTTAACCCCTGCGTTCGAATCAAGGAGGTGAGCAGTTTTGAAACGGTAACTAAAGTTATACAGGCATATAAGGATGATGGCATAGAATTTATGTCGATGCGGAAAATAGAACCTTTTACCGGAACTATTAAGGTTAAGAAATACTTCCTCCTGGAAGTTTTATCCGATATGTTCTTTCAGGATGTAGAAGATCCTAATATGCATTATTTCACTATCCCTGTGCAACTCAGGTTCAATCAATTTGAAAAACTGACTCTGGATCTGAAACGCAATCTTGATGATCATAATTTCGATGCGGCCCTGGGAACTATTTTCAGAAAATCGGGATTGTTGGATATCATCCGTATTTATGATGATAAATGCACCCCGGATCGGATAGACATGCTCAGGGAGAAATATATGCAGAGCATCAATAAACTTGTCAAATAAAAAAAGTTCACTGCTTTTCGCAAATTCCTAAAAGACTTATATTTTATGAAGGAGGACATCTTCGAATTTGCCACGCGTTACCCGCACCATTGGTTGCTTAAACTCGGAATGAATGAGCATTCGGCAAAAGTCATTTCAGATTATTCCGGATTTTTGATCATTATCATTGCGTCTGTCATCATTTTCTATATTGCAAAATATGTTATTCTGAAATGGGCACATCGCTTTGCAAAAAAATCAAAAACAAATTGGGATGATATCCTGCTGGAAAGAAAGGTGCTGATAAGGATGATCTATATCATTCCGGCGATTATCATCCATTCCGCCACACCTTATATAATACCTGATTACCCGCTCACAAGCTATATAGTTCAGATTGTCCTGAAGCTTTACATATATACAGTCGGCCTTATAGTTGTGTTATCATTGCTGGATTCGATTTATGATATCTATAATGAATATGACATTTCGAAAAACAGACCTATCAAGGGCTTCATGCAGGTTATCAAGATTATTCTGGTTTGCCTCTATATAATAGTTTTAATAACCATATTATTTGTTAGACGACAGGATTTTGGCTGGCTGGCCGGGTTTGGCGCATTTTCGGCTGTCCTCATACTCGTCTTTAAAGATCCTATCCTGGGATTTGTCGGGGGAATACAATTGGCTACCAATGACATGCTTCGCATAGGTGATTGGATAGAGATGAGCAAATTCGGGGCTGACGGTACCGTGACAGAAATTACCATTACAACAGTCAAAGTCCAGAATTGGGACAAAACCATCACCACCATCCCGACCTACTCACTAATAAGTGATTCCTACAAGAACTGGAGGGGAATGGAGGAATCAGGAGGAAGGCGGATCAAACGCTCGGTGATGATCGACATGAACAGCATCCGTTTTTGCACCCCTGAGATGCTCGAAAATTTCGGGAAATTCGAGCATGTTTCTGAATATGTGAAAAAAACAGAAGCTGAGCTACAGAAATACAACCAGGAGAACAAGATCGATAATTCTATGCTTGTAAACGGCCACAGACAGACCAACATCGGTGTTTTCAGAGCCTATCTGAAAGGCTACCTTCACAGCAATCCCAATATCAACCAGGATATGACTTTCCTGGTGAGGCAGTTGCAGGTAACCGACAAAGGTCTTCCTATAGAAATCTATGTTTTCAGTAAAGTGCAGGAATGGGGAGAATATGAAAACATACAATCAGATATTTTCGATCACGTGCTGGCCGTAGTCCCCCAATTCGGTCTGAGAGTCTACCAAAGCCCGAGCGGTGCCGATTTCAAAAGTTTGATCAATCCTTAAGGGAAATGACTTATATTATTTTTAAAGAAGAACAGCGCTTCAGACAGGTTTGGATCTATGTCATGTTGATTTTAATCAGCGCCCTGTGGATTTGGCAATTTGTACAGCAGATCCTAATGAAAATCCCTTTCGGTGAGAATCCATCCCCTGATTATATGGTTTATATCATGGGTATAATCCCAATCGGGGGCATCTTGCTTTTCCGCTATTTGAAACTGGAAACCATAGTCCGGCAGGAAGGTATTTTTTACCGTTTTCTACCTTTCCAGAGAAAACCAAAGCATATAAAACCCGGGGATATCGTATCCTATGAGGTAAAAAAATACAAGCCTATCCTGGATTACGGCGGCTGGGGCGTTCGTATTGGCTTCGGTAAAAAAGGCAGTGCCTATAATGTGAGCGGGAATGTGGGGATGTTTTTTGAATTTAAGAATGGAAAACATTTCCTCCTTGGCACACAAAAGCCGGAGGAGTTTAAGGCGGCTATTGATAAGGTTTTTAGTCGTTAGTCGTTAGTCGTTAGTCGTTAGTCGTTAGTCGTTAGTCGTTAGTCGTTAGGTCGTTGAGTCGTTGGTCGTGAATCGTGAGTCGTCGTGAGTCGTGAGTCGTGAATCGTTGGTTTTGCAATCTTTTCCTCTATATCACCTTTTCACCTTATCACCTTTCCACTTCCCCCAAATACCCAATACCATTTCAAAAAAAAATCAAAAAATTCCTTGACAAAAATTCCTTATTGTTTTACTTTTGACCGACCGTTCAATCAATAAATATTTAAGAAAGAAAATGTCACCAAGGACACAGGAGCAATTCGAAGAGATCAGGGAAAACAGGAAGTTTCAAATCATGGAGGTTGCCCTGGAATTGTTTGCCAATCAAGGATATTACGCTACATCTATCAGTTCGATAGCCAAAAAGGCCGGAATATCAAAAGGCCTGATGTATAATTATTTCAGTAGCAAGGAAGAACTGGTGAGGGGAATCGTTTACAGCGGCTTCGAACAAATGATTAGTCTTTTCGATCCCGAAAGGGACGGCGTTTTAACAAAGGAAGAAATCGAATATTTTATCAATGGATCATTCCAAATGGTCCAGGATAACCTGCAATTCTGGAAATTCTTTATGGCACTCATGCTGCAACCATCAGTAAGCAATATTGTCAGTGAGATATATGCAGAAGTTATTCCCAGAATAATGGAAACTTTTAAAGGCTATCTTATCAGCATGGGAGTTAAAGATCCCGAAATGGAAGCCTGGTTCTATGGCGCCCTTATGGACGGCATCAGCCTGAATTATGTCCTCAACCCGGATCATTTTCCCCTGGAAGGAATGAAAAAAATGATCATCCATAAGCTGACATCTGAAAATAAACATCTTCCTGAAAAATAATTCAATAAATTAAAAAAGCATATCAATTTTAAATTATAAAAACAACACAATGAATAAATTAAAAATCCTTTTATCAGTAATTTTCATCCTGGCTGTGGGAGTCGCTTCAATTAAAGCACAGGAGCTGACAGCAAAGGAAATTGTACAGAAAGCCAATGATAAGGTAAACGGTAAGACCAGCAAGGGCATCATGAAAATGACCATAGTAAGACCTGACTGGTCGAGGGAAGTTGAAATGAAACTCTGGTCGAAAGGCACCGATTACTACATTATATATATTACTGCTCCGGTGAAAGACAAGGGGCAGGTTTTTCTGAAAAGACTTAATGAGATGTGGAACTGGATGCCAACTATCAGCCGGATGATCAAGATACCACCTTCAATGATGGGGCAATCATGGATGGGTTCCGATTTCACCAATGACGACCTTGTAAAAATGAATTCCATCGTGGATGATTACGATCATAGTATTTTAGGTTCAGAAGAGGTGGGTGGATATGATTGTTACAAGATCCAGCTGATTCCCAAACCTGAGGCTGCTGTAGTATGGGGGAAGATCATTATGTGGATCTCCAAAAAAGAATTTTATGAAATGAAAGCAGAATATTTTGATGAAGACGGGAATGTTGTAAATAAGATGACCGCGTCAGATATTAAACAATTCGGCGACCGGACACTCCCTGCTAAAATGGTCATGGTGCCTGTCGACAAACCGGGGAATAAGACTATTATGGAAACTATTGAGATGGAATTCAATGCCCCTATCGACGATGGTTTCTTTTCCCAGCAAAACATGAAAATGATAAAATAAGGATAAATCCTGAATATGAGATATTATGAAAGAGTATTTTAAAATAGCCTGGCGTAATCTCTGGCGAAACCGGCGCCGTACTTTCCTGACACTGGGATCGGTGCTGTTCGCCGTCTTCCTGGCCCTCATTATGCGGTCAATGCAGTTGGGGACTTATGCTTCCATGATTGAAAATTCAGTTAAAAATTCCACGGGATATATACAGATCCATGAAAAAGGTTATTGGGATGATAAGAGCATAGACAATACTTTTGAAAGCAGTCCTGCCCTGGAAAAGCAAATCAGCCAGACCCCCAATATCACCCAGATCATTCCCCGGCTTGAATCTTTTGCCCTGACCTCTTCAGGAAAACAAACCAAAGGCGCCGCCATCATCGGGACTGATCCGGAAGAAGAAAATGCGGTTTCAGGCTTAAAAAAGAAACTGGTATCAGGATCATATCTGGATGCGGATAGTCAGGGGGCCCTGGTTTCGGAAGGTCTGGCCGATTATCTCAAAATCAAAGTCAGTGACACACTGGTTATGCTTGGTCAGGGTTACCATGGAAATACAGCTGCAGCAGCCGTGCCTGTCATAGGCATCGTGAAATTCATACAGCCGGAAATGAATAACCAGATGGTTTTTCTGCCATTGAAACTTGCCCAGTCGATCTACAGCGCACCTGGCCGGCTGACTTCTATCTCAATTATGCTGAAAGATCCTGATGATATCAATCAGACTATCGATGCGCTTAAAAAGATAGATCCCGAAAAGCTGGAAGTCATGTCCTGGAAAGTGATGCTGACCGAGCTTCTGCAAGGAATAGAGGGTGACAATATCAGCGGACAGTTCATGCTGGGAATTCTTTACCTGGTGGTAGGCTTTGGTATTCTTGGAACTATTCTGATGATGACCCTGGAGCGGAAACGTGAATTCGGGATCATGGTGGCAGTGGGGATGAGGCGCTATAAGCTGGCCATGATCGTGCTGCTTGAGACCATCATTATCGGGATAGTAGGGGTTATCTGCGGGATGATAGTGGGCTTGCCTGTGGTAGCCTATCTGCATGCAAATCCGATACCTCTTACCGGAGAAGCAGCTGATGCAGTACTTGCCTATAATATGAACCCGGAGATGCCCTTCGCCCTGGACCCTACTATATTTTTAAACCAGGCGCTGGTTGTGATCATCATCACCATGATAACAGTCATCTATCCGCTAACGGTCATCAGCCGGTTTAAAGTAATAGATGCGATTAAAGGCAGATAATAAACTTAATAAGGAAAAAATATGATTTGGTCAATTGCATGGAGAAATGTTTGGAGAAATAAACTCCGCAGCCTGGTAGTTATCCTGGCGGTTACGCTCGGTTTGTTCGGGGTGCTCTTCATCATTGCTCTTTCAAACGGAATGGTCGAACAAAAAATTGACGATACCATTCATAACGAGATCTCCCATATACAGATCCACAATGAAAAATTCCTGCAGGACAATTCCCTGCAGTATTCCATGCCCGATGCTGCTTCTATAGTTAGTAAAGCTGAAAGTATAGATGGTGTAAAGGCTGCCAGCAGTCGTATCAAGATGACGGCCATGGCAAGCACGGCAGCAACGGGGGCCGGGATAACCGTAAATGGTATAGATCCTGAAAAAGAAAAGCTGGTATCCAACATTAACAAAACACTTCTTGAGGGGACTTATTTCGAAAAAGCTTCGCGTACCCCCCTAATCCTGATCAGTTATAAGCTGGCCGGGAAATTGAAGGCCAAAGTCGGTTCCAAGATCGTCCTCACACTTACCAATATGAACGGGGACCTGATTTATGGGCTGTTTAGGGTAACCGGTATTTACAAGACTTCCAACACCATGTGGGATGAGACTAATGTTTTTGTCCATAAAAAAGATGTTGCCTCCCTCACTGGTTTTGACCCCACAAAAGCCACAGAAGTAGCGATTTTACTGAAAAATACGGAGGATACTGATCCGGTTCTGAAAAAATTACAGACCGACTATCCGGATCTTAGCGTGATGTCGTGGAAAAAGATAGAACCCCTGCTGATGGCTATGTCTTCGATGATGGACCAGATGTCCTACCTTTTGCTCATCATAATTCTAATTGCCATGGCATTCGGGATTATCAATACTATGCTGATGGTGATAATGGAGCGTACCCGGGAACTCGGAATGCTGATGGCTGTGGGGATGAACAAAAAAAAGGTCTTCTTTATGATCATGCTGGAAACCATTTTTCTGTCCCTGGTGGGGACGGCTGTAGGAGTAGCTATCAGTGCCACAACTATCAAGCTGACTTCCAGGAATGGGATCAATTTCGCGGCCTGGTCCCAGGGCTTTGAATCCTGGGGCTATTCTGCTCATATCTTTCCTGTATTGTATACCAGTTTCTATTTTGCCATGACAGGCCTGGTAATTATTACAGCAATACTGGCTTCCATCTATCCCGCCCGGAAAGCTTTGAAATTCAAACCATCAGAAGCAATGCGGATGGATGCATAATTTTAATTCAACAAGAAAAATAATTCACTCAAAATAATAAAAACAATGGGAATCATAGTCACAAAAGATCTGCACAAAGTTTATACGGAAACCAAGGTGCCGGTGAATGCGCTCAGGGGTATATCATTGTCGTTCAGCGAAGGGGAATTTACAGCAATTGTCGGACCTTCAGGATCGGGTAAAACCACCTTTTTAAATATGCTTGGCGGGCTGGACACTCCCACAAGCGGGGAAGTCCATATCAACGGGACGAATGTTACCGAACTCAAGTCGAATAAGCTTATAGATTTCAGGTTACATAATATAGGTTTTGTTTTTCAGTCCTATAACCTGATCCCGGTGCTCACCAATCTGGAAAATGTGGAATTCATCATGCAGTTGCAGGGAGTTACGAAAGAAAAGCGGAAAGAAAGGGCTATAGAATTGCTGAAGGCCGTAGGACTTGAAGACAAGATCCATGACCGCCCGGGGGATCTTTCCGGCGGACAACAGCAAAGGGTCTCAGTGGCGAGGGCCCTGGCCTCCAACCCCCGTTTTATCCTGGCAGATGAGCCGACAGCTAACCTGGATTCGGCTTCTACGACTGAACTTCTCGATATTATGGAACAGATGAATGAAAAGTACAAGACCACTTTTATTTTTTGTACCCATGATCAGCGGGTGATGGACCGTGCCAGGAGGATAGTTGTGATAGAGGATGGAAAGGTTGGTGAAGATAAGATCATTCAAAACTAAAATTTAAAATCAGTCTTCATTAATTAATTCCAAATCCTTCGAAATAAAATAAAAAAAATCTTTCCGGATGAAAATCCTAAGCTAAAATGCAAAGAAGAATTTTCATATCAATAATACTCCTTTCTCTGATAGTTAACCTGAAAGCACAGGAAAAGCAAAGGGACTGGACACTGAACGGTCATTTGCAAACCCTGCAGATGATATGGATCCCTCCTTCCACTTCGAATTGGGAGACCATGGGGACCCTGAACAACAGGCTTGATTTCCGCTGGAACCCCGCGAAGTTCATTTCATTTCATATAGGTGGGAGGAATATTTTCAACTATGGCCAACTGATCAAGGATACCTATCCTTTTTATGCTGATCTCACGGTCAGGGACGCAGGATATTTTAATCTCACTAAACTATGGGTAAAAGATTCATCATATTTTTTCTATTCGAATGCCGACAGGGCCAATGTCAAGCTTACCTGGGGTAAATTTGAAGCAACGCTCGGAAGGCAGCGGATCAACTGGGGTATCAACCTGGTATGGACCCCGAATGACATCTTCAATTCCTTTAATTATTTTGATTTTGATTATGTGGAAAGACCGGGCTGTGACGCGGTTTTGCTGCAATATTTTACCGGTTATACCTCTTCCCTGCAGTTTGGGTTTAAGATGGATAGTGACAAGAAGATCACTTCCGCCCTGATGTATAATTTCAATAAATGGAATTATGATTTTCAGTTTCTTGGAGGAGTGATGAGAACGGATGTGGTTGCGGGGCTTGGTTGGTCGGGCTCAATCAAGGGAGCCGGTTTCAACGGGGAAGTCTCCTATTTCCGGGATCAGGATAAATTCAGGGACACCACTGGAGTTTTGGTGGGATCGGTCGGAGCGAACTACACCTTAAAAAATGGTTTATTTTTTCATGCCGCCTACCTATTTAATAGTGCCGGCACTACCGGCCCGGCAAGCCCTTTAGGATTCAATGGTTTTGGTTCTGCCTTTACCCTGAACCAGGATATTTCGGCCAAGAGTTTCACGCGCGCCAAACAATCCCTGTTCGCAGAAGTCTCCTACCCCATCACTCCCCTAATCAAGGGGGATATTTCGAGCATTTTCAATCCGAATGATAAATCCGGTTTCGCCGGACCTTCGCTCGACATCTCCCTGACCGACAATATCTCATTTTTCGTTATAGGGCAGCTTTTCTGGGGAAATCCATTGACCGAGTATGGGGATTACGGTTCGATTGCGTATTTCAGGTTGAAGTGGAATTTCTGAGGGCAGTCGGCAGTCGGCAGTCGGCAGTCTATGACCTCATCCCCAGCCTCCCGCAAAAAGCGGGACAGGCTTTCTCCGCAACGGAGAAGGGTGACTATAATGCTTACTTTTTCCCAATGCCCAATATCTAATACCCAATACCAAATAACCATTACCAAACCCAAAATTTATTTTTCCATTAATATTTGCTATTTTTAAGAAATGTTTTAACTTTGCACCCTCAAATTAAATCCAAGTAATAAATTTTATATGTA
>CAWBCI010000090.1:0-16379 GCA_963787195.1 uncultured Bacteroidales bacterium
ATCGGGGACAATACTACTATCAGGGAATTTGTAACCATTAACAGGGGTACCAAGGCAAATTACAAGACTGTCATTGGAAATAACTGCCTTTTGATGGCTTATGTTCATGTTGCCCACGACTGTGTGATCGGAAACAATGTGATCCTTGCGAATGCAGCCACACTTGGCGGACATATCGAAATCGACGACCATGCTATCATAGGGGGATTGGCTGCCATCCATCAATTTGTAAAAATAGGAGCCCATTCCATTATTTCAGGAGGCGGAATGGCCCGGAAAGATATTCCGCCCTATACCAAAGCTGCCCGGGAACCGCTATCTTATGTGGGAGTTAATTCCATCGGGCTTCGCAGAAGAGGCTTCAGCAATGACCAGATCAATCACATCCAGGACATCTACCGTATTATCTACCTAAGGGGTTATAATGTCTCACAGGCTATAAATATCATAGAAGCCGACGTGCCCGCCACACCTGAAAGGGATGAGATACTTTCATTTATCAACAAATCAACCCGGGGAATTATGAAGGGCTATACCATGCTCTTCAGAAATGAAAAATAAATCCCTGAACATTTAAAGAGGCTGTTTTCAGAATTCCTGTCTATTAAACTTTGTAAAGATTCCTTTCTTTTACAAGCATTTTTATTTATTGCTGAAAATTGATTTAACTTTAACGAACGATCGTTTAATATAAATCAGATTATCCATGCGCAAGTCTTTTCATTTAAAAAGCGAGAAGGCCATTTATGTAATCAGGATCATGATTTGGTTGTGGCTTCCCCTCATGAGTTCATGTGGCTACCTGAGCATTAATCCGCCTCCTGATGCTGAAATCGCTTTTCCTGAAGGTAATAATGCATCCTGGCTCACATCTGCGGCAAACATGCTTGCGGGCGCGGGTTATGGTGAAGGGAACAATATTCAGGACAGGGCACAGAATATATACTATGATCTGGAGGCACAATTCGGACTAAAACAAAAAGGCTGGACCGACGCAGCGCTCAGCTGGTGGCTTGCTTCAAGCAATAATGAGTGGCCTGAAAATCCTTACAAAATAGTGCTTGTTTATGGAAATAAATATCCAATTAAGCCATGGGCCAATCCTGACGGAGCTTATCTCATCGCAAGTAAAATAAGGCAAAATGAATTTGTAGCTGCAAGTATCAGTTGGCCTTCTGATAATGGAGGCTCGGGATCCGGCGGACATGTTTTAAATTGTTGGGGAGATGACCTGGGGCCTAATATCAGAAGAGGTGAAAGCCCGGCCCATTTAAGGGTTACGGATAATTTCAGGGGAGACGGTGGGATAGTTCAAACCTATAAATATGATGCTTATCTTCATCCCAATCATAATGGACAGAATGCCGGAGCAGGCTGGTATATTTCCTATGATGAAAATCATCCTTTTATTAAAAATATTATTACACTTTCTGAAGTCAAGAGGAAGACCAAGCTGAAAAATATCATGCAGTACGCAGCCTCCCTGCACATTCAGACCAACGGACAGGAAAATTTAAGCGGCATAAGTTACCAATTCACTGATGCAATTGGTTTGCCGGTTTTTAGCAGCCAGATTAGAGGCAACAACCGAAAAAATGAAAGAATCATTGAACAACCATCCATTCAAATCCAGACAGACACCGCATTCATTCAAATGAAATTCAATAAAATTGATACGGATAAACCGCAGGATCTGATAATAAATACAAAATCTGCCATAGCTAATTCAGACAAGATTCAAATTAAAAGAATAAATTACATTAACCGAAACGACGAGATGATCCGGGCCTGTCCGGATATCGGCCTGAAGATCTCTTCACCAAAAGTTTTACGGCCTGAAAAGAAGGCTGGATTTTGCGGAGGATACATTGTAGGATCAATGCGGATAGAAATTGCGGACACACTTGCTAATGATAGTCTGACCTTAGCCCTCTTCAGCTTTATCAGCCAGTATAATTTCGATGAAAATCCTGAACAGCATATGATTACGATAGACCTTCCGGCAGGATATTTTATAGAAGATCTGAAATTCGGACATAGTTACGGCTGGATTGAACCGGATTCGCTTAGTAAATTTAAATTCTGGCTGGATGAATTACCTGGTACCTTTAAGCTGAAAGGTGACAGCCTGGTAATCAATATGAATTGGAAAGGAAAATTGCCTTATCCCCCCGGGGAAGATTTCACGAAAAGATATCCTGAACTGTCTGGCCATTGATAGCGGCAGGTATTACAAAAAAAGTTCAATCACCTTGTAAAGCCCGGCGCTGATAATAATTGTAGCGGGTATAGTCAGAACCCAGGCCCACACAATATTGGTAGCAATTCCCCAACGCACAGCTGTGAGCCGGCGGGTCATGCCAACTCCCATGATCGAACCTGTAATGGTATGCGTAGTACTCACCGGGATACCGGCAAGGGAAGAACTGATTATAGTAATTGCTCCGGCTGTTTCCGCACAGAAACCCTGGACGGGCTTTAAGTCGGTAAGGCTTAGGCCCAATGTTTTGATAACTTTTCGTCCCCCGGCTAAAGTACCCAGAGAAATTGCCGAATAGCAAGCAAAAATTACCCAGGTGGGAACATAAAATTCTGCTCCCAGCTTGCCTGTACTGAACAACAGCACAGCAATTATGCCCATGGTTTTTTGTGCATCATTTGTTCCATGACCAATGCTGAATACAGCGGATGAAGTCAATTGCAATACCCGGAAGAGAGAGTCAACTTTTTTTGGGGATTTATGCCGGAAGACAGCCATGGTCCCTAACATTATAAGATAGCCAAGGATCAGACCAATTATAGGTGACAATACTATAAAAAGGGACACCTTGATAATCCCACTGGCTATCAACACCTTAGTGCCTCCAACTATTAGTCCGGGTCCGATCAGACCTCCGATGAGGGCATGTGAAACGCTGATGGGCAAACCGAGCCTTGTGCATAAATAAACCCAGATAACAGCTCCGATAAGAGCAGCCAGGATAATATATTCATTGATGATGGAAACGTCCACAATTCCTTTCCCTATGGTGGTTGCAACATGTACCCCGAAGAGGAAAACGGCAGCAAAATTGAAGAAGGCTGCCCAGATCACTGCTACAAAAGGTGGAAGCACTTTGGTTGATACAATGGTAGCTATGGAGTTGGCTGCATCGTTCATCCCGTTCAGGAAATCAAAAATGAGGGCAATTGCAACTGCAATGATTACGATAATCATCATACCGGGTTTTTAAGCCATTTTTATCAATATGGTTTTCAAAACATCAGCCACATCTTCTATACGGTCGGTGGCCCTTTCCATGGTTTGCAATATTTCTTTCTTCTTTATAAGTTCTATAGCATCCTTTTCTTCTTCAAATAATTCCGAAATTAACAAGTGATAGATATCATCCGCCTTATTCTCTATTTCATTAATGCGGATGCAGGCTTCACTGATCCTCTGAGGCCGTTTCATGTTCTTCAGTTCATAGATAGCGGTCCTGATCTCCTCGCAACCTTGCTGGATAACCTGAGGAAATTCGGAATACTTTTTATTGAATGCCTTCGGTTTATAAAGTTTGATACGTTGACTGGAACCATTGATAAAATCAATCACATTATCAAGTGAACTGGTAAGCTGGTGAATGTCCTCACGATCGAAAGGCGTGATGAAGGTACGGTCGAGTTCGTCAAAAATATTATGTGTATAAGTGTCACCTATATTTTCAAGTTCCTTGATTGATTTGAAAAGCTTTAGTCTTTCAGCGGGGTCTTCTTCATCAAACAATTTGACAAATAATTTAGCAGCCTCCAAAATATTATCGGCAGCTGCTTCGAACATCGGATAAAATTTCTTTTCCTTGGGAGCAAACTTCTGAAAAAACGTATTAATACCCATAGTCCATTAAGATTAATGATTTAACATCAATATCCAGCCAAATATAGAAGTAATAGAAATGTTTGCCAATCAGATAGCCCTTCTATTTGTTAACAATTTATCAGCATATTGGGTATCAGATACTGGATATTGGGTATTAGTTATTGGGTTATTGACTGCTGACTGCTGACTGAAGACTAAAAAAAGGCTGCCAGTATTGATATGACAGCCTTTAAAACAGTATAGAATTATAGGTTTAGTTTACATATATTCATAACCCATGATTTGAGTATCACTGAATACCGGCTTGCTTGCACCTGCCATCAAGTCGTAAATCATATTGTTTGTTCCAAAAAGGATGGATTTAGCATCATATCCTAGTAAGCGAAGATATGCTGTGAGATAAGAACTGGTTTGGCCTGTGTAGCAATAAACTGCAACAGGTTTGTCAGTCGGAATGGTTTTCAGGTCTGCAGAAAGCTTGATAGATACTTTCGGGGTATATTGAACCGCACCCGGAATATGTCCTATTCCACTGTAATCTGCGTCCGGCCAGTAATTGACAACATAATATGTAGACAGGTTATCAAATACAGATTTTCCTGTCACTGAAGCGGCAGAAAATCCCTCTGACAAAAGAAAATTCACGCGGGCTTCAAGGATATCCTTTCCTTCAGTTTTTCCGGTTGACAATACAGGCAGATTACCCATTGGCCCTTTATCCGTAGCAGTTGTAGTAAATTGGGAAGCATAAGTATTCCCGATGTTTGATTGCCATTTTCCTGCAAAATCAACATTCCACGAACACATTCCCCACTTCATTGAAAAAACTTTATCGTAACCCATGATCCTCAGCATGCTGGCCGCAAACCCGGCAGTCTGCCCCGTATAGCAAACAATAGCTACTTTAGTATAAGGGCTAAGGTCCACTCCTTCTATATGAGTGAGAATGTCGGCCAATGCAACATTATGTGCATTTGCAATATGGCCGGCAGCAAAGTCGGTAGCCGACCTTATATCCATAATATATATCTGCCCGGTTTCATTCAGAGTTTTTACCTCGCTGGCAGCGATAATTGAAGGCATATCCGAATTGACATAATCCTTGCCTAATGGAGAGTTTGTAGATTCCAGGTAATTCACCAGGACCTCTGACTCATTGATTTTTGTTTCATCTTTTTTACAGGATGTAATAAAGAGAAATGACATCAATACACTGAATAAAATAAGTCTTGTTGTTTTCATAATTGATTTTTTTAGTTAGGATCTTAATTTAAAAGTAGATAGTTATCATTTATCAAACCAGGAAGCAGGGAGCTTACCATCAACCACAATATTTGCCGAGGCCGGTTTTTCCCAATCCAGCAAATTATCATTAAAGAGGAATAGCTCTCTGTTAATCAGAACTCCTCCTTCATTTCGGATATGGCAATTCGCAGAGCAGAGCTTATTCGAACCCACCTGGGTTCTGGAAGTCCATCTCTGGATATTATGGGGAGTGGTGAAATTATAAGTCGGGAAGGCTGCAAAGTCAGCATATTGGTCAACGCCATATTTTTCCCAGTTATCAGGCGCAGCCAGAGTCCTGCGAACTAATGTGAATGTATATCCGGTTTTTATATTTGGAATTGGGTTCAGTGCAATCTTGAAATCCATATATGAAGGAATCCTCGCCCCCTCTCCATGTATATGGCAACTGCCACAACTATTGTAATCCTGGGAATGGCAAACCTGGCAATTGAAATCACCATAATGCATGGAATGATATGTATTCGCAGATTCTATTCCCACATGGCAATTTTCACATTTGGGCAATTGCGAATAAGCGTATCGCTGTTCAACGGCAGTGCCATCACCATGAAGCTCGGCGCCGCTGTGGCAATCCAGGCATTTAAACCCACTATTTGAAAAATGAATATCAGGTTGAGTCCCGGCAGCAACCCCCAGGTAGGCATGACCTCCGCGGGAAGAATGACATGTGATACAAATACTTACCATATCAGGTGTTTTTGTGAAGGCATGGCCTTTAGCAAGGCCTCCGCCACCAGCAAGGGGTCTGACGATGTGGCAATTTCCGCAAGTCCCGTGACAGGTTGCACAATTGGCATTATATCCTTCAATCTGATGCGCAGGCAGATTATCGAAATCTGCCGGGCCATTCAACCCACTCCGCATAGCCACTTTGCGTTTCTGGCCTGTTCCGTTATGTATGCTTGTTTTATAATGATCTACGATTTCCTGATGGCAGGATCCGCATTTTTCTTCAGGATACATGGATGGATGACTTATGAAATTTCCGGAATGGGCAAGTACTTTGTCATCTGTATTATCTGTTCCGTTATGACAGGCGACACAGCCCATTTGGTAGTGGCCGGATTTTTTAAACTCCTCAAATCCATCCCCACCCATATAAACCCGGTCATAAGGCTCATAATGTGGGGCTTCACCACCACAGCCACCACCACTGACTGCAGTATCCGGCGAATAAACTGCCTGGAGATGTGCATAATTGGTATGACAGCCTTCGCAAGAAGCTACTGAAAGCTCGTCCGATGCCGGCGTATCCTTTTTACAACGGACTGTGACCAATGTCAATGATATTATCATCATCAGCATTCCTAGTTTTAATAATTTCTTTGAATTCATAATTGATAAATTTTATTTATTCAGAATGAAATATGTATAAAAAATCAGATATTCAATTTTATACAAAGATTGGTCTTTTGTTTCTATTGTGAAATAATTATCAACAGTCATAAGTACCAGTTTAGCATGTTATAAGTCGGTATTATTCATGATCCATGTCATAAATTTTTATGATATAAATTGTATATTTGTTTTTCTAATGGAAAGATAGAAGATGGAGAATAGAATACTACAAGGAACCAGCTGTACAATTAGTACGCTTAAGTGCAAGTGCTTTGAAAAACTCAACAAGGATGAAGCAAGTTTTTTAGAGGCTAATTCTGTAAGAATTAAGTATAAGAAGCGGGAAATAATATGCAAGCAGGGTGGTTTTGGTTCGCATGTGATGTATGTGGAGAATGGGCTGGCAAAAGTATTTCTGGATGATGGCACAAACTCCCTTATTCTTAAAGTCATTCCTTCGGGTAATCTTTTAGGTCTTACTTCATTATCTGAAGAGAACAATACCTATCAGTATTCAGCAATGGCTTATATCGATTCTGAAATCAAGCAGATTGATATTCATGCATTCAGGCAATTGGTAAAAATGAATGCTGATTTTGCTAAAGAAGTTATTGATATTTTAAGCGCAAATAGTGTTCAGATCAATGGTCGCTTTTTTTGTCTCACCCATAAACAGGCTTACGGCCGCCTGGCTGATATACTGCTTTGTCTCTCCAACAAAGTTTTCAAACAAACTGAATTTGAATTACCTCTATCAAGGAAGGATTTGGCTGAATTGTCCGGCATGAGTTCTGAAACTGTCATCCGGATGCTGAAAAAATTCAGTAACGAAGGGCTTATCAAAATGGATGGCAAAAGCCTTAAAGTATTGGATTATGAGCGTCTGATCAGAATAAGTGAGATAGGTTAGGAAGAGGCACTTTGTATATTTACTGTTGAATACAGCCTGTCTCAAAACTTCCAGAATGCCGGGGAGAAGATCACAAGGAAGGAATAAATCTCAAGCCTTCCGATAATCATATTAAAAGTAAGGAAGATCTTGGCCATATCAGGGAAGGAAGAGAAATTTCCGCTAGGGCCTACCTTACCAAGGCCGGGACCTATCCCGGCCAGTGTTGTAGCCACACTCCCGATAGAAGCATGAAAATCTACTCCCATTGCCATCATCACAACCGATCCTGATATGAAGATCAACAGGTACCAGTAATAGAAAGCCACGACGGACTGCAAACGGTTAGGTGACAAGACAGCACCCTGGTACTTGACAGTGTAGATCCCTTTAGGATGAACGAAGGATTTGATATCTGCGGCCAGGTTCTTGAACATCAGCACATGACGTATGACTTTGACACCTCCGCCGGTGGAACCGGCGCTGGCCCCGGAGAACATGGCCATAAAGATCAAAAACCAGGCAAAACGGGGCCAGAGCATATAATCAGCGGTAGCAAAACCTGTGCAGGTTACAATGGAAGTAACCTGGAATAATGAATCCCTGATGGAAATGGCAAAGCGCATTCCGTTTCTCATTAATATGACCATGATCAATAAGGTGATTATAAGGATTATTCCCGTATAAACCCTGAATTCTTCGTTTGCCAGCACTTCCTTGAATTTACCTTTTGCAAGGAGAAAATGCAAACCGAAGTTGGCTCCCGAAAGGAACATGAAAATAATGATCACATAATGTATATAGGTCGGATAACCTGCGATGCTGTCATTCTTGGTCGAAAAGCCTCCGGTGGCAACGGTGGCGAAGGAATGGCAAACACTGTCGAACAGGGGCATACCTCCTAAAGTGAGAAAAATTGTCTCAAGTAAAGTCAGCGCCAGGTAAACCATCCCGAAACTCTTGGCTGTATCTATTACCCTTGGCCGAAGGTTATCAAAACTTGCCCGGGTTGTCTCAGCGCTGTAAAGCAGAATACCCCCGGCCTTCAGGGAAGGAAGGATAACTATCACCATCAGGATAACTCCCATACCACCCATCCAGTGCGTTATGCTCCTCCAGAATAATATCCCCTTGGGCAGAGCTTCTATATCAGTCAGAATTGATGATCCTGTGGTCGTAAAGCCTGAAACTGTCTCAAAATACGCGTTTACAAAATTCGGGATGGCGCCGCTTATCATGTAAGGCATTACCCCGAAAAGAGAAATCAATATCCAGCTAAAACTCACAAAAAGAAATCCTTCGCGGGGAGTCGGGACCTTTCTCACCCTGGTCCAAGTAAAAAGCCTTAACAAAGCGCCGCTGAAAAAGGTAATGATGGCAGAAATTATAAATGCATTCAGGTCAGCTCCGCCATAGTACATCGCCACCGGAATGCAGGCTGCCATAAATGCTCCTTCCAGCATTAATACAGTCCCTGATAAAAATAACAGAAGCCTTTTGTTGAGTATCATTATTCAGACTTTCCGATAGCATTTCAACACTGCTGCAAAAATAGAAATTATTCGATTTCTGCAGACCGGAAAGTGAGGTGACATATTATATGTAAGCCAGTCTATAATTAAACTCCAATATCCTCATTCCAAAGAATAGGATTAGAGGCTATGAAGGATCTCATAAGCTCTTTGCATCTTTCATCATCTTCCACAAGCACTTCCACTCCCCTTTCTCTGAGCAAATCCTCTTCAGCAGTGAAAGTCTCATTTTCTCCAATTACAACTTTGGGGATTCCATATAAGAGTATAGCACCGGAGCACATCGAACAGGGCGATAAAGTGGTATACAGCACACTATTCCGGTACACTTTAGCCGGCTGACGGCCGGCGTTTTCCAATGCGTCCATTTCAGCATGCAGAACTACACTGGCGTTCTGAACCCTCCGGTTATGCCCGCGACCCAGAATTTTTCCATCATGAACAAGTACTGATCCGATAGGGATGCCTCCCTCCTTCAGGCCTTTTTCAGCCTCTTTTATGGCTTCTTCTAAAAATTTATCCATACTGCTAATTTTTTAAAGATACTCTGATGCATTTCTTAAAAATGATAAGTGTGTATTTATTTTTTAATAAAAGTAACTTTTTCCAGCGGTGCATCGAACATCTTAAGTTCGGTCCATGTAATATTCGCATCTGTTGTCCTGAGAACAGGGCCATGAAAGGGGCTGGCCGACGGCCATTGCTAAATCCCGGTCATAGCAATAGTATGCCGATCTATTCTCCATTTGATATCAGAGGTGCAGCCTTCAAAAAGAATTATTAGCAAGACCCTGAAGCATATATACAAAGTAAGCCATAGAATAAAAAAATCTTGAAGAATGAATTCTCCATAGGTTGAGTTTGTGTGCGGCCTGAACCCCGGTCCTGAGGAAACTCGCGATCCCGATCACTCGGGGCATTCTAACCTGATTCTATCCATTAATCTTCTTCCATCTACAAAAAAAACCTTTGAAGAGATAAGTCTCCAAAGGTTGAGTTTTGATAAAGCGGTCTGGATCCCGGGGCTCCGGGAAACTCGCGACCTTCCCGAGTAACTCGGGACAGGCATTCTAACCAACTACTTCTGCGTTTATTCCTTTTTAATATCTTTGGTAATCAGCTATTAATCTAAGAATAAACTCTTTACTCTTCTGATTCTTTATAAACCGCTCCCTTTTTATTGCAGCTGTCTTGTCTTCACACTCCTCAAAATAAACAAGTTTCCAGGGTGCTTTCCTGGATGAATATCCAGTTGTTGCTTTATTATGCTTCTGAATTCTCTGCTCAATATCTGATGTATACCCTATGTAAAACGAGGCATCTTTCTGACTTTGAATTATGTATACAAAGTAACTCATAGACATAAAAAAAACCTTTGAAGAGCTATGTCTTCAAAGGTTGAGTTTTGATAAAGCGGTCTGGATCCCGGGGCCCCGGGAAACTCGCGACCTTCCCGAGTAACTCGGGACAGGCATTCTAACCAACTACTTCTGCGTTTATTCCTTTTTAATATCTTTGGTAATCAGCTATTAATCTAAGAATAAACTCTTTACTCTTCTGATTCTTTATAAACCGCTCCCTTTTTATTGCAGCTGTCTTGTCTTCACACTCCTCAAAATAAACAAGTTTCCAGGGTGCTTTCCTGGATGAATATCCAGTTGTTGCTTTATTATGCTTCTGAATTCTCTGCTCAATATCTGATGTATACCCTATGTAAAACGAGGCATCTTTCTGACTTTGAATTATGTATACATAGTAACTCATAGGCATAAAAAAACCTTTGAAGAGCTATGTCTTCAAAGGTTGAGTTTTGATAAAGCGGTCTGGATCCCGGGGCTCCGGGAAACTCGCGACCTTCCCGAGTAACTCGGGACAGGCATTCTAACCAACTACTTCTGCGTTTATTCCTTTTTAATATCTTTGGTAATCAGCTATTAATCTAAGAATAAACTCTTTACTCTTCTGATTCTTTATAAACCGCTCCCTTTTTATTGCAGCTGTCTTGTCTTCACACTCCTCAAAATAAACAAGTTTCCAGGGTGCTTTCCTGGATGAATATCCAGTTGTTGCTTTATTATGCTTCTGAATTCTCTGCTCAATATCTGATGTATACCCTATGTAAAACGAGGCATCTTTCTGACTTTGAATTATGTATACATAGTAACTCATAGGCATAAAAAAACCTTTGAAGAGCTATGTCTTCAAAGGTTGAGTTTTGATAAAGCGGTCTGGACGAGACTCGAACTCGCGACCTCCTGCGTGACAGGCAGGCATTCTAACCAACTGAACTACCAGACCAATATTTTTTATGAACTTTATTCTGGCTCTCCCTCTCGCGACCTTCCCGAGTCCTCGGGACAGGCATTCTAACCAACTGAACTACCAGACCAATATTTTTTATGAACTTTATGCTGGCTCTCCCTCTCGGACCTTCCCGAGTCCTCGGGACAGCATTATGAACTTTATGCTGGCTCTCCCTCTCGCGACCTTCCCGAGTCCTCGGGACAGGCATTCTAACCAACTGAACTACCAGACCAATATTTTTTATGAACTTTATGCTGGCTCTCCCTCTCGCGACCTTCCCGAGTCCTCGGGACAGGCATTCTAACCAACTGAACTACCAGACCAATATTTTTATGAACGCTATGCTGAGCTCTTCTACTCGCGATCCCGATCCCTCGGGACATTCTAACCAATCCCGAAACACTTGAAATTTTTTTAAAATTTCCTAGTGTTTCGTGGATTCTCGAAAAATCAGTCCAGCAAAGCTGTACGATTTTTCGGAACTGAACTACCAGACCAATATTTTTTATGAACTTTGCCCCTCTTCCCTGCTTTCATCCTCATTGGGCGTGCAAAAATAAGACTTTTTTATCATATCACAAACTTTTTTAAAATTTTCCCGCCCTTTATTTATTTTTTATCTAAGTTCCTGTCTCTCTATTTATTCCTAAATTTGGCAAAAGATTAATTTATGGCCGGAAAGAAATCTGTTAAAAATCACCCAAAACCAAGTCCCCAGAAGAAGAAGTCCAATCCAAAAAACACTCTTTATACTATTCTGGCTGTAATTATTGCCTTGAGTTTTATCGTTTTCAGTATTTACCAGCCTGGCCGCTCTAAAAAAAATTCCAGCAATAACAAGAGTGAACTAATCGGAAAAACAAATATTCCCTTTCGGAATGACGGAGTCCTGACTATCTCTTCTCCTGATGGAATTTCATCAGTTAAAGTGAATATTGAAAAGGTAGATAAGGAAGATACCCGCATGAGAGGCCTTATGTGGCGGGCCAGTCTGCCTTCGGATGCAGGTATGCTGTTTATTTTCCCGGAGGAGGAGGAACGTGCCTTCTGGATGAAAAACACTTATATTCCTTTGGATATCATTTATATAAATAAGGATAAAGAAATTATCAGCATACAAATGAATACCAAACCCCTCTCAGAGGACGCCATCCCATCCGAAAAACCTGCTGAATATGTGCTTGAAGTGAATGCCGGCTTTACTTTAAAAAATGGAATTAAAGCTGGCGACAGGGTAGAATTTTAAAATTATTATCAAACCAAAATAAACCAAATCTATGAAGAAGATTATCTCTACAGTAATCATATTAATGTTTACAGGCTGGACTTTTGCCACTCAACTGGTTCTAGTCCCAAGTGGTTCCGAAGTCAGTTCTAAAAAATTATTCCAAACTGAAGGACTTAGCATTCATTATTACAATGAGCAGTTTGTTATAGCAAGTTTTACAGGCAGCCCAGCATCCAATTATATAGTACTTGATAATAACGCATGGAGCCAAAGTGACCAGACATACTACCTATTGAGGTTTGATGAACAGACACGCGAATCCTATATGGCTGAGATGGCTGGCTTAAGCCAGGTGCTTTATTTCGCAGGATAATTATATGATTGTCAAAGTTTCAGACAAAAATGCTGCCCGGATCTACCCTGCAGTTCATGGCGGGATGATCCATATAGGTAAAGAACTGGCCAGACTTTCAAACCCCACGAGAAAAAAGATGAATACTGATGTTATACCCCTGACTTCCATTTTTGAGATGATTGCCCAGGTTGATACCGCCAATATTCGTTCAACTGTACAGCATTTACAGGATTATGGAACGCGTAATGTATATACTACACAAGCTGTAGAAGCACAAAACTGGCTTTACGACCAGTTTGTATCCTTTGGACTGGATGTGGAATTATTTGATTTTTCTATGCCTGGCGGTAGTGCAAGTGATGATGTAATCGCAACTAAGACGGGAACTTTATACCCGGATGAATATATAGTCCTGGGAGCACATTATGATTCATATGCCTCTCCGAACAATGCTCCGGGAGCTGATGACAACGCTACCGGTTCCGCCGGTATTATCGAAATCGCCCGAATTCTCAGTCAGTACAGTTTTGACCGTACCATTATCTTTGCCACCTGGAGCGGAGAAGAGTACGGCCTGTATGGCAGCGCAGCATGGGCATCATGGGCAGCTCAAAACAATTTAAATATCCTTGGTTACTTTAATATCGATATGTCTGGTTACCTTTATAATAATGGTCCTATTCATACCGATATGATCGCTCCGACAAGCGCTCAGGACCTGGTAGACATTTATACCAATACTTGTGCCGTCTATCTGCCCGGTTTTATTATCGAATCCGGCGGTTCCATCGGCGGTGACAGCGACCATACTTCCTTTAACAATAACGGCTTTATGGGAATCTTCCCTTTTGAAGATACTGACCATTACAGCCCTTACATACATACAACGAATGACCTGATAGGGCCCAGTGTGAACAGTTTTGAGATGGTGGGGGAATTTACAAAAGCTACCCTGGCAAGTGTCGCTTCTATGGCTGAAATGTTGCCTGTCCCGCAAAACCTAAGCGGCATATCACTTGACAGCCAGGTTGATCTGAGCTGGCAAGGCCTTGATGGGGTCGATTATTACAATATTTACAGAGATCAAAGTATTGAACCCTATGCCACTTCAACTTCAACTGATTTCTCTGACATGGATGTTATAAACGGAACTTCCTATTCCTATTATGTAACTGCAGTATTCCAGAATACCGGAGATGAATCAGGCCCTTCCAATATTGTAACTGTCATACCAATGCCCCCAATCTCCCTGCCCTTCTTCGATGATTTTGAATCCAATGCCCCTTACTGGACCCTTGAAGGTAGCTGGGGTTTGCAGGAAGGAACCTATTATTCACCTGACTATTCTCTGACCGAAAGTCCCGTAGGAAATTACAGCCCGGATATGCATATCTCGGCAACGCTATCCTCCCTTGATTTTTCATCTGTTGCTGAAGCACAGCTCACTTTCATGACAAAATACAGCCTGGAAGAGGATTATGACTATATGTATCTTGAAATATCGACCGATGGATTAACCTGGGAAATCCTCCAAAGTTATAACGGATTCCAGACTTCCTGGGAGGAAGAAACTTTTTCATTGGATTCCTTTGTTGGCAATCCCAGTGTTAAGATACGTTTTCGTTTTAGTAGTGATACCTATACCGAAGAAGATGGAATGTTCATAGATGATTTTACAATTAATACATCGGGAGTTGGTGTATATGAAGCAAATTTGACAAATATGGCTACACTTAATCAAAACCGGCCGAATCCTGCTTCTAAAAATACAATTATCAGTTTCTCCCTTTCTGATGATGGCCCTGTCAGCATCAATCTCTTCGATCAATCAGGAAAAAAGGTCCGGGAATTGATTAATACTTCCATGCATGCAGGGAATTACACTTACGACCTGAATGTTAATGAACTTGAAGAAGGGATATATTATTATACCCTCAATACCCGTGATGCTTCTTCCAGCAGGAAACTGGTCGTGACCAGGTAAAATTTATATAGCAAGGAGTCTGGCTCACAAGCAGTCCATCACCAGAAGGCAGTAAATGCACCCTTCTTCGGAACAATATGACAGGGAATGCCCAGATCAAGGCATTCCCTGTTCCATTTCTCTATCCTGCTGCTATAATTGGATGCATCAATTATGATCATGCGGGGTTCAATGATTTTCACTATTTCTTCTATGGAATAAGGAGGATTTTCACAAATAAGAAGGTAATCCGTCTTCAGCTTTTTATGGTATTCCTTAATGAATGTTTTTTTTTGAAGAATAAAAACAGATTTTCCTTTGAATATCATCGCTTCTTTCAGATTTATTAGCGGAGTATCCACATGCGATTTATCATCTCTGGTCAAATTAAGCGTATAATTAATGCCGAGCGCCTGCCTGGCAGGACTTCCCGTATATTTTAAAAACAGGCTGTCATTTTTAAGCAGGCTATCAGAATAGAGGTAGGAACTGTCTCCATTAATAAACTCCATAGCCGTTCTCCCTATCATATGGTAAACGATAAATCCATTCCGCTTATACTCCCTGTAATGCCGGTTCAAATAGAGAAGAGCAAATCCGGAGATTCCTAAAATTAATAAGAGGTATGTCCTCAGATTACGGAATCTCAGCCACACATTAAAAAATATAACGGTGATAAAGAGAATAATCATTTCATAACTTGAAATATTGATTCCACCAATGAAAGAGCCGGGAAAGGAATCGATCCAGAGTATAAAAGCATTGAAAATATAAAGGATCCATCGGAACATGTACATAAATATACCCGGTATCAGGTCGCTGAAAACAGAAGCTTCGGCTAACATTCCGGTGTATATGACAAAACTCGAGAGAGGCACTGCCACCAGATTGGTCAATATAAAATATACAGGGAACTGATGAAAGAGCATACAGGCTAATGGAAAAGTCCCGAGCTGGGCTGATACGGATACTTTGGCCAGTTCCCAGGCCTTGCTTAAAAAAACCGAAGAAGGCTCCCATAAACTGCTGAATGGTTTTTGGAATGATACTATCCCGATAACAGCCAGATAACTCAGTTGAAACCCGGTTTGATAGAGGATTTTAGGATCGATCATAAGGATGATCAGGGCTGATGCTGCCAGGCTGTTATAAATTTCTGACTGGCGTTTTAAACTCTTTCCAAGTATGATAATTGTTAACATGAGTGAAGCACGCATTACTGAAGGCGCCATTCCGGTCAGCAATGCAAAGCACCAGATGCCGGCAATACTGATATAAGAAGCAAGATGAGCGCCTTTTCGTGTCCTTCTCAAAACTCCCAATAAACTGATCAGCACAAGATAAACTATCCCGACATGAAGCCCTGAAACACAGAGTATGTGCATTGCCCCTGCATGGCTGAATGCTGCAGTCATCTCATCGTCAAGCAGATCTTTGGAACCCAATAAAATAGCCGAAGCAAGTGCCAGTTCTCTTCCCTCAAGATCATGCTCAAGCAAATTGCCGATAAATCTTTGTCTCAATTTATAGACTTTGGCCAGAACAGGATTTCCCGTTCCACCTCTGACTTTTTTCCATTTTCCTGCAGGAATATAGGTCTTCA
>CAWBCI010000091.1:0-77900 GCA_963787195.1 uncultured Bacteroidales bacterium
GGAGCATCGCCAGGAGCGTGGGCACCACCGGCAGGCCCGTGACCCCTTCGGCCACCGCCCGGTTCAACACCGCGTGGGGGTAGGTGAAGCCGCGCTCCACCACCACCGTGGCGCCCACCGCGAACGCCATGAGCACCTGGTAGAGGCCGTAGTCGAAGGAGAGCGGGAGCACCAGGAGGAGGACGTCCTCGGGGACGTTCTCCAGGTAGGTGAGGATCGACCGGGCGGCGAAGCGCATGTTCCGGTGGGTGGACATCACGCCCTTGGGGCTCCCGGTGGAGCCCGAGGTGTAGATGAGGGCGGCGAGGTCCTGGTCGATGTGCCGCTTGGGGGGCGGGGCGTCCGCCCGGTCGCGGAAGGCGGCGAGGAGCCCGTCGAGGCCCGCGAGGCGCTTGCCGTCGGCGCCCACCGGGTCCTCGGGGTCGCCGGCGACCACCACCGCGAGGAGGTGGGGCGACGAGCGCCCAGGCCCCGGAGGTGGCGGTGAGCCTTCTGGGGTCGGTGAACAGCGGGGTGGCGCGGGTGTCCTCGAGGAGGTAGGCGAGGCGGTGGCTCTTGGCCGTGGGGTTGACCATCACGAAGGTCGCCCCGGCCTTGAGGGTGGCGAAGATCGCCAGCACCGCGTCAACGCGTTCTCCAGGTGGATGAGCACCCGGTCGCCCGGCAAACCCCCAGGTCCTGGAGGCCGTGGGCGAGCGCGTTGGCCCTCGCCTCCACCTCGGCCGAAACAACCAAGGACAACCAGGCTATGTTAGCCGTGTTCAAAAAGCTGGGATTTGATTTGAATTACAACCAGGATAGTACTGTAAGTATTTCGAAGGACATCAATTAATTCCGGATAATAAAGTTCTGAGCCGGCTGAAATATACCCAGCCGGCTTTTTTTATGCCGTAAACAAGCCTGTATATTATTTAGGTCTGCTTTTAAAATCAGGCAGTTACAAGAGCATCAATCTGAAAGCAAAGATCATTGAAAATATCATCAATGCTTCCCACACCTGTTACTTCCCTCAATAATCCATTGTGGTTGTAAAAATCCAACAAGGGCCTGGTTTGCGAGTAATATACCTGCAGCCTGTTCCGGATTATCACTTCGGTATCATCCTTGCGGCCTTCCAGTTGGGCCCTTTTCAGAAGGCGGGTTACGATTTCTTCCTCATCAACCTCCAATGCAAGGACCCCATTAATCTGTTCTTTTCTTTCCTTCATGATTTCATCCAAATCCATGGCTTGCCGAATAGTCCTTGGAAAGCCATCGAATATGCAACCTTCTTTGTCCTGGTTGCAGATTATGACCGATTTGAGGATGTCCAACAATAAATCATCCGGAACCAGATCTCCTTTTTCTATAATAGCCTGAACTTTTAACCCGAGTGGGCTTTTATTTTTTATTTCATTTCGAAAGATATCACCGGTTGAAATATGCCTCAAATTATATTTCCGGGCAATTTTGGCCGATTGTGTACCTTTCCCCGAACCGGGAGGACCAAATAAAATTAAATTTAACATAGGCTCAAAAGGTTTTGGTAGGTTTATTTCTGATCTTAACAAAGATAAAAAAGTCCGTCAAAAACAAAAACAAATTTTCATTAATTTTGACATTCGATTTTAGGGTGGTAAGTTCCTGCTTCCCAAATAATATTCTAGCTGCATGTATTTCCCTGCAAATTTGTATAGTAATTCAGATACGATCTATATTCCTACCAGGGATGCTGTCAGCATATTTCCATCCAATTATGGCTGGACTTCTCATTTAATATCTCCTGCAAAAGATTCACTTATAAAAGCCAATTTGAATCCCGGCCGTTTTATTACTGCTCATTCAGTAGTAAAAAGTATTGAACCTCAACCCATAAGACCTCCCAGAGAAGATTGGTTTTTCGCAGTTGTATTGCTGGGATTCATCCTTTTGACACTTTCCAAGTACTTTTACGAAAAGAGGTTGAGACTTTTATTTTCATCAATTTTCAGCAGGCCGGCAGCAAGTCAGCTTATGAGAGAAGGTGGCCTGCCAGGCCATCAGAGTTTCATACCTCTGCTTGCAATCTATATTATTTCGGTGACTTTATTTTTTTACAGCCTTGTGCGCTTTTTCACACCAGGTCCAGAAACTCTTGGTCAGGAGTTGAGCATTTACGGGCTAATCCTGGTAGGATTTATAGTCTTTTTCTTCTTAAAAATATTCCTTATAAAAGTCAGTGGATTTGTCTTTAAAAATGAGAATACAGCTTCTGAGTATATCCAGAATATTTATATCTATAATTTATTCATGGGGATCCTTATCCTTCCCCTCTTACTTTTGATAGAATACTCATACCAGGAGGTCTTTATTTATATTACTCTGATTGTGTGTGGATTGATATTATTTAACCGTTTTTTCAGGGGATTAATCATTGGTTTGTCGGATACAAAATTTTCTTTGTTTCATTTATTTTTGTACCTTTGCACCCTTGAAATTTTGCCCTTGATCTTCATCGCAAAATTTTTTGACAAATATTTTTTCTCATAAGGCATAAGGGAAAAAATGGTTGTTAATACTGAATGGAAAAACCTAAATAAAGGAACTCAAGTGAAAGAATTGAACATTCTGGTATCTCAACCACAACCGGCTGATCTGGAAAAATCACCTTACGGTGATCTGGCTAGGAAATATGGTGTAGTCATTGATTTCCACAAATTCATTAAGGTTGAGGGTGTCTCCTCCAAAGAATTCAGGCAATTCCGGATTAACCTGCTGGACTACTCTGCTGTCATTTTCACAAGTCGAAATGCTGTCGACCATTATTTCAGACTTGCTAAAGACCTGAGGGTTGAAATTCCACATACAATGAAATATTTCTGTATTTCAGAATCTACTGCATTCTATCTGCAAAAATATGTACAGTACAGGAAGCGGAAAATATTCCATGGAAAACAAAGTTTCGATGATTTGATGGAAATCATCCGCAAACACAAGGAAGAAAAATACATCCTGCCTTGTTCGGATATACATAAGGCAAGCATGTCGAAGGTCCTGGATGAAAACAATATAAATTATGACAAGGGTATTTTTTATAAAACTCTTGCCAGCGATCTTTCGCATCTGGACATCAAGAAATATGACATGCTGATCTTCTTCAGTCCTTCAGGAGTGACTTCCCTTTTCAAGAATTTCCCGGAATATCAACAGAACAGCACTATTATTGGCGCCTTCGGGCCCACGACTTCCAAAGCTGTGAAAGAAGCCGGAATGAATCTTGATATTGAAGCTCCTTCAAAATCCGCTCCATCGATGACTATGGCTATTGAAGAATATCTGACCAAATCCCAAAAGAAATCCAAGTAAAACTGTCCGGAATTGTCTGCTTACTTTCCCGGACCATACTGAATTTAATGACAAGCACTTAGCAAATTGCCATTGACCATCTGAATTGCTGTATGTCGGCATATACATTTACAAAAGAGGAACGGCTTTACCGGAAAAAACTCAGGGATAAACTTTTTCGGGAAGGAAAGTCCATTTACATACACCCTTTCAAAATCTATTATATTCTCCATCAGCAGAGGCCTGAAGATACTTACCCTGCCAGGGTTTTATTCAGCGTGGGGCGGAGGAATTTTAAACTTGCCAGTGACCGCAATCTCATAAAGAGGCATCTCAGGGAAATTTACCGTTTGAATAAAACCGGGTTTTATGATTTCCTCCTCCAACATAAAACAAATTGCCTCCTGGCTATTATTTACACTTCCAATACTTTTCTACCTTATAAACAAAGTGAACAAAAAATAATTAGCATGATAAAGCGTTTAATGAAGGAAATCCTTCAAAAGATTGAACAATAAAGCCTAAAATTTGTATCGTAGAGATAAAATATAATTATATGAAAGTTATCAGTAAGCTATTTAATTTACTGCTCATTCTGGTTGTCCTATCAACCTTTGAACTGCAGGCCCAGACAGATAATAATTTTGAGATCTCCAAAAATCTCGACATATATTCTTCCGTCCTTAAAGAACTTAATAAAAATTACGCTGACCAGATTAATCCGGGACAACTCACCCAGGATGCGCTGGACGCCATGCTTGAATCGCTGGATCCTTATACCGTTTATATTCCCGAGTCCAGGGCCGAAGATTATAAGCTCATGACAACCGGCCAATACGGCGGTATAGGAGCGCTTATACATCAGAATGGCGACTACGTAATTATTTCAGAACCTTATGAGGGATTTCCTGCCCAGAAAGCAGGCCTGAAAGCCGGTGATAAAATCCTGGAAATTAATGGGACTTCCATGAAAGGGAAGACGACTGAAGAAGTCAGCAATATTCTCAAAGGTCAACCCGGAGGTGAAATAGACATGTTGATTGAAAGAGACGGGGAAGCTCAACCCATCGATAAGAAAATTGTAAGAGAAGAGATCAAAATCCCCAATATTCCATATTACGGGATGGTGAACGACCATATCGGCTATATCAAGTTGCTGAGTTTCACACAGAACGCGGGGAATGAAGTAAAAAAGGCTTTCCTGGACCTGAAAGACAATCATGACCTTAAGGGCATTATCCTGGACCTGAGAGGCAATGGAGGAGGCTTGCTGAATGAGGCTGTAAATATCACGAATGTATGGGTGGATAAAGGACAGCTGATCGTGAGCACCAAGGGTAAATCAGGGAGCAAGGACCAGGACCATTTCACGCGCTATCCGGCTGTGGATCCGGATATCCCGCTGGCCGTGCTGGTTGACCGCGGAAGTGCTTCCGCATCAGAAATCGTAACAGGTTCGATACAGGACCTTGACAGGGGCGTTATCATAGGACAACGTACTTTCGGGAAAGGACTGGTGCAGAATATAGTGCCCCTTCCATACAATGCACAGATCAAGATCACAGTGGCCAAATATTATATCCCAAGCGGCCGTTGCATACAGGCGATAGACTATTTCCACCGGGATGCCAACGGAGATCCCGAGAAAGTGCCGGATTCACTTATCACTGAATTCAAAACCAAAATCGGACGTCCTGTCTTTGACGGTGGCGGCATAGAACCAGACATTGTCATGAAGCCGGAAAATTTTAGTAAAATCGCTCAAATCCTGGTCACCAAATTCCTCCTCTTTGATTTTGCCACTAAATACGCCGAGGAGCATAAAACTATTCCCCCACCTGATAAATTCAACATCAGCGATGAGGATTACAATGAACTCATTGCCTTCCTGAAAGATAAGTCTTACGATTATAAAACAAATAGTGAGGAAGCGCTTGAAAAGCTGAAACAAAGTGCGGAAAAGGAAAAATACTTTGATTCGATTAAATCTGATTTTACTGATCTGAAGGATAAAATGATGCATGATAAGAGCGAGGACCTGATCACATACAAAGATCAGATCAAAGAATTGCTAAAGGATGAAATCGTGTCAAGATACTATTACCAGACGGGAAGGATCATAGCATCTTTGAATAATGACCCGGAACTGAATAAGGCGATCAATGTCCTGGAAGGAAGGGAAACCTACCTGGCTATCCTGGACGGAACACTTAAACCCAGTTCTGATATAAAAAGCGATAAGGTCAGTGAATAAGTTTCAGATCTTAGATCTATCAGCGGGCAGCTTAGGCCCGAACATCATTATGTGATTTTATTCGTATCTTCGCTCCAATCAAAAAAGGACCTGATGAAAATCCAGAATATCGTCCTGCAGTATGAAGACTATGAATCGGAAGAAGAGCTAAAAGCGGAAGACCGGGAACTTCTTCAGGCTGCAGTTAAATCAACTATGGCGGCATATGCCCCTTACTCTCATTTCAAAGTAGGCGCAGCAGTACGCTTAAAAAACGGAAGCATTTTCACTGGCAATAACCAGGAAAATATAGCTTATCCCTCCGGGCTGTGTGCCGAACGGGTAGCACTTTTCTACGCACAATCGCAGAATCCTGATATAGCTGTTGATGCAATTGCAGTATCAGCCCGCTCCAGTGACTTTGAAATTGACCAGCCTGTAACACCATGCGGTTCATGCCGGCAGGTTATTGCAGAATATGAGAACCTGCATAAAAATCCGATACGAATAATAATGGGAGGGCATGAGGGACAGGTACGTGTTGTAAATGGTATAGAAAATTTGTTACCTATGTTGTTTTACCTGGAAGAACTCAAAAAATAATGCTTGAGATTCTCATTAAGTTTCCAGTTTCAGAATCTGAAGGCATCCCGGTGAAAATTCAAGTATCAATATTTCCTGAATGGAACTGATTTCAACAAAAATATGCAAGACCAGTGATATAGGGGTGAATGATAACCTTTTCGGAGGAACTATGCTTTCATGGCTGGATGAGGCCGGTGGAACCATGGCTGCCCTGATTTGTTGTACACCTAATATGATCACTCTCAAGGTTGATGAAGTCCTGTTCAAGGAACCTGTAAAAGTGAAAGATCATGTTCGTATTTACGGAAAAGTAGTGAGAATAGGAACCACATCCATCTCCCTCCAGCTCGAAGCCCGGCGATTCAATTTTGTAAAGCACCGGGAAGAACTTGTGGTCTCCACTAAAGCTACATATGTTAAGGTAGATGAAAATGGAAAATCACTTCCCATCGACCCGGATATCAGAAATAAATTTAATCATTCATAAAAAATTTCACATGAAGCTCAAGTACTTTTCAACAGCCCTGTTATTCATGTTTTTAACAGCTATGAAGTCGGATAAACCGGCTTACCAGTTCTTCACCACTGAGGGGAAAGCAACGAATTATGAAAAAGTCCTCAAAGCAGCAGAGGGAGCTGATATCGTCCTTTTTGGAGAAATGCACGATTCCCCTATTTGCCACTGGCTGGAGCTGGAACTCACCAAAGATCTCTTTGCAGATAAAAAAGACAATCTGGTCATGGGGGCTGAAATGTTCGAAGCCGACAATCAGTTAATTCTTTCAGAGTACATGAGCGATAAGATCAGCGAGCGGAGTTTCGAAGGAGAAGCTAAACTCTGGAAAAATTATAAAACTGATTATAAACCCCTTATAGAATTTGCCCGGAAGAATAAGATCCCATTTGTAGCAACGAATGTTCCAAGACGATATGCGGCTTTGGTGAACAAGGAAGGTTTCGAAGGACTCGAAAGTCTTGACCCGCAAGCTAAAGAATATCTCCCTCCCCTACCCATACCTTATGATGGGGATTTACCCGGATATAAATCGATGCTGGAAATGATGGGAGGCTCTTCTGCTCATGCTTCCGCGAACCTCCCGAAAGCACAGGCCATTAAGGATGCAACTATGGCATATTTTATACTGAAGAATTGGGCTCCCGGACAGACATTTATCCATTATAACGGTTCCTATCACAGCGAAAACAATGAAGGGATAATCTGGTATCTGAAACATTCCAACCCGGATCTGAAAATAATAAGCATAGCCTCTGCAGAACAAGCCCAGATCGAAGAACTTGACTCTGCCAACACAGGAAAAGCCAATTTTATTCTTGCAGTTCCAGAAGACATGACCAAAACAAACTGATCAGGGGGATGTTATCAAAAAACCAGATCAAGTACGTTCATTCATTAAAACTTCCTAAATTCAGGGAAGAACATGGGGAATTTGTAGCAGAAGGGGTAAAACTTATAGGCGAATTACTCGAAAGTTCCTGGACCATCTCCAGAATATTCGCCATTCCTGAATGGATATCCCGGAATATTGAAAAGATCAGGGAAAAAGAGATCGATTGCCAGGAAGTGGAAGAGAATGAGCTGGAAAGACTCAGTCATCAGAGCAATCCGAACCAGGTTTTAGCCACTGTAAGGATACCACTTACAGATCCGGAAAAAATGCAGATACCGGAATCAAAAGTGCTGCTTCTGGATCGTATACAGGATCCGGGAAATTTAGGTTCTATTATTCGTACTGCCGACTGGTTTGGCATCCGTACTATCATTTGTTCACCCCATACGGCCGATATTTACAATCCTAAAGTGATACAATCAAGCATGGGATCCTTTATCAGGGTCGGGATATATTATATGGATCCTACGGTATTTCTGAAAAGATTACCTGCTTCCAGAAAAGTCTATGGCACCATGGCTGAAGGAGAAAATATCTACCACCTGGAATTAGCCCGGGATGCGGTCATTATCATTGGAAATGAGTCCAAAGGTATTTCTGAATACCTCTTTCCTTATATCACTCAAAAGATAGGGATACCGGGAGCTGTAGCGGGAGCCGAATCCTTAAATGCTTCCGTAGCTGCCGCTATAATCTGTTCCGAATTTAACAGGCAATCCATGGAACAGTAATACAAAAATCAGCTACTTTTGTAATCTAATTTAATACTTATTATTAATTCAGATGATACTTAAACTTCTCTTAATAGCTATAGTACTTATGGGACTGGCTTTTGCCGGTTTTGCAGTCAAAATGTTCTTCAAAAAAGACGGAGAATTCAAGAAAAGTTGTTCCAGCATAGATCCCACTACCGGAAAATATTTAGGATGTAGTTGTGGGAAAAGTGATGAAGGAACAAGTTGTGAAAATAAAAAACGTTTTACGATCAAGACAGTAGAAATCGATTCCTAAGATCAGTCTTTCCTGATAATCGCCTGAAATCCTTTGGTGGCATAGGTCTTAAATGAACCATCGGGGGCAGAATAGATAAAATAAGCTTGAAGGGCCGGGTTTTTCTTTAAAAATTCTTCTGATTTTTCCAGTCCCATGACCATGAATGCGGTAGCATATCCGTCGGCTGTGGCGCAGTCGCTTGCCAGGACCGACGCACTTAGGAGATTATGGGTGACGGGGTAACCCGTCCTGGGATCTATGGTATGGGAATAACGGATACCGTTCTCTTCATAGAATTTCCGGTAACTGCCCGAGGTGGCTATAGCCTGATTCAGGAGAGTTACCTTGGTATTGAGTGTCCGTGGATCTGTGCTTGTTTCGGTAGGATTTTCGACACCCACCACCCAGGGATCTCCGTCGGGCTTGTTCCCGTGCCCGAGAACCTCTCCTCCTATATCAATCAGATAATTATTAATCCCCATTGATTCGAGGAATTTTGCAATCACATCATCAGAGTAACCCTGGGCGATAGCGTTGAAATCCAGTTGAGTCTCCGGGTACTTTTTGATGATCCGGCTCCCTCTCAAAGTCACATCTTTATAATTGACGTATTTCAGGAGCTTTTCAACCTTATCAGGATCAAGTTTGGTACGGCTTTTTAATCCAAAACCCCAGGCATTCACAAGGGGGCCCACCGTTATATCAAATGCTCCCTTTGTTTTCCGGGAGATCTCTTCTGAGAGATTGAATATATCCTTAAACCAGGGGTCAACTTCTACAGTCGTATCATTATCATTTATTCTGGAAATGATAGAAGTAGGTACCCAAAGAGAAACCGAACGGTCAAAAGCATTCAGGACAGAGTCGACATCCTCCTGCAAATTCCGGTTTTCAAGATCATAGTAAGTGATTGCATAATAGGTTCCCTGGGCCTCTCCCATAAAATTAACCTTATGTGTTTTGGGCGTGCATGATAATGCAAGGAGAGAAATTAAAATGACCGGCAGAAATAAACGTTTCAAAATCAACAATATTAAAAACGATACCTGATATTAAATGAAAACTGCCCGTCGGTATTCACTTTGGAATTATCGACCACTGGCAGATCTGTAAATCTAACACCGAGGCTTGCAATAGCTGAAATACTGAAATTCCGGGTTGGCATGAACATCACCCCGTTATCGACAAAAAACTTAGCATAGAAGGTATCCCTCTCATGGTAAGTATCTGAAATATAATTTCCATATTCATCATAGCTGTAATAATATTTACTACCCCTTCCAAGACCCATACGAAGTTGGGGGCCCATGAAATATTTCCACTTTCCCTGTCCTGTCGGATAGAAGTTAATACCTATTCCGGAATAAAAGATATTTCTGAAATTAAAAACATTATCATTATAATTATAACCGAATGAAACCGGAATCCTGAATCCCACTTTCCCATTTTTTGAGATCCTTTCATAGGACCCTTAAAAACCGGATAATTTCAGAAAGTACAAATTTAAAAAAAAGAAAGCCACGAACTTGTCTTTTAATGAACAAGTTCAGGGCTTCCTAAATAATTTAACAAGATTATATTTTTAGCCTCCGAAGTCGTCGAATGCGATCATTTCGGGAGGAACGCCATAATCATCCAGCATTTTCAATACAGCCTGGTTCATCATGGGAGGACCGCAGAGGTAGTATTCAATTTCTTCCGGCTCCGGATGACTTTTCAGGTAATGGTCCATGATCACCTGGTGGATAAAGCCTGTATAACCTGTCCAGTCATCTTCGGCTTTAGGCTCTGATAATGCGATGTGGAATTCGAAATTAGGAAAATCCTTTTCAATCTTCTTAAACTCATCAACATAAAAGAGTTCTCTCAAAGAACGTCCGCCATACCAGAAGGTAGTTTTGCGGTCCGTTTTCCGGGTTTTGAACTGGTCGAATATATGTGAACGCATAGGGGCCATTCCGGCACCACCACCGATGAACATCATTTCACGCCGTGTATCTTTAATAAAGAACTCCCCATAGGGTCCTGAAACCATTACCTTGTCGCCCGGTTTACGGGAAAAAATATAAGAGGAACAGATTCCGGGATTAACATTCATAAAACCACCTGTTTTCCTGTCAAAAGGCGGGGTAGCTATACGGATATTGAGCATTACAATATTGGATTCGGCCGGATGATTGGCCATGGAATAAGCCCTGAATACCGGTTCGGGGTTCTTCATTTTGAGGTCCCACATCTTGAATTTATCCCAATCTTCGCGGAAGCCTTCTTCCACATCAATATCTTTAGAGAAATCCACTTCACATTTGGGTACATCAATCTGAATATAGCCACCGGAGCGGAATTCCAGCTCCTCCCCTTCGGGAAGTTTCACCACGAATTCCTTGATGAAGGTAGCCACATTATGGTTTGAAACCACTTCACATTCCCACTTTTTAATCCCGAAAATCTCAGGAGCGACTCCGATTTGCAGGTTTTCCCTGACTTTCACCTGGCATCCCAGACGCCAGTTATCCGCCTGTTCTTTGCGGGTAAAATAGCCTACCTCGGTCGGGAGAATGCTGCCGCCGCCTTCGAACACCTGGCACTTGCACATGGCACAGGTTCCCCCGCCACCACAGGCTGAAGGCAGGAATATACCCTTCGAAGAGAGCGTCGACAAGAGGGATGATCCCGGATCAACTTCCAGTTCTTTATCACTATTTATGGTGATAGTCACTTTCCCCTGCGGGATGAGTTTCATCCTGGCATAGAGCAGCACCGCCACCAACAGGAGGATAACCAGGAGAAAGACCAAGATACTCGTGAGCATGACCAGACCGATTCCTATCTCTAATAACATCGTATATATTTTATTTAAGATGTAAGATTATAATTTAATTCCAAGGAAACTCATAAATGCTATCCCCATTAAGCCGGTGATGATAAAAGTGATGCCGAGTCCACGGAGCGGTCCCGGCACATTTGAATAACGGATCTTCTCACGTATAGCCGAAAGTCCGACTATTGCCAGCATCCAGCCGATACCTGAACCAAGCCCGAAGGAAGTTGCTTGTATGACTGATTGATATTCCCTTTCCTGCATGAAGAGTGAACCCCCGAGGATGGCGCAGTTTACTGCAATCAATGGAAGGAAGATACCCAGAGAGTTATACAGGGCCGGTGAAAATTTTTCAACGATCATTTCCACAAGCTGGGTCATAGAGGCGATTACGGCGATGAACATAATAAAACTTAGAAAATTCAGGTCTATGCCCGCAAAGCTCTGGCCCAGCCATGTAAGTGAACCGGAGGAAAGGAGATATTTGTTCATCAGGTAATCAACCGGAACAGTGATTCCCAGGACAAATACGACGGCAACGCCAAGTCCGACTGATGTTTTGACCGTTTTGGATACCGCCAGGTATGAACACATACCAAGGAAGTAAGCAAAGATCATGTTATCAATGAAGATGGACTTGATAAATATATTAAAAACCTCTTGCATTTTAGTTTCTATTTAAGATGTTTCTTATTTCTGTTCTATCAGTTCTTTATTGCGGGAGCGCTGTATCCAGATGATGGTGCCCACGATGATCAAAGCCATCGGGGGAAGAATCATAAAGCCATTATTTTTATATCCCATATCATAAAAGGCCTGGGGGATAACGTGATAACCCCAGAGTGATCCGGATCCCAGCAACTCACGCACAAAAGAGACGGCTATAAGCACCCAGCCGTATCCAAGTCCGTTTCCTATTCCATCCAGAAGTGAAGGCCAGGGTTTGTTTGCCATGGCAAAGGCCTCCAGTCTTCCCATGACTATACAATTGGTAATGATCAGCCCGACGAACACTGAAAGTTGTTTACTGACATCATAAACGTAGGCTTTCAGAACCTGGTCGACCAGGATGACCAGGGATGCTATAACCACCAGCTGAACGATGATCCGTATCCTGGCCGGTATCCCGTTCCGGAGGCTGGCGATCACCAGATTGGATAAGCCGGTAACCACGGTAACCGAGAGCATCATGACGAATGCAGGCTTCATCTTTGCCGTCACAGCCAGGGCCGAGCAGATACCCAGGACCTGTATAGTGATCGGGTTGTCCTTGTTCAGCGGATTTGAAAGAAGTTTTAAGTTCTTAGCTGAGAACAGGGGTTCTTTTTCTTTGATATCTGTAATCATTTTTTATGATGTTTTTTGATATAATCAATATAATTACCAAGATCACTTTTAAGCATGTTATCCACTCCATGACTGGTGATAGTACCGCCGGATACCGCATCCACACCATGGATCTGGTCATCTGCCGGAAGCATTTTCACCCCTCCTTTTACGACTTTAATGGAAACAAAATTGCCTTTATCATCAAATATTTTCTTGCCTATAAACTGTTTTTGGAAGGGTTTGTTTGCAATTTCAGCGCCCAGGCCCGGTGTTTCGGCTTTATCATCAAAAGCGGCCCCGACAACAGTATTCATATCACTCCCAAGGGCTATATTGCCCCAGATCGGCCCCCAAAGTCCTTTTCCAAGTAAGGGAATAATGTAAATGGTATCATTGTCCTTAACAGCTATATAAAGGGGAACAGAAAAAGGCTCGCCTTTTGATTGTTTAAACTGTTCTTCCTTCAGGTTGATATTGAATGCCCTTTGATTGCCTTTCACAAATTTATCATCTTTATAACTGTATTGACTTTCAAGCTCACCATCCGGGGAGATCACATCTTCTGCAACAATATATTTTTTATAAAGTTCGATGGCATCCGACGAACTTGCTTCCACATTAATAGCAGCCAGGATACCCTGCATTTTAGCGACCGCCACATTTTTATCCTGGGCCGGCTTGAGCAGGATGGCCGCGGCGGAGAGAATAGCCGCTACCAGGATTACCAGTATGGCTGCGTAGCGGAAAATATACGAGTTGGAATACATAATATCTTGTTTTATTATATCCTTTAAAAAATTCCTTATGCTTTAACCGGCTTAGCTCTTCTGAGCCGCTTCCGGATATTGGATTCTACAACATAATGGTCGATCAGAGGGGCGAAGACATTCATAAGCAATATAGCAAGCATGACACCTTCAGGATAAGCCGGGTTAAATACCCGTATAATCACCACAAGCACCCCGATCAGGAATCCATAGATGTATTTTCCCCGGTTGGTCTGGGAGGCGCTTACTGGGTCAGTGGCCATAAAGACCAGTCCAAAGGCATAACCACCCATGATAAGGTGCTCCCAGGGCGGGAGGGACATGTAGGTATTAACTGACAAAAGGTTTAGTAAATAGCCTATACCCAGGGTACCGACGACCATAGAAATCATAATTTTCCAGCTTCCGATGCCGGTAAAGATCAGGATAGCCGCACCGATCAGGATAGCAATGACAGAAGTTTCGCCAATGGAGCCGGGAATAAATCCCAGGAACATATCCAGGGGGCTCTGCATTTTATCAAAATTTCCAACAAGTGCATGGCCCAGCGGAGTAGCTCCGGAGAATGCATCCGCCTTATCTGCAATCCACACTTTGTCGCCCGACATATCCTGCGGATAGGCAAAGAACAGGAAAGCCCTTGCTGTGAGGGCTGGATTCAGGACATTCATACCTGTTCCACCGAAGACCTCTTTCCCAAAGATCACTGCAAAGGCAACGGCCACTGCCACCATCCAAAGGGGGATATCAGGAGGAAGAATGAGGGGGATCAGGAAGCCGGTCACCAGATATCCTTCATTTACCTCATGTCCGCGATACTGGGCAAAAATAAATTCAATTCCAAGTCCCACAACATAAGAGACAACAATGATAGGAAGGACTTTAAGAAATCCATACCAGAAGGTTTGCCAGAATGTCACTTCCATGCTATGTGACAGAAAGTGCTGATAGCCCACATTATACATCCCGAACAACAGCGCAGGTACAAGTGCCAGCACCACCACCGACATAGTCCGTTTCATATCTATACTATCCCGGATATGACTTCCGCTGAATGTGACCTTGTTCGGGACGAACAGGAAGGTCTCAAACGCATTGAAGGTTGAATGTAGTTTTTCGAAGCGGCCTCCTTTTTCAAATTGGGGCTTGATCCGGTCAATGAAATTTCTGAGTGATTTCATTTAATATCTTAATTATTGCTTGATTTATGCTTTCTTTTGGCACTATTCAAATCAGGACATTTCCTTTCTCATCAGATCAAGTCCATGCCTGATAATGGCCTGTATTTCGGTCTTGGAAGTATCTATGAATTCACAAAGGGCAAAATCCTCCTCATCCACTTCATAAATACCAAGTTTCTCCATCAGGTCAATATCTTCAATTATGGTAGCTTTGATCAGTTCCAGGGGATATATGTCCCAACCGAAGACCTTCTCATATTTGCCGGTCATCACATAAGCCCTTTCAGCTCCGTTCAGATTGGTATCGAGTGCGTATCTTTTATGGGGTGTGATCCAGGAAAGGAAAGTATGTGAATAGCTGAATTTATTTAAGCCGGGAAGAGCCCAGCCTATAAACTCATAATGATCACCTTCAGGCAAGACAGTAATTTGATTGTCATAATAACCAACAAAACCATCGAACTCTATCTTCTTCCCGCTCAGTGCATTTCCGCTAATATACCGGACATTGGATGTTTTCAGCCCATCTTTCACTATCTCCTCAATAGAAGAGCCCAGGAGGGTTCTAATATAGCGGGGCTTAACAACTTCCGATCCGCTAAATGCGATAAGGCGGGTATTATCTATCTTTCCCGTAAGGAACAGGCGGCCTATGGCAATTACTTCCTGGGGCCTCAGGTACCATACAATATCACCCTTGTTGATCGGATCAAGATGGGCGATCTGGGTCCCCACATTCCCGCTGGGATGTTTGCCACTGAAATAATTGATCCGGACGCCTTTGAAAGCATCCCATATTTTTGGGCCCATCTGCCTGGTATCCAGGTTCAGGTGGACTTTGCCACTGGTGAGTTTAGCCAGGATATCAAGCCCGGCCTGGAATGGCTCCTCATTGGAATGCAGAATAAGGTCAAAATCAGGAGCCAGGGGGGCGGTGTCAAAGGCTGAAATAAATATTGCTTTAGGTTCCGCTTTGGGTTCGGCGATAATGGAATACGGCCTTTGCCGTATTAAAGGCCAGACACCGCTTTGAAGCATCCTGGCGACAATCTCCTCCCGGCTAAGAGTAGCTGGCGAAGCCTTCCCGAAATCCAGAAAATCATTCCGTCCATCAGCTTCCACCACAATTTCCAGGAGCACCCTTTTAGCCCCTCTTCTAATCTCTGTCACTTTGCCGCTCACCGGAGCCGTGAAAATAATATCCTCCCTGTATTTATCAAAAAATAAAGGAGTGCCGGCTTTCACCTCATCCCCTTCCTTCACCATCAACTTGGGAAACACCCCAACAAAATCTATTGGTTTGATGGCACATTTTTTAGGATGGGCTTCTGTTATGATTTTTTCGGCCTCTCCAAGCAGGTTAATATTAAGTCCGTTTTTAATTTTGATAATTTCAGACATATGTGATAAAATCTATATTTTCGGGTTGCAAGTTTACAAAAATTTTGAATCTATCTCGATTCCCTAAGTAAAAACAAACTAAGAATACCTATTTTTATATATATTTTAAATAAGCCTATAAATTTAGGACAAATAATTAAAAATGAATCTGATAATTATGAGCAAATTTAAGCCTTCTGCTTACTTTATTGTCATACTGAGCCTGGTGATGACAATTCCAACATTAATCTGTGCCCAGGATGTGAATTATTATGATAAAAATTTCATCCGGAACCAGGATGCAATTTATAAAGATAATATAAAGACGGTCCTATTATATAAGCAAGGAGATGAACTTTCCCCCCCCATCATCCAGTTGAATACTGACGATAAATTATTTCTGTCATTCGATGATATGGATAATGACCTGAAACAATATCGCTATACCTTTATTCACTGCGATGCATATTGGAACAAATCCGATATTCAGCAGATGGAGTATATAGATGGTTTTAGTGAGGACAATATCGATAATTATATATATTCATTCAATACAACCCGGCCTTATACCAATTATACCCTCACATTTCCGGGTGATTACATGAAAATTCGAAAATCAGGCAATTATATTTTAAAAGTCTATGATACGGAAGATAGGGATGAAAACGTAATCTTAACATACAGATTTATGGTTTTAGATACGAAAGTGGATGTGGATGCCTCCGTTGTTAAAACCTATAATCTGAATTACCGTTACACCAAACAACAAGTTGATTTTTCAATTATTTCAAATAACTATACGATTTCCGATGCCTATCGTAATATACATGTGTTGGTCATGCAAAATGGAAGATGGGATAATGCCATTCTAAATATTCAGCCGATCTCGATACTTGGAAATGTATTCGATTACAGTAATAATGATAAAATAGTCTTTGACGGAGGTAATGAATTCAGGTATTTTGACATGAAGACCTTGAAATACAATACTGACCGGATGCAGGGACTACAATACACTCAGGATGGTTACCAGGTTTATCTGCTGACTGACAAGTCCTGGGCCGGAATCCCTTATCGTTCCGAGCAGGATATTGACGGAAAAAGGCTCATAGCAGCCAATGACACACAGGACCCCAATTCTGAAGCGGATTATGCCTGGGTCCATTTCAGCCTTGCTTTCAGCAATCCGCCCACTGATGGTAATCTTTACATATACGGTGCGCTTACTTACTGGCAATTTCTTCCTGAAGCCAAAATGGTATATAATTATGACAAAGGTGTTTATGAGGGGAAATTATATTTGAAACAGGGATATTATAATTATGATTATATGTTTCTGAAAGATGGAACTAACTTAGGGAATGTGTCATTAACCGAAGGAAGTCACTGGGAAACTGAAAACGATTACACAATTTATATATATCACCGTGAGCAGGGAGATTTTTACGATAAACTTATAGCTGTCCGTTATCTGAATTCGGTCAATCGCTGATATTAAGAATTATTCGTACCTGAGGGATTCAATGGGATCAAGTTTAGAAGCTTTGGAAGCCGGAAGAAAGCCGGATATAAGGGCCACGAAAAAACAAAGTGTAAATCCCAGGAGTATCCACATCCATGGGATTAGGAAGCTGCTTTTAAGAATCAGCGAGAGAATATTTCCAATGACGATACCAAGGCTGATACCAACAACTCCACCTATCTGTGCTATCACGATAGCTTCCACGAGGAACTGATTCCGGATAGTCCTGGCAGTTGCTCCCATAGCTTTCCTTATGCCTATCTCACGGGTTCTTTCCGTTACCGAAACCAGCATGATATTCATCAACCCGATTGCAGCACCGATGAGTGTAATCAGTCCGATAAATGTTGCGGCAATGGCAACGAAACGGATATTTTCAGTCAGCATCTGGGCTATGGTATCACTTTTGGCAATATCAAAAGTCTGTTCCTCACCCAGCCGGTCCCCGCGGATAATCCTGAACAGTCCGGTGGCTTCTCCGCTGGCTAAATCGATAAGCGTAGGGTCGTAAGTAGTAATGTTTATTGTGAAGGTGCTGTTTGGTTTGGGGAAATATTGCCTTACATTGTTTAATGGAAGGATGCAAAAGCGGTCGCCAGAGAAGCCAACGCTCGATCCTTTTTCCTTCATCACTCCTATCACCTGGTATTTTCCCGGACCGATAATAATATTCTTTCCCACAGGGTCTTCATTATCTGGAAATATTTTTTTCGCAATCTCGCTACCTATAATCGCCACATGGGCCCCGGTATGCACCTCATTATCATTGAAATTTCGCCCTTTTCCTATCTCCTGCCCCGAAGTGATTAAATAATTTTCATCTGTACCTATTACGCCAACATTCGGATTGGTTTTTTCAGAGCGATATTTAACGGTGGCAGTGTGTGAAGCATAAGTGAAAACCGAAACATAAGAAGGGAAGTCAAATTCCTGTTTAAATTTCAAGGCCTCATCATAGGTGATAGGTTCAAACATCTTGGCATTATTATCCCTTCCACCCATCCTTACATGTAGCTCACGATTACGGACCGTTAAGGTATTAGAGCCCATCATCATGAAATTCTGGTTCAGGAAATATTTGATGGAATCGATGGCCGTGAGTATGCCAACCAGGGCCATGATCCCGAATGCAATGATCATCACTGTGAGGATAGTCCGCAAGAGGTGACTCCGTATTGAATCGAGCGAGACTTTGATATTTTCTTTCACCAGGTTTTTCATCAGTTCAAAGGTAGAAAAAAGATAAATAGGATACTTTTCAAAATATATTATAGGCTACTTATGCGGGAACTAATTCCTATTATCCGGCCCTAAATCTTTTCACCAGCCAGATTCCCGGTTTGAGGTAAAAAGGCAGCCGGTCAATTTTAAGCCGCTGATAAACACATTCCTTGGAACCAAAGCTCTTGTAGAAACGTGCCAGGTTGGGATCATTCGATCCGTCAAAGTCAAAGGTAAGATGACGGTTTGCATGTTCCCGTATGTAATAGTCGATCAGAAAAGGCATGGCGCCGGCTTTCCTGCCTTCTTCACTTAAACCCGAGAACAGGAATATGACTTTATGATTGCTTTGAATAAAAAAGGCCCCGGCGCAAAGTTCATTGTGTTGATCGAATGCTCCCCAGATATCCGCGACACCTTTGTATTTTGCACTATAAATCAGCCGTTTGAGTCGGTTGTAATGGAAATCTTTAAGGTGAAGTATAGATTTTCCTTTATTATTCCTGAAAAGATCGATCACTGTATCGGGCTTGATATTCCTTGAAAGAGTGAGTCCCGCCTCCGTGGCTTTTTTCAGGTTTCTTTTCAGATTAGCCGAATAGGATGAACTGATCTTATCATAGGAATGAATCAGGTCCAGTTCATGGTTAATCTGTGGAATGTAACGAAACAATTTCTCATCCACATTATTCAGGGTATTCAGGTTTATCTCTACCTGTTTGAATTGTTTAGGGATGGCCAGTATAAATTCGTTGAGTACGGAAGGGCTCAGGAGGTTGCGCGAAAATAGTCCCAACTGCTGGGTAAAAAATGGCTGGTAAATGTAAGATATCTTCATCTTGGTCCTTTTAACCAGGGGAAAAACCCTTTCATAGTTGTTCTCCACCAGGGCATCCCATTCTTCGGCCACTAAATCCAGGAACCATGCATATCCGTATATACTTCCATTGAATGAAAGCTGAATGCAGCTGTCCCAGCTCTTATCATCAATTTCGTTCCTTTGAAGGTACCTGATCACAAAAAATCTCCTTTGAATTATCTATTTTACCAATTTAAGTATCTGCCTGAAGACAGCCTGCCATCCTTCATATCCATCATATTCCCCCAAAGCATAATTATGCCAGATACCGATTGCCTCTCCCCCGTTCTCCCTGACTTCATCCAAAAGGTCCTGCACCTCATTTACACTCTCCGAATGGGAAAATTTCAGATGGTCGATCATGGCAGTATCCATAAATATAAAAGGATGAATTTTCAGGCTGGTAATTTCTTCTTTCAGTAAATCATAAAACTGAAAGGGATAGGCAGTACCGGCCCTGAAACCATTGCATGAGGCATAACCCATGGAATAATCATCGCTGATCCCGGATTCTAACAGTTGACGATAAGAATCCGGAAATCTGAGCCTCAGAAAATGCTGACGGCTGATTACTACAGGTCTTTCAACTATTTCAGCAAGTCTTTTGATCTCCGTATCGAGCTGGGTGGGATTGCCGAAAGAATTATAGGAAGGATGAATTCCTATGCAGGCATTCCGGTCGAGCTTCACTATCAGTTCCCTGAAACGCCGGCTCTTATGACTTACATTCTTATCATATTTCCCATAATCCCCCAAAAGCACAAAATAAACTGGCGTAAAGCCCTTTTCATCCATGGCTTCAAGCTGAATATCGAAATTATCATAGGGATCCTTTCGTCTGCCTGCCAGTGTCATCATGCGGCTGCCAAGACTTTTCAAATCCAGTTTCAGGATCAGTTTAGCCAATCCGCCGGCAGCCCTCAACCAGTCTTTTTCAAGATGAGCGTATGCAATATCTATGTCGAAGCTGGGACGGAAATCAAAAACAGGTAGAGGAAAATTGATTTCCGGGAAATGATATTTCAGGATTCTCCGGATTTCCCCTGCTATCCTGTCAACCAGGGCAATATTCAGGAAGCCAAAACGGTAGGCCAGACTCTGTTCCGGAGCAAAGCGCCCATGTTCATCAGCAGTGAAAGGCAGATATTCTTCGTAACGGCTTAAAAGGTAAAAGCACAATGCAAAAGGATCGAATGGAAAAGCGGAGCCTTCATTCACAGGAAAAAATACGGGAAGGCCTTTCCAGTGCATAACCTGGATCTCGCCTGGTGTAATACCCATTTGAGAAAGGATTCCGGCAGGCTTAAAATTCAGCTCCTCCCCCGAAGCATTTTCCGCGTAAGAGAATTTAGGCCCTTTATAAGCTATAAATTCATCGATATCTGATAAGAGACGAAACTCAGTTCTCAAGACTTCATTAAAAATAAAGCCGAAAACATAATCATGCCGGGAAGTAATATCGGGACTATAAACCAGTATCATTCTTTATTTTATCTGAAGCCGTCTGATAAATTTTTAATCTTCCGGCCATAACCTTTAAATAATCCTTAAACAAAAGCTTCCAACTGAAAGCTGCAATATCAGACGCATTATCTTCAAGAATATTGCGCTGTATCAGAGGGTAAACCTCCTGCGCTGCCAATTCATAATAACTCAGTCCGTTGAGATTCTTTGTTTTCAAGAGGCCCCTCTCATCCAGGAGCTTTTCAAGCCTGTGAAGAACCATGGTCCAGCCGGCTTTCTTCGCATAAAGATAATAAGTTCTGCTTTCCTGACTTCCAAACAAATCCTTATAAAAAATATTGTATTTCCGCATTTTACGGTACCATACCTTTTCGCTTTCCTCCACAAAATGCACGAAAGTAAAAGCTTCGGTAACGGAAGTTCCAGCCATAATCATTTTAACATTCTTTTCCAGAAAGAAGGCAAAGGGTGAATCAGAGCCGAAAGAGCTCTGATTGTTCAAAGCGCAAAGCAATTCAGAATATTTTCCCCATACCAGAAAAGAATGCAGAGGATGCGCAGTACGGCAGAAATCAGGCCTGCCAAAAGCTTCCAGGGAAAGTGCGCCGGTAATTGGCCGGGTTTGCTTAATATCGAAATCCGCTTTATTCTTCAGGTTGAAATTATATGCAGGGAGGATGAGCGTCCCTTCCGGACCCAGGATTTTCTGGAAGGCTTCGATAAAAAGCCCTGCATCAAAATTACCCTCATTTCTTATGGCCATAAAGGCTATACGGGTGATATCCGAAGCGAGCAAAACTGCATCACCGGGAAGGATACCCAGTTGGGCGGGTATTTTTTGATATGGAATATATAAGGTAGACAATGCTTTTCCTCAATAAATATTATATCACCTAAAACAAGGCTTATTTGACACTGAATTTCCGGTATTGAAAAAGTTCCTTTTCATAGCCCATTTTCTCCCAGAATTCCATCGCGTAATCATTTCCGCTCACTACCTGTAATTCAATGGAATGGACATTTTTTTCGGCAAACCATTTTTCAAGATTCCTCAGCATTTCTGCACCTATACCGGCTTGCCTCAGGCTATCTCTCACAAAAATATGGGTCACCACACCTATTTTAGGGTTTCCAAGATAATCGGGACCGAATTTAAGGGCTCCGTGGGCAAAACCCTGAACAGTTTCCTTATCCACAGCTACACAAAGCAAGCCGAATTTCCCCAGGGTATTCCTGACCGTATCCATCCACAATTCTGCCCCATTCTCCGCCAAAGGCAGCATCAGTCCCCTTTCATCCATATATTCATACATTTCAGTAAACAGAAACTGTACCTGCTTCAAATAAGGATTTTCGGGGTTATTTATGCTGATGATCTGAATCTTATCCATTTAGTCCGGATTGAAAGGTCCGTATAAGCCCGTCCACCGTGGTAAAATCACTCTTTTCGAGGGCTTTTTCATAATCGATTTCAAGCTGAAAATGTTTTTCGAGGGAAGCCACCAGGTCTACAAATTCGAGAGAATTCAAGAGTCCGCTATTCACGAGATCAAATTTTCCGCCCAGCTCATTTTCTTTGATGTCGAAGCGTTTCAGTTTATCCTTCAAAAAAATCAAAAGAGTTTCCTTAATCTTCTCCATTATCCTTTAAATTCTTTAAGAGGGCCATTTTATCAATTTTCCCGTTGAAATTCAGTGGAAAATCGTCCACAAATATAATCTTTTCCGGCACCATATACCATGGCAGGTAAGTCCGGCAATGCTCCATGAGCGCCGGCATATTAACTTTCAGTCTTGCTTCGCTTAAAGCAAAACCATAAAGATGCCCGTTCCCGTCAGGGGCAATATGGTAAAGAACTACCGACTGTTTAATTCCAGGATATGACTCAAGGCTGAGCTCTATTTCACGGAGATGAACACGGTAACCTGAAATCTTCACTTCAGCATCCTTTCTTCCCATAAAAAAGAAATCCCCCTCCGCATCTTCCAGGGCCAGATCGCCGGTACGATACCAGAACTTTCCATCCGGAGTCCGGAAGAAACTTTTTTCAGTCTGGATACTGTCATTCCAATAGCCTTGCACCAACTGAGAACCTGACAGGCATAGTTCCCCAATTTCGCCCTTCCCCATCTTCTTATCCTCATCATTCATAATAATACATTCCTGACCTGCAAAGCTTTTGCCGATTGAAAGTATGCCGTCACGGGTTTTATTCAGTTCCGCGGACCTCAATAATTTATATTCCATAATGGCGATGGTAGCTTCGGTAGGGCCATAAAGGTTGATCACTTCGGAACCCGGGGCGGCGGTGGCCCAGGCAAGAGCTGTCTCAGCAAGGAGCGCTTCCCCGCAAAAGAAACTGAGGCGGAGATCCGGAAAAACGCCCGTCTTAAGTAAGCGCATCTTTTTCATGAGTAATGCAACTGAAGGTACCGAGAACCAAACCGAGGGTTTCTTTTCTTTCAAAAATGATAATAAGGCAAAGGATGTATTTTCCTCCGGTACACAAAGACAGGCCCCGGCAGACCAACAGACAAAGAGGTCATGGACACTCAGGTCAAAAGTGAGGTCAAAAAGTTGGGTAAACCTATCTTCCGGAAAAAAATTATAGTTCCCTAAAATATGATCCAGGTAAGAGGTGACATTCAGGTTGGAGACCGGCACCCCTTTTGGAGAGCCTGTACTTCCGGAAGTAAAGAGCAGGTAGGCAATTTGACCTGAATCCGTTTCACTTGCGTTCAATTTTTCAATACTATGTTTTCCGGGAAGATAAAAGTTATGGCGGGGATATTTTGAAATGAGTTCATTCACTGAATCCGTTCCGCAAACTATAACATGCAGATTTTTATCCGTTTTTGCCAAAACTTCTTCCAGTTCAGGGAGGCATTCCCTGCTGCAAACCAGGCAATCCGTCCCGGAAGCATTCAGCATCTTCAAATTCCGGGCAGGAGGAAAACGTTTGTTCAGGGGCATATAGCCTTTCGAGGCCCCCAATATTCCAAGGATACCGTAATAAGCCGCCGGGTCTTTGCCTGCCATGATCCCGACTATCGCGGAGTCCAATGGAAGGGAACGGATAAGGAAAGCAATTCCTGCCGCCATTTCAGCAAGCCGGCTATAACTATACTTCTCTCCCCCGATGTCCAGTGCGGGCCTGTCAGGAAAATTATTAACCGACTTCAGGAAGCGGTCGAACAGGATGTCATTTTTCAATTTCATTTTCAAGCATCAGTGCATCGCAAAAAAACTTGGTCGCCCAGTTCGGGAAGGCAAAAGGCTCATAACGTCCCCAAAGAGGGAAAGAGCCGGGAATAGCCCCTCTCGAATCAGGCTTTTCATCCGGGGACCTTCTTTGTATAAATATTAAAAGGTCAATCATTTTATGAGCAGCCAGCTTATATGATGGCTCCCCGTAGAGACGAAACAATTTCAGCCAAACAGATGCCATCTGGGCGCCGCCTGTACAGATAAAATACTCGCTTCCCTGCCAGTTCCGGTCGTAACGCCCATTCAAATATCCCTGCTGCAAAAAAAGATCTTTTAATTTATCAGCGCCCAAGGTGGCGGCATGAATATATTTCTCTTCTTCCATGATCAAACCTGAATCAATTAAACCATCAAGTGTATAGGCGATGGTATGAAGTATAGGCTTATCATTTCTCTTAACAGTATTATCGCAATCTTCGAACCAACCGTTCGGCTGCATTTTAAAGTTTAGTATCCAATCCAGGTTTCCCGCAGCGGCTTCCCGGTATTTATCTTTGCCGCTGAGCTTCCAGGTCATCAAAAGCGGTACATCCACAAAAGAATCGTAAACACGGGCCCTGTTCATGAGGGCATGCTCCTGCCAGAAGCCTTCCGGATGGCGGACTTTACACAACCAATCGGCTCCTCTTTCAATACTTTTTAAAAATGCCGGATCTTTGTCAATGGAATAAGCAGAAAGCAGTCCCCGGATCACCTGGGCAGTATTAAAAACGATCTCAGGACGGTTTTCATTCACCCGGCCACCCTGCCATCCTCCGCTATCTTTCTGAATGTTCAGCAGGAAGCGGCTTGCTTTCATCGCTGCATCCAGGATCTCCTGCCTGCCCGATTTGAGATAATAATCAATAAGGGTGGAAATAATATAACCCGTAGTTTCGGGGTAGGAAGCGCTCCAATTAGCGCCGAGTTTATAAGAGCCCATTCCGTCGTCCTTCATCCTTTGCTGCGCCTGCAAAAGCCAGCCGATAGCTTCTTCAAGTGATTTCTCACGTTCCATAGCCGTAAATTCCGGTATCTTTCCGAAAACATCCTTCTTAAATATATACCTGCCTACATCATTGATCAGGACTTTCCTGTCATCCTTAAAAATAATCGATGATATATTAGCGGCATATAATAAAATGCTTTTAAGCATGAAAATGCATTTTAAGTTATAGTTTCTTTTTAAGAAGGGATGATGTGGCAAAGATAAAATGAATTTTGTACAGAAGTTCATTCCAGGCCGGAAGTTCAACTGCTATGATCAAGTGCTGGCCTCCTTCAGTATATCTTCAAAAGCTTCTTTCCAGTCGGGCAGATTGGAGCGCTTGCTCAGGGTATCATTGTCCCACTCCCCGATAAGAGTACCATTCACTGCTTTTACTGCTTTGATCACATCCTTGATTAAGTTAATATGGGCGGGATCGCTCAGGGGATTCAACTGGTTAATGGCAAAAGCAAAGGGGAAAATTTTCAGCTTGGTAGGGGCGTCCGTGTCCAGGTCATAAAAATAAAAAGGATCGGCAATGCCGGCTCGAAAACCGGGAGTACCATTATAACCCATTGAAAAGTCCTCCAAAATATCAAGATCAATCAGGTTACGATACATATAAGGAAGGTTGAGCCTTACAAAATGCTGACGGCTTTTGGTGATCTCCTTATTCAACACTGCGGAAAGAGTATCCCTTTCCGTATTAAGTTTTTCAGGTTTATAAGAAGATAAAAACGAATTATGTATCCCTATCTCGGCATAGTCCCCAAGGGATTTAATAAGTACGTTAAACTGCCGGTTATTCACATGTATATTCTTGTCATTCAATCCATAAGAAGCAAAGAGGATAAAGTATACAGGCTTCAGGCCATATTTTTTCATGATATCCACTTGTTCCCTGTAGTTGTCGAGGGGGTCCCGCTGAAGGCCGCTCAATACCCGGGTCCTTTCCATAACTTCCTGGATATTAAAACTGAAGATAGATTTAAGATATCCGCCAATACTCCTGAGTAAACCTTTTTCCCGATAAACCCAGGCTGTGTCCATGTCGATGGTAGGAATAAACTTATAATGTTTTTCTTTGATTTCGAGATCAGAAAAATGTTCCTTCAAAACTGCCCCTATACGTTCAGCCCAAATATTCACCATGGGCTTGTTCAGAAAACCTTTCTGAAAGGCCAGACTTATCGGGGCTGTAAAGCGGTCATATTCATCCTTTACGTAAGGCAGGTATTCTTCATAACGCGATACCAGATAAAAACCGGCAGCAAAAGGGTCAAAGCCCAGGGCTGATTTTTTATTTATTGAAGGATAAATGGAAGGGATGCCATCCACTTCGGCGAAGGATATTTCCTGTCCTTCAATCCCTCTCTGAAACAGGAGGGGCGCAGAAGCAATGAATAGCTCTTCCCCCAGGGGATTTTTGGTATAAGAAAAACGACTTCCTGAATAAGCATTAAAAACATCAGCATCTGTAGTCAGCTCATAAGAGATCCCTAAAAGATCACCTATGATGAGCCGGAAGATATACTTGAGGCGGTTTGTAATTTTATGTGTATAGATCAGAAGCATTTAATCACAAATGTAAAAGAAAATCATGGATGCATGTTAAAAACTAAGAAGATCCCTGACTGATTGCTTTATAAAAGTTTAGTATTTTTGGAGCTTATAGAGCTAGAAGGAAAAGAAAATGGAGAATTTCATAGTATCGGCAAGAAAGTACCGTCCGGCCACCTTTGACATGGTTGTCGGGCAGGATTCTATTACATCCACTTTAAAGAACGCTATACGGAACCAGCAACTGGCCCAGGCTTTCCTATTCTGCGGACCCCGTGGAGTTGGCAAAACAACTTGTGCACGTATCCTTGCCAAAACCATCAATTGCTTTCATCCCGTGAACCAGACCGAACCCTGTAATGAATGTGAAAGCTGCGTTTCCTTCAACCAATCCAATTCATTTAATATACATGAACTGGATGCGGCTTCAAATAATTCGGTGGATGACATCCGGAACCTGGTTGAACAGGTAAGGATACCCCCGCAGGTTGGAAAATATAAGATCTATATTATCGATGAGGTTCACATGCTTTCGGCCAATGCTTTTAACGCATTTCTGAAGACGCTTGAAGAACCGCCACCCTATGCAAAATTCATCCTGGCCACCACAGAAAAGCACAAGATCATCCCAACCATACTTTCCCGTTGCCAGATCTTCGATTTCAAACGGATCACAGTGAAGGATATTTCGGATTATCTTTTATATGTTGCCAAGAATGAAGGGATCAGTACTTCGGAAGAAGCCCTGCATATGATTGCCCAGAAAGCTGACGGGGCCCTCCGTGACGCCCTTTCCTTCTTCGACCAGCTTGTGAGTTTTAGTGGAAAGGAACTGAGTTATGAAACCGTCATTGAACATCTCAATATCCTGGATCATACCTATTATTTTAAAATTCTGGATCAAATATTAAACAGGGATACTGCAGCCACACTGCTGACCATCAACGAGATCATTGAAAGAGGATTTGAAGGCCAGCATTTTATCATTGGCCTGGGGGAACATTTTCGGAATCTTCTGGTAGCTAAAGACCCATCGACAATTTCATTGCTTGAGGTGAGCCCTGCGGTTCAGAGCCGTTACTTGCAACAATCGACCTCCTGTTCATCCGAATTCCTCTTAAAGGCCCTCGAAATACAGAATCAATGCGACCTGAATTACAAAATGGCCAATAATAAAAGGCTCCTGATAGAACTGGCCCTTTTGCAGATATGCACTATATCAAGCGCAGCAAGTAACAAGGTCGAAAAAAAAAAGTCACTGATTGAACCCGGGCCGGCATCTACTGAAAATATTGAAAAAGCGCCTTCTCAAGCAGGTGATTATTCACCTGCAACATCTGAGCCTGTAAAACATAAGCCTCCTGAAAACAAAGTTGCCGTACAAAGCGAAAAAAGGCCTTCTTCAGTTAAAATACCCTCAGAAATGAGGACCATCTCTATCAGGCCGGAAAATCATAAAGAAAAAGCTGATAATGGGAATGGAAAAACAGAAATGGATCCTGATAAATTTGACAACCAGGATTTCGATCAGGAAAAATTCATGAAGGTCTGGAACTATTTCAAAGAGAGTATTGCCCGACAGCATCCCAGCTTTTATAATACTCTAAAATTACATGAGCCATTGCTTAAAGAGAATTTCCGCATCGAACTGCCTGTCGATAACAAAGTCCTGGAAACGACTGTACAGGAGCATAAAATGGAAATGCTCGATTTTCTGAGGAACGAACTCCAGAACTATAAAATATCACTCGATACAATTATCCTTGAAAAAGGTGAAAGCACCCTCCCCTACACTGCCGATGAAAAATACCAGTCCATGGTTGAAAAAAACCCCAACCTGAAAATCCTGAAAGATAAACTAGATCTTGAGGTTGAGTATTGATAGGGTACTAGATACCGGGTATTAGGTATTAGGTATTAGGTATTGGGTATTGGGTATTAGTTAGTGGTCAGTGGTAAATGACTGCTGACTGCGACTGCCGACTGCTGACTGCTGACTGCTGACTGCTGACTTCCCCTAATGGTTCCCGCAGCAAACATGATCTTCTTCTCCGGCGTGGCAGCATGGTTTTTCGGCTGAAATAGTGACTGAAAAAATGCCTTTCCCGTTTTCCTTAAATTCCTGTACTTCTTCCGGCGGGAGATAATAATGCAGCATGGCATCGGGTAATTCAAGTTTCTTTAAATCATGGATATAAATTTCCTCAAATCCCGCCTCGTTGATCATTCCTACATAATCCTCCAGTTTTTCAGATCCTGCTAAACATCCCACGTACATATCCGCATCGGCTTTCAGGCCGCTGGGCATATCACCGCGGACTACTATATCGGAAAAACAAAAATTGCCATGATGTTTAAGCACCCTGTAGGTTTCCTGCAATGCTTTCAGTTTATCAGGGACCATATTGAACGCATAATTGCCAATAACCACCCGTGCTGATTCGTCAACCACAGGAAGATTTTCGACATCCCCCAGGCGGAATTCAACATTGTTAAATCCTGCCAGTTCAGCATTGGTCCTGGCTTTGTTAACCATAGCTTCCATCACATCCACCCCAATAACTTTGCCATTCGCCCCGGTCATTTCCCGTGCAATAAGGCTATTGATACCGGTTCCTGAACCCAGGTCCAAAACCGTATCCCCTTCCTTGATGCCGGCAAAACTGGCGGCTGAGTTTCCACCCATGCCCAGGTCGGCATATGGGTTATAAACAGCATCATCATTATAGAAAGCATTATCACCGGACGCAGCCCCGGAATGACATCCGCAACTACCACCGCAACCGCAAGCTGAATCTTCTATTTCAGCGCTTTCAACTTGAATTTCAGTGAATTTACTTTGCATGCTATCTTCGAACTGTTCTGAATTTTGCATATTATCCTCCTTAATTATAATTTTTATTTAGACTTGATTTTTTGAGCTGGTAAAATTAATGTCAATGATGCATGGGCTATGTTAAGAAAATGTTAAAATAGTTAGTGGGTATTGGGTATTAGATATTGGGTATTGGTAAATTGGGTGATAAAAAAAAGTCGTCCTACACTTATAAGTGTAGGACGACTAATCACCGCAGGTCATGACCTGCCACTATTTCAGATGATCATTGATAAGTAGTTATTTCCCCTCTTCCTTTATCATCGGGTTCTTCTCATTATTCTTATTGCTGGTAGGTAAAAGCATGATATCAATCACGTTGTCCCCAAAAAATTTATTGGCGGCTGCCTTAATGCTTTCAATACTTAATCCGTTCACGTACTTGTCAAAATCATTCACATCTGAATAATCCAATCCCATATAGTCATGGCTTTTTAAAGTACTCAGCCAGTATTCATTTTTACGGAGGTTTTCCTGATGTTCCTTTAACTTGTTTTCGATCACCCCTTTGAGGTCCTTTTCCTCAGGGCCATTGGCTTTGATCTTATTGATCTCATCATAGACAATAGCTTTCAGTTTGTCAGCATTCTCAGGATCGCAATTGAAATAGATCGTCACCTGGTAATTTTCATAAGGATATTTCTGCATGCTGGGAAAGCAGGCCACCCCATATGAGCCACCTTGTTCTTCCCTTATTGTCTCAGTATACCTTACATCCAGAATATCGCAAAGGGCTGTCAGGTTAAGGCGGTCAGCAAAATTATCATAATCAAATTCCCCGGTATAGGTCACATAAACCGTCCCTTTTGGGACTTCCATATCACGGTGTAACACTTTTTCAATTCTACCCTTTGGAGGCCTTATCCCATCATCCTTCCAGGTCTCGTTACTTTTCATCATAGGCAATCCACCCAGGTATTTTTCAATCATAGCCCTATCCCTTTCCGGGTCTATATTTCCCACAAAATAGAAAGTGAAATTGCCGGGAGTCCCGAATCTTTCGCGGTAGATTTTGGATGCTACATTCAGTTGGGCCTCATCTAAAAGTTTTACGGTCATGGGACGTACCCTGGGATTGTAATTGGCCAGGGTAACACTTATTGTGTCCCTTAAAGCCGTCGTAGGATCCAATTCCCTGTTTGCAACCATAGTCCTGGTCCGGTTCATGAATGAATTGAAACCTGTTTTATCCAGACGGGGTTCGGTAAAGTATAAATATACCAGTTGTAACATGGTTTCCATATCTTTAGGAGCGCAATTTCCTGAAAAGTCCTGGGTCAGGCCTCCTATCCGTGGAGAGGCATTGGCATTGATACCGGCCAGTTTTTTCTGCAGTTCAATATTGTCAAAACCATCGAGTCCGCTTTCATTGGCAATGCCAGCGGCAAACTGGGCTGAAATCAGATCTTTCACGTCATACAATGAAGTTCCGCCCAAACTATAGGCCGTCATTTGTATCTCATCCTGCTTGAAATCAGTGGGTTTAATAATGACCTTAACTCCATTGCTCAGTGTCCAATCGATAGTGCCGAGTTTCTTATCCCTGGCTTTTTTAGCAACTTTGCCTGGTGTAGGTTCATCGCTTACAAGAGGCTTATTACTCACTTTATCAACATATGGATCAATTTTCTCAGTAGCCACAGCATTTACAGCAGCCAGGACCGATGCTGTATCCGGTATGACAAGGCCTTCTTTTTCAGGGGCCATGATTATGACTACACGATTATCGTCGGTGATCCATTCTTTCGAAAGATTATTCACTTCCTCTAGTTTAACACCCGGAAGCATGTCATGCATGAATTTATAATCAAATTCTATCCCGGGGCTTGGTTCGGCAGTCAAAAAATTCTGGTAATACTGCCATATGAGCTTATCGGATTCCTGCTTCTCCCGCTCATTATATTGCTGTTCGAGCATGCTCAGGATACTTTTCTGGGCCCGTTCAAATTCTCCCGGGGTGAAGCCATATCTTTTCAGTCTTTCATTTTCCCTTAGCAAGGTATTAAGGGAGGTCTGTAAATCATTGTCTTTGGCCACTGCAAGGGAAATAAAAGCATCTTTAGTCTTCACCAGGTCGGTATATTGTCCTCTCGCGAAAACAAAGGGAGGATTTTCAGCCTGCGTAAGTTCCTGCAAACGGTTGTTGAACATATAAGCAAATAATTGTTCTAATATAGTTTTACGGTAATAGCCCATATCCTTATCCTTCACCGGGTCATGCTTATAATAGACCTGAACGATGGGATACATAGCTTCCTTGTCCGATTCAATGGCTACCAGTGTCTGCTGGTTATCCGGAACAGGGAAAAGTTTTTCTTTACGTTCGTCAGTATTTGCAGGGACTTGTGAGAAAAGGTCCTTGATCTTCCGTTCTATTTCTTTGCCATCAAAGTCACCAACTGCCACTACTGCCTGCAGATCGGGCCTGTACCAGTCGTGATAGAATTTCTTCAACACATCATAATGAAAGGTGTCGATAAGGTGTATATTGCCTATAACGTCATGGTCGGCATATTTGGACCCCTTGTAAAGGACCTTGTTTGCTTTGATCATCATCCGGAACATGGCATTGCGGCCTTGTCTCCATTCTTCATGGATCACTCCCCTTTCATCATCTATCTCCTTATCGTCATAAGTCACGTAATGCGACCAGTCGAGCAGGATCAGCAGGGCGCTGTCTATAATTTTGGGATCAGTGGTCGGCACTTTCTGCAACATGTAATTAGTCTCATCCGTATTGGTAAATGCATTGATTTCAGGTCCGAACTTCATCCCGATAGATTGCAGGTAATTAATAATCTGTTTTTTCTCGAAATGTTTGGTCCCATTGAATGCCATGTGTTCACAAAAATGGGCCAGGCCGTTCTGGTTGGAATCTTCCTCAATAGCTCCTGCGTCCTCTACAAGAAAAAACTCTGCCCGGTCTTTCGGGTTTTTATTCTCCCTTATATAATAGGTGAGTCCGTTATCAAGTTTCCCGTAGATCACTTTCGGATCGAGAGGCACCTGTGCCTTCGGGTCGAATTTAATATCCTGTGCCAGGATCAGACCTGAAAACAGGAATAGAAAAGCAAAAAATGCTGAAAAGCTGATAAATTTTTTCATTCTGTATATTTTTTGATGAATTAATTGGTTTTAGAGATTCATCACAAAGATATTGAAAGATGAAGAATATTTACAAATTATGCCTGAAAAAGCAGCATGCCTCAATGAATTCTCTTCAATCATACCATGTGCTTTACTAAGAGATGACCTGTTATTTATAAGTATTTCATCCAAGCCAATAATTTATAACTTTGTGGCAAGCATTTATTAGAATATACATTATGCTATCTTTCTTAGCGAGACTAATCCTTCATCTGGCAGGATGGAAAATTGGCGAAAAAATTCCTGTCGGAGTCAAAAAATGCATCATTATCATGGCCCCGCACACCAGCAACTGGGATTTCGTGATAGGGCGCCTGGCTTATTTTAAATGGAAAGTCAAGGTAAAGATACTCATCAAGAAGGAAGCTTTCTTTTTTCCCATAGGGGGATTACTGAAGAAGGCCGGAGGAATTCCCATAGACCGCAGCAAGAATAACCGGGTGGTTGATCAGATCAGTAAATTTTTCGATGAAGCCGACAGCATGTATATTGTGATAACGCCCGAGGGCACCCGCAAACCCAACCCCCACTGGAAAAAGGGATTTTACCATATAGCACAGCAGGCCAATGTCCCGATAGCCTTAGGTTATATGGATTATGCAAAGAAGGAAGGCGGGGTAGGAAAGCTTATCTATCCGAATGGCGATCTGGAAGGCCAGATGAAGGAAATCAAGGATTTTTACCGGGATAAAGTCGCCAGGCATCCGGAGAATTTTGCACTGTAAAATCGTGAGTCGTGAGTCGTGAGTCGTGAGTCGTGAGTCGTGAATCGTGAGTCGTGAATCGTGAGTCGTGAGTCGTGAATCGTGAGTCGTGAATAGTTATGTTGTAATTGGATTTTGATGAAGTTATAACTGCAATTCGCCCCCAGATCCCTCATTTTATCGGGATGACGGTGAATCTTGCCTTAAAGAAAAGCGGCGCGGCACGCCATAAAAATTTCCAAATATGTGCCGCGCCGCTTTTATAAAAACACCACAGAGCCGTCATCCCGGCGCATGCCGGGATCTGTAAGAATCATGTAGATAAATAATTTATTAGTTAGTAGAATGTGAATTGAAAGTAGCTTTCATAATTAACAATTTCACAAAAATTTTGGCAATTTAAAAAATAAGACTACTTTTGCACTCCAATTTCGGAATAACGTTCTTTTAATTAATTCTGAAAAGAATGGGAGTTTAGCTCAGTCCCGAAAAACAAGGAATCTTTGATTCCGTAGTTTTTTCGAGGATCCCGACTCAGTCGGGGTTGGTTCAGAGCATCCCGAGTACTCGGGAGGGTCACTGGTTGAGAATCACAGTTCATTTTATTATTGGGAGTTTAGCTCAGTTGGTTCAGAGCATCTGCCTTACAAGCAGAGGGTCACTGGTTCGAATCCAGTAACTCCCACAGTTGAAAGCCAGTAAGTTACATCGTTAATTTGCTGGCTTTTTTATTGAAAATCAAAATCATCTTTTATTAGAATTTACTTCAGTTGGTTCAGAGCATCCCGAGTACTCGGGAGGGTCACTGGTTCGAACTTAGTGAACAAAGTGAACGATCTCATGAGCCCGTAGGGTGAATAATCCAGTAACTCCCACAGTTGAAAGCCAGTAAGTTACATTGTTAATTTGCTGGCTTTTTTTGTAAATTCCAAATCCCAAAAAACAAAATCCAAATAAATTCCAAAATTCAAATTCCAAAGGTGATCTTTCTAGGTGCATAGCACTGGAAATATTTGCAAAAAAGGAAACCAAACAAAATTAATAAGAGGTGCAGCGCACCGGTAATATAAAAAAGGAGCATCTTGAATGAACTTCTCAAATTAGCCACGGAAGCACAAAATCTCCAAGGTTTCACAAAGAATTTCTTTGTAATTTGTCTTTTTGAGATTTATTTGTTTTTTGGAATTTGAATTTGGGATTTCTTCGATTGCCCGATGTATAAGATATTAGATGGATTCCCAGGACATCAAGCCTTCAATGCTCAATGTTCAAAGGTCTATCGTCAATGGTCAATGGTCTATCGTCAATGTTCAATGTTCAATGATCAATGTGAAACAATCCTTCGACCGACAAATACCGTTCACCTGTATCGTAACAGAAGGTCAATATCCGGGCGCCGGGTTTCAGCTCTTCTATCTTCTTGCTAACAGCAGCCAGTGAAGCGCCGGTGGAGATTCCGGCAAGGATACCTTCTTCCCTTGCAAGCCTTCCTGCATATTCAAAAGCTTCCTCTTTGCCTACCTGTATAGTTCCGTCGAGGAGTTTGGTGTTGAGGTTGGCCGGGATGAATCCTGCTCCTATGCCCTGTATAGGATGCGGGCCGGGCTGTCCCCCGCTGATAACGGGCGAGCCGGCAGGTTCTACTGCAAATACTTTAGTAGCTGGAAATTTTTCTTTCAGTAATCTCGCAACGCCGCTGATATGCCCTCCAGTTCCCACGCCTGAGATGAGGTAATCAAATCCTTCCGGAAAACCGCGCAGGATCTCGTGAGCGCTTGTCTTATAATGGATATCCGGATTTGAGGGATTATCAAACTGAGAAGGCATCCAGGCCCCAGGAATAGTTTTGACCAGCTCCATGGCCTTTTCGATGGCGCCTTTCATGCCCAGACTCCGGGGTGTAAGCTCAAATTCAGCCCCGTAGGCGGCCATGATACTCCTGCGCTCAACCGACATCGAATCGGGCATGACCAGAATGAGTTTGTACTTTTTGACAGCCGCCACCATTGCCAGTCCGATGCCGGTATTCCCGCTGGTGGGTTCGATGATCACCGATCCCTCTTTCAGGAGGCCATTCCACTCGGCATCCTCTATCATTGAAAGGGCTATACGGTCTTTAATACTGCCGCCCGGATTGGCCCTTTCGAGTTTCATCCACACCTCGTATCCCGCCGGGAATAAATTATTAATCCGCACATGCGGGGTGTTTCCTATGGTCTGCAATATGTTTTCTGCTTGCATGATGTTTAAATTAAATTTCAAAATTGATAGGCTCTGAAGAAGACTTGCTGTCGCGAATTATCGTTTTGTTCTGCCTGTAAACAATACTGTCTGGCTCAACACTTTCGGTGAGCCAGACATTTCCTCCTATAATGGAATTGCGACCGACTTTTGTAGTTCCCCCAAGGATAGTGCATCCGGCATAAAGGATCACATTGTCACCAATAGTAGGGTGACGCTTGATATGCGCCTGCTCCTTCTCAACATACAAAGCACCGAGTGTGACGCCCTGGTAAATCTTAACATGATCACCCACTATGGTCGTCTCTCCGATTACTATCCCTGTTCCATGATCAATGAAGCAATTTTTCCCAATAACAGCTCCGGGGTGGATATCAATGCCTGTTTTACTATGAGCATATTCGCTCATTACCCGGGGAACTACCGGCACCTTCATATTATAAAGCAAATGTGCCATGCGGTGAACTGCCAGGCTGAAAAAACCAGGGTAACAAAGGATCACCTCTTCCAGTTTTTCAGCAGCCGGATCGGATTTGAGAAATGTATCTGCATCTTTAAGCAGGAGTTTGTAAACAGAGGGTAAACGGGTAAAAAATACTGAAACTATCTCCTGAGGGCTATGTATTAAATCTTTTCCCATGGGCGCCAATAATTCTTCCAAAGCATTCTTCAAAGTTTCAAGTCCGGTATGAATTTCATCCAGATTGATATCATGATCCACTTTGATCGGGAAAAGCAGATTCACCATTTCCTTGACCCATCGCTGGGTTTCCTTCATCGAAGGGACTTCGGAGCAATAGCTATCGTTCACGCGGAAAAGGTCTTCGGCAAAATCATCTGTAGTTTGCAGGCTTGTGTGGACTTGTGACTTCATGATTCACTTTTTTTACATTAAGACTTTTCTACATTTAAATCACTTAAAAAACAAGTCATTGGATATCTTGTTCATTCTCTCATCTCTTTCTCAATTCTTCCCATATTACAGCTTCGAATTAATCCATATCTTTGCAAGTCTTGTGATTTGAGCCGGATGAACCCTAAACAGCGCATTTCCATATTATTCCTTTCCCTGTCCCTGCTTGTATTCATGAGTAGTTGCAGTGTGACCCGTAATTTGAAAGAAGGGGAATTTCTGCTTACCAAAAATGTGATCAAATTCAAGGATAAAAATCCCGGTATCAATGTCGACGATATCTCCATCATTCCAAAACCCAAGCCCAACAGTAGATTCCTTGGTTTTATCGCAATCAAGCTCCGGCTTTACAATCTGGGTCTTAAAGGCAGGGAAAACTCTAAATTCAGGACATGGCTCAGGGACAAAGTGGGTGAAAGGCCCTCTTTATATGAAAAGGGAACTGCTGTCAATTCCGCGACAGAAATTGAGCAATATCTTGCCAAAATAGGCTATTTTAATTCCCATGTAGAATTTGAACCTAAATTTCACGGACGAAAGAGGGTAAAGGTGATCTATACGCTTGATCCGGCCAAACCTTACAAGTTAAGGCAAATAGCTTTAGATGTACCGGACAGTACGCTGAAACGCTATATGCTCATTGACCAGGACCTTTCACTGATAAGTAAAGGCAAAATATTCAATGCTTTTGACCTGGAAGATGAAAGGGCGAGGCTCAGTGAATTATTGCAGAATAATGGCTATTATTATTTTGACAAGACTTTTATTTATTATGAGGTGGACTCGGCGCTGAACAGCCACCAAATGGATATTACCATAAAAGTGAAGCCGGGCCCCAATGTCAATTCCGGTGACAGCAGCAGGGTAACCAATCTTTTACACCGGAGGTATTTTATCAATGATATCTACATAAATACCGATTATACTATCCAGGATGCAAACAAGGCCCCATCCGACACTTTGAAACTAGGGGTAAAGAAAACTAAAAAAGACACAGCTGAAAACTTCTATTATATACTATATAACGGAAGACTGAGGATACATCCTATCGTATTGACCCAATCGGTTTTTATGAAATCAGGCGATCCTTATCGTTTCATAGACGTACGCAAGACAAAAGCCCGTATAGGGGAATTGGGTTTTTTTGGCTATACCAATATTCGCTTCAAGGAAGTGAATGTTGCAGATAGTGCGGATGAAAATGGCCGGCTCAACTGCCTCATTGACCTGAGCACACGCAAATTGCAATCTTCCACTATTGAACTTGAAGGCACCAATACAGGAGGGCGACCCGGAATAGGAGCAAATTATACGTACCAGAACAACAATATTTTCAGGGGATCGGAAATTTTTAGATTACGTGCCCATTTTGCAATGGAAGCGCAGAAGTCACTTATAGGAAAAACAGATGGAGGCAACAATGCACTTTCGTTTTTCAATACCAAAGAATTGGGCCTTGAAGCCAGTATTGATTTTCCTAAGTTCTTAGTTCCTTTCAAACCTCAGCGTTTCCCGAAATATTTCCACCCAAAGAGCAACCTCCGCCTGGGAGTCGGTTTTGAAACCCGCCCGGAATACAAAAGGATGATTTACACTTTGCTGTTCGGCTACGACTGGAAAGAATCGGACACGAAAAGACATTTGCTTTACCCAATTGATATAAATATAGTGGATGTATCACTGGACCCGAAATTCAAAAATATCATTGATAATGAACCCAACGACCGGATCCGCAACCAGTATACCAACCACCTGATCATGGGGCTGAGATACAGTTTTATTTTCAACAATCAGAATATTCGTAAGCTTAAGAACTTTATTTATTTCAGGGCGAATTTCGAAGCGGCCGGAAATCTCATGCAATTATTAAATGTCACATTCAATGGGACCAAGGATACGGCCGGTTACTATAAGTTTATTAATATTCGTTATTCACAGTATGTCAGGTCTGATGTTGATTTTCGATTTTACAATGTTATCACCCGGAACACTACCCTGGTATACAGATTTTATGGCGGTTTAGGTATACCTTATGGAAATGCAAATGTTCTTCCTCTTGAGAAAGGATTTTATGCCGGAGGAGCCAACGGCATGAGGGCCTGGCTGTTCCGTTTGCTCGGCCCGGGTGCCTATTCTGATGGCGCAAACAATTTTGACCGGATGGGAGATATGCAGCTGGAAGGCAATATAGAATACCGCTTTCCTGTCTATAAATTTTTTAAAGGGGCTTTCTTTCTGGATGCAGGGAACATTTGGCTCCTAAACGAAAATTCATCCTACCCCGGAGGAAAATTCAATCCTAAAAATTTTTACAAAGAAATCGCCATTGACGGGGGATTTGGCTTCCGTTTCGATTTCAATTTTTTCATACTCAGGATAGATGCTGCAGTTCCACTCAGGGATCCGTCTAAATCTGAAAATGCCCGCTGGGTAATCTCCAAACTTCATCCTTCCAATATCCTCTTTAATTTCGGAATCGGATATCCCTTCTGATGCAATTTTAATATCTCCGCGAACAATTTTGGCTTTTCTGCGTTCGACTGTATATCATTAATTTATATCCTTTATGAAGAAAATCACAGTCCTGACCCTGCTTTTAATGCTGAGCGGAATTTTTACAGCCCGATCACAGAAAACCCGGATCTATCCATCTTTAGCCACTGAAATAATATTTTCATCTGCCGCCATCGACAATAATGGATATGACCAGGGAAATGTTCTTAGATGGTCTCCGGTCATTAATGTTCAGAATATGTGGAATTTCGATTTCGGAAATACTTTCGGATTATACACAGGCTGGGATGTCCGCAATGTGGGTTTCATCTATAAAAATCCTCTGGAATCCAATGTAAAATACAAATACCGGACCTATAATTTCGGTATTCCGGTGGGATTCAAATTGGGAAATTTAAAAAAATTATTTGTATTCGGAGGCTATGAAATTGAATTTCCTTTCAATTATAAAGAAAAGAAATTCACCGATGATAATAAGGATAAGTTCAATGTTTGGTTTTCCAAAAGGGTAGAGCCAATTCAACAAAGTCTAATGTTCGGGATACAGTTTCCATACGGGGCAGATTTGAAATTAAAATATTATCTGAGCAATTTTCACAACAGGAATTTTACGGAAATGGTTGATGGATTTGAAATCAAGCCATATGAAAATCTGAAATCCAATCTTTTTTATGTTTCTCTTTCCTGGTTTTTATTTACAAACTGGAAGGGGCATAAGGACAAAGCTGATATATATTATAAAGAATAGATTTGAAGAAAGTTAAATTCTATTCAAAGCCCCGGAGACAATTTATTTTCAGGATTTTTTGCAGATGATAAGTGTGTGGCTGACCCCGAGATTGTCGATAATTTCCTCGGTCACCAGGCCGCTTTCCTTTATCAGGCGGATCATATCTTCCGAATGATACATGCGGCTGTTTCCATTGGCCAGGCAGGTAAAATAAAGAGAGGTAGCATTCAGACTATAAGTCGATGCCTCATATTTCTGACGGTCCCAGTATGTTTCAAGAATATACAGACGACTATGCCCCTGCATTGCATTTCTTGCCTTATCCAGAATATTTAATATTTGTTCTTCCGAAAAACAATCCAGGAACTGGCTCATCCAGATAATGTCGAAACCTGCAGGCAAGCTGCTTTCTTTTTCGAGCATATCGCTAAAAACTCCTTTTATCCTTGTTTTATACCCGGCTTCTGCTGCGTTTTTCATGGCTTCTTTCAGTTGTCCGGGAAGGTCTACAATAGTTATTTCCACATCCGGATCATAGGCAGCACAACTGATGGCAAATTTGCCGGTATTTCCACCCACATCCATCAGCTTCCCGGGTTTATTTCTAAAGATGATCGGATGCAGATCCGGAAATACCTGATCCGAATAATAATGGTCGAAGTTGAACCAGCTTTCACGTGTTTTGCCGGGCAATTCAGCCAGTGCCCTGTAAATCGTAGGCCAGTTACCGAATTCCTTAAGTCCGGCAGGTTTACCCTCAAGGATGGATTCTTTCAAATGAGAAATAGGATTATAACATACATCCCTCACAAAATCCAGATTCACCCGGGTAAGGCTGTCCTTAAGCAGAAAAAATCCGGTTTTGGTAAGGATATAACGTTCATTTTCCATTCTGACCACTCCTATACTCAGGCCGGCATCCAGTAAGACCTTCACACCATATTCCGAAAGTTTAAGTTTCTGTGCGGCCTCTTCGGGTAAAATTCCTGCAGAACCAGATTCAGAAACAGCATCCAATATTCCCAGATCGCGCAATGCCAGTGTAGCCTGAAACATTATAGGGCCGAATGCTATCTTCTGGGCCTCAAATTTTGCTTCGAGGGCTGACTTAGAATCTGATCCGTAATTCTTTTTCATATTACCGGGAATGATATTAATTGAAACTAGTGCAAAAATATTTATTTTCTGCTATACTCTTACAAAATGTCCTGATCAGCTATTTTTCATGCGAAACTTATCCTCAGGCCTGTATTCAATTATCCTTAATTTTGCAGAAAATTCCATTATTTAACTCATAGGGATAAAAATGCTGAAATCCGGTGCGACCAGAATAGGGATAATTCTAAGTGTGCTTATACTGCTATCATTGACTGTAAAGGCTCAGTTTCTTAAATCTATGATGAGCAGTTTATGCGACACAAATTACATCAGCGATTATACCCATTATGTCACGAGCAGGGTTTATGGTTCGGTAAAATATGCCAATTTCGACATCACTGACGAGAATTTCACGCAGGGAATTTTGGCTTACAGGCCCAATAATAAACTAATGCTGGGTTTTGGAGTAAATCATGGCATACTGGGATTGAATATAGCCTTTGATATTCCGGCCGTCAATGACGATAATAAAAAATTTGGCAAAACCTCTTATCTCAACCTGACCTCAAGGATATATCTTCGAAAGTTTTCAGCCGATATATATTTGCAGGTTTACAAGGGCTTTTATCTCAGCAATTCCGCCGGGATACTGAGAGGTTGGAATGACCTGGAAAATTATTATAAAAGGCCTGATATACGTTCATATAATATCGGTCTAAGTGTAAATTATATATACAATAACGGGCGTTTTTCTTACAGGGCGGCATTTTTACAAAATGAATGGCAGAAGAAGAGCGCCGGATCTGTCCTGTTTGGGGGAGCGGTCTTTTACACCAATATTGTCGGAGACACTTCACTCATTCCGAAAAATATCATATATCGAAACTTCTTTGAGAGCCGGAAAGTTAAAAGGATAAATATGTACAACCTGGGACCTATGATAGGTTATGCCTATACTTTCGTAATCAAATATCATTGGTTCCTGATGCTTTCCGGTTCAGCCAACCTGGCCATAGGGAGCACTTCCCTTATTACAGATCAAATCCCTGAGACTAAAGACAAATCGGGTCTTACAGTGGATTTTAATTTAAATTTTGAAACTTCAGCAGGCTATAACAGTCATTGGTGGTATATCGGGTTTTCGTATACCAATCTCTCCACCCGCCAGCAAACACCGGTTTCAAAAGGCAGATTAAATATGGATACCGGTAATTTCCGGTTTAATATTGTCAGAAGGTTCAGAATTACTAAGCCAATTCGCATTCTGAATCCCGGTCTCAATAGATAATCTGATCTCACAAAAGGGCTTTCATCATTAAATTTAGAATACTTTATTTTTTTATTAACTTTGATTCCCTATTTAGAATTAAAAAAAATAATCTTATTAAAAATTTGCTTATGAAAAATAATCTACTCTTTTTTATTGCTGCATTAATGCTTTCCCCTCTGGCATTTTACGGACAGCAACTTGAAAATCCAGGCTTTGAGAACTGGGAAGATGCAGGTACAGTGATCGATGAACCTGTTGACTGGAGTTCTATCAAAACCTCTGATGGTGGGCCGGGAATAAATGACTATGCACCACAGGTATGGGACCAGAGCGGGGATGCACATGGAGGTAATTATTGCATAAAACTTATCAATATTGCAGCATTCAATCTTGTTGCTACCGGTACTATGACTAACGGAAGGGTTCATGCCGAATTCAATGCTGATTCAAGTTATACCTATACGGATCCCACTGACCCAAGGTGGAATACTCCCTTTACATACAGGCCTGACAGTATCGTGATTTGGGCTAAACAATTCCCTGTAGACGCTGATTTCAGCCAGATTAAAATAGTGATCCATACAGGGGAGGCAAAATTGCCTCCACTTGGCACCCAGGTTAATTGGGTCGGATTCGGTATTGTAAACCTTCCGGCTCAGACAGTCGATACCTGGACACGATATTCGGCTCCTATTGAGTATTTCGATACCACTACCACCCCGGAACATGTGCTGGTTGTAGTGAACTCAGGAAACGGAGTTGACGCTATTGCTGGCAGTTATGCCTTTTTTGATGATGTTAAGCTTATTTATAGCGGGAACCAGGGTATTCTCGACCACAGTCATCAAACTGCCTTCATGCATTATAATAATGGACAAATCAGCATTGATCTGGACAATCCTTCAATTTATATGAATGGTCTGTTCCAGGTAGTGGATATCAGCGGCCGTACGCTATACTCTAAAAAACTGACATCTTCAAGGATCACCGATCTATCTGAAGGGCTCAATACAGGCGTTTATGTAGCTGTTCTTCAAAGCCCTAAAGGACAAATGGTTCAGAAATTTTACGTTAAGTAATTATTTTTCTGATGCATACTATCCCGGAAACAACAGCAATTTTAATCTCTTGCTTTCCGGAAACGGGACATAAAGGAATGACCGTAACGCTTTTGAAAAAGATGGCTGCATTCCTTTATGTCCTGATTTTATAAAAAATTCTTAATTTAATTTTGTAAAATCACAAATCGATCCTGATGATAAAATTCTTTATACGACTTTTTTTTGCAGCAATTTTATGCATCCCCATGCAGGGAATGGCCCAGCAATATGGGTATTTCAGCGGTACTGTGAGAGACCGGAGCAATGGTGAAGCACTCATTGGTGCAAACATTATCTTGAAACAGGATCCGACCCTGGGTACTTCCACCAATATTGAAGGAAAATTTACATTGACCCTGGAACCCGGGAATTACCTTTTTAATGTTTCATTTACCGGGATGAAAACCGACACAGTCAATGTCAGGATCATTGAGGGACAGGTCGTGAACAGGAATATCATGCTTGAGCCTTATGTGAATGAATTGCAAGGAATTGAGATAAAAGCCGGGAAATTTGACCGAAAGCTTGAAGAGATGACCGTTTCGCTGGAGATCATTAAACCTGGTTTAATCGAATCTAAAAATACAAGGGATATAAAGACCATCCTGGATTATACACCCGGTTTAAATATAGTGGATAATGAACCCCAAATCAGGGGTGGAAGCGGTTTTACATTTGGGGTTGGGAGCAAAGTTGCAGTAATAGTCGATGATATGCCTATGGTCTCACCGGAGGCCGGCAGACCTTACTGGGATTTTATACCCCTCGAAAATATTGAACAGATCGAAGTTGAGAAGGGCGCTTCATCTGTACTCTCCGGCACTTCAGCCCTGAGCGGAGCTATCCGTATCCGGACTGCTCAACCCGGTTTAAAACCGATAACCAAAGTGAATGTATATAGTGGATTTTACTCCAGTCCGCCCGACAAAAGCCAACGATGGTGGAATGACTTTCCATATATCGAAGGAGCCAATTTTTTTCACTCACAGAAAATTGACCATACAGACCTGACCATAGGTGCGGATATAAATTTCGACCATAACTATATAGGGGCTCCCAGGCCCATGAACAGCCATATTGACAATTCAAATTCTAATTTTACTGATAAACAAATGGCTTCACAGAAAGCAAGGGTCAACTTTAATTTTCGTCAGCGCTCCAAAAGGTACCAGGGTCTTAATTATGGGGTGAATGGAAATTTCATGTACCATAATTCACCCATGGTATTGGTATGGCTGGATGATAAATCGGGATTTTTCAGAGCATATCCCGGGGCCGTCTCGCTTCAGAAACAATATATCGGTTACCTTGACCCTTTTATCAATTATTATTCCAGAATTGGGGTAAAACATAGCCTGAAGGCCCGCGTACTATACAGTGACAGCCAGATGACAAATAATCAGTCAAGTAAAAACACATTGATCTATGCTGATTATAATTTAAAAAGGGAATATAAATTCCTGCAAGGTTTGGATTTTATAGGCGGAATTTCCACCCAGTACAGTGCCTCGGAAGCGGCATCATACAGCCACTCAGGTTCTGATTTCAACCATCTTTTCAATCTTTCCGGATATGCACAGTTTGAAAACAATTTCTTCGGCATTCTGAATCTTTCAATCGGGGCCAGGATAGAATACTACGATTTAAACAGCCATCAGACCGACCTTAAACCAATATTCAGGGCAGGAATGAATCTGAGAATACTGAAGGAGACATATCTCAGGATGTCGTACGGACAAGGTTACCGTTATCCTACCATAGCCGAACGATTCATACATACTACTGTGGGCTCTTTCGGATTTTTCGCCAATCCTGATTTAAAGCCGGAAAGCAGCTGGAATGCTGAAGTTGGACTGAAACAAGGATTTAAATTTTTAAAATATTTCGGATACCTGGATATTGCGGTCTTTCAGCAGGAATACTCGAATACAATTGAATTCCTATTCGGATTCTGGGATTCCACCTATCAAACCGGTCCGGGATTTAAATTCGTGAATACAGGGAGATCCAGGGTTACCGGGGTTGACATTTCTGTCTCAGGAATGGCCAAACTCGCAACAAATACCAAGCTTATAACCTCCCTGGGTTATAATTATATACTACCAGTCTGCCTTGATCCTTATTATGTTTATGCCAGAGATTTTAAACCCGGCGCCTCAGACACAATTGACTATATTCACAGCAGTGTGGACCCTTCCCGGAATATTCTGAAATACCGTTTCCTGCAAACTGTTAAAGGGGATATAGAGCTTGACTATAAAGCTTTTTCAATCGGAGTAAGTGGCAAGTATTTCAGTAAGCTGGAAAATCTGGATAAAGCAATAGAAGAATTTGAAATTGCTACAAAAAATGCCGGCGGATCATTACAACCCGTGTTATACATGGATTACTTCCGGACCCATAATAATGGGAATTTCATAATGGATGCCAGGGTCAGTTACCAGATTAGCGATCATCACAAAATTGCCCTTATCTCCAGTAATTTACTGAACAGGATATATTCACTGCGTCCCTTAAAAGCCGAGCAAATGCGAACCATCGTATTACAATATTCTTTGAAAATTTAATGTCATGGTTATTTCACCCGGGAAGTTCAATCTCACCAAAATTGTAGCAACGCTTGGTCCGGCATCTACATCTTCAGAAATCATCCAAAAGTTGATTGAAGAAGGTTGCCGGGTCTTCCGCATTAATTTCTCTCACGGTACTTTTGTGGAACACCTGGCTACGGTCGCAAATATTCGCAAGGCAGCAAAAACCACAGGCATAATGGTTGCTATCCTGGGAGATCTGCCGGGGCCAAAGATCCGGATCGGGGAAGTAATAGAAGGAGGCTTAAAGCTCGAACAAGACCAGTTGGTTGAATTTACCGACCAGACCCTTATAAGTGGGAAAGGTGCAGGGACTGTTAAATTTTCAACAAATTATCCGGATTTTCTCAAGGAAGTGGAATCGGGTCAGCCTATTCTTTTGGATGATGGGAATATCCGGATGCTTTGCACTAAAAAGATCATTACAGGTTCCATAGTACGTGTGGTTGCTAAGGTAACACATGGGGGCCTTGTGACATCTCATAAGGGGTTGAATCTGCCCGACACCAAACTTTCCCTCCCTTCACTCACAGAAAATGATAAAAAGATAGTAAAGTTCGCTGTGTCCAATAATTTCGATTACCTGGCCCTGAGTTTTGTCCGAAGTGCCAAAGATGTGATCCAACTTAAAGAACTTTTGAAGAAACTGGGTGCCCGATCAGATGAAGCTAGCTATAAAGGGCCTTTTGAACATGACATGAGCATCCTGGAGGGAACCCACCAGGGTTTCATACCGGTAATTAGTAAAATCGAAAAACCGCAGGCTGTAAATGACCTGGAGCAGATCCTTAAAGTCACCGATGCAGTCATGGTCGCCCGGGGCGACCTGGGAGTTGAAATGGAACTGGCAGAGGTAGCCTTGCTGCAGAAAAAGATCATCAATCTTTGCCGTAGCTATGGGGTTCCTGTAATTGTTGCAACTCAGATGCTGCAGAGTATGGTTGATAACCCCACTCCCACCCGGGCTGAGGTTTCAGATGTTGCTAACGCTATACTTGACGGTGCCGATGCAGTTATGTTGTCAGGCGAAACAGCCGTTGGAAATTACCCGGTGGAAGCGGTGAAAGTGATGAATCGTATTGCCTGTCTTACCAATGATTATATCCGTGAAAGAAAATTATTTATGCCGGATCCCGAAAAAGTGGCTGAACTTAAATACCGTACAGCTGCACTTGCCGGTGGAGTTAAGACTATTGCAGCAGATATGGATGTGAAAGTTATTGGTGTCTGGTCTGAATTAGGCGGATCGGCTGTTTTCCTTTCACAGTATCGTATACCCCAGACGGTTATTGCTTTTTCATCCAATCAGCGGACTTTACGCCTGCTTTCTCTACTTTATGGCGTCCTGCCTTTGTACATGGAACAGCCTGAGAGCAGTAATGACTTCATCCGGGAGGCCGACAAATTATTACTGGAAAATGGCTGGGCCAATAAGGGAGATACTGCTGTTTATGTGTTCCGTGAGCCGATCGATAAGCCAGGGCTTACCAACCAGATGAGCATACATTATATAGGGGATGAAGTGTAGGCCAGTTGTCAGTCAGCAGTCAGCAGTCAGCAGTCAGCAGTCAGCAGTCAGAAGTGTTAATACATTTACCACAATAACCATTAACCATTAACCATTATTATATCCGCAATTACCCAATACTCAAAAAAAGGTCCGGAACTCCCGCTCCGGACCAGAAAAAAGTCGCACTATATGAAAGGTTGGCAATTTTACGGATTGCTTTTCATCAGGGTACGTCCCACCAAACCCGGGTTGATATAGTCAAACCAGCAGGCATATTGGCCCCGTTGTAAATCCTTTCGGAAGTCGGATAAGGATACCTGCGGGGTAATTGCTGATCAACAGTAGCTGGATAAGCCGAAGGTTGCAAGACAGGATAATTGGTCCTTCTCCAGTCAGTGAAAGTTTCCACCTGGTCGAAGAGGGCGATATACTTTTGCGTCATGATCTCTTCGAATAGTGACTCCCCAGTCAGACCGTCAACTTTGAGGTTATAAGCGTCTATCCACGTCTGGTCAAAAACCCCGAATTTAGTGAGCGACTCTGCCACAGCATCTTTCAGAGTCTGAGCAGGATTACCCGTGCCGGATTTATATTCACATTCCGCTTTTATAAACATTGCCTCCACAAATGTGATGAAGGGCACAGGCGAATCGGGTTGGGCATAATAACCTATAGGAGGTGCATCTCCGTCGCCAAGACCAGGATGTGATCCAATTGCGCCGCCAGAAGTGTCGGCAAACTGATCAAGTCTCGGATCATTTGCATCTATAAGCATAGTCACGAAAGTAGCGCACATGGTAATATCTCCGGGTCTCTGTTGCAGAAACTGAAAAAATGGATTTTGTTCGTTGGCAGCCTGCCCGAATAAAAATTCCAGGTCTTCACTATTGGAAGAAATTGCATTTGGAAGGTAAGAAAGCGCTTCGGTATATGCAGAAGCACCATTTTTCTTACTGAGGTGCAGAGCATACCTGGCCTTCAAAGTGTAGGCCGCCTTTGTCCACAAGTCCAGGTCGCCTCCATAGATCATATCATCATTTGAAGGGCTGAAATTACTTGACAAAGCTGCAAGGTCAGCTATAGCGCCATCAAGCAAAGTTGTGAGGGTTCCATAGATTTCCTCCTGGGTATCATAATATGGTTTCAGGTTATCATTACCTCTGAAAGCATCGGTATAGGGTACATCACCCCATAGGTCCGTGACGGTTCCCAAATTATAAGCCATCAATACTTTGGCAACTCCCCCGTAGTGTGGAGATTCTTCACTCACTGCCTTATCCATCATGACTTTCAGGTCCCTCATCTCACCGGCATAGAGCGCCCATTTCCAAACATTGTCAGCATCACTTTGGGTAAAATTATAGCGATCATAAGCTATGGGCTGGTTCCCAAGTCCTGCGAATTGTTGCATCCACTGGCAGGCGGGCCGCATCAGGTCTCCTCCCATGGCATAACCTGTACCCGCTTCCACTCCGGGTAAAAGCAGGGCCAAAGGCACGTCGGCAGGTTTATTCGGATCCACGTTGATCTGGGGATCAATCCATTTTTTGCAGGATGTAATGACCAATACAGTCATCAATATCATCATTATTTTTAAGATTAAATTTGATCTTTTCATAACTCAAAGATTTTTCAGTTTATTTATAAGTTCACTCTTAGTGTGAGAATATAAGTCCGGGAGCCTGGCATATTGAAATAATCAATACCCTGGGCATTGCTGGAACCCCATGTACTGGTTTCAGGATCTATACCTGAATAAGGAGTATTCAGCCAAAGGTTCCTGCCTGTAAATGCCAGGCTGGCACCTTTGATAAATGTTCCCTTGAGGAGTTTATCGAAGGAATAAGAAAGCGTAAGTTCACGCAACCTGACCCAACCGGCCTTCTCAACAAATTGTTCTGTCGGGCCGGCAAAACCTCCACCGAGACCATTGTACCATGATTCATCCTTCATAGCTTCGATATCATTCACACCCGAAGTAACATAGCTAACAGTACCATCGGCATTTACTTCAGGGTGACCTTTCACCCCGTCAAAAACTGTCATACTACCGCGATCCTCAGTATCTATATGGGTTCCCATAGAATAAAGTGCCCCCTTTGTGCCGTTATACAGATGGCCACCCTTGCGGATGTCAAATAAAAGGTAGAGCGAAAATCCCTTATAAGTGAGGGTACTGGATATACCTGCAGTCCAGTCGGGCAAGACAGATCCTAAGGGAGCTTCTTCTTCGGAAAAGAAAGGATAACCTTTATTATCGTTAATCTCTCCGCCCACATAATCCCGGTCATCAATGATTACCTTTCCGAATTCATCCTTCACAAACTGGGTACCATAAATCTCTCCGAAAGGTCTTCCTGCAACAGCCCGGATATCGGATCCTGTATAGCCTCCCATGTTAACGCTTTCAACACCTTCTGCCAGGGAAAGGACCATATTATTATTTTTCGCGAAGTTTACCGACAGATCCCAGCTAAGATTGTCATTCTTCACAGGTGAACCTCCTAATGTAAACTCTATTCCACGATTGCGCATAGTGGCAGCATTCATGGTTTGTGCCGTAAACCCGGATGATCCGGCCAGCGGGACCTGGATGATCAGGTCTTCATTGCGGTTGTTATAATAGGAGAAATCGAGATTCAGGCGGTTCCCGAAGAAACGCAGATCGGCACCAATCTCAAAGGATTTCATCATCTCAGGTCCCAGGGTATTATTTCCCAGAAGGTCATCGGTCATGAAGCCTGTCAGCCCCATGAATGGGAAAGAAATCCCATTGGTCCATCCATCACTATAAAATGCTGAAGCATAATAGGTAAAAGTGCTGTACTCAAGGGCATCATTAGCAACATGTGCATAAGAAGCCCTAAGCTTACCAAAGGAGAGAAACTTGCTTTTATCCAGGCCCGGAATTTCAGTAAACACAAAACCTAAACTAGCCGAGGGGAAGAAGAAAGAATTCTTTCCCTCTGGAAGTGTTGTGGACCATTCATTTCTTCCGGTGAGATTCAAAAAAAGTATGCCTTTATAACTGACACCTAAATCAGCAAAGAAAGCTGCGGTTCTCTTTTTAGTTAAAATCTCCCTGACAATGAGTGATCCGGCATTTGACATATTATAAAAATCGGGCTGGGCAAGTATATCCCCTTGATTATAAACCTGCTGATGATAATGCTGGAACATATTCTGTCCTAAATTCACATTAAAATCGAAAACATCGTATGATTTTTTAATATTTATTAGAAGATCAGAATTAAGGTCCCAATTGGTATGGTGGTCCAAACTAATCTGTCCATCGGGGAATTGTGCAGAATAAATAGCGAAGTAGCCCTTACGACGATCAATGTAGAAGTCATTTCCCAGACGGTAAAGGACCGAAATCCATGGGGCCGGTTTGAAATTCAGGGCTACATTACCAAGTATCCTGTTCACATCATCCACGAAACTATTCATATTGACGGTCCAGAAAGGATTGTCATAGATACCCCAGCGGTAACTCCTTTGCGTACCATCGGGGAACATATATGCAGCGGGAGTGTTCACCGGATCATCATAAGCATTGGAATTGTCGAATGAAGGAGAGGTCCGGAGCAATCCGAGCATTACCCCTGAAATATTAGATCCCTGCTGTATCCTGTTTCCACCCGATTTAATATAGTTAGCCGTTCCGGAAACATTAAACATCTTACCAAGCCTGGTATCCCCGGATAATTTCACAGTATATTTCTTGTAGGTATTTTTCGGAACCATGCCCGTAGTGCTCGACTGGGAAAAAGACGCATAATAGTGTGCATTATCATCCCCGCCAGCCATAGAGATAGAATTATTCGAGGTTACTCCGGTTTGGAAAAAGTTATCAATATTATTATAAGGATGTGCTTTCTCAAGTGCATTCAATGCACTCTCTCCCACTATCCTTCCATTCCGGTCAAACATATATGGCTCACTGTAGGGGGTTACGCCATCAGGCATGATATTATTATCCCAGTATAGAGTGTCGAATTTTGCCCCCCAGGAATAACGGGTAAATGTTTCGGGACCAGCCCATTCTCCGCCATTGCCCTGGGTAAATTTATTTTGCAGTTTGGGGAGCTTGCTTACCTGGTCAAATGAGAGTGAAGAGGTGAATGACACATTTACCGCAGCTGCGCCTTTAGTCTTACCACTTTTTGTAGTAATAACGATAACTCCATTGGCAGCTCTTAATCCATAAAGGGCTGTCGCAGCCCCACCTTTTAGTACCGAAACTGACTCAATATCGTCAGGATTCAGGTCTATGGCACGGTTGGAATAGGCCACTCCTTCACCAAGGTTATTGATTCCGTCATCCGGATTTCCGGAATAGGATTGCTGGTTGTCGATAGGAACACCATCCACCACAAACAGCGGTTGGTTATCACCTGTAATTGAGTTAAAGCCTCTCATAGTAATGAAAGAAGATGCCCCGGCCACACCGGAAGAATTGGTAATTTGCACCCCGGCCACTTTTCCGTTCAGGGCATTAATCATATTCGTGTTCCTGGATTCGGAAACGGATTGGCCGGAAACTTCCTGCACGGAATAACCCAGGGCCTTTTTTTCCCTCGAAATGCCGATGGCTGTGACTACCACTTCATTCAGTGAAACACTTTCATCCTGTAAAATCACATTTATCTCAGCTCTCCCACCTACCTCAATTTCCTGGGTTTTCATTCCCACAAAGCTGAATACTAAAGTCGTATTAGGTGAAGGAACTGTTAAGGTGTATTGCCCCTTGGCATCAGTGATAGTGCCATTCACAGTTCCTTTTTCGTATACGGTAACACCCGGTAGAGACCCTCCGTCTTTGTCAGTAACCTTACCGGAAACCGTTAGTTCCTGTGCCATAATCCCGCATATACCGGTCATGACACTGAAAATCAGCAATAAAATTAGTCTTTTCATAATTACAATTTGCTTTGGTTAATAGTCAGAGATTTGGTTTGAAAAGCGCTGCAGCCCCTGGGCCGAAGCGGGTCCGCCCTGTAGGTCAGAATATTTTCCTGAAGCTGAACCGTGGGAAGGAATTTCCCATATGAAATGCCTTGACAGGTATAGATAAAAATTCTACCTTTATCCGCTTAACATCTTCCCGTTATACGGTGGCAAGCCTTACGTGAAAATGTTTCATTTCAATTCCCCGGTTTCGAGCCGGGGTTTTTTATGGTCTGACTTGAGGCAAAATATTCTGCCATCAGGTTCCTTGGTTTACTTTTGATTTCTTTATATCATATATTCAGGTTTTAATTATGAATGAATTTGTTGTGGAAAAATATTTTGAAAAGGGATAACCTGAAACCCGGTGGTTTTACATTCTTATGGCCGGATAACCGGGAAGCACTTAAACGCTTTCAATTGAATTATTTCCTGTTTGCCTAGAAGCGAATCCTGAATCATTAACCAAATTATTCATGAGAAAATTTAATTCAGGCAGGACAACAACTCTTCACGGTGGCAATCGCTATTGTGAAAATGCTTCTGCGGAGTTTACCAGGGAAAGTCCGCATCATCCCTTCTATTATTATCAATAAAGTCGGGCCCTTTAGTTTCAGCAATATCAAATATAAGTTAGAGAAGATTGAATTTTATAAATGAAACCATGAAAACAAAGTTTCATCTAACGAATATCAATATTTGAGGCACAAACTGAAGAAATGCTAATCCGGATAAATTGAATAAAGTAAGGATAATTAGGAAATTTTAACATGCCATATTGCTGCTTTGGTAGCAGATTTGCAATAGGTGCATGACAAACTTTTAATACTTTGAATTGTTAAATTATTCGAGTTTTAAATTTAAAATGAAGCTAAAATGAAATTCAAGACAAGCATGAAATGCGATAACTGCATTAAAACCGTGAAACCCCAGCTGGATAGTATTAAAGAGATAAGCCAGTGGAGCGTTGATCTGTCAACCCATGAAGGCTTATTGACTGTGGAAGGAGATGTGGAAGCTGAAAAAATTGTTGAAGCACTCAAAGCTGTTGGCTATACTGCACAAAAGATCTGACAGTCATGGCAAACCGGAAAGTCATATACCAGGTTGAAGGAATGTCCTGCGCTTCCTGCGCCATGAGTGTAGAAACCATGATAGGAGCCCAGGATGGGGTGAAAAAAGCAGCGGTGAACTATGCTTCATCTACTGTGGCAGTGGAATTTGACGATCGAAAGATAGACTTTCCTGAAATCAAAAAAGCAGTAGTGAGCATCGGCTATGATATAGAAATGGATGCGTCGGCTGATATTGAAGAACAGGAAAGAAAAGAAGTTCATAGATTGAAGACAGCCTGGAATAAAACCCTTTTTTCGATCATCTTTTCTGTCCCTATCATATTACTGGCAATGGTTTTTACAAAAGTCCCCTATGCCAACTGGATCATGATGGGACTGAGTATCCCGGTACTGGCCTGGTTTGGACGGGAATTTTTCATACATGCCTGGAAAAGGGCCACTCATTTTCAATCCAATATGGATACCCTGGTCGCATTAGGTACCGGGGCGGCTTTCCTGTTCAGCGCATTCAACACCATTTTCCCGCAGCTATTATTGAAAAACGGACTCACTCCTCATGTATATTATGAAGCAGCAGTAGTTATTATTGCTCTTATATTATTAGGTAGATATTTTGAGGAAAGGGCCAAGTCACGTACTTCAGGCTCCATTAAAAAACTGATGGGTTTGGGAGTGAAAAGCGCCCTGGTAGTGCGCGACGGAAAGGAACAGGAACTCCCCATAGACCAGGTGCTACATGGGGATATTATCCTGGTGAGACCAGGTGATAAAATCCCGGTGGATGGTAAAATTACGGAAGGTAAATCCTCGGTAGATGAGAGCATGATCACCGGTGAATCACTTGCAATTGAAAAAGGCCCCGGAGATGGGGTGATCGGGGCAACCATCAACCAGAGAGGAAGCTTCCGCATGGTGGCTGAGAAAGTCGGAACTGAAACCATGTTGGCACAGATCATCCGTAAAGTTAAAGATGCACAGGGCAGTAAAGCTCCTGTGCAAAGACTGGCTGACAAAATTGCGGGCATCTTTGTCCCCATTGTTATGGGGATAGCTGCTCTGAGTTTTATTCTCTGGTACTTCCTGGGGCCTGAACCCAGGCTCACATACTCTTTCATAGTGTTAGTGACTGTTCTGATCATCGCCTGCCCCTGCGCCCTGGGACTTGCGACCCCAACCGCCATTATGGTCGGGATTGGCAAAGGAGCCGAAGCCGGTATCCTTATTAAAGACGCTCAGAGTCTCGAAATCGCCCATAAGCTGGATGCTGTCATTCTGGATAAAACCGGTACGATTACCCAGGGACAGGCACGCGTGACCGACTTTAAATGGTATGGAAAAGAGGGGGATGAAGAGTCAGGAAAATCTGTGATACTCTCGGCTGAGAAAAATTCGGAACATGCCATTGCCAGGGCTATCTATCATTATTTTAAAGATGCTGGAGTAACAGAAACCAGCCTGGAAAATTTTGACAGTATTACCGGTAAAGGCATAGAAGCCAGGGCTGAGGGAAAAGAATATTTTCTTGGGAACCGTAAACTGATGAGTGAACAAGGAATTGAAATTCCGGAACAGATTGAAAAAGTTGCCGGAGAGTGGATGTCAGAAGCCAAATCGGTAAATTTTGTTTCTTCAGGGAAAGAAGTCGTGGCTTTAATTGCAGTGGCTGATCCCATAAAAGAGACTTCCATAGAAGCCATCCGGAAGATGAGAGAAATGGGATTGCAGGTGCATATGATCACCGGGGATAATCCCAAAACAGCCGCGAAAATTGCAAAAGCAGTCGGGATCGATGAATACAGGGCGGAAGTGACTCCTGACGACAAGCTTGAATATATCAAGTCATTGCAGAAAAAAGGATTGAAGGTAGCCATGACGGGTGACGGTATCAACGATGCGCCGGCACTGGTGCAGGCTGATGTCGGCATTGCCATGGGAACCGGCACGGACGTGGCCATGGAATCAGCCGAGATCACGCTGATCAAAGGAAATCTTGATAAGGTTGTGACTGCCATCGAACTTTCCAAAAAGACCATGCAAACCATAAAGCAGAATCTTTTCTGGGCCTTTTTCTATAATTTGATAGGGATTCCTGTAGCCGCCGGAATCTTATTCCCCTTTTTCGGAATATTGCTGAATCCGATGATAGCCGGAGCAGCCATGGCCTTTTCATCCGTTTCAGTGGTAAGTAACTCACTCCGGCTGAGAAGGTTTAAATTTTAAGGGTTCTGAGAAAATTATTTCTTAGCGGCTTCCCGGATGGTCCGGATCATTTCCTCATATTTATTTTCCATATCCTCCACCAGGCGGAGCTGCGTACGGGCCCGAACCAGGTTATGCTCAGGATATTGAATTTTATAATAAGTATCTCCATTCAGAAAATCAGTCAGGAAACGGAGCCCGATGATATATGTAAGATACCTGGGGGCAAAGGGCATGAGTTCGGTCTCACGGGCACTGAGGAATGAACCGGCCTGAGAATAATATCCCCGGGTAAAGGCCCTGAAGAGACCCAGGTCAAATCCGACCTTATCCAAATCCTTTTCATCTTCAGGAGCAATGGCAGCCAGTGTTCTCAGGGCATCTCCGTAATCAAAATGCACATAGCCCGGCATGACAGTATCCAGGTCGATCAGGCAGACAGCCTTTCCATTTTCATCAAACAAAACATTATTAAGTTTAGTATCGTTATGAGTTACCCGTATGGGAAGCTTTCCGGCGACCAATGATTCATAATAACTTACCATTTCCTCAAAATGGCTTTCAGCCTTACGCAAATCCGCTTTAATATAACGGCCACGGACAAAGACATCCCTATCCAGGGCGCTCATGTATTCACCTATTCTGTGGTGGATGTTGTGAAAGCCAGGGAGTGTTTCAATCAAAGGGATTTCCATGTCAGAAAGCATCTCCTCGAAGAGGCCTATAGCACGGCCCGCTTCCCGGGCCATATCCGGGCTACTCACTTGTTCGAAGGTCCGCGTGCCGGGCAGGAAGAGGAACATGCGCCAGGGATCATCATTATTGTCGGTATAATAATATTCGCCATCCCGGGTAGGAACCAGTTGAAGGCTTTCCCTGTCCGGATCATGTCCGGGCATTTGGCTGAGTTTCCCTCTTAAATGTGTGGTAACAACCTGTATATTCTGCATCATACCAGGCACATCCCTGAATACTTTGGAGTTGATCTTCTGCAATATATATCCCGGGTTTTGCTTGCTGAGTGCGGAAAGCAGGTAAGTCTCGTTAATATGGCCCTGTCCAAAAGGCAGCGGCTTCCTTAGCCGTCCCTTCGTCTCAAAGTTACTGATAACATCTTCCATCAATCCCATAATAGGTCTGATTATTAGCGAATGATTTAATGCTGATTTTCTTCCTCTAAAATAAGAAAAAAGTGGAAAGGTGGAACAGTGAAAAAGTGGAAAGGTGATAAATTAAGCAATTCTTATTTCGCAATAGCATTTCGCATTTAATAATATTGAGAAATGAAATTATGAAATGATTTTTTTGTGAAACCATGGAGCCCTGGAGATTCTGTGGCAAAAAAAATTCAGCTAATAGCAAGGGCCCTTTTAGCCACGAAAACACAAAAACACCAGGAATTCACTAAGGATTTTTCCGTTCACTGTTCACCGTTCACTGTTCCCTACTTTCTCCCCATATCGGTGTAGGATACTCCCCTCCTTCCACCAGCTTTTTAAGTTTCGCCTGGACAATCGGCCGGTCTTCTTTATAAGTTATACCGAACCAAATTGCATCCGTATTAATGACCGGGATCTCTACTTCCCCTTCGTGAATCAGGCGGTCGATTACATTTGGTAAGAGAAATTCAGCCTTTTCACTGGCGGAGTTCTCTTCCAGGAATTCAATCAAATCAGCTTCCAGGTGTTTGAAGACCGAGGGCATGAAACCCCACATATTCATCGAAACGGTGGCATTCTCAGGAATAATGAGCTCTTCACCTTTATCTCCCCTGTATATGACCTTATCGCCTTCCCTTTGGATCTTCAATCTCTCAGTAATCCTTTTTAGCATTTTATCTTCTGTAAGCTCACATTCCGCCCTGGAGACATAACCATAATCTGAAAGGGTATTTTTCAATACATATCCAAGCAAACAATACCTTCCCTGAACGAGGCTGTCCATATCGGATAGAAAAGCAGCAGCCTTGTTAAAAGCATCCCTTCCATAAAAATCATCCGCATTGATCACAGCAAAAGGCTGTTCTATATGATCTTTGGCAACCCAGATTGCATGACCGGTACCCCATGGTTTGGACCTTCCTTCAGGAGGGCTGATTCCACCCGGAAGGGCATCCATATCCTGGAAAACGAAATCTATCTCTATTTTATCTTCCCATTTTTCAAAGAAGATCCTGTTCATATCCACTTCGATTTCGCGGCGGATCACGAAGACCACCTTGCCAAAGCCGGCTTTGATCGCATCATAGATGGAATAATCCAGGATAGCTTCCCCTGAGGGGCCGATTCCATCGGCCTGTTTGAGCCCGCCGTAACGGCTCCCAATGCCGGCAGCAAGTATCAGAAGTGTTGGTGTCATATTGCATAATTTTTTCTCCAGTGCCTGATCTTATGGCCTGAAAAAGCATAATAAAAGATAAAAAGATAAGCAGGAACGGCTATCCAGTATGCTTCGTGCGAATTGAAGATATCAGCCATCTTTCCGTATAATAGCGGCAGCAAAGCCCCTCCGGCTATGGCCATGATCAGCAGTGAAGAACCCAGTTTGGTAAACCTTCCCAGTCCGTCGATAGCCAGAGGCCAGATGGCCGGCCACATGATGGCATTGGCAAATCCCAGGGCTGCAATAAACATTACCGAAGTATAACCCTCGCTTAATATAGCGGCAAAAGTAAGCAAAACCCCAAGGATAGCGGATATGGCAAGGGCATTCTCCTGCCTGATGAACTTCGGGATAGTAATGATCCCGAGTATATAACCGATCACCATGGCGAAGAGGGTATAGGATGTAAACACCTTGGCTTCCGAGAGGGGGATACCCTGGGAAAAACCATAGTTAATGATGGTATCTCCTGCAATTACTTCCACTCCTACATAAAGAAAAAGGGTAATCACACCCAGGACGAGTTGAGGGAACTGGAAGATGCTTTTGCGGGTAGAAGTATGATTTGATAATGCCTCATCCTCATCGTTCACGTCTATATCGGGCAGGTTTGTATAGCGCACAAGCAGGGACAAACCGAAAAGTATAGCAGCCATGATCAGGTAAGGCACTATCACCCTTCCGGCCATTTCATTAAGAGTACTTATCCGTTCAGCATCTCCCATGGTCTTGAGTCCCTCGATGACCGAATTCACGTCTTTAAGCACGATGGCCCCAAGTATTAAAGGACTTACTACACCCGCCACCTTATTGCAAATTCCCATAATGCTTATTCGCTTGGCGGCGCTTTCCTTTGGGCCTAGTATGGTGATGTAAGGATTCGAGGCGGTTTGCAGGATGGCAAGGCCGGTACCCATGACAAAAAGACCCGTGAGGAAAAGCCCGTAAGTGCGGGTATAGGCAGCAGGGATAAAGATCAGCGCCCCGATTGCCATCACCACCAGACCGACAGCCATGCCGCGCTTGAAACCGGTTTTCTGGAGTACCCATGAAGAGGGCACCGCCATCACGAAATAACTGATATAAAAGGAAAAGGCTACGAAATAAGATTCAAAATTATTCAGCTGGCAGGCGATCTTCAGGTAAGGGATCAGGACCCCGTTCAACCAGGTTACAAATCCGAAGATAAAGAAGAAGATCCCGATTATGGTAATTGAGATGACATAGTCTTTTTTACTAAGCGTCCCCGACATGGTTGTAATAGTTTCAGCCATAATTTTGATTAAGTAGAAGATTTAGGTATGGCAAATATATGAAACTATGTCGCTATAGTTTAAACCGGAAGGAAGTTTTCAACTGGATGATGATCGATCAATCCGTGTAGAGGCCTTGCATGCAACGTCTCTACCCATGCAAGGCCTCTACCCGTGCAAGGCCTTTGCACGGTATACACCCAGAAACAAGTTTAACGCGACAAAAAAACCATTAACTTTACAGCAGATTTCATTTTATTGTTTCCGGCCTCCATGAAAATACAATTAAATCAATTCGTATCCTTACTGAAAAAAGACCTGGGCTTATTGCTAAGTATATGTTTCGGAGTGTTTTTATTCGTCCTCTTTTTTCAACCTTTCCAGCTCGATAAATTCGACTTTAATAACCGTCTCTTATTCGTTTTAGGGCTCAGCGCTATTGTTTTTATATTCATGGTATTTGTCAGGATAACATTTCCCTGGCTGCTTCAAAAATATGAGCAGGAAGGACAGGAGCCTGTTTTGCCCGCTTATATGAGTGGTTTTATCCTCATGGCGCTCAGTTCAGTGGCTTTTGCCTTTTACCTTCATTATGTGGGCTCAGTTCCCATTTCCTTTTTTATCATGTCGAAGATTGTTTTAATTTGCCTTGCGCCTCCCCTTTCGCTTAAACTATACGATACTATCTATGATCTGAAGCAACAGAACGAATCCCTCATCAATGAAAAAAAAATCATACAAAACCAGGTTGAAAAGTATGAGGAAGATTACCTCAATAAATCCATAGAATTTATTTCTGAAAACAGTGTCGAGAATTTGAACCTTTCCATTGCCGATGTTGCTATTATTAAATCGGCTGATAATTATGTGGAGATCGTTTATAAAGAAGGGGATTCTTTTAAAAAGACACTCCTGAGGAATACCCTGAAGAATATCGAACAGCAGCTGAAACCCTATTCCATTTTTATCCGTTGCCACAGGATAGCCATTGTCAATATACATTATGTTGAAAGTCTTGACCGGAATTACAGCAATAACTGGTTGAATATTAAAGGCTACGACGAGCAAATACCGGTTTCACGCCAGTATTTGTTAAAAATCAAGGAAATGCTATAAGACATTGGGGCGAGTTGCATCCGCCCCTGGGTTTAACGATTTACCACGCAGCGCCTTGTTTTACCACATATTTTATCCCCTTAATCCCTCTTCTTATTAATTAAGGTAATTGCATAGTATTTTTGTATGTGTTTTTTAATTTTGAAGAAATCGAATTAAATTCCTGCCTCTGTAAATAATTCAAAAACAGGCAGTCTTACCAAATATTTATTTAAAAATGTCAAAAGTCAACATAAGATTTTCCCCTCAGAATAAACCTGATTTCATTAATGAATTAAGGGGAGAGGTGAATGATTATTTCGAAAAGAATAAAATCTCAAAATACGGCAATTCAAGCATAGTTTTTAAATCAGCCTTTATGTTCCTGCTTTACTTCACACCTTTTGTCCTGATGCTGACCGGTCTTGTCACTTCAATTCCGGCTATCCTTGTATGCTGGATCATCATGGGCCTTGGTATGTCGGGTATAGGAATGGTGCTCATGCATGATGCCAATCACCGTACCTTCTCAAAAAGGCCCGGAGTAAATAAATTTCTGGGCAAATCATTATACCTGCTTGGCGGCTTCCCTGTGACCTGGCGATACCAGCACAACACCCTGCATCACGGTTTCACGAATATAGAAGGACAGGATGAAGATATAAACCCGGTAGGAATACTTAGGTTTTCACCTCATAAGCCGCTTTATAAAATCCATCGGTATCAGCAATTGTATGCATGGTTCTTCTATTTTCTGATGACCCTTTTATGGGCTACTACCAAAGATTTCAAACAATTGATCAGGTACGAAAAAGAAGGGGTTAAGCTGGATACGGACAAGAAATATAAATCTTTGATGATGGATTTGATTGTTTCGAAAATATTATATTACGCTATCTTCCTGATCCTTCCACTGATAGTATTGCCGATTGCCTGGTATTGGACCCTCTTGTTTTTCTTTGTAATGCACTTTGTAAGCGGTTTCATACTTACGATAATTTTCCAGACCGCGCATGTAATGCCCTCTTCATCATATCCCATGCCCGACGAAAAAGGGAAGATTGAAAATAGCTGGGCCATCCATCAATTAATGACGACCACCGATTACGCTCCAAAAAGCAGGATTTTTTCCTGGATGATTGGAGGTTTGAATTATCAGGTAGAACACCATCTTTTCCCGAATATCAGCCATGTTCATTATAAGAAAGTAGCTCCCTTCGTAAAAAAGGCTGCCGAAAAATACGGATTGCCATATCATGTGCAGGCAACTTTTTTACATGCGGTGTATGAGCATTACAAAATGCTGAAAAGTCTTGGAAGGCAATATGAAGCGCCTGCAGAAATACAGCCCTCTGCCCGAACTTATGCTGAAAATATTGGATAGCACTGAATTCTGATCATTGCTTCAGGCCTGAAAAATATTCATCCCAGCTGATATGCTCCCTGCCGGCGGCTTCCCTGAAATCTGATTTAACTTTGAATTCTCCCTTCCGGATTTTGGTATAGATGCCGGCCACTATATTCCCCATGATCTCACCGTTGGCCCTTATTTCCATTTCCAGGTAAGCTTCCGGGCTCATGTCTTCATAATACAAATCCGTCCCGAAAGTTTTATTCAAATATTTGGTCAGTTGCTGCTGAGTAATAGGCTCTCCAAAGAGATTGAGTATTTTAGAATTTGATTTATTGTCCAGTATCATCCTGGAATAGGCAAAAGCCAATTCATTGCGGCAGGTATAAGGGCTCAGCTCATTGCCCGCGCAATTGGCTATTTTGCCGTCCTTTTTATATTGCTCGATATAATCAATGTCCGGTTCTATATACAGACCGTCTCTTCCGATCGACCACTGCAAGCCGCTTTCCATAATATCCTTCTCGGTTTGCCGGTAGCTCTTTAGCAAGGTGTCGAATTTGGATTCACCAATATCCCCAATGAAGCTGGTGAACAACATCTTCCTAAGCCCTGCTTCTTTGGCAGCGCTGATTATTCCACGATTTTGAACAATCCTTACATCGGGTGCATCCATACCCGAAACGAGCAGCAAAACTTCTACTCCCTTCAGGGCTTTATCAAAATCTGCTTTGATGTTATAATCGCCTTTACGGATCTCAACTCCCAGGCCAGCTGCTTTTTCCGGATGGCGAGCAATTCCTATTACATTGTTTGTTCCTATTTCACTTATTAGCTGCTTTATAACAGCAGATCCAAGATGTCCGCTGGCTCCTGTTACGGCTACTTTCATTATATTAAATATTTAATTGTTTATTTTCCGTTTTCCGGATTCCTTTCATTTCTATAACCCGGTAATACTATCTTTCTTTATAAATGAAATATTATGCATTTTGTTTAAATGAGATATGAATTTTTCCGGGACAAATTAGTCGTCAGTCGTTAGTCGTTAGTCGTTAGTCGTTAGTCGTCAGTGGTCAGTCTTCAGTCCTTCGTCGGGGTATTCATCCTTTTACGATTTTCAATATTCTCTATAATATTTAATATTTCCCCTCCGTGCCCTCTGTGTAAATCTCTGTGACCCTCCGTGAAACAAAAAGAATGGCTGCTAGTGTGATACTTTTTTTATTACACGGAGTTCTACGGAGGTAACGGAGATCCACGGAGAAAAAAATCAAGCACTGAGCATTTTCCACCTTAACACCTTAACACCTTATCACTTTATCACTTTATCACTTTTCCCCAATACCCATTACCTAATAGCTAAAAAAAACCGGCAAGCTCAGAGACTAATCCCCGCCTGCCGGCCTTAGTATTTTTATAGGAATTGATTATTTAATGATCGTAAGGGTTTGTGTTTTATTAAGTCCGTTCCCTTCCATGCGTAAGACATAATTGCCTTCGCGAAGATCCTGCAGGTTCAGGGTACTTCCGTTAAAATTGCTGATATTTTTAACTTCCTGTCCATACATGTTATAAACATGTACGTCAACCGGATTTTCCAAACCCTTGATGCGGAACATTCCATCGGAAGGATTCGGATACAGTTTCACGGCCTGTAAACCTGCCTGGTCCCCGATTCCAACTGTACTTTCGTTGGAATAAGCCGACTGGAAGATCATTTTGGAAGAAGGTTCCTGAACAAAGACAGCCACACCCAGGTCACTCATATCTTCCACATTGGTAGTGCTCATATCGGCTGAGGCATCCAGGCCAGTGACCACGCCGTCGGTCAGGGTAACTCCGGCACCCTGAGCTACCGGGAGCATTTTCATCATTACATGGTGAAATTCAGTTTCTCCGTTACTGGCCACATTGCCTGTTGTAACATTTTCAAAGATCACAATATAAGCAGTGACCTGCCCGCTGATATAGGAATTGATGTCCAGGTGAACACTAACCGTTTCCCCATCGATTATATGCGTGGCTGAGAGGTCCATAAATGCAGCGTTATCCAGGGAATTGTTAAAGGCATTGTTCACACCTGAACTGCTGGTTGCAGTCTGAACTCCATCTACATATAAATCAGGCACAAAGCTAACTCCGTAATATTGCCTCCTGACGCCACCTTCAGCAGTATAATAAGGGTCTCCCGGGCTGGGCCAGCTCATCTGGTATTTCACCAGGGTGATAGCGTCCCCATTCGTAGCCACAAAAGGATTAAAGGTACCAGAGTTGAAAGATGCACAAGGATTACAGGTTGAACTAGTGAACTCTTCAAAGAGAGGGCGCCTTGCTACTCCCAGGCTGGCAATATGAAGGTCCAGATTCAGCGTATCATTGCTGGCATCCATATCAGGGCCTGTGCCGTTGGCATCGCTTACCCACATCTTCAGGTTATAATTGCCCGGAGCAAGGTTCAAGGGATTTGTGAAACTAAAAGAAGTCACTTCTCCTAAGCTCATATTATACCCGCTTTTCATATCTGAAACCACTTCTTCATTATCGATCTGATAATTAACAGTAAAGCTGGTCAAAGATTCATAGCCCATATTCAGGACCTTTCCGGCCATTTGCATATTTATTCCATCAGAATAACGGGGTACATTGATCTTAGATAAAGCCGCATCCCTTTCCAGGGAAACCACTACCTTTATATCATCTATATACCAGTTATCCAGGTTATAAGCCGGGCCGCTGAAATAAATGCAAAACTGGAAGTCATCAGAGCCTACATCAGAAGTATTCAGTTCGAGCACCTTCAATTCAGATTCAATATTGCCGGTAGGATTTACTGTCCAGACTGTATTCCAATCGCCGCCGGCGGAGCGTGTAGCAACGCCGATACTGTATCCTTCACCCGCGAAATCATCCAGCATTTGATGGAAGGATAATGTCAGGGAGGTCATACCATTCGTGTTGATAGACGGGGATATGAGACGTGAGATCCCGGTAAAATCCGGAGCATAGTAAAATCTAGCTTCCGGGGAGCTGCCACCGGCAATTTGTGTAGTTTGCACCGACCAGTTGGCACTGTGGGCATCTATAGTCCAGCCTGAAGGAGGCATGGAACCGGAGCTAAAATCTTCTGTCACCAGAGTTTGACCAAAACTCAGGAGGCCCGTTAGTAGAAAAACAGTGATAAAGAGTAATTCTTTTTTCATAAACATTTAGTTTTTAATTTTTATAAAAAAATAGCGCTTAAAGATATAAACATCTATTAAAGTAGAGCTAATAAGTGAATAAAAAAGGAGAAATAATTTGAATATTCTAATCTTTTGATATTTAGCCCCAATTTATTTCGAGAGCTAAAAAGCAGATTTAAAATTTTAATCACTGACTTTCACCAGTCGCGCGACAAAACCTCCTCCAGGGAGCAAGATGTATCTTTAACTTATCCAAACCGGTCACTGTCTTTTCAATCTTTTCATAGTCTTCCGACAGACGGTCGGCATTCATCACCGTCCTGGTAAATGATAGCTTTGTACTGCCCTTCATCCAGGAATGCGAGATCAGCTTCCAGATCGCGGGGGGTCCAGTCGCTCATGGCGCCTATATACCATTCATCACCGGAGCGTCTTGCCAGCAGCACATAATCGGCCACTTTAGCATCCAGGACCCAGGTTTCATCCCATACTGTCGGAACCACCGATAGAAAATCCATACATTCTTCATTCTCTAAATAGTGAGTGGGACTGTCGGCCAGCATCTGCAGGGGACTTTCGTAAACCACATACATAGCTAGTTGCTGACAACGGGTGCCCTGGCTCATGGGCTTGTCAAACACATACCTGAATTGCTCTTTTGTGGCATTAAGCATGGCTCCCGGGGTATAATCCATAGGACCCGCAAGCATACGGATAAAGGGAATGGTGACCGCATTTTCGGGGTTTGCCCCTCCGCTCCATTTATCCCATTCCAGGCCACGGACTCCTTCGCGGGTCAGCACATTTGGAAAAGCTCTCCGGAGCCCTGATGGTTTATAAGCTCCATGAAAATCGACCAACAGATGATTTTCAGCTGCCCTCTTGGCAATCAGCCAGTAATAATTGACCATCCACTGATCGTCCCGCTGCATGAAATCAACTTTGATCCCGCTAATTCCCCACTGTGAAAACATCGACATGGCATCGTCCAACTGGTCATACAGGGTTTTCCACACGACCCAGAGGATGATCCCGACCTTCTTCTGTTTCGCGTAAGCAACAAGTTCATCCATGTTTATATCCGGATTTATGGCGGTCAGATCCCCCAGCTGGTACCATCCTTCATCCATGATAATATATTCTATCCCGTATTTTGCGGCAAAGTCTATATAATATTTATAAGTTTCTGTATTAATCCCTGCTTTGAAGTCCACATTATAGATATTATTCGCGTTCCACCAGTCCCAGGCGACTTTGCCGGGCTTGATCCAGTCCACATCCTTCAGGGAGGGCTCCGATGCCAGGCGGAAGACCATCTGACTGGCGATCAAATCTTTATCCTCCGGAACAATGACCATAATCCTCCAGGGAAAACTTCTGGGTCCATTAACAAGCGCCATGTATTCCGCCCTTTTGATAACTTTCTCATTCCGGTCGCCTTTAAGCTCAAATTCCAGAGGATAATAAGGAAAGGCCCCCTTCAGGCAAAGCGGCTTATCATCCTTGCCTCTCAGGAATATCCCAGGGTAGTCGAACAGATCCGACTCAGTGATAGCTACCCGGGGTCCCTCATCAAACATAGCCAGTACGGGAACCGAGCTCAGGCTATCAGCCGTCACACTGCTTACAGGAATATATTTGTATTCTCTTTCGTGATGGGTGAACATGCTGCTCTCTTCGGGGAAATAAAGCATGTGGTCCTTATCAAAACAATAATTCACTTCTTCGCCCAATACCTTCATCTCGCCATCCAGCGAGGTATTCCAGCGATAGGCCATCCCATCGTTATAAGCTCTTAAAATCAGGGAGTATTTGCCTTTGAAACCTATAGTGAGTTCATTAAATTGGTCCCTGATCAGGGCCGATTTCTGCCGTACAACAGGTTCTATCATTTTATCCACTGTTCTGACTGAAGTAGATTTCACTTTGGGATTTGTCCCGAAATTAATAAGATCGGTACTGAGTGAAATAACTGAAGGAGTCAGTATAGTGATATTATTGTAAGAAACAGAATAAGTAACTTTATCACCCACCTGAACCGTCACCAGGATTTTCTTGTCCGGCGAGCGCAGAGTATAATCTTTGCCAGCCAGGCCAAAAGGAATCATCGTGAAAGACAGGAATATAAAACTAAAAATCAGGAATAATTTTCTGCTTAGCATGAGGTGCTTTTGATTTGTTTTCATAGGAAATGGATTTGATAACTAATTTACGAAAACATAGAGAAATAGATTCCAATATAATGAGGAAAAATAATTATAATTAAGGTCAGAAATAAGGAAGATGACAGAGATTTCAATCGGACACTTTTTGAAGTCCTCATCATTGAATGAGTATACTGAAAACATCCCAGCCATTCAGACAGGCGCTGTGCATGGCATCCTGATTTTGCATGATACTCCCGCCCCAATAATTAAAATCCCAGGTATTAGGATCACTGAACCAGTTTTCCACATTCATGCTAAGGCTCATTTCCTTCGTTTCATTTTCCGAAATTATAAAGCCTGAATTAGGCAGAACTACCTGAAAGGAATTATCCACGAAGCTTATGATGGAATCAGGATAATGAGCATAAATCTGCCCTATTCCCAGGTGAAAATCGAAAGGGGACATTCTGTCAAGTGTATCCAGCCATTTTCCGTTGAGTTTCATATAATGATAGCCACCACCTAAATAATCGGGCCAGAACATATCTCTTTCCGGAGGATCGGGAAACATATAGGATTGGTTTTTTGACGAATTAATCCCCAGGGTGAAGCTTATTCCGGAGTATGTCCCGGCCGGGATATTGTCAAACACTTCCCAGGTCTGGGTAGAAGGGATATCCGAATCTACATAATGCATATCCGTCCACTCCCCTATCTGGTAAAAACTGCCATCATCCCTGTGCAATATCACATCCGAGATAAAATACTGTATCTCATTGACCAAATAATGGTTACCCGCAGCATTCACATACATCAGGCTGTCAAAAACAAGGCTTTGCCCTTCCACCTTATAATCAAAATGAATTTTTATTTTCTGAAGACTTGTATCAGCAGGCTTATCTTTATCACCGCAGGCGCCGAAAAGTAAAATTATAGTTATGAAAGAGAAGTACTTAGTAAGAAATTTCATTTCAATTTGTTTAGAGATTTTCAGGTAGAAAAACATCGGTTTAATTGTAAGGAATAGTTCCTGAAACCGTTACAAAATTAAGGGTATCATACTGGCTGAAAGACTGTTTATAGACTTTTCCGTCGAGTAAGATCTGTACTTTCAAACCTGAGTTAATATCTTTATAATTACTTGAAACATAAAGAATATCACCCTCCTTTCCCTGAAAACTGTAAGTCCAGATATCAGCGGCACTGGTTACCTCCACCGATTTTTTGGCCAGTGTTCCATTCTCATCCCTGTAAGTCACTGAAAATCCGGAATCATTTTCGGATATCCTGTAAGTAACCTGCCGGATTTCATTATTCTTCTCACATCCTGAAAAAATAAAAAAGAACAAAATCCATAAAAAAGCTAATTTCCTGATCATCATCCTAAATATTGAAATTCAAATTAATATAAAATATCCTACCTGGCTCATAAAGCGGCAAACTGCTGCCAATAATCCTCCGGTTCAGGTGTTCATAATAATTTTTATTGAAGATATTATTGACACCTCCGCTTAAACTCAGGTATTTATTATAATTGTAGGTGATGATAAAATCACCGAGGACAAATCCCGGGGATGAAGTCTCATGATAAACTTCTGAAATATGATTTTGAGGGGAGACAAAACGGACTTTCAGCCTGGGAATGAGCCGGCCCCTAAAAAACTGGTAATAGGCTGTCAATGTAGATTCCAGGGGCGGAATTTCAGGTAATGGGTCATTTTTCACTATTTCTTCACCAATGACTTCCCCTTCTGAAATAATATATTTTGTTGCTGAAGGATTCACTCCATAAGTCACTGCCGCCACGGCTGAAAAACCAAATCCCTTCATGAGAGGAGAATTGTAGGTAAATTCAAAACCATAGAGATAAACATTATCGGCATTATAGAACTGCTTTACGCCCAATACACCCTTGGTCTGGGATTTCACCAGTGAAGGCGGCATTTCCTTAGCGCTTATATAATCGGTAACATAGGAGAAAAAGCCGCTGATTTCGGCTTTCCCGAATTCGGTTTTATTATAAGTAAAGCTCAGGTCCGCTTCGTTGTTGGCTTCCGGTTTTAATGCGGGATTCCCCAGGTAATCGTAATTATCAAAGCCAACAGGGAGAAGGATGATAAATCGTTCAGTCATGTCAGGGCTTCTAAGTCCGCGACCCAGGGACAATCCGGCGCTGAAACTACCGTTAATATTCCAGATGATGCCTGCACCGGCGCTCAGGTTAGTATAATCTGATTTAACCTGCTCATTGGAATAAACCGCCTCACCCATCATATTCCGGAAAACCATAGGCTCCGACTTTGCCTGGTTTTTGTCAAGCCGGCCCGAGAGGCTCAGGTCAAATTCCCCGAAAGTTTTATTCCACAAAATATAGAAACCTGTATTGGATATCCAGGCATCCTTCCAAAGATCTTCAATTTTGACCGGCAGGTTGGGCTGGGCAATCATGCTTTTGCTGCGCTGTCCGGTTTTATTGATCTGCTCATAGTCAATACCAAGTACCAGACTGTGAGTCCCCAGTTTCAGGGTAGCTTCGGCCCGGCCACCGGAGTTTTTGGCCCGTATATCCGAAACAGCTACCACTGTGTCGGAAAAAGCCCGGTCTTTATTATCCATGATATGATGCACATCGGAATGATGGGCCTTCACGGTGAGGGATTCGAATACCTTCGAATTAAATTTAGCCTTGTAATCCAGAGACAAAATGTGGGTATCGTCAGAGCGTTCATCCATGGGTAAGGTCGGGAACTTCACGTTCCGGCCATAGGAACGGTCGAATGAAAGCAGCAAGTGTTGATTTTTTGCCGGACTGATGCCCAGGTGGGCCGAATAATTATAACGGGTAAAGGCAGATGGAACAATCTCTCCACTCCCGGATTCATAATTACCATATTTTTTATGATTTCCTGAAAGAAGGAAATACACATTCCTGTTTCCTCCTGAAAGGCTGAGAAATTCCTTATTTCCATTCCAGTTGCTTTCCCAGCCTTTGATGGCATTCACATGGGTACGGAATTTGGCGGAAGGTTCGGGCTGCAGGGTCTGAAGGTTGATTACACCACCGAAGTTAGGCCCGTAACGCAAAGCAAAGGGGCCTTTAATTATCTCTACTTCTGAAATATCACCAATATCCACGTGTGACACAGCAGGGTCCATACGGTTGGGGCAGCCACCTTCGATTTTGGTACCTCCATCGACAACCACGTTCAACTGGCTGAATTTAAAACCCCTGATTACAGGATCAATGTTTCCACCCCCTTTCCGGATTCCTCCGAGGTTGGGTTCACTCCGGAGAAGATCCCCGAGATCTCCGGCTGTGCCCCTCAGAATTTGAGACCTCCGGATATATTCTATACGGTAGGGGGCTTTCCGGCCGAAACGGGAGCTCACCTCCACTTCATCCAATTGTCTGGTCCGGGGAGATAATTCCTGATGGAGATTTAAATCCTGTCCGGGAAAAAGTTCTATTTCCCTTGAAATTTCTTCATAAGCCAGGTGATTAAAGATAAGAGTGTATTTACCCGCGGCCAGTCCATTGAAATGAAAATCCCCGTTTCTATCGGTAAGTGTAATTTTATTTGAGGGTTGAAGTGTGACTTCTACATCGCCAATCCCCAGTCCATCAGATGGGTCGCTCACTCTCCCGTTCAGTCTGATTCCTACTTGAGAATAGCTTGTTATGGAAATCAAAAGCAAGCCTGAAATGAAAATGCTGAGGGTTTGGCCTTTGGTCATACTCTTTCTTGTTTAAAACAAAGATATGACAAATGCATTTCTCCTCCATGTGACTTTTGTCACAAATTTCCCCTTCTTACATGCGATTTAAAATATTTAAGATCTGCCCTATTAAAACAGGCATATAATATTCATTTCAAATTACTACACCAGCTTCACCAGCTGTTTCCCGATATTTTCGCCTTTGAAAAGGCCCAGGAAGGCTGAAGGTATATTTTCAAAGCCATCAATAATATTTTCAACAGATTTAATCCGCCCTTCACGGTACCATTGGACGAGCTGTGAAAGACCTTCACTAAAATGTTCCGAATAATTCCGGACCAGGAAACCCTGCATCAGGGCGGCATGTGACAGAAGGTATTGCTGGACACGGGGGCCAGTCGGCATTTCAGTGGCATTATACAATGAGATCTGGCCACAGACCGGAATCCGGGCGTGATCATTTATCAGACTCAGGGCTGCATCCGATATCTCACCACCGACATTATCATAATAAATATCCACTCCATCGGGGCAGGCAGCCTGCAGTTCTTCACGCAGATTCCCGGATGTTTTATAGTTTACTGCAGCATCGAAACCAAACTTATGTTTCAGGATCTTAACTTTTTCATCTGAACCTGTTATACCGACCACACGGCAGCCTTTGATACGGGCTATCTGGCCCACCACATTGCCAACAGCTCCCGCAGCGCCGGAGATAAGAACAGTCTCACCCTTTACGGGCTTTCCAATATGCGTCAATCCGAAATAGGCAGTCAGGCCGGTCATGCCGAGCACACCCAGTGCGGTGCTCACCGGCGCCACTTCCGGGTCTATCTTTTTCACTTCCTTTTCCCCTGCTACAGCAAATTCCTGCCAGCCAGTCATTCCCAGCACATAATCACCCCTGGAGAAAAGAGGCGAATTGCTTTCCAAAACTTTTCCAACTGCTCCTCCCTTGATCACATCGCCAATTTCAAAAGCTGCGGCATAGGATTTTCGATCACTCATCCGGCCCCGCATGTAAGGATCCACCGAAACATATTGAGTTTCCACAAGTATCTCCAGGTCACCGGGATCAGGAATTTCACTTTCGACCAATTTAAAATTACTTTTATCGGGCATTCCCTGAGGTCTCTTAGCCAGGGTAAATTGCCGGTTTGTATTCTTTTTCATTCTACAATTTTTTATCCGTTTTTACTTTCTTCCAGGTCGTCATGATCTTCTCCGCCCAGACTGTAATACTCATTCTCCTCATCTTCATTTCCGGTCTCATGGGCGGGATCTTTCAACTCCGTACCAGGCACATCCAGATCTTTGCCAGTGACTATATCCCCGAAATCTTTTTCATTATCACCCGTGGGCACACGACCCTGCTTTCTCCTGCTCAGCTCATCCGGCCTGATATCCCTTTCTTCTTTATACTTCACATAAATATCCTCATTGTCAGGATACTCAGGATAACCCGGCAGATCCTCCCGCTCTGTATCCTTCTTTTGTTTCCCCTTTCCTTCTGTTTTCATCTTTTTATATTTTAAGAAATGAGATAATATCTTCAATTTTTAAAACATTTATTCATATCAATAGTTCAGGCTATTCTCATTATTTAATAATTTTTAAGCCTTTCTCTTCCAGAATTTTCCTGGTAGTCTCGAATGATTTGTGGTGAATGCCATGAATACCTATGGATTCAGCAACCTGCACAAACATTCTCCGGTCGTCGATATAGATTACCTGTTCAGGGGATATATGGGCAATATCGAGGGCGAGATGAAAAAGGTCTTCATCCGGTTTGCGCATGTGAACAAAACTGGATGATATGAAAAAATCCACGAACTTATCCAGTCCGAACTGATTGATACGATATTTTGTAAGCTCCCTGCCTTCATTGCTGATCACGGCAATTTTCAATGTGTACCGGGCCTTTAATTCCTGTACCAGGCTAATCATATCATTGAAAGGAAGGGATTGTGCAAACATAAATTCCCGGAAATCTTCCTGACTAAAAGACCGTTCATCATAAAACACCACCCGCTGAAGGTATTGTTCAAGGCTTAATTTACCTTCCTCATAAGTATCAAAAGTCAGGTGGTGTCTTTCTTCGGTTTCTGCCTGATCCAACCCGAATAGATCAATGGCCTTCTTACGGGCCACATGGTCCCAGCCATTGGTGAGGAGGACCCCGCCTATATCCAGGAAAAGCCATTTTACCTCACTCACTTTTTGAAAAATATTCTCATTTCCCGAATTTTCAGGACTGTTCTGATTTTCTTTCTCCATCTTCCCCAAAATATTCATAAATTCAATTTTTTATTCAACATTAATATGCTCTTAATTTTATCTTATTTAATGATTCATCCTTTCAGCATTTAAACATATAGGAATGAATTATGTTTGAATCAACAGTATTCCTTAAAAAACAAAAAGCCTATGAAATTCTTTCCCACATATCTCAAAATAACCACAGCCATTGTCATCTGTCTTGTCGTAGGAGGGATATCCGGCCTGGTTACCACCAATTCAATAGAAAGCTGGTACAGCCTGATAAACAAGCCATCATTCAACCCACCCAACTGGATCTTTGGACCGGTATGGACATTACTTTATATTCTGATGGGGATATCAGCGGCATTGGTCTGGAATAAAGGATGGAAAAAAAGGGAAGTAAAGCAGGCCCTCACTATATTTATACTTCAGTTGGTCCTGAATTCCTTATGGACCTTAATTTTCTTCGGACTGCACAATCCGCTTTTCGCATTTATAGAAATCGTGATCTTATGGGTGGCCATTATGCTGACTATCCTGAAATTCTTCAAAATTTCAAGACTTTCAGGATATCTTATGCTGCCTTATATACTCTGGGTGAGTTTTGCAGGAGTACTGAACCTGGCTATTGTTTTACTGAATTAAAACAGCCATAAGCTTTATTCTTCAACCGTGAATTGAAGGTCTGAGAGTGTTATATTCGCGGTAGATGAGCTATTGGCCACCCAAACTTCCAGGTAATCACCTGTTGACAGGCTTACATGGCCATTCAGGCCCACACTGTAAGGCTGGTTCGAACCGGATGTCCTGGCTTCGACTTCACAAACATTGGTATTGCCGTTTTTATAGACTGCGACCCGGATATTTTCAGTACTAATACTACTTTCCACATTCCCGTCCAGATTAAATTTCAGGTCTACTGTTTTCAATCCATTATAAATCAATCGGTTATTTCCTGTGCTTGTAAAACGTACTCCTGAAGAAGAATAATTCGATCCCTGTGCTTTATAATAGGCCGGATATTTACTATCAATGTTTGTCACCGTGCTGTTTTTCCAGAAACGCATATAAGCGAATGCTTTGCTATCTTTAATCCCTGTATTTCCGTCAAAAGTCCAATGTAAATCAGAATAGCTAATTCCTGAAAGATAGGCGCCGTTGCCTAGGAAAAAATTATTCGCAACAAATCCTTCGGAAACAGTGGTTCCCGTTGAAATATTCAAAGCTGTGAGTCCTTGGCCCACATCAAAATAATTACCCTGTACCATTATATTATCAAAGTTTCCGGCAGGGAGACTGATCAATATATCCGAATTATTTCTGGCAATATTGTTCAGGAAAAGGAACTGATTGAAAGTACCGATCAGTTCAAAGCCCCTGGAACAATTATCAATGAGATTATTATCGACAATCAGAATATCCCCTCCATTAAAAGTTCCCAGCTCATTACAATCATTAAAGATATTATCATTCAGTTGTATACTGTTGGAGGAGCCGCTTACACTTAAAACCTTTGCAATAGAATTGGGTGCACTCAGGGTGATGTTCCTGATATTAAAGGTTTTGTCAGCTGCATCGATCATGTGCCCACCGCCCGTATACCGAAGTATATCTGTAATCTTATTATCCCCGAAAATAGTGACCAGATTTCCCATTTGTATGCTATTAGCTCCGATATCCACCAGGCCGTTAATTTCATAAGTATAGTTGTCAGCCAGGCTAATAACACCACCTGAAGGGGAAGGCAAATCGGAAAGGGATTCAACCAGGACATAATTAGTTTTCGGTGAAGCCGGGCCGGAACCTGAAAGCGAAAGCCATTTTGAACCATTCCACAGATAGGCTCCATCTGTAACCGATCCACCGGAACTATACACGACCATCCCGGGTGTAACAGGGTTGATCAGGGGATTGGGGGAATTCAAATCATTGATTGGCATCCTGGGAAGTAAAAGCCCCAGGGAATCACTTTCCAGATCCAGAATTGCGTTGCTGTTGATCGTCAGATTCTCGCTGTCAGCAATTTTCATTTGAGCATTCAGCTTGGTAGCCATAGCTGTCAGGATGCATAGAAAGAGTAATATTTTGTATTTCATAATGTTGAAATCTATTAATCTATATTAATTTCCACCTTCCGGGACTAAATTTACAAATCCTTTTGGCTTAATTCCTTGTCACTTTTTAAGTTTTGCCACAAATGCCCCGGAATAGCCTTTTTCTTCCATAAGAGGAATATCCCTGGCAGCTTCCCGGAAAGTAGCATAACCTGTTATTCTCACCTTGTAATAGCCATCTTCCGGAAATACCATGACAGGCCTTTCCGTATCTTTTGCAAGTTTATCTCTTACAAGATTTGCGCTTTCTTCCGTATCAAATGCTCCCACCTGGACAGAATATTTTCCTGAAGGCAGGATTTTTGCCTGAACTTCTGTTTCTGTCTTTTTCTTTGGAGCTGTGATTTGTATTTCTGTCTTTTCCCCTGCCGGAGTTTCAATTTCAGATTTTTCCAAGGGTGGCTCTACGCTGGGTTTGATAGTATCTTTCAAGATTGAATGCAGGACAAATTCAGGATCATCCACAATATCCCCGTCATACATCTTGTGAATGACAAAGGGCCATTCATTAGGAGTGGCTTCCATATCCAGTTTCCGGAGCTGAGCAGAGTCTATCCTCGCAAAATAGGAACCCGGGGCCAGTCCGAGATAGAAGAAATAACCATCAGGCTCCGTCAAAGTTTGAGCAAGCCTATTAGAATCTTCTGAATAAATATTCACTATAATTCGCCCCTGACCCTTGCTGCTGTTTCTGCTTTTTAGATAAACCATACCTGAAACCTCCCCGTAAACTGCCACAGCTACCTGCACATGGTGCAACTGGTTAGGTTCGACATCTATCCTGATGGTTTTCATTTTCAATTGCCAGGCAATATTATCCAGACTATTGGGATCCAGCTCAAGCAAATATTGGGTATATGGCTGGAGGTTCAATATGCGGATAGTAGTATCTTTTTCATCTCTTTCGACACGGCCTCCATTAGTTTTAAAATCAATTTTGGAAACAGCGGGTTCCCCATCATCCCTTTTGCCATTGCAATTTATGTCAAGAAAAGGCTCAATGATTATACCTCCCCTGCCAACGCTGGTCTGCTCAGTGGCTCCAATATATTTGGCTTTTTGATCATAGATTAAACTTCCTCTGGCTGATTCCGCGAAATACTGGGTATTATTGTAAGTCCTTGAAGAGAAAGCTGCCTGTCCAAACCTAAGGTCATAACGCAAGCCAATTTGAATATTTGTGATCTGGCTCTTAAAATTTTGTTCATATGAAAGGTTCATATAACCAGCTTTAAATATTCTCTTTTCCACTTCACATTTTGCCGAGACTATTTTAGGATTGATGTATTCGTATTGAATCCGGGGGCTAATTACCAGACGTAGAGGTAGCCGGAATGCCAGAGATAAACTGCTGTAAATATATGGATTGGAAGGATTGGTAAAGAAGGCATAGGTAGTAAAATTAGTACTCACGTTACGAAAGGCACCGGATATAAGGAATTCGCCGCTTGTATAATTCGAAATAGGAAGTATGATCTGGTCAAGGGTCAATCGCATGAATGCCACGAAATTTTTGGTCCTGACCGGCATAGAAATTATGGCTTTACGCTCTTCCTTATAATTATAATTTATAGCGGTCTGCCCCTTCGTATAATTCACATAATTCAATTCTATCTGCAGGTTTGAAGGCAGCCGGTAGCTAAGCACCCCTTTTGCGCGGACTCCATATGTATATTCACCAGACAGCAAGAGGCTTGAGGCCAGTCGCATGGAAACATCAGCAAAAGGCATGGTAGCCCCGCTGCTCACAGTAGAAAGATACTCCACACCAGCTCCCATCGTGATCCATTTAGCCATGCCATAATTCAGGTTAGCCCTTCCAAAGCGGCCGTTTAGCTTGTCTTCCACGAGCCCTCCACTGAGTGTATATTCGGCCTGGCCCGGAGGCAGAAAATTAAAGGGGACACTGATATTCTGTTCCTTGCTCTTTTCTTCTCCCCAGGGTCCGTAAAAGCGTAGTTTAACATTGGAATTCCCATATACCAGAGGAACTTTGAAAGTAAAGAAGCCCCTGGCATCGGCTTTCACAAAATCCACCAGAACATTATTCACATATAATTCCACAGTCCAGCCAGGTTCGGTATAATCGCTCAGATTATAGGTTCCGAAAGAACGGCGGTAAACAGAAGGCGTATTTGTCAGCTGGACTCCAAGCACCGGTGCATATATAGAAGAAGTTGAATGGGTATAGATTTTTCCGGCCATAGCCTGCCTCAGCGGGGAAAAATCGTTATTAACATATTTCCAGAGATAATACTGCTGCCTTTCTGTAAAAGCTTCGCCTGCATTATAGTTCAAAGCGACATCAGCCTCTCCGCCTGCGATGACAGATCCAAGAGCAAGGTAAAGACGGTTATCAGACCTGCCATTATATTGCTGGGTAGATATTACCGACCAGTCAGCCATCCCGAAATGAAAGAATGGATTGGTCCTGTGATAGGTGGTATCTGCCTCAAGTTCACCTTTCAGTTGCTGTTTATTTTCCCGCATCTTCTCCAGTCGCATCTGCCTTATCGCAGGCAATTCCATCGTGGGTTTAAGAACCACGCTCAGACTGCGGAAATTAAATGTGCATACCAGACCGAATACCGATCCAAAATAATTGGATTTAAGA